>NZ_BQXM01000032.1 GCF_022836495.1 Desulforhabdus sp. TSK
TACCGCGATGGGCCAAGAAGAACCTCTACATTAAATTCCTCCCCACCTATTCTCCTGAGCTCAATCTCATTGAGATCCTGTGGAGGAAGATAAAGTATGAATGGCTATCCTTCTCAGCCTATCTCTCTTTTAGTTTACTACAGGAGGCCATTGATCACATATTGAAGAACTTTGGAACGAAATACACAATCAACTTCTCCACCTAGAATGTTGTGAAACTTTTGCTTGGGTACTTAGGAGTGCCCACTGCGGTCGATCGCCTGATTCAACAGGCGGTGCTGCAGGTTCTCCAACCTGAGTGGGACCCGACGTTCTCGCCGTGGAGTTTTGGGTTCAGGCCTGGGCGCAGTGCCCATCAGGCTCTGCGGTGCGCCCAAAAGCACCTGAGAAGCGGCTATGGGTATGTCGTGGATATGGATCTCGAAAAATTTTTCGATCGAGTGAATCACGACAAGCTCATGGGGGAGGTCGTGAAGCGGGTAAGCGACGGGCGTGTTGTTACGCTGATTCGCCGCTTCCTGAAAGCAGGCGTCCTGGATCACGACTGTTTGCATGAGACGGTGGAAGGTACACCCCAGGGCGGTCCTCTTTCCCCGCTGCTCAGTAACCTGCTTCTGGATCAGTTGGACCGGGAGCTTGAGAGGCGGGGACACCGATTCGCCCGATATGCCGATGACTGCAACATTTACGTGAAAAGCCTGCGGGCGGGGAGAAGGGTACTGGAGAGTATCTCCCGCTACCTCACCTCCAAGCTCAAGCTCAAAGTAAATGAAGCCAAGAGTGCTGTCGGAAGGCCATGGGAGAGAAAATTCCTCGGTTTTAGCTTCAGCCGCCGCGGCTTCCGGCTCTTTGTCAGTGAATCGGCAGAGAAGCGGTTCAAGGAGAAGATCCGAGAGATCACGGGACGCACCCGTGGTCGGAGCATCCGCCAGTTCGCCCAGGAACTTCGTGCCTACCTGCTTGGGTGGCGGGAGTACTTTGGTCACAGTGAGGTCCGCTCCGGCTTCAAGGAGCTCGACTCCTGGATTCGCCGCCGCCTTCGCAGCTATCACTGGAAACAGTGGGGGCGAAGAGGTTACCGGGAGCTGCGCAAACGGGGGGTGAGCCGTCGGCTGGCCTGGAATACAGCCAAGTCGGCTCATGGTCCGTGGCGTCTCAGCCGCTCTCCTGCTCTTGCTTTTGCTCTCCCGGGCAAATCCTTCGATGAGCTCGGAGTGCCCCGGCTGTACATCAAACGATAATCTCGACCGAACCGCCTTGGTACGTGATCCGTATGCCAGGTGGTGTGGGAGGAGAGGGGCCGCGAGGCCTCTCCCTATCCCTATTAGGCCGGTAGCAGTGGGTGCACGGCGCTGGAGCCTCGAATCGCACTAGTAACGCTTGACGTTATGCACGCTCCGCGTTAATATCGGCCCATGATCGTCTCATTCAAGGATGCTGACACCGAACGGTTGGCCCAGGGCACCCGCGTGCGCCGGTTCGTCAACATCGAGTCTGTCGCCAGGCGCAAGCTTCGGCAGCTTGAGATCGCGGGCGTGCTCGACGACCTGCGGGTGCCGCCGGGCAATCGGCTTGAGGCGCTCAAGGGAGACCGTTCGGGACAGCACAGCATCCGGGTGAACGGCCAGTTCCGCATCTGCTTTCGTTGGACGCAAGCGGGTCCGCAGGACGTTGAGATCGTGGACTACCACTAGGAGGTGATGACGATGACCAAGCTCAAGCCAGTCAGCCCGGGCGAGCTCCTCTCTGAGGAGTTCCTCAAGCCCATGGGCATCTCGCAGTACCGTCTCGCCAAGGAGATCGGCGTTCCCGCCCAGCGCATCGGTGCGATCGTCGCGGGCAAGCGTGCCATCACGGCTGACACCGACCTGCGTCTCTGCAAGTTCTTCGGCCTCTCGGACGGATACTGGCTCCGGGCTCAGGCCGCCTACGACACGGAGGTCGCACAGGACCAGCTTCGGGACACACTCAAGGGCATCAAGCCGTGGTCAGAACTTGGCCGCCAGATCGGGCACACGGCCTAACCCGGGCGTCAACCTGGCAACGCCGTGTGAGGTATCCTCGGGCAGGGAGCGAGCGTAGGCGTTGTAGGTTACGCCCAGAGACGTTATGCGATGCGACCATAGGAGAAAAAGATGTCAAAACTCAACGTAGATCAAAAAACAATTTTCGACCTGTTTTCGGATAAAAAAGCAGATTTTCTCATTCCTGACTATCAACGCCCTTACGCTTGGGGCGAAGAGCAATGCCAAACTCTTTGGGATGATATTTTTCTCTTCTCCTTCCCAGATAATAATTACGAGGCCTTTGATGAAAATGAAGAGTATTTTCTTGGCTCAATTGTCACATTCAAAAATGAAAAAATGAAATCTGAGGTCATTGATAGTAAGCGTTCAGGGGGCTTTTCGTAAAATGGTCAATTTTCCTTTTGTACCCCCTATGGACAATTGGCCATCCTTTACGTATTTTATTGTCGAGTCAGTGGCTTACCGCTTTGGTGTGGGGCGTCCAAAAAGGGGCAAAATCGCCCGAATTTCTTGCCCGGTTCCTGGCCCTCCTGATCCCGGAGGGATCACAGCCATTAGACGGTGGTTGAGCCAGCAAAGGCGATACCACCGGTAGGCTGGTAGCATGATCATGCACCCTGAAGGGGTGCCAGCAAGGGCATTCTGCGACTGCGACCCCTCCAGGGTCGTTTCCTTCTTTTTCATTCTTAACCGGGGGTATCGGCCTTAAGGCCTCAACCCCCGGCTAATAGCTGTGAGCCCTCCGGGCTCTGGAGGGCCAAAAAACCGGCAACAATCGAGATTCAATTTGGACGCCCTAGGGTCGAGCCAATGTCACACCTCCTGAAAACCAAAATCCCAACATCTTGTATTTGATTCGATTCCGGCTTTCGCCGAAATGGCGGCTGCAGATTGACGACCGCAGATTGTCAGCCGCAGGTTGAGCCAACAACATTCTCTCCCGACCATTGCGCCGCAGCTTCAATAATCGCGCTTCCAGTTGACACCGAGCCCCGTCGTGGCGTCCGACCCGGCTTCCCCCGTGATGGTGATATTGGGAGTCAGCTCCACTTCCACGCGGGCCCTTCCGGCCTGGCCGCTGACATTCTTCTGAACATCCACGTAGATGTCTTCCGTCAGGTATTTCCCGACACCCACCGCTGTTTCCGACCCCTCGCCCTCCCGGAAATCCAGTTGATCCAGTCCCAGGAACCTGCGGCTGCTGCCGATGAGGTCCAGGCCGCTCCCCCCCGAAGAGAGGGCTCTCACCGCCTTGGCCAGCCTCAGGGCCTGCACGGGGGTGATGCTGGAAAGGTTTCTCCCGAAGAGGATGCGCGCCAGGATCTCATCCCGGGGGAGATAGGGGTCCGATTCGAGCTCGATCTTGGGTGACGAGGCCAGCCCCGTAACCACCAGGCGCGCCGTGATGTCCCTGGCCTGGGCTTCCGCCGTCACGTCCAGGACGGGAGCTGGCGGGACGGCGCCGTTGAACTGCAGGTTCCCCTTCACGAACTTGAAGCGTTTGTCGAGGAATTCGAAATAGCCCCGTATGACATCGAGATTTCCGGTGACCACGGGAGCATCGGAGCTCCCCTCGATGCGCAGCTTCCCGCTCCATTCGGATTCGAGGCCTCGGCCCCGCACAAACACGCGGTTTGGAAGGGTCACTCCGAGGTCGAGGTCCATCTTGAAGGGCGAGGAGGCCGCAGCTGGCTTTGCCTGCTTCCCCTCCTTCACGGGGCCGTTGATTTCGATGACTTCGAGGCGCGTCACGCCCGGCGGAAGGGACTTGGGCAGGCTCACCTGGGCCGGTGCCACCTCGAGCTTTCCGCCCAAGGCCATGCCCCGGGAGGAACCCTCCAGATTCAGCCCTCCCCGAAGCGTCCCCGTCACATCCTCGCGCCGCACGAGGGTGGCGTCCTTCAACGTCAGGTCCAGGTGAAAGGGGAAGTCCTTTTCGGGCAGCAGATCGATTCCCCCCGTGGCTGAGATGCTCCCCGCCCCGCCATCGGTCGCTTTCAGGGATTCAATGTCGAGGCGGCGTCCCTTCGCCAGAACCCTCGCGGAAAGGGCGTCGAGAACCGTGCCGCTCTGCAGGTTCTGATAATGCCCTTTTTCGATGACGGCATCTCCCGAAAGGACGGGCTCCGAAACGGTTCCCCCCATTTCCAGGTGCGTATTGAAATGACCCGAGAGCTTCTGCCCTTCCTGCGGAACGAATTCCATGACCTTGGCCAGATCCGCTTCGGCCTGGAGATTCCCCTGGAGGGGGCTCGAGGGTGGAAGGTCAAAGGCAAAAGGGACCACGGAAAAGCGCACGGGCACGGAAAGGCCTGCCGTCGCAGTCCCCTCCACCGGTCCCTGCAGCGCAGCGTCAACCTTCAGCACCCCGGCCTCCAGGGAGCTGTTCAGTGCCAGGTTCGCGGGGGGAACATTTTTCATGGAGGCCTTCCCGGACCGCACGTCCACCAGCCGCAGATTCAGCCGGGTGGACGGTCTGCCTGGATCTCCCGTCATCTGGAGCCGGCCGTTCCCCGTCCCCGAAAGGTCGTCCACTCCGGCAAGAGCGAGCATTCCCAGGGGAAATTCCTCCAAGCGGGCATCGAGACTCACCCTCCGGGGTCCCATATTTCCCGCGGCGTCCACGCGAGCCTTCCCAAATTTCAGTGCCAGCTTCTCAAGGGAAAGCTCCTGCCCCGAGCGGGTGAAACCCAGGGGCTGCAGGAGCTCCACCGGGTATTTTCCAAAATTTCCAGTGAGGCTTTTCACCTGAATGCGATCAGCGCTGCCGGACCTGGCCCATTCTCCCACGGTCTCCAGGTTGAAATCCTCGCGGGAGCGTCCCCTGGCCCTGCCCTGGAACTTGGCGCCCTTTTCATCGCCGGCTGCCTGGAGCTGGAGGCTTTTCAAGATGAGATCGGCCTGCTGAAAGTCCTGGATCTCCACTTTGGCGGAGCCGCTGGGCGCTTGAAGCACGTTCTTGAGGTCCGCATCCACCCCCACCTGCCCGGTTCGGCCGAAGGGCAAAACCAGGTCTTTCCCCTGGAGGAGGGCTTTGACATCCTGCTGCCCCCTGGCGTGGGACAAGAGCACCTTGATTTCACCCGTGCCCGCCAGGGGCTGTCCGAGAAATCGCCCCAGGGCCTTCAGATCGCTGAAGCGCCCGTTGACGTTTCCCTGTAAAAGCGTCTTGGACAGATCCACTCCAAGAGTTCCTTCGAGCTTGCTGCCGGGAGCATCCAGCCTCAGGTTGGCCACCTGGAGAATGTCCTTTTCCAGGGCGAACTCCAGGGCGGTCTTCAGGTTCTCCCTTCCCGCCCTGGCATCCAGAGAAAAATCCCCTCGGGGCGCCCCGGGCACCTCCCGTGCCCTCAGCTCCGAAGCCACTGCATCGAATCTGCTCTTCTCCCACTGGATATTTTGTCCCTTCACGGAAACGTCCAAAGCCAGAGCCTGGAAGGGTCCTTTCACATGGCCTTCCGCCTCCAGGCTTCCGGACAGGGGCTTTTTCATGGCTGCACCGACTGAATCCAGGCGGGGGAGCACCAGCTTCCAGCTTCCGTCCACCACCTTCTGGGTGAGATCCGCGGTGGCATCGCTGGTGAGGCGGAACCCCTGCCCCGCCAGTTCAAACCCTGAAATCTGCAATTTTCGGTTTTCATGGAGCGCCGCATGGCTGACCAGGGTCACCCTGGGTCCCATCAGGCCCATGACAGCGGGAGGCAATCCCCCCAATCCGACAGCTTCCCCTTCCAGGCGGGCGGTGGCCGGTCCCCGGCTCCCCTCTCCCTTCAGCCGGACATCGAGCTTTACGGCCCCTGGGTGCTCTGCTCCAAGAAAGGCGGTGATGAGCCGCAGATCTTTCACTTCGAGATTCACGTCCACCCATCCCTCCAGGGCAGCGGGATCGAAGTCTCCAACGGCGTTGAGAAGATGCTGATTTCCCTGAATTTCGAACCGGCGGATGGCAATTTTCCCCTGCGGCGGGACACTCACGTCCAGAGACCAACCCAGGGAGGTTTCCGGGAGCTTCTTCTCTTGCAGGAGATTCAATTTCTCCGCCTGGCCGCTTCCCGTGAGGCGGACCCCGGAAAAGCCCGCCGCCTGGCGATCCAGGGGCTCAAAATGCAGGTCGGTTTTTACATGCTCCACCTGGAGCTTCTGGACCAGGAGCTTCTGCAGATCGACCGTCAGCTGCCCCTGGGGGTGGGGCAGGATGCCGCCCACTTTGCCCTGGAGGCTCAGCCCCCCGGCGATAGGGGTCCCGGCAAGGGATTCCAGGACCTTGAGATCCTGCACCGCAAGGGTGAAGTCGCTGGAGAGCTCCTGGGACTGGAGGTTCAGCCCGCCCGACCCCAGGAGATGATAGCCCGCACCCTGCAGGTCCACCTTTTCCAGGGCCAGGGACTTTCCCGGAGTCAGGCGCAGTGTCAGGCCGAACCGGCTTTCGAGCCCCAGGAGAGGAACCAGTTCCGGTGGCAGGAGGGACGCAGCGGCGACAGACTTCCCATCGAGTCCGAGGACGGTTTCTTCGCGGACTCCCAGTTGGATTTGAGTATCAATGGATCCGTATTTCCCCAGGTTGCCCCTGAGGAACCCCTTCCAATCCGAAAGGGGCCCCTCCCCTCCGAGATCCACCTGGAGCTCGCCGGCCTCCTGCAGGTTCAAAACAGCCGCCAGCCAGCCGTTGGGAGCTTCGTGAAATTTCCCGTCCACCACCAGTCGAGATGGTTTTCCGACGAGAGTGGCGTCCAGGTCCAGGCGGGTTTCCGGCCCCGCATCGATACGGCGGAGGTGAAAAGCGGCCGTGAGGCCCTCCGCGTCCTGAGCTGCCCCGAGCTTCCCCTCGAACTGGAAGGCGCCGGCCTTTCCCACAACGGGCTGCCCCAGGACAAGCTCCTCCACCTTCAGATGATCCAGGGAGACAGGGGGGAGCTTTTCCGGCAATGTGAAGGGCTGAGGAGCTTCGGGAGGTTTGGGGGGCTCTTGGGGGGCCGAGGGCGGCAAGCGCTGGATTTCGATGCGGGCTGCCGTCAATGCTTCAATGTGAAACTTTCCTCCCAGGAGCGCCAGGGGGGACCAGGACAGGGCCACATTTTCGGCATGGAGCCACGTCCCCGCGGCATCCCGGACTTCCAGGCGCCCCAGTTGCATCCTGAAGGGAACAAACCCTTCCAGGTGCTCCAGGATCACCTGCTGTTCCGGTTCACTGCTGAGAAGACGCGACAGCCTGGAGGTGAGGAGATCCTTACCGGTACCGGTCTGCAGGAAGAGAAACAGCCCCAGGAGCAACACGAAGACTGCTCCCAGTGCTCCCGCCGCCCAGATGAACACTCTGCGTCGTTTCACAGGTTCCATGGCGCACTCACATCCTAAAATGCCTGTCCCAGGCTGATGTATACCTGAAAGGCGTCGTCCAGGCCCTCTCTGCGGTCCAGGGGAACCCCCACGTCCACACGCAGGGGACCGATGGGAGTGAAATAACGCACTCCGCCGCCTGTCCCCCACCGCAGGCTCGTGTCGAAGTCGGGGTAAACCGAATCGAAGGCGCTTCCACCGTCAAGAAAAGCCACCAGGCCGATGGTCTGGGTGATCTTCAGTCGGAATTCGGCGCTGAATTCGAGAAGTGATCGTCCCCCGACGGGATCCCCGTCCAGGAGAGGACTGACGGACTGGTAGGCGTATCCGCGAATGGAGCCGCCACCCCCTGCGTAAAAGCGGATATCCGCCGGGATGGAATTGGTGTCGACGCCGCTCATGCTCCCCACGGCCGCCCGGCCCGCAAAGACCAGGAAGGGATGCTCCAGAAGCGTCAGGTAATGGCTGTAGCTGCCGTAGCTTTTGAAAAAGCTGACATCGGATCCCAGGAGGTCGTAATAGGGAGCGGCCTGCAGCCTCAGGCGCCCGCCGCGGGTGGGATCCAGGAGATTGTCACTGAAATCCCAGTCAAACTGGCCCGGCAGGGAGACCAGCGCGAAGGTCTCACGGTCGGAATCCGGCGCTTTGGGATCGACTTCCGAAAGCCTCAGCCCCGGTCCGAGCCCGACTTTCATTCCCGGCCTCAAGTCCCGTTGCACGATCAACGAGCTCTCCACATTGTTGCTGGTGAAAGCGTCCGTATTCTCCCTGGCCACGCGGAGATTGGCATTGAGCACCTGGTCCGGCCTGAAGAAATCGACCTTCTGGAAGGTGTTGTCGAGAGCGATGACGAGCTCCGACAGGGTCAATGCCGTCTTAAAACGCTCTCCTTCATGAAACAGGTTGCGGTTTTCCCACGAAGCGGCGACCCCGGCGCCTTCATCGGTCTTGTAGCTCACACCGGCCCGGATGCTGCGATGCTTCCTTTCCGTCAATTCGACGGTGATGGGGAGGCGACCCTCTTCGTCCAGGGCCTCTCCCTCCTTGATGAGAATGAGCGAAAACAGGCGCGTATCGGTGTAGCGTTTGCGCGCCTCGGCAAAGAGGTCGGCATTGAAGCGCTCACCCGTCCGCCAGGGCAGCTTCCTTCTCACGAATTCCTCTTCCACCGACTCCAGTCCTTTGAAAGTCGTGTCGCCGAAGCGCCCTGGAGGACCGGCATCCAGAGTGTATGTCACAAAGACGCCTTCCTGGCTGTGATCGACGATCACCCTGCGATCGGCTACCCTGGCGAAGGGATATCCCTGCCTCCTCACGTCTCGAACCAGCAGATCCTGAGCATTGACGATACGGCTCGCGTCCGAAGGCTCGCCCACGGCCAGCCCAAGGGCAGAGGAAGACGGCATTTTCACATCGGGGAGAGAGGATCCTTCAATGGACTCGATTTCCACGGATTTCAAGAGGTAGCGCCGCCCCGTTTGAATTTCAAATACGACGCTGACAGGAGTTGTCTCTTCGTTCATCTCCAAGCGGATTTCAGCGGCGTAATAGCCCTGGGAACGGAGCACTTCACGAAGAGCCTCGACATCGTCGGCGGCTCTTCTCCGGAGGAGAAAGAGGGTGGCGGGAGGCTCCTCTTTTCGCGCCACGGTGATGGACACCGCCTCAAGAGTCTTTTGCAGGTCTTCGTCTGTAACGCCCCGCAGTGCCACAGTGTAAGGCACTCCGGATTCAGCCACGGCATTCCCCGCCACCAGGAGGACAACAACACCCCAGAGCCAATACATCAGGAGCAGGCGCCGCCTCGCGAATCCTTTTGTCTCAGTGTTCAAATACTCCTCCTCGACGGTGACGGCATTGTCCGGTTCGAATTGAGGCAGTGTGAACGCTTTACGGCCACCATCCCCCATCAGTGCTGTTGACTCAACGTCACCCCGGTGAAAACCGGGGTCCAAAGCGCTTGTTTTTTCGTCATTCCGGCTTTCGCCGGAATGACGAAAAAGGGTTGGCTCAACAGCAGTGACTCTCCCCCTCCTTCATTTTACGGCGGACAGACTCCGATCAGCCATCACGGGGAAGGTGGTACTTCCCATCCTCCTCCCAGGGCCTTGAAAAGAGCCACCAGGTTCTGAGAAACCAGCTGGTCGCTTTGAGCCAGGCTGTCCTGGGACTGAAAGAGGGCTCGCTGGTTGATCAGCACATTGAGGAAGTCCACCAGCCCCTGGGAATAGAGCTCGTTGGAGATATCCACCGCCTTGCGCGTCGCTTCGGTGGATTCTATCAGGGATTTCCGTGTTTGCTGCTCCTTGGCGTATGCCACGAGAGCGTCCTCCACGTCTTTCAGGGCATTGAGGACGCTCTGCTCATAGAGGATGGCCGCCTGTTCCTGCCGCGCATCCTGGACACGGATATTGGCTCGAATGCGTCCGCCGGCGAAAACTGGCCATGAGATCGAAGGGCCAAAGGAATAAAAGCGGCTTTCGGGAAGTGTGATGTCTGAAAAGTTCACACTCTGCTGTCCCAGGGCTCCCGTAAGTGAAAACTTCGGGAACAGATCCGCCGTCGCGACTCCAATGCGGGCGGTGGCCGCAGCCAGATCCTGTTCCGCGCGGCGTACGTCGGGCCTCCTGCGGAGCAGCTCCGAAGGGAGCCCCACAGGCACTTCAGGGGGACCGAACGGAATGGGGGCCTGCTCTGAGAGCTCTGCAAGGAGTGCCCCAGGGTCCTTTCCGAGCAGCACGCCCAATTGATGAATCGCCTGCCGCGCCGAGCTCTCCAGGCGAGGGACCTGTGCCTCCGTCCCTGCAAGCTGTGCCTTCGCCTGGGCCACATCCAGCTCGTTGCTCAGTCCCGCATCGTATCGCGCCTGCGTGAGCTCCAGCGTCTGCTGCTGGGCCCGGATATTTTCAGCGGCAATGGACAGGCGGAGCTGATCCCCCCTCAGCTGCAGGTAGTTGCGGGCAACCTCCGCCAGCAGAGAGACGAGCACATCCCGCAGATTCTCCTCGGAGGCGCCGATATCCGCCTCGGCCGCTTCCACGGACCTGCGGATGCCCCCGAAGACATCGATTTCCCAACTGGCATCGAACCCTGCGTCAAAGAGGTCTTGAGTGTTGCTGCCGCTCAGGCTCCCCACGGACGAAGAGGAGGCCGCTGAAGCCGACGGTGAAGATCTTTCGCTCCGTCGTATGCGACGGTAAGAGCCCGACGCGGTCAGATCGGGATAGGCATCGGCAGCCACCACACCCCTCAGAGCGCGGGCTTCCCGCACACGGGCTTCCGCCAGCTTCAAGTCGTTGTTGGACTGTACCGCCTGCTCGATGAGGACATCGAGCCTGGGGTCCTGAAAGAGGGTCCACCACCGGGCAACGTCGGCAGGGCCGGAAGCGGCCTCGCTTGCCGTGGCTTCATTCCACCTGGAGGGCACATCCATTCGAGGTTTGACATAATCCGGGCCTACCGTGCATCCGAAGACCCAGGCAAGGCTGCTCATTGCCAGCAGAGCCGGCAGCAGTCGTTTCGAAGGGGAAAGGCATTGCAGCATGAACGACTCCCGTGATACTTTCAGCCTGAAATTCATTTCATCATGTTTTTCCGTATCCTGCATCTGTTTACACCAGTTCGGAACCCGGAAACAACCCTCATGCGGCCGCCCATTTTTTTATCATGATATCTTGCCATTGTCCCAAAGCCTGCCTGATTCCATCATAATTTACTTTTTGACACCCCTTGTTTTTCCCCTATCATAAATGTTTCATAGTTACAGGAAAGCACGAAGCTCCAAAGAACAGAGTATCTTTAGCTAGTTCAATTTATTACTAAAATACCTCAATACCGAAAGAGGATACGATCATTATGGCCGATCGCATACCGTCCCCTGCAAAGCAGGCCAGTCATGAGCAGGAACCATCCGATTCCTCCAGCTCCGCCGAGAAAAGGCGTATGACCCTCGTCAAGAAAGAACCTCCCCTGGTGCTTTCTCCCAATGCTCTGGTGGTCCTGAAGAAGCGCTACCTGAAAAAGAATGAAAAGAACGAGCCGGTGGAAACACCGGAAGAGCTCTTCTGGCGCGTAGCCAAGGCCATTGCCAAGGGTGACGGGACTTACGAGGGGACCGACCGCATCGAGGAAACCGCCTTCAACTTCTATCGACTCATGGCGTCGCTGGATTTCATCCCCAACTCCCCGACGCTCATGAACGCCGGGCGCCGTCTGGGGCAGCTCTCGGCCTGCTTTGTGCTGCCGGTGGAAGATTCCATCGACAGCATTTTCGAAGCCATCAAGCACGCGGCCATGATCCACAAGAGCGGCGGGGGAACGGGTTTCAGTTTTTCCAGGCTGCGCCCGGAAAACGACAAGGTGCTTTCCACACAGGGGATTGCCAGCGGCCCCGTTTCCTTCATGAGCGTCTTCGATTCGGCCACGGAAACCGTCAAGCAGGGTGGAACCCGCCGGGGCGCCAACATGGGCATCCTGCGGGTGGACCATCCGGACATTGAAAGATTCATCACGTGCAAGACCGACAACGACCGTATGACCAATTTCAATATTTCCGTCGCCATTACGGATGCCTTCATGGAGGCCTTCGAAAAGGATACGGATTATGATCTCATCAATCCCCGCACACAGCAGTCCGTCGGCAAGATATCCGCGCGCAGGATCTTCGATCAGATTGTAAAATCGGCATGGAAAAACGGGGAGCCGGGAATCATTTTCCTGGACGCCATGAACCGGGGCAATCCCACTCCCCAGGTGGGAATGATCGAAAGCACAAACCCCTGTGGAGAACAGCCCCTCCTTCCTTACGAATCCTGCAACCTGGGCTCCATCAATCTTTCTCACATGGTGAAAGATGGAAAGATCGACTACGCCCATTTGAAGGACGTGATCTGGGATGCCGTGCATTTTCTCGACAACGTCATCGAAGTCAACAAGTATCCTCTGCCGAAAATCCAGGAATTGACCAAGTCCAACCGCAAGATCGGACTCGGAGTCATGGGGTTTGCGGACATGCTCATTGCCCTCGGCATTCCTTACAACTCCGAAGAGGCCGTCGCCACGGCAGAGGAAGTCATGTCCTTCATCCAGAAGGAGAGCAAGGCCGCGTCCGCTCAAATGGGAGAGACACGGGGGAATTTTCCCAATTACAAGGGGTCCATCTACGACCGCGCCGATACCCCGCACATGCGCCATGCCACCACGACCACCATTGCGCCGACGGGGACCATCAGCATCATCGGAAATTGCTCCAGCGGCATAGAGCCTCTCTTTGCCATCAGCTACGTGCGCAAGGTCCTGGGCGGTGAAGAGCTGCTGGAGGTCCATCCCCTCTTCCAGAAAGTCGCCCATGAACGGGGATTTTATTCCGATGAGCTCATGAAGCGCATCGCCGAGCGCGGAAGCATCAAGGACTTCATGGAGATCCCCTCGGATGTCCGCCGCAGCTTCGTCGTCTCTCACGATGTCTCTCCCGAATGGCATATCCGCATCCAGGCGGCGTTCCAGAAGCACACGGACAATGCCGTCAGCAAGACCATCAACTTCCCCTTCGAAGCCACGGTGGAAGACGTGGCCAGCGCCTATCTCAAGGCTTTTCAACTGGGATGCAAAGGGCTGACCATTTACAGGGATGGAAGCCGTGACGTGCAGGTCCTGAACATTCAGCGCAAGGCGAAGTATCCCCAGGTGGAGCCCAGGCCGAGGCCCGACAAGACTACGGGTTTTACGGAGCGCATCGACACGGGCTGCGGCAAGCTCTACGTCACCATCAACCAGGACGAATACGGCTACTGCGAAGTCTTCGCCCAAATGGGCAAAGCCGGAGGATGCGCCTACTCCCAGATTGAAGCCACCAGCCGCCTCATTTCTCTGGCTTTGCGGTCGGGAGTCAAGATGGACGCCATCGTGCGGCAGCTCATGGGCATCCGCTGTCCCTCGCCCGTGTGGAAAAATGGCGAGCAGGTCGTTTCCTGCTCCGACGCCATTGCGAAAGTCCTCAACCATCGTGCGGAAACTCATGTTGCGTCCGTTGCCGCCGAAATGGGCGCCTGCCCGGACTGCGGCTCCGCCGTGGAGCACGAAGGCGGCTGCATTGTCTGTCGGTCCTGCGGGTTCTCCCGCTGCAGCTGAGGAAAGCGCATGCCCCACCTTCACCGCTGGGACCTATCGCCCAAGGAAGCCATAGCACTCCAGCGTGAGCTCGCTCAGCGAGTCCGGTTGCAGCCGCTCCCCGAACATTTTGAGGTTCTGGGAGCGGCTGACATCGGCTACATCCCCAGGAAAAACCGCCTTGTGGCGGTGATGCTCACTTTCCGGTGGCCCGGGCTGGAGCCACTGGAAACCGCGCATGTCATCGCCCCCATCCCTTTCCCCTATATCCCGGGGCTGCTCTCCTTCCGGGAGGTTCCATCGTTGCTGGCTGCCCATCACCAGTTGCAGCGCCCACCCGATGTGCTCCTGTGCGACGGCCAGGGCATCGCGCACCCCCGCAGGCTCGGCCTGGCCTCCCACCTGGGCCTGTTTTTAGACATCCCGACAGTGGGATGCGCCAAGACGCGATTGTGCGGAACTCATGCCCCATTGGACCTCCGACGGGGAAACTACATGCCCCTGCTCCTTGCGGAAGAAACGGTGGGATATGTCTATTGCTCCCGTGAGGGAGTCAAGCCTGTCTATATCTCACCCGGACATCTGGCGGACCTGGAGAGCTCGCGAAAGATCATCGAAGGCTGCGTGGGGCGCTATCGCCTCCCTGAGCCCCTGAGGAAGGCCCACAACCTCGCCACACAACTGCGCCAAACGCTTGCACAACCCGAATGATCGACTTCGAAGCACTGCATCAATGCCATTGTGCCGTTTTCCAGGCGGGATGAGATTCTGGAAGTTCATTCCGGGGTATTTTATTCCTTGACCCTGAACCGCAGATTCCTTTAAATCCTTTCGCAGGTTTTTGATTCCAGGCCTCCAGTGTTTGAAGAAGATCAGATGATCAAGGAGATCGGCATGAGTGATCCCGTGATGCGGGAAGACTGGGCAGCGCTCATCGATGTTTTGGATTTGACCCTCAAAGGAATCCAGGACAGGAGAGCGGGATCCGTCTGGCGGAGCCTGCTGGAATTTTCCAGCACAGCCGCCATGTTGGGCATGGAAGACCTGGCTGCGGCCGGCACGCGTTTTCAGGAATTCTTCAGGACCGAGATGGGCGACCCTTGGCAGGAGCATGCTGCCGCAGCTCTCGGAGCTTCCATGGCAGGTCTCCGCGACAGCATGGAGGCCAATGGCTTCGAGGCTCCCTTTTCTGCCGACGTGAAGGGGCTGCTCTCTCCCCTGGATTCTTTCCGGGAGAAGGCGGAATGCCCTCCACCTGCCCCGCCGCAAACCATGGATACAGTCGACAGGTACCGGGAGCTCCTGCAGCTCGATCCCTCTTCCCAGATTTTCGTCACCCTGGCAGAAGCGCTCTGTTCCCAAAAAGCATGGGCGGAGGCCATCTCCGTGTGCCGCCGGGGACTGACTTTTCACCCGCAAAACCTGGCAGGGCGAGTGCTGCTGGGTTGGTCCCTATGGGAATCGGGGGAGCTCGAAGAGGGAGAGAGCATCCTTCAGGACGCCCGGAAAGATTTTGAAAAAAATGCCGTGCTTTACAAAATCCTGGCTGCCGCAGCCGAAAGGAACGGCGATGCGGAAAACTCATCCGGAATGATGAAGCGGTACCATGCCATCGCCTCAGAACCGGACCGTCCTCCGTCTGCACTCCCCGCACCTCAACCCGAGGCGGCGGTGGCGGCAGCCCCACTCCCCGTCGCACCCTCCGGGGAGGTGGAGACGATACCGTTGCGCGTCCCTGAAGAACCGGCTGAGGCACCCTTGCAGGAAGCCGCGCTGGAGATGCCGGGGGAGGATGTTGACACTTCTTCATCCGCTCCTTCCGTCGCAGCATTTTGCAAATTTCTGGAACAATACACGCGCAAGCCGCCTCTCACGTTTCCTGGGTCCGTGTTCTTTTCACGAGAGGATCGTGACGCATTGAAAAAAATCCTGCAGTGTCGGACTGCCAAACTTTCCTGAAGGGATAGAGGATTTCCACTGCGGGGAACGCGGATTTATAAAGATTTATTTCACAGTTTGCTTGGCTTTTTGCACCCTGCGGTGTAAGGTTGTGCCTTTAGTCATGAGATCAATCCGTCGATTCACCCACCACTCCATGAACGGGTGGGGAGACGAAAGGAGAGTTATTGCAGAAACAATGGGTTACGGACAATTTTTGATCCCATAGACATGCATTCAAGGTTCTAGAGAAGGAAGATGATGGCAGACCTCATTCATTCATTCCATATCCCTGTCATGGGAACGGCATTCACCATTGAGTCACCGGCAAAAATAGCGAAATACGGGATTTCCTCGGTTCTTTCCTGTGTTGACGATACGCTCATCGAGAGGATGCGAAAGTTCTACTGCAAAATGATGGGCGAAGAATTCATTCCGATCCATAAAGCGGATCCGGATGCCAGAGCCAATCGGATCACTGCATACCTCAATCTCCTGGACCGCATCGTCAAAGATCAATTTGAAAAACTCAAGGCATCCGCTTTCGAGATCGGCAGTGAAATCACCAGGTATTTCGAGCTCCTGGCTGACTCATCGCCGTTGAAGCAGGCTTATAACCGCATGCTTGCCATGAGCAACTCGGCCGAGAAGCAAAGAGTCCAGGAGGAGTTGAGAGAGAAGATCCGGCCCGGAAGCATTGACGTCAACATCATGACGAAACTGGATCGCACCAATTTCGATTCCAACGGAGAGCCGCTTCCCGGGGAATTCACGGATGCTCTGGCTGCACTGCGAGGATACGCCAACAGCAGGCTCCATTCGTCCATCATATTCTCCGCAGGGTTCAATGGACGTTTGTACAGTTATGCCGAAAACTTCGAAGATTTTCACGCAGACGAGAACCAGTTCATCAAGAAGAAGATCGTCGTCAAGGTCAATGATTACCGCTCGGCCCTGACCCAGGGAAAATTCTTCGCCAAGAAAGGGCTGTGGGTCTCGGAATACCGCCTGGAGTCCGGGCTGAATTGCGGCGGACACGCTTTCGGCCACGGTGGAAATCTCATGGGACCCAGCCTGGAAGAGTTCAAACAGAAAAAGAGCGAGCTCGTCTCAACGCTCTTTGACCTATACAATAAGGCCCGCAAGCAGAAGGGAAAGAAAACGTTCGACGCCCCTCATCCCGTGCGCATTACGGCTCAAGGCGGCATCGGCACCGCACATGAAAATGATTTTTTGCTCACTTACTACAATGTCGACGGAACGGGTTGGGGAACCCCTTTCCTGCTCGTACCTGAAGCCACTACAGTCGATCACGAAACCCTGAAAAAGCTCTGCCATGCCTCGTCGGAAGACCTGGTTCTCAGCAATGTCTCCCCCCTGGGGATTCCCTTCAACAACTTGAGAAATTCCGCGAGTGAAGAATCCAAACTGAAAAAGATCCGTGAGGGACGTCCGGGCAGTCCCTGCATCAAGGGGCACCTCGTCTCCAACACGGAATTCACGACGAACCCCATCTGCACGGCTTCCAGCCTTTATCAAAAACAAAAATTGCAGCAGTTGGCCGGAGAGAAGATGGATGCGGCATCGCTCCAGGAAGCCAGTGAAAACATCCTCGCCAAAGCCTGCTTGTGCAACGACCTGGCAGGGGCCGCCATGCTGCTGCATCAGCTCAATGAGCCCGGAGACCTGCCCAGCACTCCCGCTATATGCCCGGGCCCGAATCTCGCCTATTTTTCCAGAACCTATACTCTCGAAGAGATGGTGGATCACATTTACGGCCGCACGAGCCTGCTCGATGGAGCGCATCGCCCCAACATGTTCATCGCCGAGCTGGACATGTACATTGATTATCTGGAACGGGAGATCAATGACTCACTGCCAGCGGCCAATGACCAAAGGATCAAGTATTTCGGAGAATTCAGAGACAATCTGGTGGAAGGGCTTGCCTACTACGAAGGATTGATCCCCAAGATGACGGAAGAAACTCCCGAATACCACAACCAGGCCCTTGCGGATCTGCGTGACAGCAAGAAGCGCCTGGAAGCCTTGACTCTACGCCATAAAGAAGTATTTCACCTTTAAGACGCCGCGGAAGAAATGGATATCCAGCCTGCTGTCCTCCGTCATTTGTAATAAAGTGTAGGGTGCGTTTTACGCACCATTGTGGCACAAGCAGTTCCGCAGTACGGATGGTGCATAAAATACACCCTACCCCAAGTGATGGATGCCGATTTATTGCCTCTTGTGCAATATCGCAGCGCTTACCAAACACAGCCGTTGAATATCGAAGACACGCCGGACAGCGAAATCAACAGGGGGAAGTCCCCTATCCCCTCCGGCCTTTCTTGTCCTTTGTGGTTTGGGCCGTAGGCTGAGCCTTGGGAGCGGCGACAGCCTTGGGAGCAATGGAAGGTGTTGAGGAAGCGGTCTTGACCTTACCGGCCGGGCTAGGATTTGTCGTTGCAAGCTTCCTGGAGGGCTCGACTGGGGCTTTTGCAGCTTGGGCGACCTTGGCGACCTTTTCTGACTTTGCAGGAACTGCCCGGGCCATTTTGGTCCGAGGAGAGCTTTGCTTTGCAGCGACATTCCTGGAACGGGAAGCGACCTGCTTGCCGGCCCCAGCCTTTTGTATTTTCACGATTTCCTTTTTGGGCGCTTTCTTTCTCGCGTATTTCGGAGTGGTCCGCGGCTGGGGGACCTCTTCGACGGGCTTGATGGCCTTGATGATTTTCGGTTTTGCTTCCACCTCGCAAGACCGGCCTGTTTCGAGGATGCCCGCGTCCGAAGCGATTTTCACCCGACCCGCATTGCCTGTATCCTGAACCTCCATGATGCCGGGAAGGCCGCCGCCCACCAACTGAAAACCATACTCCAGGAGCTTTTCGGTTTCGGAGGCACGCGTGCCGGCTGAAGGGGCTCCCATGACGACAGCGAGAAGCCGCACATCACCTCTTTTGGCCGTCGCAGCGAGATTGTAACCCGAGGCGCAGACGAAGCCGGTTTTCAGCCCATCGACGCCGGGGCATTTCCCCAGGAGCCTGTTGGCGTTGCGGTGGGTTTCAGTGCGGTAAGTATACGTGCACATGGAATGAATGTTCAGCGATTCGGGGAAACGATGCAGATAGGCCAGGGAGAGCCGGGAGATATCCCGGGCCGTTGTCAGCTGTCCCTTGGCGGGGAGTCCGTTGGGTGTCATGAAGACGGTGTTGCGCATGCCCAGCATTCTTGCCTTGATGTTCATTTCCCTCACAAACTGTTCCACGCTGCCCGAAAAATGCTCAGCCGCAGCAACGCAGGCATCATTTCCCGACACCACTGCCATTCCCTTGATGATTTCCTCCAGGGGAACCTGGTCTCCCGCACGAAGTCCCATGCGCGACCCTCCAGTGCTCGCCGCACGGCAGCTTACATTCACGTTATCCCACAGTCGGGCGCGTCCGTCCCGAATGGCTTCAAAGATGAGATAGAGAGAGAGGACTTTGGTGATGGAGGCGGGGGCTATGAGGGTATCGGCGTTTTTTTCATAGAGCACTCGATTATCACGGGTATCAATGAGAATAGCGGAGCGGCTGTTAACGGAAAATGGGGCCGCGATTGCCAACCCTGGAATCAACACTGTCAAAAGAAGCCACGCCACCCAGACCACAGCCGTTTTTGTCCGCATACCCGGAATCCTTTCAAATGGAGCTTTGCTCGCACACCACGGATAAAACAAGGGGTCGAATACGATTTACTATGAGCACCGCCCTGAAACCTTCGTCCTGAAGCCACCCCGTAATTCGGCAGAATTCCCCCTAAAGATAAAAAGAGCTCACGGTGCGATGCTCTTCTCGCCCTCGACCGGGGAAGGGCCTGTACTGCAAGATGTGTTGCCCTAAGTCTATGGTGAGAGCGCTCGCATTTGTCAACCGAAAAGCTACGCGGAGCAAGGAGAAAAACGCTTTGCTTCTCTTTGACGGAATTTCTGAACGGAATCTTGTTTGGCAGGTGCCGGACAGTCCTTGGGAATTTTGTCTGATGAACAATTTGCACACCGGCGTAAATGTTGCTATATACA
This sequence comes from Desulforhabdus sp. TSK, assembly GCF_022836495.1. Lineage (GTDB taxonomy): Bacteria > Desulfobacterota > Syntrophobacteria > Syntrophobacterales > Syntrophobacteraceae > Desulforhabdus. The sequence continues at coordinate 19,468 of NZ_BQXM01000032.1, forward strand.
TGGGCGCATGACCATTGTGCTCCTTGGAAGCAGCCTCGCAATAACCAGCCCCATTTGAAGGGAAAACGTAAATGATCGGGCGAATGTTTGACTTTTTATCCAAAGACATGGCGATGGACCTTGGGACGGCAAATACCTTGATCTATGTGAGGGGGAAGGGAGTCGTTCTAGACGAGCCTTCAATGGTTTGCGTGGACAAGGAAACGCAAAGAGTCGTCGCTGTGGGAAAAGAGGCAAAGAATCTTTCGGGCCGACACGGCAAGAACACCATGAGTGTGAGACCTCTCAAAGACGGCGTCATTCACGACTTCGAAACGGCAGCCCACATGATTCGGACTTTCCTGGGCAAGGTTTTCAAGCGAGTCCCCCTCTCTCGTCCCAAACTGGTCATTGCAGTGCCTGCCGGCATCACTTCCGTGGAAAAAAGAGCTGTCATGGAAGCGTCGGAAATGGCCGGCGCCGGGAAGGTCTACCTCATCGAGGAGCCCATGGCCGCAGCCATCGGCAGCGGTCTTCCCATAGACAAACCCATGGGACAGATGGTCGTCGACATCGGCGGAGGTACAACCGAAGTCGCCATCATTTCCGGTTTTGCCGTGTCCTGCAGCGAATCCCTGCGCGTAGCGGGCGATGAAGCCAATGAAGCCATCTGCAATCATATCCGCCGGCAGCACCGCCTGAACATCAGCGAATCCATGGCTGAAATCATCAAAATAAAGATCGGCGCCGCCGTACCCCTCAAGAAGCCCCTGGAGGTGAAGCTGCGGGGCAAAGATCTGGCGAGCAGCATGCCGAAGGTAGTCACCATCACGGATTCCGACATTCGTGAGGCCATCAAGGAGCCCACCCTGGCCATTGTGGAAGGCGTGCGACGCGTCCTGGAGAAAGCATCCCCGGACCTGGCCTCCGATGTGGCGGAAAACGGGATCTGGCTGGCGGGTGGGGGCGCTTTACTCAAGGGGCTGAGACTCCTCGTCCACCAGGCGACGGGGCTGAATGTCCAAAAATCCGAAGATCCTCTCCGTGCCGTCATCCGGGGCGCCGGCGCCGTTACGGAGCAGTTCGATTTTTATCGAGACGTTTTCCTCAATTGAAGGGAGACGCCGAGCGCATCCACCTTCCACGACACTGAACCCCCTTCAGGGCTCGGCAGGAAAGAGATACTCGAGGCGGAGAAGAGCACGAGGACGATTCACTGTCTCTCCCTCATACCCGCGCTTCGCCGGCGGCGTTTGTCGAGGAGATCATCCAGGCCGAATTTTTTGATGCGGTACCCCATCTGCCGCAGCGTGAGTCCAAGCTCCCTGGCCGCCCGAGACTGGATCCACCTGTTCCGCTCCAGCGCAGCGACAACTTCCTTTTTCTCCATCTCTTCCAGACGTGACAGGGAATCCGAACCTTCCAGGGGGGAAAGCCTTTCACGCGAATGCATGTGGGGGGGAAAGTCCCTGAGGTCCATCTCATTGCCGTCCACGAGGATCGCCAGGCGCTCGATGAGGTTTTCCATTTCGCGAACGTTGCCCGGCCAGTCGTAGAGGGTCAGGACCTCCATGGCCTGGGGCGTAATCCGGAACCTCCGCCCATATTCCCGGGAAATTTTCTCGATGAAATGCTCCAGGAGAAAGGGAATATCCTCCGCCCGCTCCCGCAATGGTGGCACCTGAATGGGGAAAACATTCAGCCTGTAGTAGAGATCCTCGCGAAACAAACCTTCAGTCACTGCCTTGGAAAGGTCCCGGTTGGTGGCCGCGATGATGCGAGCGTCCACCTTGATGGTCCTGGTGCCGCCCAGCCGTTCGAACTCACGTTCCTGCAGAAATCTCAAGAGCTTGGCCTGGAGCGCCAGGGAGAGCTCACCGATTTCGTCCAGAAAAATCGTTCCGCCCACGGCTTCCTCGATGCGTCCGATCTTTGCCCTGGACGCCCCGGTGAAAGCGCCTTTTTCATATCCAAAGAGCTCGGACTCCAACAGATTTTCGGGGAGGGAAGTGCAGTTCACTTTGACAAACGGGAGCTTGGCCCGGTTGCTGAGCTCATGGATGATGCGGGCGATGAGCGTTTTTCCCGTGCCGGACTCCCCCAGGAGCAAGACGGAAGCTTTGCTGGGAGCGACCTTTTTGATCATTTCCTGAACCCCTGCCATACTCCGGCTCCTGGCCACCATGAAGAAATGACCGTAACGCTCGGACAGCTCCGCCCGGAGGGAAATGTTCTCCTTTCGCAGGGACTCCTCGCGGGCCTTGACCTGGCGATTGATGCTGACAAACTGGGCGACCAGGGTAGCAACAATGGAAAGGAAGCGAATGTCTTCCTCGAAAGACACTTCATCGCCGAAGAGCCGGTCCACACTCAGCACCCCGATGGGAGCAGCCTGCAGCTTGATGGGCACTCCCAGAAAGGAGATGCGGTCCTTTTCAATGCGGCGGGACCGGGTCTTGTTGAGAAACAGGGGCTCGCGGCTGATGTCGGGCACAACGAAGGGCTCGGCCGTTTGAAAGATCAGGCCGGTAACCCCCTCATCCTGTCGGTAAACGCCACGCTTTTTTTCCGTAGGACTCAGCCCGTGTGAAGCACATATGATGAGATGCCCGGTTTCATCATCTTTCAAGGTCACCGTGGCCCGTTTCATGGAGAGGGATTCCGAGAGGATTCCCAGGATGGTTTCCAGGGCCTGATCCAGGTTCAGGACTTGTCCGATGAGGCGACTGATCTCATAGAGGACTTTCAATTCGAGCTCGCAAATTTTCGTTTCCATAATACGCTGAATTGGCAGCAAGAAATATGCCTCTCACCCGGATCATTTCATTGCGCCGAGAAACGCAAGGTATGGAGCGCATTTTCAGGAGCATGGGAAAGGCGCTTCGGCTCAAAATGTTACATTTTCGTGTCAGACTCAGTCCGAGTCTCCATTTGTGGACAAAATTGTAGTGTTGTCTCGGACTGCTCTGATAGAGGCTTGTTTCTGCTGCCTTTTCCATGCCTTCCATCGGGAAGAAAAAGTAAGAATCTTTCAGTTTCATGAACAGTTACATTGACAGGCACACACCTTTCCGTTAGCATTTTTCGGGCAGAAGGATGAAAGACGCCGGAAATAGATCCACATTGTATCGGAGCACGCCATTGCTATAGGACCGAGTCATGGAAAAATCCTGGATGGGCCACAGAGATCTATCTGAAGAATTTAGGGGAAAATCATGATAATAGGGCTTGATGTAGGCGGCACTCACACTGACGTGGTTCTCATCGGAGAAGATTGCATTCTTCGTCAGAGCAAAGTCCCCACAAATCCTTCCAATCTTTTTGAGAGCGTCTGGACTGCTTTAGAGGAGGTCACGCGCGACGTTCCGCCGGAGAGCATCCGCCGTGCAGTACTGAGCACGACTCTGACAACCAATGCCATAGCGGAGCAAAAGATGGTGGAGGCGGCGATGATCGTTTCCGGCGGCCCGGGCATCGATCCGGAATGCTTCCGCACCGGCAGGCACTACTTTTCCGTTTCGGGCTCCATCAATCACCGGGGACGGGAGATTCAACCCGTCGACCCGATGGAAATCGAGGCCATCGCTGCACTCCTCAAGTCCGAAGGGGTTCGCCACGTGGGAGTGGTGAGCAAGTTTTCCGTGCGCAATCCCAAACACGAGATCGTCATCCGGGACATACTGGGGAACGATTTTGAAAACATCGTCCTGGGACATCGCCTCTCGGGCAACCTGAGCTTCCCCCGCCGCATCGCGACGACCTATCTCAATGCCTCCGTCTACCCCGTACATAAAAAATTCTTTCAGGCCGTACAGGATTCTCTGCAGAAAAAGGGATTGAACATCCCCATTTTCATCCTCAAAGCGGACGGCGGGACCATGAGTCTCGAGGCCTCCCTGAATTCCCCGGGGCAGACGATCCTCTCGGGTCCGGCAGCCAGCGTCATGGGATCTCTGCCGTTCTCCTCGGAGACGGACGAAACCCTCGTGCTGGATATCGGGGGGACCACCACCGATATGGCGGTTCTCATCCGTCGTGTTCCCCTCCTGGATCCCGTGGGGAGCGAGGTGGGAGGGTACAAGACACTCATCCGTTCTCTAAAAACCTATTCCATCGGCCTGGGCGGCGACAGCACCGTCCGCATCGTGGACGGAAAGCTGAAGATCGGCCCGGACCGCCAGGGACGGGCCATGGCCTATGGAGGCCCCTTCCCCACCCCCACCGACGCACTTTTTGTCCTGGGAAAAGCCTCCAACGGCGACGTGGAGGCGGCGCGGCGCGGCATTCAGCCCCTGGCGGAGCAGCTCGGCATGTCCTTGGAAGATACGGCCAATCGCATCTTTGATCAGGCCTGCAATATGATCCTCGAGGCAGCGGCCAGAATGATCGACGACATCAACAGCAAACCCGTTTACACGGTGCAGGAGCTGCTGGAGGGGTACCAGGTCAAGCCGAAGGAAATATTGGTCCTGGGAGGACCCGCGCCTTACTTCGCCTTTCGGCTGGCGGCCATGACGGAGTTCCAGGTCCACGTGGTCCCACAGTGGAATGTGGCCAATGCACTGGGGACGGGTATGGCCAAGAACACCTGTGAATTGACCCTTTTTGCCGACACGGAGCGAGGCATTGCCATCGCACCCGAAGAACAGTACTACCAGCAGGTGAAGAAGGACTTCGACCGGCAAAAGGCCGTGGATCTAGCATTTAAGCTGTTGAAGGACAAATGCCTGCAGGAAGGTGCGTCGGAGTCGGAGCTGGAAATGGAGGTCCTGGAGGATCTACAGTTCAACATGGTGAGAGACTTCTACACGACAGGCAAAAACATCCGCATCAAGGTCCAGATCAAGCCCGGACTCATCCCCGAATTCCGTGATATTGCAGAGAGGCTGTTCAATTTCTGCCCTCTCCCCGGCGCAAACTGATACTCCCACACGTACACCAGAGAGTCGTCCGGGAAGTGGACAGGGTTCAATGGGGAGCGCTAAGAGGAGCAACACCATGCTAAAAACCGTATCCAAGACAGGTCTCGTCTTCTTTCCTGCGTTCGATTGGGCTATCGACCCGACCCACCCTGAACGCGAAGAACGTTTGCTCTACACTCAGGACCAGGTTTTTGAGGAGGGACTCCTCGATATTGACGGGATTGTGGAATACAAGCCCGATATGGCTACGATCCAGGATATTCGGAGAGTTCATTTTTGTGCCCCCGACGAATGGAGCGTTCTGACGGAATCCCATCTCATCAGTGCGGGCGGAGCCAAAACCATCGGAATTGAAGTCATGGAGAAGCGGGTGAAAAGAGGCTTTGCCCTCGTGCGTCCTCCAGGACATCACGCCATGCGGGTCGTCCACGGCTCCCGAGGCTTCTGTAATATCAACATCGAAGCCATCATGATCGAATATCTCCGGGAAACCTACAATATCGACCGGGTGGCCATCGTGGATACGGACTGCCACCATGGAGACGGCACTCAGGACATTTACTGGCACGATCCCAATACGCTTTTCATTTCCCTGCATCAGGACGGGAGAACCCTGTATCCGGGAACAGGATTCTGCTATGAAATGGGAGGAGCGACTGCCGCAGGAACCACCATCAACATCCCCCTGCCCCCAAACACCTCGGAGGAGGGGTTCCTTTACGCACTGGACCACGCCATCCTTCCCATCCTGGAAGATTTCAAGCCTCAGCTCATTGTCAATTCAGCAGGGCAGGACAACCATTATACAGACCCCATCACCAACATGAATTTTTCGGCCCAGGGTTATGCGGAGCTGACGCGGCGCCTCAAGCCCGACATCGCGGTGCTGGAGGGCGGGTATTCCATCGAAACGGCCCTTCCCTACATCAATGTGGGAATCATCATGGCCCTGGCGGAGATGGATTTCAGCAGGGTCAGGGAACCCGATTACCAGCCTGAAAAAATTCGCCAGTCCCGCGAAACGGGACGCGAGATCGAGCGGGTGGTGGAGGAAGTGCTGGACTGCTGGCGGAAGGGACCCGAGACCCGTGAGAAATACCTTGCGGGCAAACCCTTTGTACCCCGTGGGCGCTCGATTTTTTACGACACGGACAACATCCTCGAAACACAGAAGGAAAACCTCCGCGTCTGCGGTGACTGCGGCGGGGTGCTTTCCATTGATTCCGAAACCGATACGGGCTACCATATTTTCGCCGTGCACATCCCTCGAAAAGCCTGCAAGGCATGCCAGGAAATGGGCTATCAGTGGTATGATTCCGCCGACGCCAAAATTTATCACCAGATTTTTTTACAGGATCGGACACACGATCAATACCTGGTCAGGAAGGCCTAACGTTTTTGAACAGCCAGCGTGTTTTTATCCAAAATTACAGTCTACCCGAGCTGGAAGGCTGGGTGGAGAGCATCGGGGAACGTCCTTTTCGCGCCCGGCAGCTCTTCAAGCAGATTTATGGGCGCCGAGTGTCTTCCTGGGATGAATGCAGCGATCTGAGCAAAATGTTTCGGACTCAGCTGCAATTCGGGACGGAGCTTCATGCCCTGGAGTTGAAGGAAAAGCAGGAAGCCGCCGACGGCACCAGGAAGTACCTTTTCGGCCTCCACGACGGGCAGGCCATCGAATCCGTCCTCATACCGGACCCGCCACGATACACCCTGTGCGTCTCCAGCCAGGTGGGATGCGCGCTGGGATGCACGTTCTGCCTCACCGGATCACTCGGCTTCAGGCGGAACCTCCATACAGCGGAAATCGTGGACCAGATCTGCAGGGTCCAGGAGGATCTGGAGTCTTCCAAGCGCATCACGAACCTTGTTTTCATGGGGATGGGAGAACCTTTGGCCAACTACGATGCGGTACTGCGCGCCATCCAAATTCTTACGGATCCCAGCGGACTGGATTTCTCCCACCGCCGCATCACCCTCTCCACTTCCGGCCTGGTGCCCCAGCTCTACCGGCTGGGGAAGGAAAGTCCGGTCAATCTGGCCATCAGCCTGCACGCCCCGGAGGATGCCCTCCGCAGCGAGCTCATGCCCATCAACCGGACCTATCCCCTCCCCCAGCTCATGACGGCATGCAGGGAATACCCGGTCGCCCCCAGGAAGCGCATCACCTTCGAGTATATCCTCATGGAGGGAGTGAATGATCATCCCCGACACGCCAGGGGCATGATCAAGCTGCTGCAGGGGGTGCGTGCCAAGGTCAATCTCATCCCGTTCAATCCTCACCCCGGTTCGCCCTACCGGAGGCCGCCCGAAGAGCGCATCCTGGAATTCCAGGAGATTCTGCAGAAGGCTCAAATGACCGCCATCATCAGGCAAAGCCGGGGAGCCGACATTGGGGCGGCCTGCGGTCAGCTGGCGGCGCAACATGGGAATGCCCTCTGACGCCGTGATTGAAGAGTGCCCACTGCCCCATGGATATCCACTGTATGCATTTATCTACCTGTTACAGACGTTTATGCGAGAAGAGGAGAGTTGACATTGAAACCTGATTTTAGTAAGCACGGTGACCTGCTTCCTGCCATTGCCCAAAATGCCGATGACGGCACCGTGCTGATGCTGGCTTATATGAACGAGCTTGCATGGGAAAAGACCGTCGAAACGGGAAAAGCCCACTACTGGAGCCGATCTCGCCGCAAGCTGTGGCTCAAGGGCGAGGAATCCGGCCATGTGCAAAGAGTCAAAGAAATCTACCTGGACTGCGATCTCGATACGATTCTGCTCAAAGTGGAGCAGATCGGCGGCGCAGCCTGCCACACGGGCTATCAAAGTTGTTTCTACCGGCGGTATCGCGATGGCCGGCTTGAAACCGTCGGTCAACCTGTATTTGATCCAAAGGAGGTTTACAAGAAGTGAATCAACTCGTCTTGGGCATTCCCAAGGGAAGCCTTCAGGAGTCCACAATCCGACTCTTCCGTCAATCCGGATGGCGCATTTCCCTTTCAGATAGAAATTACTTCCCTGAAATCAACGATACGGACATCAGCTGCTCCATCTGTCGGGCACAGGAAATGTCCCGTTATGTAGAAAACGGCACGTTCGATGTGGGCCTCACCGGGCGCGACTGGATCATGGAAAACGATTCCGATGTGCTCGTCGTGGCCGACCTCGTTTATTCCAAGGTGAGCCAGCGGCCGGCAAGATGGGTTCTCGCCGTCCCCATCGACTCGCCCGTCCAGGAATTGAAAGACCTCAAGGGGAAAAAAATCGCCACGGAGCTCGTCAACTTCACGCGGCGCTATTTTGCTGCCGAGGGGGTTGATGTCCACGTAGAATTCTCGTGGGGGGCCACCGAAGCCAAGGTCATCGCCGGACTGTGCGATGCCATTGTGGAGGTGACGGAAACCGGGGCAACCATGCGCGCCAATGGCCTTCGCATCGCCAAGGAGCTGATGCAGTCCAACACACAGCTCATCGCCAATAAGCAGAGCTGGGAGGATCCCTGGAAGCGCGAAAAGATCGAGCAGATTTCCATGCTCCTGCAGTCGGCCCTCCGGGCGGAAGAGCTCGTGGGACTCAAGATGAACGTTCCCGAAGAGCATCTGAACCAGGTCATCGAGCTTTTGCCGAGCCTCAATGCACCCACCATCGCGCATCTGTACCAGAGCGATTGGCTTTCGGTGGAGACCATCGTGTCCAAGCGTGTTGTGAGAGAGCTCATCCCTCAGCTCATCAAGAGGGGCGCTCAAGGCATCATCGAATATTCACTCAATAAGGTGATCTAATGTCCGCGGTGAAGTGTCATCGCTTTTTCTGGTGCATGCTGATACTGGCGTGTGCAGGCTGTGCCGGTATGAAGGGACAACCCAGCCTTACCGCCGACCAGCTGAGGAAGATGGGTGAAAGCTACCTGGCGGCTGGGGACTATGGGCAGGCGCTCACGCTGCTGACTCAGGCCGAAGCCAAGCGCCCCAACGATCCAGTCATCCAGTACGACCTTGGCCTCGCCTACGACCAAAGGGGAATGGCCTCCGAAGCCCTTGTCCATCTCCAGAATGCACTGACACTGAAGCCCGATTATTCAGATGCCTACAACGCCCTGGGGCGCCACTATGCCCGACAAAACCAGTTGGACTCCGCGCAGGAGGCTTTTGAGAAAGCCCTTTCCAACCCCTTCTATTCCTCGCCGCACCTGGCGCTCTTCAATCTGGGGCTGGTCTACGAAAAGAAGGGAAATCGCGAAGAGGCCCTGAAGCAGTACGAAGAAGCGGTGCGGCTCCAACCGGCCTACGGCATTGCCTACTTTCGAATCGGCCAGAACACGGAAGAATTGGGCCGGGAGGATGACGCGCGGCGGGCTTATGGGAAAGCCATTCAATATTCCCCGGAAATGACCGAAGCCCATTTTCGCTATGGAGTCCTCAGTTACAATGCGGGCGAATGGGAGCCGGCTCAATATTCTCTCAACCGCGTCGTCAAGCTGGAACCCTATTCACCCATGGCCGACGAAGCGAGAAAGTATCTCGCAAGAATGCAGAGCGGGGGGGCGGGCTCATCCCCAAAAACTCCCGAAAGAGCGCCGTCCAGGAAATCGAGTCATTTTCAGCCCGTGGGCGATCAAGAGCTGAAGCGCCCGCAGGTGCAGGCCGTGGAGTCGGAAAAGCTTCCAGCGGAGCAGGAACAGCCTGCAGCCCGGCCCAGTTTGCCGGAAGCGCCCCAGGAAGCCCGTCCTCGGCCGCAGCCAAGCTCCCATGAAGGAAAGCAGTGGGCTTACATTGTCCAGGTGGCGTCATACCGAAGCAAGAAAAATATGGAAGAGGCCAAGAAGAAGCTGGAAGCCAAGGGTTTTGATGTCGTGGTGAAGGAGGTCGACTCCAAGAGCTCCGAATCCCTCTTCGTTCTTCAACTCAAACCTGTGGACGACGCCGCCAAAGCCGAAGCCATGCTCGAGGGGATTCAGGGTGTCACGGATCTCAAGCCTATCATCCTGAAGGTATCCGCCGGCAAATAACCCGGCACTTCTCACTCCTCCCACCCAACTCCACGGCTTTTACTGACAGCGCGGTACATTCTGCACCCTTCACCGCTTCCCACCGGCAGGAGTCTTGGATAAGCGAAGATTTTTCGTCGGGCGTGCGGAAACATCCAGGAACAAGCTAAGAAAGGCTCGAAAGAAAGTGATTTGCCGAAGACTTGAAGAAATGAAATCGTTCATTGTCATGGACGTCCTGGAACGAGCCCAGGAGATGGAACGGGCGGGACAGTCCGTGATCCACCTGGAAGTGGGGGAGCCCGACTTCGACACCCCGGAAGCCATAAAGAGAGCTGCCATCGAGGCCATGGAGCGCGGGGAAACACACTACACCCACAGCCTGGGAACCCCTCAGCTTCGCGAAGCCATCTGCGACCACTACGCCGCAACGTACGGCATCGGCACCCTTGATCCAGAACAGGTGCTCATCACCTCGGGCACCTCCCCGGCTTTTCTGGTGGCTCTCAGCACGATCCTCAACTGCGGGGAAGAAGTCATTCTCTCCGATCCGCACTATGCCTGCTACCCCAACTTCATCCGCTTCCTGGAAGGGATCCCCAAAACCGTTCCCGTCTACGAGGAAGACGCGTTTCAATATCGGCCCGAAGCCATACGAGCGGCGCTATCGCCCCAAACCAAAGCCATCCTGGTGAATTCGCCGGCCAACCCCACGGGAAATCTCCTGGAGCCTGAGCGCATGGCCCAAATCGCCGAGCTTGGGAAGTGGGTGCTGAGCGATGAAATCTACCACGGCCTTGTGTACGAAGGGCGAGCTCGCTCCATGCTGGAATTCACAGACCGCTGCATTGTCTTCAACGGCTTTTCGAAGCTCTACGCCATGACGGGATGGCGCCTGGGGTACCTGATTGTTCCGCGCGAGATGATCCGGCCCATGCAGAAGATGCTTCAGAATTTCTTCATTTCCGCCAATTCCATGGCACAAGCCGGGGCTTTGACGGCGCTGACGGACCCGACGGTCCAGCAGGATGTGCGGAAAATGTGCGAACGCTATGACAAACGGCGCCGGTTCATGATCCAGCGATTGAGGGAGATCGGCTTTGGAATTACGGTGGAACCGACTGGAGCCTTCTATGTCTTTGCCAACGCACGACGTTTTACGAATGACTCCTATGCGTTTGCCTTCGAAGTCCTTGAAAAAGCCGGGGTCGGCATCACTCCCGGCATCGATTTCGGCCCTCAAGGAGAAGGCTATATCCGCTTCAGCTACGCCAACTCCACGGCCAACATTGCTGAAGGACTCAACCGCCTGGAGCGTTATCTGGCCACTCGAGCCCACTGAAAGAGGCCTATGGATTCTCCTCTCATCATCAGGTCGGCCGAGTTTATCAAATCGGCCGTTCGGCCCGAAAGCTACCCTTCGGGCCATTTTCCCGAAGTCGCTTTCGCAGGGCGATCCAATGTGGGGAAATCATCTTTGATCAATTGCCTGGTCCAGCGCAAGAAACTGGTCCGAACGAGCCGCACGCCCGGCCAGACCCAATTGCTCAATTTCTTCCTCATCAACGGCACGTTCCACTTGGTGGACCTTCCCGGCTATGGCTTTGCCAGGGCACCCATGAAAGTCCGCGCACAGTGGGGGGTGATGATCGAGACGTATCTCACCAGGCGCCAAACCCTGAAGGGGGTCGTGCAGATCCTCGATGCCAGGCACCCACCGACTCCCGACGATTTGAACGTCTTCCAATGGCTCCATGACAAACGGATTCCCGTGATCCCGGTCCTGACAAAAGCCGACAAGCTCACGAAGAGCCAATGGAATTTCCATATCAAACAGGTTTCCCTCAGCCTGGGGATTCCCGCCGCAGAAATCATTCTCTTTTCATCCGCTACACAACAGGGGCGCTCCGAGCTGCTGCAAAAACTGGCGGGGTGGGTCAGCCTCCCCGAAGATCCCGTGACGCCTTGACCAAAGTTTTTTCGTTTTTTCCTGCGAGACTACCGCATCAAAAACTGAAACACCGCATCCATGGTACGAAGCTTCTCTTCGACTCTGCGGACTGCGGCCGGATTCACACGCCCGGATTCTTTCAGGCCACTCAAGGCCGAGAGGTCTTCAAATACGGCGTCAAATGCCCCTTTGACGTTCAAATCGTCATTCATATGCCTTTCAAAATCAGGGATCAAGCGATCGATCGCTGCATCGACCTCGTCATCTTCAGGACCCGAAGGCTTTCCTTTCATGTCGGCATCGCTGGATAGCAGGCGGGCCACCATGGCGTTCAGGAGGTCAACCTTTCGACTGGCCTCCTCCAGGTGCTTGGGGGTCAAATTCAACGGCTTCCTGTGATGTCCGTACAGCAGGTAGAACCGGAGGTACCGGGGACCGAATCCATCCTTCAAGAGATCTTCGGGGTAAAGGATATTTCCCACGCTCTTGGACATCTTCCTGCCGTCCACCAGCAGATGCTCGCCGTGCACCCAGTAGCGCGCGAATTCCTCCCCCGACACCGCTTCAATGACGGCGATGTTGTAGTCATGATGGCGGTAGAGATTGTCGATGCCGCCGCAGCTGATGTCGATGCTGTATCCCAGGCTTTCCGTGATCATGGCAGGGTCCTGGATGTTCCAGGAGGGTCTGCCCCGGCCGATATCCGTCTCCCAATAGACCTTATCGCCTCGCTTATAGCCGTGCCAGAGGATGAAATCGCCCAAATTCCAGCGTCGCCCGGGATAGGTATCCTTCTTGAATCTCTTCTTTTCCCGGGGCCAGCGACTCATGTCGAGTCGAAACAGCTTACCGAAATCTTTGAATTTAAGAGGATCAAAAAACACGTCCCCCTCATGCCAGTAGGCAATTCCCTTTTCAAGGAGCAGTTGGATGAGCTTCACGGCCTGGGGCACCGAAGTGGACGAGCGTGGAATGGACCGGGGCAGATCGATTCTCAGCTCCTGGGCATCCGCAAAGAACTGCTCTGCATTGCTGGCCGTCAGGGCTTCAATGGACACATTGTTTTTTTCCGCCTCGTCGATGGCCTTGTCTTCCACATCCGTAAAATTGAGCACGCGTTGCACCGTGTATCCCAGGTGAACGAGATACCGCTGAAGCACATCCTCCCACAGAAAACTGCGATAATTCCCCACATGCGGCCTGCCATAGATGGAAGGACCACATGTAAACATCTTCACTTCTCCATCGATCCTGGGCGTGAAGACTTCTTGTTTACGGGTCATGGTGTTGTAGAGCTCCAACATGGAAGCCGTTTCCTTTCTGCAGGTCCTTCTCATTATACCCGCCGCATGAACCTCAAATGGCGCTACGAAATGGAAAAAACCAGGGGATCGTGTCGGCCCTTGAGAAAAGACGTAAAAGCGGCAAGGCCGGCGCAACAGGGTGGTAACAACAAAAAGGAGGACGGATCTTCCTGATCACATCCTCCTGTTGCTGCAACAAACCCCCAGGCGCCTGACCGCCTTTTCTCATCACGAACAAAGCTCTGGGCTTCCTCCCACAGAACTACAGGCCGGAGGAGCCCCCCTTCTGCCGGACTATGCCAGGTAGACCGAGCTCGCCTGCGGGCCCTTCTCACCGGCCTGTTCGACATAATTGACGGGGGTCCCGATTTCGAGGTCCTTGAAACGCCCCGTGATGAGGGCGTTTTCATGGAAATACACTTCCCTTCCTTCGGGAGTCTGGAGAAAGCCGTAGCCTTCCTCATGGAACAACTTGCTGATGCGGGCCACGGGCCTCTCTTCGTGGAATTTGACCTCTCCACGCTGCTTCCCGGCATGGTCTTTCAGGCGACGCTGGGCTACATCGAAGGAATTGGAGATGGCCGAATAAAGGTCCTCATCCGGCTCTCTTTTCACAACAATTTCCCCTCCAGGGAGGGTAATGTCGATCCGGACGTTATAATGCATCCCACTCCTCTGGCTACGGTGAGGAATGTCCACCATGATCCGGCACCCGATGATCTGGTCATAAATGTTGTCGAGTTTCGCGGCTTTCTCGCGGATAAGCTCTTCCATTTCATCGGAGAGATGAACATTTTTAGAGCTGATTTCCAATGGAAGCTTCATAGGCTCTTTTCCCCTTCTCAATAGTCGAAATGTAAACACCATGCTTGTTGTTACCGTACCCCGCATGGGCTTGAAAAATACTGCCTTACGATAGACCTTCGTCCCACAGCCTTCCGCAGCCACTTGGCTCGTCTTTCCTGATGGGAGAAGAGATGGTTGCATGAACGAAAACGTCTGGTTTCTACATCCGATTTCTTCACTCATCGACTTATAGGCAGTTCAGAACCGCAGGGGACAGATTCCCCTGTTTAAACTCAGGCAAAATAAATCTCTGAGCAAATCCTTTCAAGCCATATTTGAAGGCTGTCTCCATTTTGTTGCACTCTGAGCTCGATCAGCGATCCTGAAGCTCTCCTGACGGCCTACTTCATTCCTTCATCGGCTTTCAGTCGGGTATTCACACGGATTTCAGAGTGGAGCGTGCGGTGCACCGGGCATCGATCGGCCATTTGCAGCAGCCTCGCACGCTCAGCCTCCTCCAGGTGCCCGATCAGCTCAATCTCACGATCGATGGCATCGATTTTTTGACTGCGGCTTTCACAATCCCGGCAATCGTCGGCATGCACTTTTTCATGCCTGAGGCGTACAACGACGGCATCCAGGGGAAGGTTTTTGCGATCGGCATACATCCGCAGAGTCATGGACGTACAGGCTCCCAGCGCAGCGACCAGATAGTCGTAAGGACTGGGCCCTGTGTCGGCTCCGCCCACGGCAATGGGCTCATCGGCAATGAGTCGGTGAGGTCCCGCCGTGATCTCCGTTTGATACCCGGTCTTCCCTGTACGCACGACAACACGATTGTCCGTCAGGTCCCTGCCGCGCGCGCTTTCCAATGGTATCCCCAGGTATTTCCCGGCCCACGCAGCCATGACAGCCCCCACATAGAGGGAATCTTCCCGGGTCGAAAGGAGATGGTCGGCATCTTCCAGTGAGATGAAGCTCTTGGGCTGTGCAGCACATTCAAAAATCTGGAGCGCGTTCTCCACGCTCACCACTCTGTCGGCAACCGAATGGACGACCAGCAGGGGTTTCTTCATGGCGCCGATGACGGCCTTCATGTGAGTATCTTCCAGGTCGTCCAGGAATTGTTTCTTGATGCTGAAGCTTCTTCCGGCCAGCTGGATTTGGGCCTCACCTTCCTGAAGGATCTGCCCCGTGGAGCTTCCCAACAGGCCGGTGAGGTGCGACAGATCGGCAGGAGCTGCAATGGTGGCCACTGCGCGTATGGAGGGGATTCCCGATGCCGCCTGCAAGACGGCAGCCCCTCCCAGAGAATGACCGATGAGGAGCTTAGGGGCATCAAACTTCGCTTCCAGAAACTCAGCGGCGGCCACAAGATCTGAAACATTCGAAGAGAAGGTTGTTTCTGAAAAATCTCCTTCGCTGTCGCCCAATCCGGTGAAGTCGAACCTGAGAACAGCGATCCCCTCTTGAGTGAGAGCCCTGTTGATGTGGAGAATCGCGTTGAGGTTTTTCGTACAAGTGAAACAGTGGGCAAATATGGCAAATGCTATCGGTTTTTGCCCGGCCGGCAGATCGAGCCGCGCCGACAACTTCTGTCCATTGAAATTATGAAAAAGAAGACGTTGAAACTGCATGCGCTTTCCCTCATCGAGAGGTATCTATATGGGTTCTACAGCTCCCGGTTGTCTAAAGATACTCACCAAAATAACTGCTTGACACTATGCGAATTACTTCACTAAAATAATATAATGAACAAATAAAGGTTTCACAAGGGGAGGAAATCTAACTTGAGCGAGGAAGGAGAGGAGAAGTCATGAAATTCAAGAAATCTTTTGCCTGCGGCTGCATCGCTGCCTTTCTGGTGCTGGTTGCAGCATTCATGGTTGGAGCTGCGGACCAGGCTGCAACCAAAGCGGCGGATGTCATCACCATCAAGGCGGGCCTTTGGACCAGTCACACCAAAGCACCGGTAGAATTTACCCACAAGAAGCACGTCGAGGAACACAAAATCGCCTGCACCGATTGTCACCACAAGTTTGAAAACGGCAAGAACGTCTGGAAAGAAGGCGACCCGGTTCAAAAATGCGAAGCGTGTCACAATGAGCCCACCATCCAGGGAGAAAAGAAGCTGCCGCCAGAACAGCAAAAGCTGAACCTGAAGCTTGCCTTCCACGAAAACTGTGTTGGCTGCCATCAGAAGCTGAAAAAAGACAAACCCGACACCAAAGCCCCAGTCACATGCACGGGCTGCCATCCTGCACAGAAGTAACGCCGCCATCAACCCATCATTTCCGTGATGGCATAAGTCACTATCCCGATAGCCGGACAGGCTGTCGGGTATTTTTTTGCCCTCTCCCGACGAAAGTTGGCAAAGTCAACAGCATTGCCCAGGCCGCCGATCTGCATGAAAGCCTGCAAAATGCAATAAGCCACCCGGTTTCCCAGATGGCTTATGTAAAAGCATGGATGCGTTGGAACGGATCTTAGACTTCTTCCACCGTGATGGCATTCTGCTCGCAAACTTCGACACAGCTCTCACAGCCCAGGCATTCGTCTTCGTTCACGGGCTCGGCTTTTCCGTCCACCAGTTCATATACATCAACGGGACAAACATCTACGCATTCGCCATCGCCAACGCACTTGTCTTTATCGACAGTAACTTTAAACATTTCATCCTCCACGGATCACGTAAAGTGGTAACACTCACCACGTGCCCCTGCGAGCACAGGTGGGGACAGGGGAATCCCGGTCCCAGGCTTCATTTTCAGGCCCTGTCTCTGTAACCCCTTCGTTTCATCATGTCAAGCACTATAATACATCCCGTCGCATCACCTTACAATCGCTGCAGGATGAGGAGTGGTTGCATGATTTCACAGAGAAGAGCATGAGGATTTATGATCCATCAGGGCCACTGAGTCACTCGGACCACCAAGAAATAGACGGAGGGCAAAAACACCATGGAGGCTCCATGCAGGCGGACGCCGACATGGAGCCTTGAGGATATTTTGCTTAGACGCAACCGGTAGGTTTGGGCAGGCCGGCCATTTTACAGGCTCCCTTGCCCGGTCCCGACGGGAACAGCTCATAGATGTATTTGAGCTTGTAACCGGTTACCTTGGTGAGAATGCGGACCATGGGGGCGATGCCATGCTTCCGGTAGTAATCCTGAAGCACATGGATGACTTTCCAGTGCTCTTCGGTAAGCTCTGAAATACCTTCGGAAGCCTTCACATACTCTACCCACTCGGGATTCCACTGATCGAAGCTGCTGATGAAGCCGTCTTCATCAACGTCAAACGATTTGCCTTTGAATTCAACTGTTGCCATGGACAATCTCTCCTTTTAGAATACGGTTAAATATTCATGGGTTCCAGACATACTTCGTTCCGAATCGGCCTTCTGGGCCAACAGCTCGCCTATCCTCTCCTTACGATGACATTGAGCAGCCTGCACCATCGCTTTCGCCCAATGCTCATTTCCGACGGAGTGAATGTGAGAATAACATGCCAAGGCGTTCTTATAGCACATTCCATCCCAGCCCGCTACTATTCCATGTCCCTTTTTCACTCGAAAAACAAAAGGAAATGACGGCTTGGGACCGATGATCCTTGAGTAGTGGAATTCATGCCCTTTGAGGCAGGTTCCTTTGGCAAAATAAGGGTTTTCGTTCAAGCACTCCAACACGGTGTAGCCGTGTCCCTGAGGCCTTTCCTCGAGAACCACATCATAGGGAAATACCCCGATCATGGGAAAGGTTTTTTCCTGGCGCATGATTTTTCGGCATAAGAACATCAGGCCGCCGCATTCTGCATAAACGGGTAAGCCGGCCTCGATTTCCCTTTTCAAGGAATCTCTGAAAGGTGTGTTGCCGGCCAGAACTTCCAGATGCGTTTCAGGAAACCCTCCTCCGATATAGAGTGCATCTACCGCGGGTAGGGGAGACCCTTCAAAGCTCGAGATCTCCAACAATTGTGCACCCTGCTCACGCAGGGCTTCAAGGTTTTCAGGATAATAAAACTGGAACGCACTGTCCCTCACAACACCGATGACGACAGGCGCTTGTATCTCCGGCCTCTCTGCAGTTCGCTGCAATTGGGCCGACCAGCCGATAGGTCCCGCTCCTTCAGCAATTTGCCACAGGCCCTTGAGATCGACACAACTTCCAACTTTGGAGGCCACGAATTCCAGGGATTCCAGAACATTTTTCGATTCCTGAGGCGGGACAAGTCCCAAGTGACGTTCAGGAAAGAAATTTCTTTTTTCCTTGGGGAGAACCCCCATCACCGGGATTCCGCAATAGCGCTCGATAGCTCCTCGCAGCACCGTTTCATGCCGTTTTCCGGCCACCTGGTTCAAAATGACCCCCGCAATGTGAACATCGGGGTCCAGGTGCTGACATCCGAGGACCAGAGCCGCCGCCGTCCGCGTCACCTTTGTGGCATCCAACACAAGAATCACTGGAGCTCGAAACAGCTTGGCCAGCTCAGCAGTGGAGAAACTCCCCTGCACATCCACTCCGTCGTACAAGCCCCGATTACCTTCGATGAGGCTTCCGTCTCCTTTCTGGGATCGGTTGACGAAAGAGCGAAGCATCGCTTCCGGATCCATGAGGAAGGGATCCAGATTGTAGCAGGGCTGACAGGCCGCGGCGGCCAGCCAACCCGCATCAATGTAGTCGGGCCCCTTTTTGAAGGGGACGACCTTCAAACCGAGATCACGTCGCCATGCCGCTGCAAGCCCCATGGAAACAACAGTTTTTCCGGAGCCCCCACGCAGCGCAGCAATCACTAACCGCGGTTTTTGAAATAACATTACCATCACTCTCTTGCAAAAGGCGCCGCAAGAGACCGGAATCACTCACGGCGCCCACATGATGATTTAGAACTTGAACTGCGTGGTGGTTCTCCAGGTCATCATGGCCAACCGATAGTCATCGATGTGCTCATGCTGGAACTGCAGACCTGTTTTCTCGAAGAAGCGCTCCCAACCGATGCGGTTGATCCAATCGCCCACGCGCTCGTAGCGACGGCCGCCGGCGGCATATTCTTCGACGATCTTCTTGATGGTGTTGACCGTGGCCGGCCAGCGGGGCGGTTCGTTGGGAATGTAAGGAACAGCCAGCTTCGAGAACATGGGGGTAGAGAGAACGTTGGAAACCTTTCCACCCACCCACAGGGCAATACCATCGCCTTCGCCGTCGGCCAGGGGCAGGGCGGGGCACATGGTGTAGCAGTTGCCGCAGAACATGCAGCGGTTGTTGTTGATTTCAATGCTCTTCAGCTCGCCGACTTTCTTGGGCTTGATGGCGGCCGTCGGGCATGCTGCAACAACCAGAGGAATTTCGCATACGTTCTGTACGCGGTCATGCTCGATGAAAGGCGGTTTGCGGTGAACGCCCAGGATGGCGATGTCGGAGCAGTGTACGGCGCCGCACATGTTCAGGCAGCAGGCCAGAGCGATGCGCACCTGGGCAGGCAGCTTGTGGGAACCGAAATACTCGAACAGCTCATCCATGACAGCCTTCACCACGCCGGAAGCATCGATGGCGGGTGTGTGGCAGTGGGCCCAGCCCTGGGTGTGTACGATATTGGTGATGCTGTTTCCGGTCCCGCCGATGGGGAACCAGTTTCCACGGCTGCGGAGATCGTCGATGAGAGGCTGCAGCTTGGATTTGTCGCTGACCAGGAACTCGATGTTGTTGCGGGTGGTCCAACGCAGGTAACCGCCGCAATATTTGTCCGCCAGGTCACACACTTCGCGGATCAGGTCGATACTGATCAGACGGGCTGCGCCAATACGGACCGTGTAGAGCTCAGCGCCAGTTTCGGACACGTGAACCAACACACCCGGTTCCAGGATTTCATGATACTTCCACTTCCCAAAGTTGTCTTTGACGATGGGGGGGAAGAATTTGTCATACTTCGGAGGACCGATATCAGTAATACGATCTTGCATAAGATTGTTGGGATCAAAGGCCATTTGTATTTACCTCCTAAGCTTGATGGCGTTGACGGAAAGCAGCTGCGTCGTGTTCCCATCCACCGGGGACTTCTGCTGGATCGTAGAAAATATACGGGTTGAAGCGCGGCGTGTTGACCATGCGTGGATCGGGCGTCAGGTCGGTCGCCTTCAGGAACTCACGGAGGGTCAAGCGCTGGATCGTCTCACCCAGGCGCTCACGGTTCTTGCCGTTTTCCATCCACCAATCCCACATCTTTTCAACAAATTCCTTGAACTCTTCGTAGGGCGGTTCCATCTTGATGAAAGGAATCACCACGCTCGACATCTGAGCGCCTTCCAGGATCGGGGCCTTCGCGCCGACAAGGATCGTAGCGCCGGTATCCACACCCGGTCTCAGAGCACGGGGCATTACACGGATGCAGTGCATGCAGCGCGTGCAGTCTTCATCCCAGATTTTGAGGTTCTTGCCGTCCCATTCCATGCACTTGGTGGGGCAGAGGTTGATGACTTCCGCATTGATATCGAATTTACGTTTTTCCGTTCCGCCGGCACCGGCATGAGGAGTCAATTCGCCCGCAGCATAAGCGCGAACGGATTCCTGATCGATGCGGATCTTGTCACGCCAGGTTCCGATGATGGAGCAGTCGGAGCGGGCGATAGCGGCCACACAGTCGCAGGGGCAACCGGAGGATTTGAATTTGAACTTATACGGGAACATGGGACGATGGAGAGCATCCTGGTATTCCATGGTCAGGTCGTAAATGATGTCCTGCGTATTGATACAGGCCCATTCACAACGAGACATGCCCAAGCAGCCTTCAGGGGTTCTCATGTTGGAGCCGGAGCCGCCCAAATCCATTCCCAGTTCGTGCGTCAGCTCATAGAAAAGGGGCTCCAGGTTATCCGTCGTCGTTCCTAGAAGAACGATATCACCGGTGGACCCATGCATATTGGTGAGACCGCTTCCACGAGGCTCCCAAAGGTCGCAGAGCTTGCGAAGAACTTCGGTGGTGTAGTACTTGCTCGCAGGCTGGTTGATACGGACGGTGTGGAAGTGAGCGATGGCGGGGAACAGGTCGGGACGGTCACAATAACGGCCGATGATGCCTCCGCCGTAGCCGAGCACACCCACGATACCGCCGTGCTTCCAGTGTCCCTCTTTTTCCTTGTAGGACAGTTCCATCACGCCCAGCCAGTCTTCACACATGGGGTTCTTGGGAGCCATTCTCTTTACGTCAGAGACGAAGCTCGGCCAAGGCCCTTTTTCAAGTTCATCGATCAAAGGAGTTGCATGCTTCAGCGCCATTCGATTTACCTCCATAGGCCAATTTCTCTTTAGGTTCCACGGTATTCACCCATCTCTTCCTGATGAAGAATTCTCAAACCCTTTCCCAGTCACCTCCTTCTCATGGGCAAAAATAACCTCTTCGCTCCATTGAATCGTTGCCAGACCTTCCGGCTTGGAATGAATGCATGTATTATCCAGAATAAATTCAAGGAAATGAAAGCGGGGGAAGGCCGATCAGTTCATGCCTTTTTCTTCTTTATCCACATCCCCTTCACTCGGAAGCATATACATGGTGGTGCTGCCGCTGGACCAATACTTCAACTGACCTTCGTTGACAAGCTCGTTGACGATCTTCTTGGCCTGCATCATCTTGATTTCAGGCACGGCCTTGCACAGGTCGTTGAAATACAGCTTGCTCTTTTTCTGTGTTTTCACAAACTCCATGATACGACTTTTTGCATCCTCGCTCATACTGTCCTCCTGTAAGGAATCCGAATGCATGTAGAAAAACAACAGAATAGGATCATCCTGTCAGCCCTCGTACTTATAGGAAAGTGAATAGATTCACTTTGGATGATTAGCTCGCTCCATGCGCTTTGTCAATAAAAAAGTCCTCCGGAAGACGGACACAACACCCTGCCGTGAAAAGCCCCGGCGCCCCTCGGCAGGAAGGAGAACAGGGCTTGACACTCCCCGTTCTTGTTGTTAAGTACCCCTGTCGCCGGGATTTTCAGGAGCATCTATGTCCTTCGAATTGGAAAGGATTCACATGCATACAACCGGTATGCATTCCATCGAGGCGCTCTGGAGACATCCGGCGAAGCCAGAGGGGAGCGCTTTCAACCTCAGCCCTTGTCAAGCGGCACACCCCCTTCCGGAGAAATGCACGGCAATGCTCCCCGGTTTCAGGCAGACGGAAACGATGCACTTCTGACGAGATCATTCAGATCGTATATTACAAATTGAGGAGAGAGTAAAGAGATCATGGCACATCCCAGTGAAGCGGAAATGAAGCTGAACCTCTACATCAAGTTTTTGAAGGAGAGGCTGTTTTTTGAGCCGACTTCGGCCACCATGCATTACAATCTCGGCTTGGCCTATTCCCAGAAGGGCCAGTTGGATGAAGCCATCTCTGAATTCAAACAGGCCCTGGAGCATGATCCCAATCTCGTGGAAGCCCATGTCAACATGGGCGGCCTCTATTACCAGAAGGGCGACCTGGACCAGTGCATCGAGGCCAACTCCAGGGCCATCGCTCTGAATCCCAAAATGGCCATCGCCCACAGCAATGTCGGGTTCGCCTATCTCCAGAAGGGCGACACCGAAAACGCCATTGCCTCCAGTCTTTCCGCCCTGGAGATCACTCCGGACAACTTCCAGGCCTACAATAACCTGGCGGTGGCATACATCCAGGCCGACCAACCGCAGGAGAGCATTGAAGCTTCCCTCAAGATATTGAAGATGAACGACCAGTTCGCACCGGCGCACTACAACCTGGCTGTCGCCTATCGTCTGACCGGGGACATGAAAAAGGCTCGCGAGCATTACGAGAAGGCCAGGGCTCTGGGTTATCCCATCGACAGCGCAGCGGAAGCCGAATGGCGGAATGTCGGGTAGCGGGGGCGTTTGCATGGGAATCTCTTCATCGAACGGGGTGTAAGGATGGAAATCACGAAGGATATCTTTGTCGTCATAGAATACAGCGTGCGCTTGGAAGACGGATCCTACGTCAAGGGAGAAGGAGTCCCCGTGTCCCTCAATTTCATCGCCGGCTACGACCAGATCATGCCGTCCCTGGAAAAACGACTCCTGGGGCATGCCCAGGGTGACGAAACGGAGTTTGTCATCCCTGCCCGCGAAGCCTTTGGAGAGCACGATCCCCGGCAGGTCCATCGCAAAACCTTCGAGGAATATCCCCAGGGCCGCTCGCTTCAGGTGGGGAAATGGGTCGTGGCAACGAATCCCGAAACCCAGGCTCAATACGGATATTTTGTCAAGGAGAAATCAGAGGAAGGCGTGGTGCTCGATTTCAACCACCCTTTGGCGGGAAAGGATTTGTACTATCGCGTGAAAGTCGTGCACGTGAGGCCGGCCCTCAAGGAGGAGCTGGAATATGTGCGGCCCTGCGAGCACGGTGAGGACCAGGAGACAACCGAGGCGATGTCTTTGCAGTAACCCTTTTCCGACGCATCCCCCACCGACAGCGGGAAGGTCCGGGATGCGTCGGGATGAAGGATCCACATTGAATCAGAGGGGCTTCTTATCCTTCAGCCAGCAGCAAAAATCAAAAATCGTTTTGGATCGTATCTCGCCATCCAAAACCCCCCGACACAATTCAAAGAGCTCTCTGTGCATCGAGACGGATTCCTCCTTCCCATGAGGGGACTGATAAAATTCTTTCACCAGAGCATTGGCCCTCAATGAGGCGTTGCTGAAAATGCGTTCCCGGGGATCTTTGGGCTCCTGGAAGGGCTCCCAATTCTCATACCCAATGCGCAGGATGCGCTCCTGTCCCTTCTTGGACATGGCATCGAAAATCGCTTTTTTCTTCACTTCATACTCATGGGCATCACTCATTGGCTTCGCTCTTTTTTCTGAAGGACCGGAAGATTGACGTTCGCTTCATGAGGATCACGACCAGAACAGCTTCAACCGGATTTTCTTGAATTCTCTCGTGCTGAAAAGTATCCGGTAATCCTTCAACCCGATGGCGTCTCCCAGCTTCTCCGCAATGCTGTGACACTCTTCCTCCCTGCGTGCATGAACCATGGCGTAGAGATTGTAAGGCCATTCGGGATAAGACGGTCTGCAGTAACAATGGCTCACTTCGGCATGGGAGGAGAGCACCTTTCCACACCCGTCGAGACGCTCCGGGGGACAGCTCCAGACCACCATGCCATTGGCACTGAATCCTACCTGACGATGGTTCAAAACGGCTGCAAATCGGCGGATGAATCCATAGCTCACCCATTGGGAAATCAGCTTCAAGAGGTCCGCTTCCGTTATGCCCAGGGAATTAGCCCAAACTTCAAAGGGATTGTCCACCAGGGGCAGATCTTCCTGGATGCAGCGCACCACCCGGACATTGTCCTCCGTGGGCTGGAACGGCGCCAAAGCCTCCACCACCGGCGCTCCCGACGATTCCTCCCCTGCTTCCCCTTCTTCCAGGACATCCAGGACGACAGCGAGCTTGTATTTCTTCAAGGCCGGCAATATCAACGTCGGCCATCCGCCCGCCCTCTCCGCGAGCTCTTCCACTGTTTTTTCCAGAGATTGTCCGGGTGGGACTGCAATGGTAAACCACATGTTGTAATTTCCGGGGCGCAGGTAATTGTGGCTGACTCCTGGATAAAGATTGACCACGGAGCCCGCTCGCTCGACCTCGCCTTCCGGCACGGACATGGCCACCAGGCTGCTCCGGTATCCCAAAGCCCCGGTATTGAAAATGGCGCTGATCTGCCGCAGCAGATTCCGTTCCTTCAACGCATGGATACGCCGACGGACTTCCTCCCCATCGATTCCCAACCCTTCGGACAGGACATCATAAGGCCTTGCAGACAAAGGAAAAGATCGCTGAATGCGATCCAATAGAACACGGTTTATGGAGTCCAAAACGATTCTTCCTCCGAATCATCACATTCTCAACAAACTGCTGCTCCTCGGGGAATTCCCCGAACGATTGCACTATATACACACGCTCCATCTGTGACAAGCGCAGGGGAATCGGCAGAATACCGGGTGCGATTGAGACGGGCGGAATGCATGAAGCCACAGTACCATTTTTGAGCTCATAATGGTAAGCTCATGTTTTTTGAATCACCGAATGCATCCTGAGTGGCCAAGGCACATTCCTTACCCTCATCGGTGAACGCATCAGCATGTCTTCTGCCATCAACCCCTTTGTCTATGAGGTTTCCTGTGATGCAAAGCAGTCTTCCCATCCAGCTGTTTGTGAGCACTCCTTCAGGACCATTGCCCCTCACCCCCGAACGCGGACGCCTGCACCTCCCCCAGGGGGCTGACTCCCGCGGCGCCGCCCTCTCCTATGGGCCATACCTTCAGGCCATCGCCCGATTCCTGTCCCAGAATACCTGCAGCATCGTCACCCACTGCCTGTGCCGGCACATGGGACGACCGGTTTCATGGAAGGAAATAGAGCGCCTGGACATCATCAGTGAAAAACATGGAGCACTCTACCATGTCGTCCACCTTCTCATGCACCTGCCGGGTGAAACGGCCTCCTTCGCTTTGAATGTCGCCGTGTCCCCGGAGCAGCAGGCATTTCTCGCAACAGAAGTTCAGCTCCTGACAATGCTCCACGAACATTTCAGCCGGCCTCACCTCCCACGCGTCTATTGCGAGGGTGAAGCCCTCTACGCGGCGGAGGACGGATCGGAGCGAACCTTGACTCTTTTTGTGGCGGAGTGGTTCGAGGGATACCATGAATTTCACCTGGCCGGGGACCCCCGGGAAGAATTCCCCGTCATCAAAGTCTGGGGACTGGAAAAGGGGGACACCCTCCTCAATGCTTCCGACATGCACGCGCTCTATCGTCAGGCATCGGCGATCCTCACGGACTATCTCGACCCCCATTCCTTCCGGCAGATCTACCCATGGCATCACGCAGCGGGAGACTTTATCCTCAGGCAAAATCCCGACGGCATCCAACTGAAGCTCATCACGGCTCGAGACTACCGCGCCCTCATGTCACCCGGACCGGATCCCGATGAAAGGTGGCTCGCTCTCTGTCACTTTTTCTTCAACCTCACCCTCCGCATGCGGCTGGACCGCCTGGAGGGAACGGGAGAGCTCGCCTGGGCGTCTCCCCAAAGCCTGCAAGGAATCATCGCAGGTTTTGCAGAGTCATGGGCACGCAAGGCCCGGCATGAAGCGTCCCTGCCTCCCCCCGAAGAGGTGCTCTCTTTCATGCATCAATTCACGACACGGGAATGGCTTTCCCTGGGAGAGGCCGTCCTGGAAGACAGCATGGTGGAAGCGGAGGAGGCTCCTTTCCTGAAACAGCACCTGGGGAAGCACATATCCGCTCTCATGGAGGCGCTGCAATCCTGTTTCCCCTGACCGTCCGTTCCCAGGCCCGAAGCACCCTCGCCCGGGGCAGCCGGACGACCGGCGCACCTCTGCTCCCGTGCCGGACATGCCAAAGCCTGAGACGAATGGCGGCCCAAAGGGTTCATTGGGGGGATTTTTGCTGTTCTGTTTTCGGAGAGGGCTTGGGCAGAAAGAGCTCAAGCCTGGGGAACTGACTCAAATTCTTGGCGATACCCGCGCGCAGGAATGCGTTGACCCAATGAAAAATGTCGTTTCGCTGGATGGATCGCCTCATCTTCTCCATCCTGGCGTGGCGTGTCTCCGGGTCCATGAGGAATGCCTCATGAATGGCGTCGGCAACCCCTTTGATGTCATAGGGGTTGACCAGCAGCGCCCCGTTCTGAAGCTGAGCGGCCGCCCCGGCAAATTCACTCAGAATCAATACACCGTTGTTTTCGATGCTGCTGGCACAGTATTCTTTGGCCACCAGGTTCATTCCATCTTTTAGAGGGGTAACGAGGGCAATTTCACAGGTACGATAGTACGCCAGCAATTCCACTCGACTGAGAGAGCGATAGATATAGTGGATGGGAGTCCACCCCACCTCCGTAAATCGCCCGTTGATTTCGCCCACCAGCCTCTCAATCTCACGCTTGAGAGCGTCATATTCCGGGACGTCTTCGCGGCTGGGCACGACCACCTGAACCAAAGTGATGTGCTTTCTCAAGTCCGGGTAGCGCTCCAGGGCATTGGCAAAAGCGTGCAATCGATGAGGAATTCCCTTCGTGTAATCCAGGCGGTCCACCCCGAGGATCAACTGCCGATCGGGAAGATTGGCATGGATGATCCACGCCAGGTCCTCCACTTCCCGGGTCCCGGCAATCTCGGCAAACTGCCTGAAATCGATGCTTATGGGAAAAGTCCCCACCAGCACTTCCCTCCTGGGGGTCAAGCACCTCGCCACCTGGCCGTGGCCAATCACCTTGGAATCGGGAATCAGCATGCGTACACAATCCAGGAAATTCCGCCGGTCGCGCACCGTCTGAAACCCCACGAGGTCGTACTGGAGCATTGCTTCCAGGATCTGGAAGCGCCAGGGCAGGCGGATGAAGCCATCCAGAGGGGGAAAAGGAATGTGGAGGAAAAAGCCGGTATGCCGATTTACTCCCATCTTCTTCAGTTGATCCGCCACCAGGATCAATTGATAGTCGTGAACCCACACATAATCTTCTTCTTCCCCCGTATTTTCGGCAATCTTCCCGGCAAATTTTTCATTGACCCTCTCGTAAACCTCCCAATAGGCGGGGTCAAAATTGCATCGTGAGGGCAAATCGTGAAAGAGAGGCCAGAGGATTTCGTTGGAGAAGCCGAAATAGTACTTCTGAATCTCTTCTTCTGTCAGTTCGACGGGCTTGAGGGAATAGCCCGTCTCCCGGGAGCCCTCGGCAAGAAGCGTTTCCAGGGCCTGATCATCCAGAGATTCCAGTAGATTGGATCCCAGCCAGCCGATCCAGAGGCCACCCCGGTCTCTCAAGACGGGTCCCAGGGCCGTCACAAGGCCACCCGACCCCGATTTGATCAACCACTCCCCAGCGCTCCCTTTTTCCACGACAATGGCGAGTCGGTTCGAAACCACCGCAAGTCTGGTTGTTTCCATACGTCATCATCTCCTGATGTTAGAGGTTATGGAAATCCACGCTTGCAGGAATTTCCTGACCGCCCGACAGTCTTCCAGGAATCCTCCAGCAGCGGTGGGGTAAGAAGACCGGCCGACCTTTATGCCGACTCCCCGCTCCCGGATCATCCGGAAGACGTCCTCATCCGTTTCATCGTCGCCCACATAGACCGGAAAAACCCCTGAGGGCTCGAGCTGCAGCAGTTCCGATACCGCATCCCCCTTGTGCCACCCGGCGCAGCGGATCTCGACTCCGCCATTGAACCGACGGCATTCCAATCCATGCGGCCCGGCCAGTACGGACCATTCAGCATACATGGTCTCTTCCATGGCGGAAGCCAACCGAGGGTCCAAACCCCTCGTGTGGAGAGCAATGGACGCCATCTTATACTCCAGCTTTGGCCCATACCCGCGTTCCAAAGCCCGACCCTTTGCCTTCCCGAGCCCCTCCCTCTGCTCGTCTGAAAGGTGCCCGACGAGCTGGATCTTTCCCTCGGGGCGCTGCAGTTCAAACCCATGGCTGCCCACGAGGGTCACCGGGAGGTTCTTCAGCAGTTCCGACACCTCAGCAACGGGTCTTCCCGAAACAATGGCCAGGCTGGTCTCGCTTTCCCCCGCGAGAGTCCGCAGAAGCTCCAAAACTCCGGGGAGGGGCTTCGCCTGCATGGGGTCCTCATGAAAAGGAGCCAGGGTCCCATCGTAATCCAGCCCGAGAAATCGCGTCCTGGAGGCAGACAAGCGCCCCCAGAAATCCGGGACATTCTCGATCTGCATTGTTCCTTCAGTGCTGTCAGTCATCACACCTCGATTCTCTCGACGCTCTCATGCATGGTGGCAAAAATGAGCGTCAGGTATTCGCGCAGATGACGTGTCACGAGGAAGTTGTTGAGGACCAGGTCTTTGGCTTTCCGCCCCATTTCGTCCAATTTGTCCCGGTTCTTCAGAAGGTAACGCACTCGAAGGGCTGCCCCTTCAGGAGTATTTACAAGAAATCCGGTATGGTGATTGACAACCTGCAACCGAATGCCCCCGGTGTCGCCGCCGATGACGGGCTTTCCTTTCCACATGGCTTCCGTCACCGTAAGGCCGAAACCCTCCTTGGTGGATTTTTGCAGGCAAATGGTGGAAGCCCGCTGCAGCGCATTGATTTCCCGGTGAGCATCCGAGGGCAGCAGGAGAATATGGATGTCGGGATCGTCCCCGGCCGCGAGTCTTACCTCCTTCAAGACCTCCTCACCCTCGGGATCGTCCGTGGCACCGCCTCCCGCCAATACCAGCTGCACATTGGTGAACTCCTTGATGTGACGGTAGGCATGGATGACTCCCAACGGGTCCTTAAAACGGTCAAAGCGGGAAACCTGAGTGATCAACGGCACATCCGGATCCAACCCCCACCGGTCGAAGACTGCATGGACTTCCCCGGGAAAGAGATCCCTGTTTTTCTGGCTCAACGGATCGATGCTGGGTGCGATGAGATAGAGAGGGTGCGGAAGCGGCTGGGCAAAATCCGCCAGGGACCAGATGCTGGCATCATAGCCCACCACGAAATCCCGCAGGTACTTCCAGACGGTTCGATAGGGACGGCTCAAATCGATGTGGCAACGCCACACCCATTTCCCCTTCCGATGGGGACAGAGCTTCATGAGAGGCGCCGGCTGAGGATCATGGATAAAGACGAAATCGGCATCCTCCAGTTGACGACGCATTCGTTCAGCATTTTCCTCGTTGGTTTTTTCGTAGGCCTTCAAAAGGGCGGGAGGGATTTCCACGCGATCCCCCTGAAGGGCGTTGTGAAAACTTTTCGTGCACTGGTAAAACTCTTTCTCGCCCGTGATGACCTCCCACTCAGCGTTGATCCCCAATTCCCTCTTGAGAGGAATCAACCAGCTCAGGATTTCCGCCACCCCTCCCCCCTCCCGGGTCGAATTCACATGGACGACATTCATGCCCTTCAGGGGCTCCGCAAGCTGCCGGAGGTGGTCCACAACTTCATTTCCAATGATTTGAGCATAACTTTCCAGTAAATTGGCCATGACCATCACCCTTCCATAGGACACATTTCGAATACCGCATGGAGCTCGTTCCTCAGCGCCGACAAAGTCGTGAAGTAGGGATCGATGCTGTTGATGCGCTTGATGAGATCGTCATAAATCCCCCGGTTGAAGCTGAGAAACCATTGCACGAAATCGTTTTTCCCATCCTTTGTCCGCCGCCTCGCATCGATGAAATGATAGAAAATGCTTCCAAGGGACATCTTGGGAATCCGATCTCGAAGCTCACCGGGATGCTCGATGCGTATGCCGGTGTCGAACACGACAATCTGGGAGCGAATGAACTTGAAACGCTGTCCCGAACGGGCCCATGGCACGAATTCGCTCTCGGCAAGCCTTTCCTCGATGACATCCATGAGCTCCCTGCGCAACTCTTCGATATCCTTGTAATAGTTTGGGTCAATGATGGCCAGCCTCTCTGCCAGGCGCGAATCATGGAGGCTCCGCCAGGCCCATGCGGCAAAGTCATTCTGATATTCGGGCTCATCGAAGCTGGGGCGCAGCATCCCTCCCCAGAAATGATAATAAATACAACCTGAATGGATGGTTTCCAGGCGATCACTCAACTCGCGCAGGTTCTGGGCTTCTTTACCCGTTGCGATGGAGATGAGCGCACAGTCTTTCACAGCAAACGGATCAACCATGAGCGGTCACCCTTCCTTTCGTTTCTGTCGCTGTCATCCGGTCTCGCCGGCGGCTCCCAAAGCTACACCGAGGGGAAGCTCCATGGACCCGCGGAACCCTTCCGCACCCATGGGAGGGGACACCAGAGTCATCAGCCGCCTTTCGCCTCGAGCTGTCCGACCCCTCCCTGCGATTGGTCAAGGTTGGCAAAGATTATTCGTGCTGAAAAACCCACTCGAAGACAAACTGCACTGAAAAATTGAAATGCGGCAACCGGAACAGGGCCTCTCCTTCGGCGTTCCTCGAGAAAGGCCTGGCAGCATATTGGGATTAAATTCAAAGGGTTAAAATTTAGATCGCCCTGATGGGAAGACCTTCAAACAGCAGCTTTTTACATGAAAATTTATGAATGAATTCAAGCCTAAAATAACAAGTAACTGTATCTATTGTGCAAAATATAAACGTATCTTTACCGTTC
The DNA here is from genome assembly GCF_022836495.1 of Desulforhabdus sp. TSK. GTDB lineage: Bacteria > Desulfobacterota > Syntrophobacteria > Syntrophobacterales > Syntrophobacteraceae > Desulforhabdus. The sequence goes on from NZ_BQXM01000032.1 coordinate 50,526, forward strand.
TGTCAACCCACACCCGGAAAGAGAGATCTTCAAGAGGGACGACTGGAATACGCTTCCTTCCCGTGATATATAATCAAAAAAGACTGTTTTATTGGAATGATGGTTGACAGGGGATCTTTTTTAAAACGATCCTGACTTGTGAACACACAGAAATGAGGTTGCCATGAAGGAATACGTGATTTATCCGATGGTGATCGGAGCCAACGAAACGGACCAGGGCATCATGACTTATCTGCGGGGTTATGGGAAAAGGATCTGGATTCCCATCTACTCTTTTCTCGTGGACGGCGGAGATGAGAAGATTTTAGTGGACACCGGTTTGGAGCAGTTTGTCGTTCCGGATTACGTGGGTCAGGAAAACGGTTTTGAGGTCCTGGAATTCGAGGATGCCCTGGAAAAACATGGGCTGAAGCCCGAAGACATCGACATCATCATCCACACCCACTTACACAACGACCACTGCGAAAACGACTACAAATGCCCCCAGGCACGGATCATCGTGCAGAAGGCTGAATATGAATTTTTCCTCCATCCCCATCCCCTCGACCACCGATATTACTCCGACCTGCTGGATGGACTGAATGTGGAACAGGTAGAGGGCGACGTCCACTTCATGGATGGCATCGACCTCATTTTCTCTCCCGGCCATACCCCCGGCGGTCAATCCGTGGCCATCAACACCTCCGCCGGCCGCGCCGTCATCACGGGCTTCTGTTGCAACCAGGAGAACTTCCCGCCCAATGCGCCCGCCGTCGCATGCGGCGTGCACACCGATGTCTTCGCGGCGTGCGAAAGCGTTCAGAAAATAAAAGAGATGGCCGATATCCTCATTCCCCTGCATGATCTTTCCGTGGGGAGCAAAAAGCGCATTCCCGCCTGACGGCCGGGGATACGGTAACGCTCATCCCCCGCCACCCAAATCCGCCTCCCCTCCTGACAAAGGGGGAGGCGGACACCTTCACGGCAGCTAACGGTCCGAGCGTGTCTTGATTTTGCGAAGTCGGAGGGAGCCGGGTGTTACTTCTACATATTCATCGTCGCTGATGTATTCCATGGCCTGCTCCAGGGTGAACTGCCGTGGAGGAATGAGGCGCAGCGCTTCATCGGAGCCCGCAGCGCGGATGTTGGTCAGCTTCTTTTCCTTGGTGATGTTGACCCAGAGATCTTCGGCACGCGAGTTTTCCCCGACGATCATTCCGGGGTAAACCGGGTCCCCCGGATTGACAAAGATGGTGCCTCGAGGCTGAAGGTGAAAAATGGCATAGGCCACGGCCCTGCCCGCGCGGTCCGACACCAGCACCCCGTTGGGACGGCCGGTGATGCTTCCGGCATATGGCGTGTAGCCGATGAGCAGAGCGTTCAGGATACCGGTCCCCCGGGTTTCCGTCATGAACTGATTGCGGAAACCAATGAGCCCCCGTGAGGGAATTTCAAATTCCAGCCGCACTCGGCCAAACCCGTGGTTGACCATCTTGGTCATGCGTCCACGCCGCACCCCCATCATTTCCGTCACGATGCCCACATGCTCCTCGGGAAGATCGATGACTGCCAGTTCCAGGGGCTCACAGACTTCGCCATTGATTTCTCGGGTGATGATCCGGGGCTTGGACAGGGAAAGCTCGAATCCTTCCCGGCGCATGGTTTCCACCATGACCGCCAACTGAAGCTCACCACGCGCGCTGACTTTGAAGGAATCCCGGTTTTCCGCCTGCTCCACTCGGATGCTCACGTTGTAGAGCAGTTCCTTGTCGAGGCGCTCCTTGATGTGTCGCGAGGTAAGAAATTTGCCGTCCTTTCCCACCAGGGGTGAGGTGTTGACGGAAAAATCCATGGCGATGGTGGGCTCTTCCACGGTGATGGTGGGCAAAGGCCTGGGATCCAGCAGGTCCCCGACAGTATCGCCGATGAACGCCTCGGGAATTCCCGCCACTGCCGCTATATCCCCGGCGTCCATCGTGCTCCGTTCCACCCGGTTGAGTCCCTCGTAGGTGTAAACGACGCTGAGATGGGCTTTCTGAGGGGGCTCGCCCTTTTTCAGGAGGGCTACGTCCTGTCCCTGGCACAGGGAACCGCTGACCACCTTCCCCACGGCAATCCGCCCCACGTAGTCGCTGTAGTGGAGATTGGTCACCAGGAACTGCAGGGGAGCTTCCGGATCGTACGAAGGCGACGGGATGGAGGAAAGAATGGTTTCAAACAGGGGCTCCAGGTCCTTCCCTTCACCTTCGGGGTCTCTCAGGGCGATGCCTTTTTTGGCATTGGTGTACAGCACGGGAAAATCAAGCTGCTCCTCGGTGGCGTCCAGATCGATGAAAAGATCGTAGATTTCCTCGAGTACTTCAGCGATGCGGCGGTCAGGACGGTCGATTTTGTTGATGACAACAATAGGAGGCAGTTTGCGCGCCAGCGCCTTGCCCAGGACGAAACGCGTCTGGGGAAGCGGTCCCTCCGTGGCATCCACGAGGAGCATCACGCCATCCACCATGTTGAGCGTCCGTTCAACCTCCCCGCCAAAATCAGCATGGCCGGGGGTATCCACTATATTGATCTTTGTCCCCCTGTAGACAATGGCGGTGTTCTTGGCCATGATGGTGATACCCTTTTCCCGCTCCAGGTCCATGCTGTCCATGACCCGCTCGGCGACCTGCTCGTTGTCTCTGAACACGCCACTTTGCCACAGCATGGCGTCCACAAGGGTTGTTTTTCCATGATCGACATGTGCAATGATAGCCAGATTCCTTAAATCTTCACGAACGCGCATCAATCAAAAGTCCTCGAAGAAAAAACGACATGAAAAAACGGGAATCCATCACGGATCCCCGTTCACAAACTCCACAACGGAGTGGATAGTCCCTAAAGAATTTCTAACAACTGCAGGAACCGGAGCCGCATCCGCCGCCCCCGGCCACGGGCACTTCCGACGAGACCTTAAAACCGGCGCCCATGGCATAGTCAACATAGTCCACTGTCAAATCTTTTGTCTGCACATGAAGGTCTTTGTCCACCATCATGGTAAAACCGTTCACCTTGAAGACATCATCCGTATCTTTAGGTTCGTCCAGAACCATTGCCAGAGATGGACCGCCTCACCCACCGGACTGCAGGAAAACACGTATAGGCGTGATTTCCTTTCCCTTGAAATATTCCTTGAGTACCTGTTCCGCCTTTTCGGTTACATGGATCATTATATTCTCCTTTAATTTTTCCTTCGTTGGACTATGAGCCCTTACCACCCGTGGCTGCAGACGTTTCGCCCCACTCTGATCCCTTGGCGATTTTATCCACTTCAGGGCTGTGACAAAACTTCTACTGCTTCTATTTACGCCTAATCGTTCGCACGATCTTCGGTTACAAAACCGTCACCTTTAACATGGAAATTATGCACGATAGCCTTGGAGTCAACCAACTTTCTGTGTTGTATCCTTTTTTCCAAACTAGGTTAATTCGACGATATTATTATTCAAATCGCTTCACGTCAAAAAATCCATAGATCATATCGATGAAAGAGAAATGTTTCCTAACATTTTATCTATACTTTTTCCACTCCGAAAACTGCCCGAGCCGCATAAAATTTGTCTATAATGACGCTGCACATGCTCTGATGGTTTCCCCGCCAAGCCCCTGCCCGCTGTCCTTCAATTAAGGAATGGGCAATTGAGCAGACGGTGCTAAAATATTATGTTGAATCGGCCGGGATGGACCTTCTCTGAGGTGTCTGCTGCAATTCCATTAACTTTGATGGAGGAAGAAACACTATTCATGGACCAGCCGCCAAGACTTTTGATGTGGAATTACACGGACGAGGAACAGGAGAGACTTGCTGCCGTATTGAAGGAAGTGGGAGCCCCCCCAGCGTCATCCATCGAAAAAATTCAGGGGAATCTGACTTTGAAGGAAATCATCCACTCGGGAAGCCAATGCGACGAGCCCCTGATTTCCGATGAAAAGGTCCTCCTCTTTTACAATATTCCCCCCAAGGGTGTCTATTTTCTCCTGGACCTGTTCAAAACAAAGGATCTACCCCGTCCCATCTACGCGGTCGTGACGGAACATTCCATCGAGTGGCCTTTCGGCAAGCTCCTGGAGCACCTGATAGAGGAAAGAGATGCAGCGGCCAGGAGGGAGGGGACCTCCGTGGATCCATGATACAGCCTTTACGCACGGAAGGCTCCCACGCGGAGCCTTTGGAGAATCTCTTCTTCTGAGGCAGGAAACTATGAACGACATTCAACCCGACAGTAAAAAAAACAGCGGCAAATGGCGCCGCCCCAAAACGTATGTGTGCAGCACCTGCGGCGACCCTCAGCCCTTCTGCTGGAGCTGCCCCTGTGGATTCATGATCTGTTCCGACTGCATGGAGGAAAATTTCTGGGGCATGACGTGCAATGGCATCGTCTGGACATGCCCGGACTGTGGAGCCATACGCAGTTTCGGAAATGATTGAAGAACCAGATCTTCACTGCTCCCGACGCACTTGGGGAATCCGCACACTTTCGAACCGAGAAGAAAGGAAAATATCGATGGAAAAGAAGCGCATTGTCATTGTCGGCGCGGTGGCGTTGGGCCCCAAAGTGGCGTGCCGGCTGAAACGCCTCCAACCGGATTATGAAGTCATCATGATCGACCAGGACGAATACATTTCTTATGGAGGCTGCGGGATTCCCTATTTCATCTCGGGAGATGTCAGCGAAGTGCGTGATTTGATGAGCACCAGCTTCCACATGGAAAGAAACACCGAGTTTTTTGAAAACACCAAGGATGTCCATGTCAAGATCCGTACACGAGTCCTGTCCATTAACCGAGGCGCCAAGACGATCCGCACCCAGGACCTGCTGACCGGAAAAGAAGAAGACCTAGCCTATGACCAGCTGGTGCTCGCCACGGGCAGCGTGCCCAATCGTCTCCCCGTACCCGGCGCAGACCTGCCGGAAGTCATGCATGTGGCCAACCTCAAGTCGGCCATCGCTGTCAAAGAGCACATTTCCAAGGGAAAGGTAGACAAAGCGGTCATCGTGGGGGCCGGGGCCATTGGGTGTGAAATGGCTGAAGCCCTGAGCGACCTCTGGGGCATCGACACCACCATCGTGGAGATTGCCGATCAGGTCCTGCCCATCATCCTGGACCGTCAGCTGGCCCGCATGGTCCAGATGCACATGGAAGAGAAAGGTGTCGACATTCGCCTGAACGAGACCGTGAAGGAAATCGCCCGGGGCGATGGAGATCACGCGCTTCGCATTACCACATCCCGTGGAACCCTGGACGCCGATCTCGTCATCACGTCCGTAGGGGTTCGCCCCAACTCGGAGCTGGCCCGCGATGCCGGACTCCTGGTCTCGCCCCGAGGCACGATCGTGGTCAATCGCCGCCTTCAGACCTCGGATCCCGACATCTATGCCGGCGGAGACTGCATCGAAGTCCTGCACCTGGTGACGGGCAAGCCCATGTTTTTCCCCCAGGGCTCCCTCGCCAACCGCCAGGGCCGGGTCATCGGCACCAACCTGGCTGGGCATTTCGCCGCCTTCAACGGAGTCGTGGGAAGTTTTTCCATCAAGGTGTTCGAACTGGGGGTCGCCTCCACAGGAATAACCCTCCAGGCAGCACTCAGGGAAGGGTTCGATGCGATCCAGGCCCTCGTCGTCCAGGCCGACCGCGCCCATTTCTACCCGACCCAGGACCTCATGTACCTCCAATTGATCGTGGACCGCAAAACACGGCGCATCCTGGGGGCTCAAGGGATCGCCCACAACGGCGACGCCCTCGTGGGCCGCATCGACGCCATCGCCGCCATGCTCCCCTACAGGCCAACCCTGGACGACCTCTCCAACATGGAAGTCGCCTACTCGCCGCCCTTCGCATCAGCTTTGGACATCCTGAACGCCGCAGCCAACACGGCGGAAAATATCCTGGACGGCTACAACAAGCCGTTGGATATTGAAGAGTTCGATCGCTGTTTCTTCCAGGAAAAATCAGACGACGCCATTTGCCTGGACGTTCGGGGACCGGCCAATGCGGCGCCCTTTGTGGAGCAGTTTGGTGACCGATGGGTCAATATCCCCCAGGAAACCCTGAAATACCGTATGCAGGAAGTTCCCAGGGACAAGAGGCTCCTGGTGGTGTGCAACTCGGGAGTGCGCTCTTACGAGGCCCTTCGGCAACTGAAGCACGCGGGATTCTGCCAGGCGGTCAATGTTCAGGGTGGCGTGGCTGCTCTCAAGAAATCCGGCATCCTGAAATCCGACGACACCGCAGACGAGGGTGCGGAATAGTTTTATGGAAGGCATGCATGAGAGGCGCGACATGACACCCCTGGCCCTCTTCTGGGACCAGTCCCTGGTGTGGGGTTTGGTCTTTTGGGAAACCCTGCAAAAGCTGGCCATTCCCTTCACGCTGCTGACGGGGAAAGACATCGCCGAAGGGCGCCTGGCGCATTACAGGGTCCTCGTCGTCCCGGGAGGCTGGGCATCCCACAAGATGAAGGCCCTTGGAAAACAGGGCCGTGAAGAAATCGACCGCTTCATCCTGAGGGGAGGCAGCTACCTGGGCTTTTGCGGAGGCGCGGGACTCGCTCTCTCCAGTCCGCCGTCCCTCTCACTGGTTCCACTGGAGCGCATGCCCCTTTCGGAAAGGCTTCCCAGCGCCAGCGGGGGGGTCCTGGTTCAAGGAGACTCGGACCATCCTGCCTGGCGGGGGCTGCCGGAGCAGCTACCCCTTTCCATCTGGTGGCCCTCTCAGTTTTCGGGAGCCCTGACGGCATCCGTGCGCCCACTGGCGACCTATGCGGCAACAGGTGAGGACTTCATGGTTGCGGATCTGCCCGTTTCCGATCTCACGCTTGCCGCCGAAGAGGGAGGGTCCACACCCTGGGATGCTCTGGAAGCGGCCTACGGCATCAACTTGAAGCCCGAAAGGCTCCTGGGGCATCCGGCCATCATCGAAGCCACCCGGGGCAGGGGGAGGTTGATCCTCTCCTATCCCCACATGGAGACTCCGGAGGATCGCTGGGGGCACGCCCTCCTCCGGAATGTCCTGACCTACCTGGATGACAAGGCTTCCGACGCTCTCCTCCCCCTCCCCGCTCCTCCTCCAGCGCCGGGGAATGCTTCCCCATCGCTCCCGGGCAGGGGATCCATGGAGTCTCTCATGCGCGCGAGGGATGCCGCCGACGATCTCATCCGATTCGGAGAAAGGCATCTGCTCTGGACTTGGCGGAGGCCTTGGCTTCTTCATTGGAAACGGGGGATCCGGGGACTGGAATACGGCACCTTGGCCGTAACCCTCAAGGCTTTGGTGGAAATGGGTGGTCGGATCGCAAACGAAGCAGGGGCTTTCGATCCATGGCGGGAAGAGGCAGACAGAATCGAGAGAAATATTCTGGAATTCTGCCGTTTGGCCAGGCGCTTACTGATCGAGGAAAAGCTGGCGGGCCTCACGGGCACCGTCAGCAAACTGGGAAGTGTGAACAAGGTCGTGGACGGTCTACGACAGCAGCTCTTCGGAGGCAGCATGAGCCATGGAGGGCTTTCCGGCGAGCTCTTCAACGCCATCGATACGCTGCTTTTGCAGGTTTTGCGCTTTTTACCTGGAAATATACGCATGAAGCATTGAAAACTTCTTTTTTGTAGGAGCGGCTTCCAGCCGCGACAGTGAGCCAGTCGCGGCTGGAAGCCGCTCCTACAAAAAAACAGGGAACCACATAAATCGGAAGTTTTATACCTTATCGAGTTTATTATACGAGGGGCTCATCTCTCCTCAGTTGAAGATGTCGGAGGGCGCGGTCATCTCGCTGATACACGATGACGTTTGAGGGTCCCAGCCTTTTTATCGCGCCAAAAGCTACCGTATTCCGTAAAAGAATGCGGCGGCCGCCGCCAGAACGCCCGTTGCTACGTATTCCATGGCGCTGCCCGTTCTAAAAAGCCCCAAAGCGACCTTGCGGGTAGAGACTCGAATGCCCTGGGGCGTGAGAACATCCCCGGCCAGATGAAGCAGCCCCGGAAGAAAAAGCACCCAGGTCCGGATGGTAAGCCATCCCTGAAGCCCCCCCTCCAGGGGAGGCACGAGGATGCGGGGAATGCCCGGCAGCAGGAGGGGGCACGCCAGGAGCACCAGCAGGGGCACCAACCATACCAGCACCTCATGGGTCCAGGTGCGGTGGGCAAAAATCCGCACCCCCCAAACCACCTCCAGTTGATCGGGCAACGCCGCAAAGGACGCACAATAGAGGATTTCCACAGGATAAAGCCCCATCATGAACGCTATGGATGCGGCCATGACAGCGTGGTTGCGCCATTTCACGGGGTCTTGCTCTCCTCAGACATTGAAGCGGAAATGAATGATGTCCCCATCCTGGACCGGATAAGTCTTCCCTTCCAGTCGCACCAAACCCTGTTTGCGGGCCGCAGCATAATCCCCGGTACTCCGCAGGTCTTCGTAAGCCACGACTTCGGCCCGGATGAAGCCTCGTTGAATATCCGAGTGGATGACTCCCGCGGATTCCTGTGCGGACAAATTCCGGGGAATGGTCCAGGCCTTCACTTCGTCTTCCCCCACCGTGAAGAAAGTCGCCAGGTGCAGGAGCGAAAAAGAATGCTGGATGACTCGGTCCAGAGCGGATTCCACAATGCCGAAATCCTGCTGAAAGATTTCGGCCTCTTCTTCGGGAAGCTGCGCCATTTCCATTTCGAGCTTTCCGCGAACCACCATGGCATCGGCAGAACCCAGGGAAAGGTCGGGCAAAGTTTCATCGTCGTCGGCATTGTTGACGATGACCAGGAGGGGCTTGCTGGAGAGGAAGGTGAAACCTCGAAGCTCCGGGGCGTTGGCCAGCTCGGGCCTGGTGCGGAGGGGAGTTTCCGCATTCAGCAATTCGGCGCACGCCTGGAGCAGTTCCCTCTCGGCGCCCTGGATCTTTTTGCCACGCTTCTGCTCCATTTCGAGCTTCTCCAGGCGCTTTTCGATGGTCGCCAGGTCGGCGATGAGGAATTCATCTTCCAGCTCCTGGTAGTCCTTGGCCGGATGAGGCGCGTCCATGCCGGGATCCGAGAAATTCCGCACCACCATCAGAAACGCGTCCATGGGACGCATGTGATTGAGGAGCAGCGCTATATATTCCTGTTTGTTGTCGATGCCTCCGGCCATGCCCTGCAGGTCCATGTAGGTGACCTGAGCATACGCCGTCTTTTTGGGCTGGTAGAGCCCCGTCAGCCAGTCCACCCTGGGATCGGGCACGGGAACTACGCCGAGGGCCGGAACCACCTGGCCTCCCGCCGGCACGGATTCTCCGCTCCGCCGGGTCAGTGCGTTGAAAATGGTGGTTTTGCCCGAACGTCCGAGCCCAATGATTCCAAGCTTCATATTCCTCTCCCTGCCTTTTAGAAATCATGTTCAACCGGGCTTCGCCTGCATACGGAACCCGTTGCCGTCAATGCAATATTTTTGTATGGTGAAATTACATTTCGCCTTGATAAATCCGGATGGCCCTCCGCACACGAGAGGCACAGCGATGGAGGAACATACTCAAAGCCTTTGGAAACGTCAATCATTCCCCCTCTTCGCGATCTTCCCCGGCCGCAGGGAATGGCAGACGGGTTGCCGCGGCAGCTCCAGCCCGAGGTTTGCCGCAGCCTTTTCATCCTCAATTTCATCCTGCATCCCACTCCCGCCAAAGCCCACCGGTTTGAAGGCCCCGGTTATCACGACATCTTGAGGCAGTGGATCGAGAGCGGACTCACCGCCGAGGAGGACCTGCAGGCATGGCTCCAGGAGTGCGTCCCCTCCTTTTCCGCTGACCGGAAGCACCTCGCCCGCGCCTGCCGTGAGTCCGATGCACTGGACGCGAAAGGCATCTGGGCCGCAGTCTTCGATGCAGACCTTCCTCCCTCGGGCCATCATCCGTCGTGCCCTCAGGTACTCTTCGGAAAAGGCCCCCTCGACCGGTCCCATCCCTGGGTGGCCGTTTTCAATTCCCGGAAGAGAAAAGGCCCTCAGCCCGAAGCACCCTGGCTGCAAGCCCTGCGCTCGCTGCTCCGATATTCCGATCCCGAGCGCAAAGGGTTTGCCTCCAGTCTCGGCACCTTGACCTATGACCTGATCACAGCACACGCTCAACGTGCCGGGGCACCTCTTCTGCTCCTACTACCGACCGCCATGGAAGACCTCTGCACAGGCAGATCGGAAAATTCCCCAGTCCCTCTGCACGCCTTCCATTTCCCTCCCACCGTGATGACCTGCCTCACCCGCGCTGTGCATTGCCCCAAAGCCACCCGCATGGCCTGCCGGGACCGCCTCCTGGCAAGCCTCGCAGATCTCCACTGGGTGCTCGAAATTCGGGCGGGCGGCAATATGGAGGCAGTTTTGAACGCACAGCAGGCCCACCGCCTCCGCGTCCAGTGGGTCCTGACAGCCGGTCGAACTGCGGCAGCCACAGACGGCAGCGTCCATTTGACGGACCGGTTCCCGCGCTGGTCCAGGGAATTCTCGCTGGAATCGACTTTCGACGACTCTGCGCCGAACCCGAAATTTTGTCCTGCCGCATCTCTTCCGACCATCCCCGCCCCCCGCCTTGGATCACTCC
>NZ_BQXM01000033.1 GCF_022836495.1 Desulforhabdus sp. TSK
CCACTTTTTTCCCTTTTCTGCCAGAAAACCCTCTTACTTCTGGCACAGAGAGACCATGCGACAGTCCCCCTATCCAGGTAAATCCGCATCCACTATAGCTCTCGGATTTCAATTCCGAGAAACCTCCCAAAGATACGCTGCCCCAGGCTGATCAAGGCGAAGTTGCATTTCTGCTTTGTCGAGTTTGCATACACCTGAATGAACATCGTATCGTCAATAATCATCCGGAATCGCAGGGCATTATCTGTTCGGTCCAGGTCGACGATGCTCCGGATAAACGCATGCACATGGAGAATCGATTGAGCTTCCTGCAGCAGGTCGTCAAGCATCGGGTTTTTCTCCGAGAAGCTCATTGAGTCCTCGTTTCATGCTCTCTATTCCATCAACGGCCATCTCCCATTCGTCCGAATCCGATTCTACCTCCCAGGCAAAACCCTTCTTTTTTACGGTTTCATTGCGCTCGAACTCATCGAAGCTCATGCCGTACTTCTTCCTGAAGAGCCTGTCGATATGCTCATATCTGGTCAATCTCCGCCGGTACTCGGACTCGAGCACTTCTCGGATCTTTTCCTCGGTCTTTACACCGTGAAGGCCAAGGTATTTGAAATGCTTAATGATCTGTTCGGAAATTGCTTCCATGGCATTCCTTCCTCTCGTTTTATTGCCTTAAGTGGAAAAGTGGAGCAACAGCACCTCAGAGCCTTCAAGCTGTCGACACAATCACCATATTGAGAGGTTCGGGTGCGGGGAAAGCGCCCAATCGCATATTCTCAACCTCGGTGCGGCGTTCCAGCATACGGTGCTGGTGCATCTTGAGTTGGTTCTCGAGTTTTGTTCGCTGCCCCTTGGTCGCGGGATCTTCGAACATTCTCATCTGGCCCCCACGGATTTCGAGCAACCGTTTCTGGAGGTGCTCCATGATGCCTTTATCAAACCGCTCGAGGTCGTCCAGGAGAATCGCGATTTCTTCGTCTCTCTTTTTCTCTACACGCTGGTAGTACTCCTGATATTGAGCGCGGGTATAGTTTTCGGCGCAATCCCTGAGATCAGCGATCTTCTCCCTGACAAGATCCAAGGTGGTCAGGTTGGGCTCACATTTTGGAACGCTCGGCCCGAGGAAGAGTTTTCGTCCCAACTCTGGATGAATCTGTCCCTCAATATCTACAAACACAGGTTCCAGTTCTTCGCGGATGACCCTTCCCACACGATCTTCGAAGCGCAGGAGGTAGTTCAAGATCACTCCCGGCAGCCCCACATAATCCGCGACCAAGCAGGTCAGCTTACTGCCCAGTTCTGCTGCCTTTGTTTCGCGGCAGTAGTGCACCATACGATCGAGCAACGGGTGTCCAAAGGCAAGAAAGTCGGGTTCGTGACCACGGGGCCAATCGCGGGTTGCTATGGAGCGTTGAAATGTGATGCGGGAATAAATCCTGGAGATCTTGTCGTCCTGGATGACTGAGGGGACCAGCAGTCGGTATACCTCTTTATGTTTAGTGGGGTGCAATTTGGTCCCGTCACGTTCACTGGAACCGGGATCGCCATAGACACGAAGAAAAGTCTCTACAAAGGCTTGGACATCCACGTACTGGGGGATAGCCTCCTGCGAGTCTTTGATGGATCCCTCTGCAGCCAGAATATCTTCCCGTGTAAACTGACGACAACCAGAAAGAAACTGCGTCTCGCGTAGCTTTGCCGCCATATCCTCCATCTTTTTGAGCTCTTGTTCCGCAATGGAGCTTACATCCTCTTCACCGAGGGATCGATCCAAAACACGAAGAATGAGATCGTCCAGAGAGACCCTTTCCAGTACGCCCAAAACTTCAGCCATGTTGCCGAGCTGCTTCCGAATGATTTCGATCTTTTCCTGCAAACGCTTAAAAATCTCGGCCTCTTTGGAACCCTTGATCAAAAGGTTGTAGATGCTTGCGATGCGCTTCTGACCATATCGGTGAATACGGCCAATTCTCTGTTCAAGCCGATTGGGGTTCCAGGGGAGCTCATAGTTTACCAGAATATGGCAGTAGCGCTGGAGGTTGAGGCCTTCAGATGCAGCGTCAGTTGCCAAAAGAATTCGTGTGTCGGGATCGTTGAAGCGGCTTTCAGCATAAAGCTTGGAGTCCACTTCCTGTTCATTCTCTCCCAGAGGCATACCTCCGTGGATGACCACAATACTGTCCTTCCCGAGGAACCATAGCTTTTCGATCTTGGACTTGAGGTATTCCAGCGTATCCCGGTACTCCGTGAAAATGATGACCTTCTCTTGAGGGTCGCGGGCGAAGAGCTCTTTCAGGAACTCCTTGAGCCATTCCAGTTTGCTGTCCTGCTCACTGCCAATAAGTATTTCCGCCTGTTCCAGGAGGCTTCGAAGAGTTTTGACTTCGTTCGTACGTTCCGCATACATACCCTCGACCCGGCGGGTCTCAATATATCTCTCCACGAGCTCACGATCTTCGTCTTCGAGGAAAGTGCCTTTCTCGTAATCCTTCACAAGATTGTTGATCTGGCGAATGTTGGTCCCGTTGATTTTTGTAACGGTCCTGGCTTCAACAATGCTGCCTATGCGACGCTTAAGGGTTTCTCTAAGAGCATAGAGGCTCGAAACCATGCGTTTCTGCACCAAGGTGAACAGAAATTTTCCGATGTTTCGCTCTGTAGCACTGATTTTTCGTTTTCGTGTCAGCTGCGCCCAACCTGAAGCCGTGTACTCCGATACCGTGTCGTAGATCTCTTGTTCTGCCTCGCTGAATTCGATCTCGATAGGATGAGGCTCACGATCCTTGAACTTCTTTATGAGCTGGCCGCCAGAGAGCTCATAGATTGTCTCCTTGCCTCTTCGGATCATGACCTTATCCACTCTCTCCAGAGCATCGCTTCGGTCCAAGTCCTCGGGAGTGGCAAACATAAATGGATCCAGTAAATGGAGGAGGTTGAAAAAATGCTCCGTATTGCCCGAATGAGGAGTGGCAGTGAGCAAGAGCAAGCTGTCTGTCTTCTCCTGAATGGCGGTGCCGAATTCAGCCCGATTGGAGTCGGTGGAAACGTAGTGGGCCTCGTCGATGATCACCAGGTCCCATTGTTTTTCTACCTTCATCAATTGATCGAAAATCAGATTTGTATTTCGCCGGGATGCTCCAGTGCCGTCATACTGTGGCTTCACCCAGTCAATGGAGGTAATGATAGAATTCTTGGCGAGCCAAGGGTTTAGATTCTCATCGACCAGTTCCTGAATGCCCTCCATCTTACGGCTGTTATAGATGTAGAAAGTCCTCAGGAAATGCCGCTGCATTTCCTTTTTCCATTGATCCTGAAGGGAGGCAGGGACGACAATCAGTATCCTGTTGCCGCGCTGTCGGGCGGTGAGCTCCTGCATGATGAGTCCCGCTTCGATGGTTTTTCCCAAGCCAACATCGTCTGCAATGAGATGGCGCTGCCGAAGGGATTCCATGACCTTCTTGACCGCAAGGAGCTGGTATGGCTCAGGGATCATCTTGGAATTACTAATGCTGAGCAGCTTATCGTACTCATAAACGAGAGAAAGCCGGGTAGCGTTTGTGTACAGGCGGTAATGATCGATGTGATCGATGCGGCCTTCCGCAAGATGATCGAATGCGGAGCCTACCGGCTCAACCGGCGTCAAAGGATAGAGGAAGGAACGGGGTTTTCCTTCGGCTTCGGGATAGAGTCGAAGTGTCCACGTACCATCCTTATTCTCATCGATTTTGCCTACTTCCCATATTTGGTTACGGCATCGAACCTTGTTGCCGACCAGAAAAGGACACGTCATGGTTTCTGTCTCCTCTTAAGGCTCCGAGCGATCCATGCGGAAAGCCGCGGGTCCAAGCTGAAGCCGCAATCCGGTGCAGGGCACGCTACGCGCATGAACGGCCCTCGGCGGAGTTCCATTGGCGTCATGCAATTGGGACAAGGAAGCACTAGCTCCTGCCGCAGCTCGCCATTTGAATGGGCATCGTCGGAACTCACTGGCGACTCGCCCATCGTGGTGCCTGAGCATTGCGGGGCTCGAACGCATATCCACAATCCAGCATCCGCGAACCAACTCATCGAATTTCCGCATAGAGGACAGGCATGCCCTGCCGCCAATTGTGCAGTGCTATCTTGAAGGAAATCTTCTTTTGACAAGCCATTCGATGCATCCGTCTTCATTTTATGTGGGTCGATAGAAAGGGACGTCACAATCTCCGCAACAAGATCCTCTGATTCCAAACGGAGCATGGATTCCCTGGTATCGTAATGTGAAAGAATATTGAGACTCCCGTGCCAGAGTACTTCTTCATCTATGATGGCTAATTTCTCATGCATGCCCACACGTGTATGAAACCATACTCCCAGCCTTTTCAATTGAGAAACGATTTCGTCGTATGATCCCTGTAGCCATTCGGGCTGTTCGCTTTGAGGCTTGGCAAAGACATGCATCTCGACGCTTCTCATCCTCAGGGAATTAAAGACCGGTGCATAGTAAGCCGCCCTATTCTTGGACAGAAAAGGTGAAAAAACTACAATGGACCTTTCTGCGTCCGAGAGATCGTCCCGAAAGGCGTGCGCGAAATGTTCATCGGAAAAATGTTTGATTGACTTGATTAGCATGGCGATTCCTTGATGGGTTGCTCTTAATGTCAAAGCCACCTAAATAGACTTCATGTTGCAGGCTGGTTTGGCTTTTGGAGGCAGATGGAGCTTAAGTCAAGAGCCGAGTTTTCAGGCGTTGTTGACATCTGTAGGCGCGCAAGCACTATCATGTTTGAGGACAAGCCAATTCTTGCCGCGTTTCAGAGACTGAGGGATGCACTCGGGCTTTGAGGAGAGATGGCACTGGAGGTCGGTGAGGGCAAATCACACCTAGCCATTGGTTGGCCCCTGTAACTCGTCGGCGTTGTCCATTTCGGTCTGCGCATAGCGGTGGCGGTTTCGTAGATCGTAGTCTATAAGGTCCGAAAGGTGTCTTTGACGGTGTTGGCCTTGCGTTCGAAAAACAATAGCGTGCCTCAAATTTGAGCATGCTTTCTTTGACCATTCGACGCATCAAATCCGAGGCGTCGACCACGTGGCCCCGATCCGGAAGCGGCCTTCGAAGCGGTCGCTATCGAAGCTCCGTGGTCGGCCTTCTTCTATGAGATCAAGTCGCGGCTCGTCATGTCGATGGAAAAGCTCGTTGGCGACCCTGCCGGTGGGCGTTTTGTAGGTAAGATCCAAAGCTTCAGAGGCAAACCATTGTACGCTGACAACCGCAATGAGGCAGACCGGAAGGATGCCTCGTTGCGGTGCATTGGGTTGAAGTTCTTCGCGTCGAATCAATGGATTCCTTGGTTGGGGGAGCACGAGTTTTAATCGTCACGGGTGAAGTAGCGTCCAGAGTCTGTCCACACGGCAGTTTCGTCCGTCGGAAAAAAACGAGAATGTCATCAGTGCGTCAATATGCGTTTTTTGGGCTTTGCCTACAAGAGCAAAGACTCGAGACGAGCATAACATGTGAGACATATGGCAACGTTGCTGGAATCCAAGTGCCCTCTTCCCCAATAGGTCGGATTTTCTGAGAGGAAAAAATAGATTTTCTCACACACGTGGAGGTTGAAAGTCGCTTTCCCGAACCCGATTTTAATGCTTATGCGGAAGATGAAGATGCATGGTGCAAGAAAACGAAACGAACTCATTCACTCAAAACGGTAATGCGCACCATGAGCTTCAGGCGACATGCGTGCACACTATATGCACACTCTGGTCTACGAAACAAAAAAGGGGTCACACTCACCCGTGTAACCCCTTGATTTTTCTGGTGCCGAAGCGGGGACTCGAACCCCGACAGGCGTACGCCCACTAGACCCTGAACCTAGCGCGTCTACCAGTTCCGCCACTTCGGCAAATAAAAGCGTTGCATTCAAGATTTGCGTACAGTATGTTAATTTTTTTTGTCTGTCAAGGTCTATTTTACTCGCTGTCGGAGGTCGAAGAGTTCTCTATGGATGTTTTTGTAGGCATAGATAACATTTCCAATTCTTTAAAGAATCCAGTTATAACCATCGGCAATTTCGATGGAGTGCACTACGGTCACCAAATCCTTTTTCAACAGGTCAAAGATTGGGCGCATGAAATTCAAGGGCAATCGGTGGTCATGACCTTCAACCCTCATCCCCTGGAGGTCCTCTTTCCCGGCAAAGGTCCCGCCTGCATCACTCCTCATGAACAGAAGCTGGAATTGATCGCCGCATACGGCATCGATGTGACCATCGTTATCCCCTTCGATAAAGACTTCGCCAAGATTTCAGCACACGATTTCGTCACCAGGCTGTTGGTCGAGAAGATCGGAGTCAAAGCGGTAGTAGTGGGGTACGATTATCGCTTCGGCCGGAATCGTCAGGGAGATATCGATTTCCTTCAAAAAATGGGAGAGCAGTACGGCTTTGAGGTCAGGACCCTCTCGGGCATTCGCATGGCGAAGACCGTCGTGAGCAGTACGGCCATCCGCCAGCTCATCAAGGATGGCAATATCCGGGAAGTGAACCGCCTGCTCGGCCACCCTTATGAGATTTCCGGCACGGTGGTGACAGGCCGGCAAAGGGGAGGACACCTCCTGGGGTTTCCCACGGCGAACATCAAAATGTCCTGCCAGGCCCCCCCAAGACCCGGCGTTTATGTCGCTCAGGCCATCGTGGACGGCACGACTTACGGCGGAGCCGTCAACCTGGGCTACAACCCCACCTTCGGTGACACCCCCTTCACCCTGGAAGTACACATTCTCGATTTCAACGAAGACATCTATGGAAAGACGGTCACTGTGCGCTTCTTCGATCGCCTGCGTGATGAGATGCGTTTTTCAGGCATCGACGAGCTCCGGGAGCAAATCAGCAGGGATGTGCTAAAGACGCGGGAAATGTTGAAGCACTTCCCCGTTGCCGCCGCTCACTGACGGAAGCGGCGCGCAGCAATGAAATTGTTTTAAAAATTAGTAGTTTACAATTGTCACTCCAGAGCATCGCTCAGCACAACTCTATGGATTAGAATGTCTACGACTCGAGCCGTCATTCCGGCAGCGGTTAGCCGGGATCCACAGAAAAAACTGGATGCCGGCCTAAAAACCGCCGGCATGACGTGGGGCGAAATGGACATCATACTCTGCGGACGTGCATTAAGCCTAAGTATCTGTTATTGCTAAAAGCTAATCACTAAAAGCTGAACGGTCACGAAAGATCCGCTTCCTCGGAATTCTCATCCTCCCCGATTTCATCCGTCTCCGCCTCCTCTTCTGCTCCTTCTTCATCGGGAGCGGTGAGAGCCGAGGGCCAGCCCTCACCCATGAGGGCTTCCACCCGGTCCTGCAGGGCCAGGATGAGAGGCTCCAGGGTATGGGTGGAGAGGGCCGAAATGGCCACGCCTTCGTGGCGATGCAACTGAAGGGCCAGGTATTCCGGTTCGACCCGGTCCATCTTGTTGAACACCAGGAGGGTCGGCTTCCCGTCCAGCTCCAGCTGCCTCAGAATCCTTCCCACGGCGGCCATCTGTTCTTCGAAACGATCATTGCTGATATCCACCACGTGCAGGAGCAGATCGGCGTCATTCAGCTCCTCGAGGGTGGCTCCGAAAGCATCCATGAGATCCTGGGGGAGGTCCCGTATGAAGCCGACGGTGTCCGTGATGATGACCTCGATCTCCCTGGGAAAGCGGAGCCGCCTGCTGGTGGGATCGAGAGTCGCGAACAGCTTGTTTTCCACGAAAACGCCGCTCTGGGTGAGGGTATTGAGGAGGGTGGATTTACCGGCATTGGTGTAGCCGACGATGGAAATGATGGGAGCTTCCTTGCGGAGCCTTCTGGAGTGCCGCTGGGTTCTGTTCTTCCGCACGGTCTGCAGCTGGTTTTCCAGGTGGGCGATGCGGTCTTTGATGCGCCGCCGGTTGATTTCCAGCTTGGTTTCCCCCGGCCCCCGCGCGCCGATTCCGCCCGTCAGTCGTGAAAGGGCATCGTCTTTCATGCCCAACCGCGGCAGGAGATACTTGAGCTGGGCCATCTCCACCTGGATTTTGCCTTCGCGGCTCTGGGCCCTCTGGGCAAAAATATCCAGGATGAGCTGGGTCCGATCGATGACACGCAGCTCCGTCGTGTCGGTAATGGAACGGACCTGAGACGGATTGAGCTCCTGGTCGAAAATCAGCAGGTCCACGCCACGCTGGAGCGCATTGAGTGCAATTTCGCTCAGTTTGCCCTTTCCAATAAGATACTTGGGATTGATCTCCCTCTGCCGCTGAATGATGGTTTCCGCCGCCTCGATTCCCCCGGCGTGGGCCAGCTCCACCAGCTCGTCCATGGACGCCTGCGCCTCTTCCCTGCCGGCGCTCGTGACGCTCACGAGCAGGGCGCGCTCTTCTTCCATGCCGGCGCGAATGGCAGGACGATTCCGCTCCAGTTCTTCTTCCAGAGACTGCACCAGCTGCTGGAAATCCAGGGCATCGGCATCATGGCAGGGCAGGAGCGGGAGCACCTCCCACCCCGGCTGATCCTCGCCACCGGCCGGGAGGATGTGGGCCACTTCCAGGTCGGTGGCCCCGCCGTGGGAATCCACCCGAATGGAGGCCATGCAGTCCAGGCGCAGGAAAACCAGGTCCATGAGATCGTCCTGGGAAACCGGCTCCCCCTGGAGATGAGTGTGCACCAGCCGGAGTCCGCGCAGGCGTCCCCTTCCTCCACGGCTCTTGGGGAGGTCCGGGATGAAAAGGGAACGAGGCCCTCCCACGAGAATCATCTCCACCACCCCGTCTCGTCCTACCAGGAGCCCCAGTTGACGGCCGCTCTCAAAAGAGAGATGCGCCAGGTCGCGGGCGAGGTCCGTGGAAATCACCTGGCGCGCGGGAACCTTACGCCGGTGGAGCTTTTCGATACGCTGGCGGACACTGCTTTTAAGGCCGGAAACATGGCCCAGGAGTCTATTGATGAGAACCCTCCCCTCGCATCTATTTCTTGCGCTCGTCGATCAGGCGGATGGCCTTCCCCTCGCTCTTGGGAAGGCTGTTGGGCTCCACCAGCTCCACCATGGGGGTCACCAGCAATTCACCTCTCAGCTCATGAGCGATCTTCTTCTGAATGCGCTGCAGCTGCCGCATGTCTTCCACGAAGATCCTGTCGTTGACCTCCACCCGGACGATCATGGTGTCAATGCTGTTTTCCTCGCGCAGGACGATGACATAATTGTTTCCCACCTCGGAAATGTTCATGAGGACCTGCTCCACCTGCACGGGAAAAATATTGACCCCCTTGATGATGAACATGTCGTCGGATCTGCCCTGCATGCGGTCCAGGCGCCGATGCACACGCCCGCAGGGGCAGTCACCGGGGATGATGCGTGTGAGATCCTTGGTGCGGTAGCGAATGATGGGCATGCCTTCCCGCTTGATACTCGTCAGCACCAGCTCGCCATACACGCCGTCGGGGACGGGCTCCAGCGTCCGCGGATCGATGATCTCCACCAGGTAGGCATCTTCCCAGACATGCATGCCTGTCTGCTCCGGACACTCGAAAGCCACTCCCGGACCATTCAGCTCGGACAGCCCATAGCTGTTGAAAACACGGATCCCGTAGAAATCCTCGATGCGCCGCCGCACCTCTTCGGAATAAGGCTCCGCCCCTACAAAGGCGAGGCGCAGCGAGAGATCCCTCCGGGGGTCGATCCCCATTTCCGTCATGATGGGCATGAGGAGGAGCGCATAGCTGGGAATGATGTGGATGACGCTGGTGGAGAAGTCCTTCATGAGCTGGATCTGCCGCTTGCTGTTGCCCGCCCCGGCAGGAATCGTCAGCATCCCCAGCCGTTCGGCCCCATAGTGGAACCCCAGTCCGCCCGTGAAGAGCCCGTATCCCGTGAGATTCTGAAAGGTATCCCCCGGACGGGCTCCAGCCATGTACATGCATCGGGCAAGAAGATCGGCCCAGGTTTCCAGATCGGCCCGCGTGTAAAAGATAGCCGTGGCCTGTCCCGTCGTTCCGGAAGACACGTGCAGACGCACCAGCTCGTCCTTGGAAACAGAGAGGAAGCCGTAGGGATATTCGTTGCGCAGGTCGGCCTTGGTCGTAAAGGGCAACTTCCGGATATCGCTGACGCTCTGGAGAGAGGAGAGATGCTCCGAAACATCCCCCAGCTTCTTCTTGTAAAAAGGAGAGAGCGATGCATGCTGTACGGTCTGTTTCAGGCGCTCCAATTGAAGGGCATCCAGTTCGGATCGAGACAAAGCCTCGACCGAGGCATCCCAGTATGAATTAGTTTTCGTCATGATTGGCTCTTGATAGAACTCATGGCTGCAAATCGCCGTCTCACGGCTGAGGAGGCATCAAAGCGCAGCTCAACCCCGGCATATTCGAGCACATGGCTTTGGTCTGAAGATTAAGTAGAGTACGCCTCCCGACCGATGAAACGGGCGCATCGACCCAGGAGGATGACAAAAAAGCGAAGGGGATGGCAGGAACGGAGGCTCCAGCCGGCGGGAAAGCGCCGTGGAGAGCCGTCGTCGCTGCGCCGCACGCAGGCATTCATCAGCTGCGAACCGACACGTCACCCCCATACGCCAGATTTTCGAAGCGGGTGTATGAGTTGATGAAAGCGAGCTTCACATCACCCGTCGGACCATTTCGCTGCTTGCCGACAATGATTTCTGCAATGCCCTTTTCCGCCGTGGTGGGATTGTACACCTCATCCCGATAGATGAAGGCGATGACATCGGCGTCCTGCTCGATGGCCCCCGATTCGCGCAGGTCGCTCAACATGGGGCGTTTGTTGTTGCGCTCCTCCACCTTTCGATTGAGCTGAGAAAGGGCGATGACCGGGATGTTCAATTCCTTGGCGAGGCTTTTCAGCGCTCTGGAGATATCGGAGATCTCCTGCTCCCGACGCTCGGAACTTTCCCTCCCGCGCATGAGCTGCAGGTAGTCCACAATGACCATCCCCAGCCCCTTGTCGAGCTTCATCCGCCGGGCCTTGGCACGCAATTCCAGCGTGGAAATGGCCGGAGTGTCGTCAATATAGATGGGGGTTTCCATGAAGGCTCCCGCGGCGGAAAGCATCTTGGCGCATTCCTGCTGGCTCAGAAATCCCGTGCGGATCTTGTGGGAATCCACGCGCGCCTCGGCGCAAAGCAGCCTCATGGCCAGCTGCTCCTTGCTCATTTCAAGGGAAAAGACTCCCACGGGCACGCCACTCTGGAGAGCCGCGTTCCGGGCGAGATTGAGGGCAAAAGCCGTTTTCCCCATACTGGGGCGGGCAGCGATGATGATGAGATCCGAGGGCTGAAATCCCGCCGTCAGCTTATCGAGGTCCGCAAAATGACTGGGTACCCCCGTGACCATGTCGCGATATTCCTGGAATCGCTCGATGGCTTCAATGCTCTTCTTGACGATTTCCTTCAGTGACGAGTAATTGTTGCGGATGCGATTCTCGGTGATGGCAAAGATGGCGGCTTCGGCATGATCGAGGATTTCTTCGATCTGCTTTCCACCTCCATAGCACAGAGAGCTGATTTCGTTGGCGGCCTGAATGAGACGGCGCAGGAGCGCCTTGTCATTGACGATCTTGGCGTAGATGCCCACGTTGCTGGCGGAGGGCACCGTGTCCACAAGGGACGCCAGATAGGGGGCCCCCCCAACGGAATCCAGCTGCTGCTTTTCCGCAAGCAATGAAACCACCGTCACGAGATCGATGGGCTCATTGCGTTCGAAGAGCTCCTGAATCGCCTGAAAGATGATTCGGTGCGCCTCCCGGTAGAACTCGTCCCCTCTCAGGATCTCCAGCGCCGAAGCCAATCCTTCATTATCAATTAAAATTCCCCCTAGCAGGGATTGTTCCGCTTCCATCTGCTGAGGGGGAATTTTTTTGAGCTCTTCGACTATACCGTCCAAGGGGCTACTCTTCCTTTTCGACCACCACGCTCACGTTCGCTGTAACATCGGCATCGACGCGAATGGGCACCGAAAACTCTCCCAGCTGCTTGATGGGCTGATCCAGCTGAACACTCTTGCGGGCCAGGTCAAACCCCTTTTCTTCCAGCATTCCCACGATATCCACGGCCGTCACCGACCCGTACAGTTTGTCTTCTTCCACGACTTTGCGCCGCAGCGTGAGCTTGACCTGGTTCAGCTTCCCAGCCAGGGAAAGCATTTCCTGGCGAACCTGCTCCCGCTTCTGAGCCAGCATGCGCTTCCGGTGCTCCAGCTCCCGCACGTTCCTGCCGGTGGCTTCCAGGGCCAGTCCCTGGGGGTACAGATAATTGCGGGCATATCCAGGGGCGACGTTCACCACCTGTCCGATTTGACCCAGCGATAAAATGTTTTCCGTCAAAATCACTTTCATGCCTGTCTCCTTGGTTGAACGCTCTTAAAACTATTTCATAACCCGCATCTCTCGCTGGCTACCCGCACGGCAAAAGGCATTCGATCCGGGGCAGCGCATCACGGGGAGGTTGCGGAGGGTTTTCTGGGAAAACGTCGAAAATCGATCCATACATCGGCCAGCCCCAGGAGGATCATTCCGAGGGTGGCCGGCATCTGCAACAGGCAAAAGCCGTAAAGAACGGCTCTCAAGATGCGGGGCAGGCGCCATCGCTCAAAGTAATGGGAGGTCACGGCCAGCCCCTGAAACAGATAAACGGTCCCAAGCACCATGCTGACATTCATCCCCAGCAGAGACAGGGTGCGTACCGGGAGCAGGATCATGAACCCCGCTGCAATCACACCCCACACCAGCATTTCGGGGGCCTTCCATGCGGTCCATCTCTCCCAGAGGGGCATGGGCAGGCCATGCAACCGGCAGTATCGCAGTGCAACAAAGAGATTGAGCCAGCACACCACCAGGATACTGGATGCCGCAACCCCCGGCATGAGACGCACGGCCGTAGGAACGAAATCCAGCAAAGACTGTTCCAGGATGCGCGTCTCAGGGGAAGAGGCTGCGTATTGCTGAAGCACGGCGGAAATGGTCTGCCCGAGGGATTCCTCCATGTGTCGGACAAGTCCTCCCTCGATCTCCATTGAAATCAGCCAGAAGGCCACTGTCCCCAAGCCAAAGAGAAAAATGCCGGCCAGCGCCACCGTTTTCTCCACCGACCAGCGACTCCGCATGCCCCAGCCCATCACCAGCCCCACTCCCAGCAGGCCCACGAAGAAAGGAGCCGCCTCGACCATGCTCAACAGGGACAGAGCCAGGAAGCCCACAACGGCGGCAATGCCAGGGACCCAGAAGCCCCAGGGGCTTCCCCAGCGATAGAGGAACAGGACCGTTGGCATGGGAGTAAAAATACCGAAAAAAGTCCCTGCCAGAGGAATCACCAACATGGAAGCAAAGAAGATGAGCGTCGCTATAACACCCAGAGCTAGCTCTCGTCTCCATGCAGGAGAACCCGAATATGGCGATCTGTTATCGCTGGGGGCCATGGGATTTTTCAGAAGGGGCCGGGGCCCCCTCTCCTAAACGGTATGGATCGTCGTGTAGGGCAGCAAAGCAATCTGCCGGGCGCGTTTGACGGCAAGGGTCATTTTACGCTGGTGCTTTGCACAGTTGCCTGAAATCCGGCGAGGAACAATCTTGCCCCGCTCGGTGACAAAATAACGCAGAGTTTTGGAATCTTTGTAATCTATCTTCAGTTCGGCATCCACACAAAAACGGCAGACCTTGCGCCGATGAAATGTACGTCTCTTACGTCGAAAAGCCATGATCTCTATCCCCTTATCGTCAAGAAGTTTTCAAAAGAACAGGGTATCCGAGGAGGATGTCCTATTCTTCCTCACTCTCGTGCTCTTCTTCCCCTTCAAACTCTTCCTCAACTTCCCCTTCGGCGAGGGCTCGCCTGCCGGAGCCTTCAGCCTCTTCATCCTCACCGAAAACGGGAGGCGTCACGACCGCACGAGGCTCTTCCTTGTCCGGGTCGAAGCGATCGTCCAGCTTCACGGTGATGAACTTGAGGAAACGCTCGTCCAAACGCATGTTGCGTTCGAGCTCGGCAACCATCTCAGGTCCCCCTGCATATTCCATCAGGATATAGAGACCTCTCGTCCTCTTCTTCACCGGGTACGCCAGTTTTTTCTTGCCCCAGGGAACGTAGGTCAGCACCATGCCGCCGAGGGAGCTGACGATATTTTTCACCTTGTCGTCCACCACGGCGGTCACTTCGTCCGGCAAATCCGGATCGACAATAAAAAACGTTTCATACTTTCTCATCTAAATCATCCTCCTTCTGGGTATGAAGCCCCTTCCGATCCACGGATTGGAGCAAGGAGCTTGCTTCACGCGAACTTTGTCAGCTACCATATTCCCGGAAAGAGCGTCAAGGAGTTTT
Source organism: Desulforhabdus sp. TSK (assembly GCF_022836495.1). Taxonomy (GTDB): domain Bacteria; phylum Desulfobacterota; class Syntrophobacteria; order Syntrophobacterales; family Syntrophobacteraceae; genus Desulforhabdus. The sequence continues at coordinate 14,323 of NZ_BQXM01000033.1, forward strand.
TTCTCGGTGGGGAAGTCTTGTGGGAATGGGATCTGTGGAGACATACGCCGGGGCAAAGAGCGGCTCATTCTGCGGGAGTTTTGCTGGAGGGAGTCACGAATTCCAGCACCAGCTCGTTTTCCTTCACCCATCCCAACTGCTGCCGCACCAGCCGCTCCTGAGCATGGACATCTTTTTTCAAGCTCTGAATTTTACTATAAAATCTATGATTTTTCTTTTTGAGATCCACAATTTTTTGCTCGAGCTCATCAACCTGCCGGCTTTGCTGCCGATATCCCAGAATGCCCTGGGATGAAAAAAAAAGCCCATAGAGGAGCAACAGGTTGAGCAGCAGAAAGAACACCGTCAGGAGCCGAAGGACGAGCATTCCGTCCAGGGGCTTGCGGGGCTTTGCCACCGGTGGCTCATTGCGCCGGTTGGAAGAATTCCTTTGAGTCATCACGATGCGCTACCCCAAAGCCCTCTCGGAAATTTCCACCGAAGGAAACAATCTCGGATCCGTATGAGGGAGAAAGAGTGCACCCCTGAACTCGTTCATGAGCTCCATATTCACATTGAGCTCTATGTACGTGATCTGGTCACAGATGGTTTCGACGTCCCGGAGTAGAGACCGATCCAGGAGCACCATGGCGGCTCCCCGGCCCGCGGTGTTTCCCAACCCCTCGTACGTTTCCAGGGGGAGATCCGGAATCATGCCGATGCGGATGGCCATGGCCGGATCAATGTTATTCCCGAATGTCCCGGCAACATAGAATTTTTTGACGTCTTTGAACTGAAGGCCCACTTTGTTGAGGATGACTGTGAGGATCGTGTACATGGCCGCCTTGGACTTGAGAAATATCCCCACATCGATCTCGGTGATGAGCAGGTCCTCTCCGTCAGCGGTTTCTTTGGCCCAGGCCAGCACAAAAGCCGGCCCGTCAGGAGTGGAGACAATCCGTGGAGATTCCAGTTTCGTGTTGATCTTTCCCTGGATGGTAAGAATCCCCGCCTGGAACATTTCCGCCACCGTGTCTATGACTCCCGAGCCGCAGATCCCCACGGGCTTTTCGTCACCCAGTACGTGATAGGAAGGTTCCAGAGTGGCGGGGTCAATCCTCACCCGATCGATGGCACCCGGAGCGGCCATCATCCCCCGCTCCATAACTCCTCCCTCCAGGGCGGGCCCCGCAGCCCCGGCACAGGCAATGAGCCAGTCCCGATTGCCCAGAACGACTTCGGCATTGGTCCCCACATCCACCAGGAGACCCATTTCCTCGGAGCGGTGAAACCCGGCAGCCAGGATTCCCGCAGTCAGGTCCCCACCGAAGTAGGCCCCAACGTTGGGAAAGACATACACCAACGCTTCGGGATGGATCCTCAGCCCCATTTCCCGCCCATGGGTAAAGGGAAACCGGTTCATGGCCGGAATATAGGGCTCACGGCATATGTGGGAAGGGTCCAGCCCCAGGAAGAAGTGGCTCATGGCGGTATTGCCCGCCACTGCCAGGGCGTAGACCTGATCCTCCCTATAACCCATCTGGTCCAGCATGCTCCCCATGACCTGATTGAAACTTTCCAGGAGCAGGCTCTGGAGCTTCCGGATGCTCTCGTCTTCCCTGGCGTAAAGGATGCGCGTGAGGATGTCCTCCCCGATGGGAATCTGTGGATTGGCCACGGACGTATGAGCAAGGATTTCCCTCCTTGCCAGGTCCACCAGGTAAAAGGCCAGGCTGGTGGTTCCGAGATCTACCGCAAAGCCCAGAACAGGCGGCTTTTCGGGAGGGTCCGGTTGAACCTCCAGCAGCTCCCAGTGGCAGGAGGCATACCCAACGATCGCCGTCACCCGGTACTTTCCCTCCCGGAGTCTCCGCATCCAATGATTGATCCTGGCCGGGTTGACATGGATAGGCGTATACCCCCGCTGCTTGAGGGCTCGGATCAATCGATCGAGGTCTCCCGTATTGTCGTTTAGATGAGGGGGAACGAGCTCCAGGTGAGGGGCTTCCACCAGAGGGAGGGATTTCAGCCAGGGGGGTAAAAAAGATGACATCCGTTCGTTCAGTCCTTTCAGTTTCTGTGGGGCTCGGCCGGCAAGGCAAAGTATGCATGCCGATAGCAAATAATCCTATCCGAATTGAACTATAAGTTAGCCAATAGATTGAGAAAAGAAAAGTCTTTTTTCTCTGCCTTCCTGGAGCGCCATGCCATATGCAACATATTATTTTTTCTAATATTTCAGCTTGACACGGTTCGGGCTTTTTCGTAATGTCTCCGAGGTCAAGGATGACGACGAATTCCAGTCCGGCTGCAAACATCGGCCCCATTCGCTTGGTGAACTATACGGAATACACTGCGGTTTTTGGATAGAAGCCTCATTTTTGCCATGGTATCTGATGCTCCCCGACGGCTGCCTGTTTCGGCTCCCTCCGGAACGGCGGCATCTCCTTCGGCGACTGAAGCTAAAGAGCAAGATCCATCTAGAGCATCGACCTTCAATGTTCCTTTTGAACGACGACTCAATCTGTTGGAGTAGGAATGACCTATGGAAGAAGACATCCAGATCAAAGAATTGGTGGAAGTGATCGCTCGCGCTCTGGCCGAATACCCCGATGAGGTAGTTGTGAAAGAAATTTGCGGGCAGCAGATCTCCGTCATCGAGCTCCGCGCAGCCAAGGTGGATTTGGGGAAGATCATCGGAAAGGAAGGCCGCAATGCCCACGCGCTGCGCACACTGGTGAATGCCGCCGCCACCAAGCTGCGTAAACGGGCTGTCCTGGAAATCCTCGAGTAAAATGAAAAGCCAACCTTGAGGCCTGGGGAGCCACCGAAAGTCATGAGTGCCTCGCAAGACCCACCGAACGTCTCCACCCCTGGGGGGGAAGATCGTCCCCCGTGCTACGGAGATGCCGACACCGTCTGCCCACGGGATGAGGACGGTGTCATGCAGCCACGAGCCGCCTGCCTTTCCTGCGGCGTCTTGAAAACATGCCTGCAAAAGGCCTTGCGTGCACAGGGCCTCATCAGGGAGCCGATCCTCGAATCTCCCGTTGTTTCAAAGGCGTCCCAATTTCTCAAACGATGGTCCGACAGGAAGCTGATGCACAAACATTCCGGAAACGCATGACCTTACTGCAGTCGTGATCCATGCGAAGGCTCATCATCCTCCACCAGGGCGCTCTCGGAGATTTTCTGCTCACGATCCCCGTTCTAGAAGGGATCTACCAATGTCAGCCGGATCTTTTCATGGACTTTTGGTCCAGGCGGGAACATGTCGCCCTCATTGCCTCCAGACCGTGGGTCCACACAGCCTCCTCCTGCGAAGGTCCGGAGCTCCTTCCCTTTTTTCATGATGATCTGTGGCCGGAAGCGCCCCTTCCCCCCTTTTTCCAGGATGCCCACGCCATGGTGGTTTTCGGTCAGGCACGCAGCAGGATTCTTGCCGGCCGACTGTCCCATCGCGTCCCTTACCCCGTAAACTGGATTCAGTCCTTTCCCGATGCCGCAGAACAGCCACGCGCCGTCTCCCGCTTTTTGCGAGAGCAATTCGTGGCCCTCGGCTGGCCCGTGAAAGAAGTATCCGTCCACATTGAGCCTTCCCACGAAGAGCGCGCAGCAGCACGAGCATTTTTGTCATTTCACGGATGGTCGCCGAAACAGAAACCCGTGCTCCTGCACCCAGGAAGCGGCGGGAGAAGAAAAATCTGGCCTCTCCGCAACTGGTGGTCTCTTCTGCACTGGCTCCGCAGCCATCATGACGGCCCCATCCTCTTGAGCCGGGGTCCGGCGGATGAAGCCCTGGAAGGATTTGCCACTGAAGCGGCCGGCAGGCTGGGAATCCTTTGCCTGGAAGACCTGCCGCTCAACCGCCTCAGTGCATTTTTGAGTGAATGCCGTTTTTACATGGGAAACGATTCAGGAGTCAGCCACCTCGCGGCCGCCACCGGAATCCCCTGTCTCATCGTGTTCGGTCCCACCAATCCATCCGTCTGGGCGCCCCGGGGAGGTCACGTACACCTCTTCCAAACCCAATGGGACCCCACAGACAACCTGGCATGGTCTCCTCTGGCCTCCCTCGAACCCCTGGATCCGCTGCTGGTGAGAAACCTGGAAAAGCTCCTGATGCATACTGCGAACGGTTAAGATCTTGATCTTTGCAGGTTCAAGAGGCATGGGTCCTTTGAAGAGGTGCTCACAAAGACAGCAATTTTCTCCTCAGCAGCTTGCCGGTGGGAGTCCTCGGCAGGCGGTCCACGAATTGGAATATTCTCGGCAGTTTATAAACGGCGATGTATCCTCTCAGAAAATGCTTCAATTCTTCGGCAAGAGCCTCGCTGCCCTCGTATCCAGCTCTGAGTACAACAACCGCCTTGGTCACCTGCCCCTTATCGGGGTCGGGCACCCCCACAACCCCTACATCCACGACAGCCGGATGCCGAGCCAACGCTTCTTCCACTTCCGCCGGCCCGATGCGGTACCCGGAGCTCTTGATCATATCGTCTTCCCGGGAAACGAAGAAAAGGTTGCCGTCCTCGTTCATGGTGACGGCATCCCCCATTTGATTCCAGCCGTCCACAACCCCCCTCTCCTGAGACATGAGGAGCCGCCCGTCATCCTCATAGGGCTTCCAGTAAAGGGTTCCCGAAGGCCCTTTGAGGATCATGCTGCCGACTTCTCCGGGCTTGCAGTCATGTCCTTCAGAATCGATCACCCTGACGTAGACCCCCGGCAGAGGCTTTCCAAAAGAATTGAGAACGGGTTCGGGGTTCATGGTGTTGGAAGTCACCAGGTGGAGCATTTCGGTCCCCCCCAAACCTTCCCAAATGGGCTTTCCCGTAAGCTCCTGCCACCTGCGCAGCGTGTCGGCACCCAGCGCATCCCCGCCGGAAGTGTAGAGGCGCACGGAACTGAGATCGTATTCCTTAAAGGCAGGATATTTCATCAAGGCTCGGTAACCGGTGGGCAAGCCCGTGACCACAGTGATCCCGTGTTTGGGAATCAGTTCCATCATTTCAGGGGGGGAGAACTTGGGAATCAGGGATACGGCCGCACCCCCGTCGAAGGGCAACAGGGTGAAAGTTCCAAAACCGGCGGCAAAGGAAACAGGAGCGGCTCCCCCCAACACATCCCCCGGCTTCAGTTTGTACACATACTTGTTCACTACTTTGGCCTCGATGATGGTGGGCCGCACAAAGTGAACACAGCCCTTGGGCATCCCCGTCGTCCCCGAAGTGTAGAGAATGATACCGATGTCTTCCGGACCGAGCATCACCGCGTCCAAGGCCGGGCTGCCGCCTTCCATCATTTCCTCGAACAGCAGGTTTCCGGCCGCCCGAACCTCGTGGGGTTCCCCTCCGATCACCACCACTCGGGTCCCAAACGTGAACTGGGCTTTGGCTTTTTCCACGGCATCCATGAGGGGAGCGTTGACAATCAAATACTTCATTTCCGCATTGTTGGCGACAAAAACGACTTCTTCCACCGACCAGAGGGGTGAGGTGGGGACAGGAATGGCCCCAATCTTTTCGATGGCAAAGATGGTGATGAGTGCCTGAGGCGTATTGGCGAGGCGAATCCCCACACGATCCTGGGATTCCACTCCGGCGTTCCGAAGGGCATTGCCGAACCTGTTCGCCATTGCCTGCAATTCAGCATAGGTGAAAGACTTGTCCATGAATTTGACGGCGATATTCCCTCCCCTGCCTTCGCGGACATGACGATCCAGCAAATAATCAGCGAGGTTGAGCTGCGGGGGAATGTCTGAAAATTCTTCCGGGATTACGTATTCCGGCCAAAACTCTCTGGGTGGCAAATAACTCTCGGGTATCTTACCCATCTCAACGCCCTCTTTGCATTTAGGTCTTTATTTTGGCTGACTATACACATGGAGAAATCTGAAACCGGACGAGGAAGAGACGGTGAGCGGCCGGAGTTCGAATGTGAAAGGACTGATCAGGAGAGTACCGGGAGCACACGGAAAAGCATCGGAAAGGGATCGAAGCCGGGAGGGTTTGCAGTAAATGCTTCGAAGTGTAGACAGGACAACGAAAAAGTTCTTGCCTGCTTCGCATAAAGCTCGGCCTCCAAAGAGCGTCCCCTTGAGCACGATTCGCTATTCTCAGACAACGAAAACGAATGCCACAGGAAACGGAAGGACCGGCAGGGATGATCCTGCCTTAGAGATTGGAGGAGACGATTTCCAACCCCTTCTCTTTCAGATGGACCAGGATGGGGCCCAAATCGCATTTCTTCAGACGGATGGAATAGACGTTTTCCTGTCCCGCCATCTTGGGCTGATGATAGATGCTGATGACTTCGACATCATGGTGTTCAAGCACCCCGACAATCGCCGACAGGACCGATTTGTCGGACGCCCCCTTCACATCCACTCTCGAGGAATAAGGCAGCAGGCCCATCATGGTGATGAATGCCGACAGGATGTCCACGACGGTAATGATCCCCACCAGCTTCCCATCTTCAACGACCGGCAACCCTCCGATGCGCCTCTCCAGAATGACATGAGCGGCGTCTTCCAGAGGCATGTCCGGATTGGCCGCATAGGGCTTTCGGATCATCACGTCTTCAAGGTTGAGCTCTTCCAGCATGGAAGCGATCAGGACTCCTCGCAAATCAGCGTCCGTCACCCATCCGATGAGATGGTTCTCCCCATCCACCACGGGCAAATGGCGAATGGAGCCCTTCTTCATGAGAGCCAATGCTTCCTGGATGGAAGCACCCTTATTGATGGTCACCACTTTTGTGGTCATCCAATGGCGCACGATCACTTGAATAATCCTCACTCTGAACGAAAAAGGCGGGCAGACAAAAAACTTCAACAATTTAGTCAGTAATTGCAAGAACTTCGATATGATTACCCGCCCAAGCTAAGCGATAATCCGCAAAAATGCAAGAAAAAATTCCAGCAGCAGGACGCCCCCCTTTCTGTGCTCCCATCCCCATGCCGTGCCCTATAGACATTGGTTTCCCTTCCTTCCCTCCATCCCTCCATGCCCATGTGTGACTCCCTTTCATTTCACGAGATTTCTTTCCAATTGACGGAGTCCTAAGCTCATGCTAACAGTTTCGCAGGCGTCCATTATGCTGTTATTCATGCTGAAATGCCGGAAGCGGCCCGATGGAGGCCTCCCTTGGCCCAGGGATACCGGCAAGGGCGACCTCGCATTACATGCAATGAACGTAACTTCAGAGATGGATGGAGGTGGATCATGGCTGTGCGGGTACTGATCGAAAGAGTGATTGATCTGGGACAGGAAGCAAAACTGAGCCGACTGCTCACGCAACTGCGCAGCAAGGCCTTGGAAGCGAAGGGTTACATTTCAGGGGAGACCCTCCGCGCCTGGGACAATCCCAACAAGTTTCTCGTCATCAGCACATGGAACAGCTTCGAAGAATGGAAGGCCTGGCAGAACCACCCAGAGCGCAAGAAGTTCGAGGCAGAGGTGAGCAAGCTCCTGCGAAGTCCGGAGACGGCGACCGTTTACACGCAAATCTGATGAACTCCCCCCGAGACATGAACCACTCTGAGCGACAGCGGTTCAATTCAACCCTCAATCGCGGCAGGAAGGCCATCTCCTGCCGCGGGCAAAAACCTTTTATTCCACTTTATTCCATATTTCGCTGCACGCGATAAACACCCTTTTCACCCCTCAGGGTGGACATGACTCGCTGCAGATGCTGGGTATCCTTCACCTCGATCCTCATTCGACAGACGCTGTTGTCTTTTCCCTGAGAATCGACCTGCAGGTCCAGAACGCGGACATCCAGCTGCCCCAAAATGCCGTTGAGGGTAGCCAGCATGCCTTTGTTCCCGGAATAAATCACTCTGATGTCAACAGGATAGACCTTCCCATCCCCGGAATCCCACTGCACGTCGATTTTCCTTTCCGCATCGCCGCGCACGATGTTCCTGCAGGAAAGTCGGTGCACCGTAATGCCGCGTCCCCGCGTGATGTAGCCCACGATGGGCTCTCCGGGCACAGGGTTGCAGCAATGGGCCATGCGGAGCATGACATCGTCTATGCCGTGGACCTTGATGCCGTCATCCTGGGCAGTGGGTTTGCGCTTTTCCAGCGCCAGGGACTCTTCCTTCTTTTCGACCTCCTGTTCCTGTATCACCGAAGGGAGTCTCCCGATCATCTGCACCGGAGAGATTTTGCTGTATCCCACGTTAGCCAAGAGATCATCCACCGTCTTCAGAGAAAAGGCCCTGGCAACCTCCAGCAATTCCTGTGAGTTGATATAATTATTAAAATTCAAACCCTTTTTGCGGAATTCACGTTCGCAGATTTCTCTTCCCAGAGCCACCGATCGTTCCCGCTCTTCCGCTTTGATCCAATGGCGAATGCGCTGGACCGCCTTGGATGTCTTGACGATTTTGAGCCAGTCCTTGCTCGGGTGATGATTGGGCGCCGTCAGGACCTCCACCGTATCCCCATTTTGAAGCTCGTAGCGCAAGGGTACGATTTTACCGTTGACCCTCGCTCCCACACAGCGATGCCCGACCTCCGAATGCACGTCATAGGCAAAATCGAGGGGAGTTGCACCCCGCGGAAAAGACTTGACCTCCCGTCGGGGCGTAAAGACATAAACCTCGTTGGGGTATAACTCCGCCTTGTCTTCCAGGGCGACAGTCCGAGGGTCCCGCCAATCCCCGTTCCATTCCAGCAGCTCCCGAAGCCAGGAAAACCGCTGCGTCTCTTCTTCCGTCGCTTTCTTTTCCGAATCTCCCCGCTGTTTGTAGAGCCAATGGGCGGCGATTCCCTCGTTGGCAATCCGGTCCATCTCTGCCGTACGGATCTGGACCTCCATTTTTTCGCCATGAGGGCCGATCACCGTCGTGTGGAGGGATTGATACATGTTGGATTTGGGCTTCACGATATAATCTTTGAATCGGCCCGGAACAGGCTCCCACAGGGTGTGTACGAGGGCCAGGGCTTCGTAGCAGGCTTTCAAGGAATCGACGATGATTCGGAAGGCGATGACATCGTAAATGCGCTGGAGGTCGAGATTCTGCCGCTTCATCTTGAGATAAATGCTGTAGAGATGCTTGGATCTCCCGCTGACACGCCCCTGGAGATCGTGGTCCTGCATCTGGGCCATGAGAATGCCCTTCACTTCTTCGATGTATCGCCGCCGGTCTTCCTCGGTCCTGGCCAGGCCCTGAAAGATTTCGCCGTATTCCTCGGGCTCCAGGCATTTGAAGGCCAGATTTTCCAGCTCCAGCTTGATCCAGTCTATCCCCAGGCGTGCCGCCAAGGGAGAATATATGTCGAGGGTTTCCCGGGAGAGATTCTGCTGGGCCTTGGAACAGCGGTGCTGAAAGCTGCGCATGTCATGCAGCCGATCGGCCAGCTTGACCAGAACCACGCGCACATCGGGCGAGAGGGCCAGGATCATTTTGCGCACGTATTCCGCCTGCTGTTCTTTCCCGGTGCTGAAATCGAGCCGAGTGACCTTGGCCACCCCCTCCACCACGCGGGCCACGCCGGGGCCAAATTCTTCGCGGATCTCCTCCAGATCCACCAGTCCCTCTTCCAGTGCATCGTGAAGCAAGCCGGCAACGATGCTTTCCTCATCCAACCGCATCGTCGCAAGTATTCCCGCGACGTCCAGGGGGTGATCCAGGTAGGGCTCTCCGGCCAGGCGCGTCTTGCCGCGATAGACTTTGCCCGCAAAGACGTAGGCCTTTTCGAGGAGTAAAATGTCCGCCTTGGGATAATAGCTCAGCACACTGTCGACAATTTCAAAGAATCTCACGATCTTCTTCCAACTCAGTGACTGTCTGAAAATTCGTTTGCTCGTCATTCCGGCAGTCTTTGAACCGGAATGACGAAAGTGGGTTAAGTCAGCCCCACAAAAGTCAACACCATTGCCCTCCTGCCGGGCCAGTTGAGACCAGGGAAACTCCAAGGGTCACTCAATCCAGGATCTTCTCACCGGTGATGTTCTCCACTTCACGCAGTAACCGGGGGATCAGCTCGGATTCAGAAACGGTTTCCACGCGCTCACCCTTTTTGAAAAGAATTCCCTTTCCTCTGCCGCCCGCAATACCGACATCGGCTTCCCTGGCTTCCCCGGGACCATTCACCACGCACCCCATGATGGCCACTTTCAAGGGGGTTTTGACCTTCCTCAGCAGCCGTTCCGCCTTTTCCACAAGAGGGATGAGCTCAATTTCCGTTCGGCCGCAGGTGGGACAGCTGATCAGTTCCACACCACGCTCCCGGAGACGCAGCCCCCTGAGGATGCTGTAAGCGATGGGAATTTCCTCCTCCGGATCCCGGGTGATGGAAACCCTCAGAGTGTCCCCGATGCCTTCAAAAAGCAAGATTCCGATACCCAGAGCCGATTTTACCGCCCCATCCACGAGGGTCCCCGCTTCGGTGACTCCCAGGTGCAGCGGATAGTTTGTCTTTTCAGAGAGAAGCCGGTAGGACGCAACGGTATTCAAAACATCGGAAGACTTCAGGGAAACTTTAATGAGATGGAAGTCATGGTCCTCCAGGAGGCGGATATGCCTCAAAGCACTCTCCACCATAGCCTCGGGAGTCGGATGCCCAAAGCGGGCGAGAAGGTCCTTTTCCAGGGATCCGCTGTTGACACCAATGCGAATGGGCACCTGGCGCTCCTTGGCGGCCCGTGCGACTTTGGCCACCTTGTCCTCACCGCCGATATTTCCTGGATTGAGGCGCAAACCGTCCACTCCGGCCTTCAGCGCACCGAGAGCCAGCCGGTGATCGAAATGAATGTCCGCTATGAGAGGAATGCCGATTCCCTTCTTGATGCGTGGCAACTGCTCCACGGCCGCTTCATCGAGGACCGCCACCCGAACGATTTCACAGCCTGCATCCTCGAGACGCCTGATCTGTTCTATGGTGGCCTGCCCATCCCGGGTATCCGTGTTGGTCATGGACTGCACCACCACGGGTGCCCCTCCGCCGATGGGAACGGATCCCAGGTGGATCCGACGCGTAAGATGCCTTGGCTGCAATGAGCTCAAATTGTGATCCTCCCCTTGGAACTGCTACTGGTCACTGCCCATGGACCGACCCGGGACAGTTTCAAAAAGGCCAGCAATTGCCCACCCGGGTCGGATTACGACACCGGAATTTTAAAAGCCTCCCATGGCTTTGCCAAGATTTATTCCACAAACGGCCTTTCGCAGTAAAGGATTCTATAGTATTAATGACGACAAGGTAAGATTGCGGGTCCAGGCGACAACAATCATGCAGTTCCCCTGAAAAAGTGCTCCCATATGAAAACGCTTAAAATCCTCTTCTGCACCTCTGAAGTCTCGCCCTACTCCAAGACGGGAGGCATGGCGGATGTTACAGACGCTCTCCCCAAGGCCCTGCAGCAGTTGGGCTGTGATGTTCGCATTTTCACGCCTCTTTATCGCTGCGTACGGGACAGGCTTCAGGATCTGACTCTCCTTGCGGAAGGTCTCAGCATAGCAGTGGGTATTCACGACTACCACCTGCAGTTGTGGGAAACCCGCACCACCTCAGGATTGCCCCTGTACCTGCTGGAAAAGGATGAATTTTTTGACAGGAGCCACCTCTACGGCACGCCCTCCCACGGCGACTACGAAGACAATGCCGAACGCTTCGTCACATTCTCCCGGGTGATTCACCCCCTCTGCTCCCGGCTGGGGTGGTATCCCGACCTGCTCCACCTCCACGATTGGCAGACGGCCCTGGTGGCCGCTTATCATTATTTTCAGTGGCGCCATGATCCCAACTTCAGGGGCTCCGGAACCCTCTTCACCATCCACAACCTGGCATTTCACGGGCTCTTTCCAGGCAGCCATTTCAGCCTGACGGGCCTGCCCATGGACATTTTCACCCTGGAAGGAATGGAATTCTGGGGAAACTGCAGTTTCCTCAAGGCGGGGCTTATTTACAGCGACTTTCTCACAACCGTCAGTCCCACCTACAGCAAGGAAATTCAACAGCCCCGTTTCAGCTACGGTTTGGAGGGGATTCTGCAGCGCAGGCAAGACCGCCTGGCGGGCATCCTCAACGGCATAGACACCAGCGTGTGGAACCCTGCCATGGATACCCTGATTCCTCAGCGATACGACAGTCAAGATCTCTCGGGAAAAGCCCGCTGCAAAGCCCACCTTCTATCAGATCTCGGCTTTCCCGAAGAGAGCCGCCATAAGCCGCTCCTGGCAAGCATCGGTCGGCTGACCACCCAAAAGGGAATCGACCTCCTGACGACGGTCATGGAATCACTCCTGGACCTCCCCGTCACCCTGGTGATTCTGGGGACGGGGGACACCGAGCTCGAACGTCAGCTGCAGCAGATGGAAAGCCTTCATCCCCGGCAGCTCAGACTCCTTTCACTCTTCGATGAGTCTCTCGCCCACCGGATCGAAGCCGGCGCAGACATTTTTCTCATGCCTTCACGCTATGAGCCCTGTGGACTCAACCAGATGTATAGCCTGCAATACGGGACAGTACCGGTAGTCTATGCCACGGGGGGCCTGGAAGATTCCGTGTCGGACGTCATGCAGGATACCGACGGCACAGGCTTCAAGTTTTATGAGTACACTCCTGAAGCCTTCCTGGAAGCTATTCGCTCCGCCCTGGCACTCATGCAGGACACCCCCCGATGGACGGAGGTCCAACGCCGGGGCATGGCCCGGGATTTCTCCTGGAACCGCTCCGCTCGGGAATACCTGAGTCTCTACGAGAGGATTTTAGCGGAAAAGGGATGAGCAACACCTGGAGGACCGGCAGGCAGGACGATTCGCTCAGCCCGTCAGGACTCCTGGGAATTTCCCCGGCGAAGGCTGGGCTTGCCCGCAGAGGGAGCAGTCCCCCAGGATGGAGCATCGTGGGGGACTGGCCACGGAGAAGACGGTTCCCGGCTTCTCTACTGAAAATGAAGCGAAAAAGCCTGCTTCCGTCATGTGACCGGAATCTTGATTTCTTTTGCCTTGGATTCTTCCGTCTTGGGAAGAGAGATTTTCAGGACACCCTTCTCGAACGAGGCCTCGACCTTTTCGGTCTGGACACTGGCGGGCAATTGGTAGGATCGTTGAAAAGATCCATAATATCTTTCAGTATAATGATATTGCTCGCTGGATTTGTCTTCTTCTTTTTTCTTCTCACCCTTGATGGTCAGGACATCCCCCGAAATGGTCACCTCGATGTCCTTGGCCTCCAATCCCGGCAATTCCGCCTTGATGATCACACTGTCGGCCGTTTCAGAAATGTCCGAGGTAGGGAGCCACCTTTCCCCAAACACTGAAGGAAAACGGCTTTCCCCGAAAAACCGATTCCAAAGGCTGTCCATTTCCTTGCGGAAGGTGCTGAGCTCGTCTCTGAAGGGTTTCCGCGGTACGAGATCCATAACCATTTCTCCTTTCTCAATGTGTAGTCGCCCTCGCTGGAACGGTGTGACAGATGTTCCGAGCATATCCAATCTTGCACAAAACTAATGCTTCAGATGGTACGGCGCAAGGGCAGCAGCGGAAAATCCGTATAATCCTTTCGAGGAGAAATGGGCTCTCAGGGGAAGATGTCGGCCACGGATACCCGGATGTGATGCGGCTTGTAAGGGTAGCGGTCCACTTTTTCCCTGCGGGTCACCCCTGTCAGCACGAGAATCGTCTCCATACCGCTTTCGATCCCTCCGATAATGTCGGTGTCCATCCGGTCGCCGATCATGAGGGTCGTTTCTGAATGCGCGCCGAGCTGCCGCAGGGCCGAGCGCATCATAAGGGGATTGGGCTTCCCCATGAAATAGGGTTTGACCCCGGTGGCTGCTGTGATCATAGCGGCCACCGCTCCGCAGGTGGGGACAATACCCTCCTCTGTAGGACCCGTCACATCGGGATTGGTGGCAATGAAACGGGCCCCCCCCTTGATGAGGCGCACGGCACGGGTGATGCGCTCGAAGCTGTAGGAAGTCGTTTCACCGACAATGACATAGTCGGGAACCTGTTCCGTGATGGTGTAGCCGATCCCCTCCAGGGCGGTTAGCAGTCCACCTTCCCCGATGACGAATGCCGAACCGAAGGGGCGCTGTTGCTGTAAAAAGCGCGCCGTGGCCAGAGCCGAGGTAAAGATAGACTCCGAGGGGATATCGAGCCCGATGGAGCAGAGTCTTTCCTGCAGATCCTCGGGGGTGAACCTCGAATTGTTCGTCAACAGGAGGAAGGGAGCGCCTGCCTGCCGCAATCTCTCGACGAAGGTATCGGCACCCTCCTGGAGTTTCCTGCCGTTGACCAGCACGCCATCCATATCGATCAAGTAGGCCTTGGGCATACGCTTTCCCCCATCGCACGGCACGCATCTCTCCACTTCTTCTCTCATGCGTCTGTTCCAACAATCGCAGGAGGGTAGGATTGACGTGTGCTCCTTATTCTCAATGTTCCACCAGGTGCTGGAGCAACAGAGTGGACAGTCCCAGAAAGGTGAGAAACCCTCCCACATCCGTCGCAGTGGTGACAAAAATACTGGATCCCAGGGCAGGATCCAGCTTCAATTTGCGAAGTGTTATGGGGACCATTGCACCAAAAAGGCCTGCCAGAACGAGATTCGTGGTCATGGCCATCCACAGGATCAGGGAGAGCCACCAACTGCCCAGCCAGGCGTAGGCGATTCCGGCCATGACCAGTCCGCATATCAGGCCGCTGAAAAGGCCCACACCGACTTCCTTCAAGAGGACCCGCCAGTTGCCGCTGATCTTGATTTCCCCGAGAGCCAGGGCGCGCACCACCACCGTCAGGGATTGCGTGCCTGCATTGCCTCCCATACCCGCTACGATGGGCATGAGAGAAGCCAGGGCCACAAACTGGGAAATGGTACTGGAAAAGAGGCTCACCGTAAACGCAGCGAGAAGCGCCGTGCAAAGATTGACCAGCAGCCAGGGTACACGCAGCTTGACGGAGCGGGGCAGCGGCGAGGAGATCTTTTCGTCCGTATCGAGGTTCGCCAAGAGATACATGTCTTCGGTGGCTTCTTCCGTCATGACATCGAACACGTCATCGTAGGTGATGATCCCCACCAGCCGGTCGTCGGCATCCACCACGGGCATGGCCAGAAAGTCGTAATGGGTCATTTCTTTGGCTACCGCCTCGATGTCCTCATCAACGCGCACGGAAATGACATTTTTATGCATGACCGCCGCCACATCCTTCTCGGGATGCGCCATGATGAGGTCCCGCAGGGAGACAAACCCGGTAAGCCGTCGCGCCTGGTCCACCACATAGACGTAGTAGATGGTTTCCTTCTTGAGGGCTTGAAACCTCAGCTGGTCCAGGGCGTTCCGAATGCTCCCGTCGGCCCGCAGGAAGGCATAGTCGGTGGTCATGTAGGCCCCCGCGCTTCCTTCGGGGTAGGTGATCAGCTTGAGAATATTCTGTCTTTCCGCCTGCATGAGCAGAGACAGCAGCCGTTCCTGGGATTTTTCATCCAATTCCTCCACCAAATCCGCACGATCATCCGGGCTCATGAGACTCATGAGCTCCACCAGGATGTTCTTGGAGAGGAATTTCAGGGTTTCCTTCTGAATATCGAAGGGAACAAATTCAAAGATATCCAGAGACTCGGACGTCCCCAGGAGCTCGATGAAACGGGCGACCTCGGCAGGAGGGAGCATGGCGAGCTGTTCAGCAGCATCAGCGGGATGGAGGGGTTTGAACCTCTCCAGAAGAGCTTCGCGATTCTCATCGCGGATCCACGCGCGCAGCTCTTCCGACTGTTCTTTGTGATCCATATCGTTAACTCCCGAAAGGGCATTTTCATTCCATCTGGGCAGACTCGCTATTGCCCATACTGCAGGGAAGGCACCCTACTCTTAGCAGATGACATGGGGGTTGGCAATGTCTGTACCGCCGGGGTGGAGGAATGTACCCCGGAATCGAGGAGGGAGGTCACCGGAAGAGATCTGGGAGGGCAGCCGGCATTCGGCCGGTCAGGGGAGGACTTCCAGGATGCCAAATGAAAATGGATTCAGAGTCATTCCAGCCCGGCATCTTCATCCGCGGTAGTCACACGGTTGACCTCTTCAAAGGTTGTCAATCCCCGGAGGGCCTTTTTGATTCCGTCATAGCGCAGGCTGTGAAAATTGATTTTTCGGGCGCACAATTGAATATCCGACGCGGATTCACCCCGCGTGATGAGACTCCGCATCTCATCGTTGATGAGTATGACTTCGTGAATGGCGACCCGCCCCGAATATCCCGTGTTCTTGCACTGGAAGCATCCTTTGCCCCGGTACAGGTAGATTTCGCGTCCCTCTCCATTGAAGAGGTCTTTCACCTCCTCGGGCGAAGCCGGATATTTTTCCCTGCAATGGGGACAGATCTTCCGCACCAGGCGCTGGGACATGACCCCGATGAGGGACTGCGAGACGAGAAAGGGCTTGAGGCCGATGTCGATGAGCCGCGTAACGGCCTGAACGGCACTGTTCGTGTGCAGGGTGGCCAAAACGAAATGACCGGTCAAAGCCGCCTGGCAGGCGATCTGGGCCGTTTCCATGTCCCGGATTTCTCCGATGAGCATGACATCGGGATCCTGCCTCAGAAAGGAGCGGAGTGCCGTGGCAAAATCCAGGTCCACGGCTGCATTCACCTGGATTTGGGAAATCCCTGCAAGCCTGTATTCGACGGGGTCTTCGATGGTGGTGATGTTGATCTCGGGTTTGTTCAAATGCTTGAGCACCGAAAAGAGCGTTGTGCTTTTTCCCGAACCTGTGGGACCGGTGACGAAAAAAATCCCGTGAGGGATGTCCATGATCTTCCTGAGAGTCGTCAGGTTCTGCCTGGAGAACGCCAGGTCCGACAGGTCGGGGATGTCCTGCGACTGCGTCTGTCCCAGGATGCGGAGCACAATTTTTTCCCCGAAGATGGTCGGGACGCTCGAAAACCTGAAATCGATTTTCCGGTTGGGAAGCTCCAGGTTGATGCGGCCGTCCTGAGGCCTGCGCCGTTCGGTGATGTCAAGATTGGCAAGAATCTTCAAACGGGAGACGACGGGAGACAGGAGCGACTTCTCCATCATGCTTCGCTCCTGAAGGAGGCCATCCACGCGAAAGCGGATGCGCACCTTGTCCTCCCCCGGCTCGAAGTGAATGTCACTGGCATTCTCCCTCACCGCCAGCAGGAGGAGCCCCCGCACGAACTCCACCACGGATTGGGACCCCGCAACCTTTTGCAGCTCTTCTTTGGTGAGCTCGCTGATATCCTCGATCTGGATGCTGTCCGTCACGATCTTGTTGGACAGGTCCTTCAGGTGCTCTTCCGACTGATATTCAATTTCAATGGCTGCTTCGATTTCATCGGGAAACGCAAAGGTGGGGCTGATACGACGCCCGATGATTTCCTCGGCCGTCTTGAGGTTCAGGGAATCGGCAGGATTGGAAAGCGCCGCCGTGACAGCGTCGCCAAACTGGTAGATGAGAATCATCTGGTGCTTGCGGGCAAACTCTTCGGGCAGCAGGTGCACGACGGAACGCTGAAAAAGCGTCTTGCGCATGTCCACATAGGAGAGATTCAGGGAATCGGCCCACAAACGGCCCAGTACCGCTTTAGGGGTGTTGTTGATGCGCACCAGGTGCAGGAGGATGGCAAAACCGTTCTCTTTGAACTTTTCCTCCAGTCGGAAGGACGATTCCTCGGTAAGGATTCCCCTGGTAACAAGCAGATTCAAGAATGCCGAGTTCTTAATCACGGTCATCTTTTGCGTCCATGCCCTTTCCCGTTGCGCGTCCCGGAGCTATTGCCACCCTGTCGAGCGGCATGCAGCCCTTTCACTTCCCCTCAACCTTTGCCCTGTTTCGAGCGAATATCTGCCAGGTTTCCTTGATGAGCAGTTTGATCTCCTCCAACGGCGTGTCCTTCCGAATGTAATTCGCCGCGCCCAGGGAGAGGCATTTCTCCACGCTCCCCATATCCACGACGGACGAAAGCATGATGACGAACGCCTGAGGAAATTCCGCAAAAAGATCTTTGAGGACCTTGTCCCCCGTCTCGCCGGGCATGTTGATATCCAGCAGCAGCAGGTGAGGCTTCGTCTTCCGGTAAAGGTCCAGGACCTCCGTCCCGTTTCCGGCCTCTCCCACCACATCGCACTTCATCGAATGCATCACCGCCTTCATGAGCACCCGGCAATGACGCTCATCATCGGCGATCAAAACTCTCGGTTTTTTAGTGTCCATCATTTCCCCGTCCTATGGGCAAAGTAAAACTGAACAGGCTACCCGAAGGCTCCCGACTTTCCACCATGAGATCCCCCCCATGGGCTTCAACGATTTTCTTGGCAATAGCCAGCCCCAACCCTGTGCTCTTTTCCCCGCCCGTGGGAAGTGCCGCAGATTTTTGGAATTCTCCAAAAATTCTGCTTCGATCCTCCATGGGGATGCCCGGCCCCTCATCTCCCACGGTCACCCGGGCCATATTTTCTTCTTGTCTCAGAAGGACGGACACCCTGGACCCGGGGGGAGAAAACTTGATGGCATTGCTGAGGAGGTTATCGATCACGCGTCCGATCTTATCCAAATCAAACGAACAATCTGGAAGCTCTGAAAGATCTTCCTCCATGACGATGCGTTTCTCTTCAGCGATGACCGTGTGAACCCGAATGCGCTCGCTCACCAGTCGATCGAGAGCCCCCGGCTGCCGCTGCAGCTCCAGCCGACCACTCTCGATGACCGAAATGTCGAGAAGCTCGCCCACCAGTTTGAGCATGCCACTGCTCACCGTATTGATGATGTTGATGTATTCCTTCTGCTCCTGTGTGAGGGGGCCTGTCGCTTCCGTCAGGATGATTTCACTGAGCCCCCGGATGGAAATGAGGGGATTTCGGAGATCGTGTGCAGCCGTCCCGAGGAACTTGTTCTTCAGGTGATTCATTTCCACGAGCTGCTGGATGAGCGCTCCATTTTTCAAAACCATATCGCCGAGCAGCTCCAGCTCATGCGCTCGGTCCCTCTCTCTCGCCCAGGATTCCAGGAGAGCTGCCAGCAGCTTTTCAGGAAAAGATCCCCTACGATAATTATGCGACAGATAGTCTTCCATCAGTCTCTGGATATTTTGCATGTCCATTGGGCTCACTCTTCATCCGACAAAGGGAGCATTCTCCGGGGAATGCGTCGATTCCCACTTCCTTCAGGGACGTCAGCAGAAAGTTGAGATGCGCAATGTCTTCCGTTCCGGAAATCAAACGGCCCTGGTGCGGGGCCAAGACCTGGTACGGAACCGAAGCAATGCGTTTCAGAGCGTATTGCAGGGCCTTCTCGGACGAAATGTTCTCCCTGTGAAACTGAAGCATGGCAAAGACGGGGCATTCCTGCTCCGAGCGGGGGCAGACAGAGTGCCCCTCACAACGACGACATTCCATGCCCAGTTCCAGGAACAGCCCCTTTTCCTGGACCATTTGACTGCTGAAGAGGTCTCCGGAAAAAAGGACGCCGCTTTTCCGGTCGAAGGTCACAAAGCTGCCCGAAGAGCAGGCAAAGGGAACCTGGAAAAACTCCAGCGTCCGACCCGACGAAAACTCAAGGCGGTGTCCGATATCTTCCAGGGAGCATGGAATCGATGATTCCACGTGCTGCTGTCCCAGGGCCAGGAAGGCTTTATGGGATATGACCTTCAGGTCTTTACGGTGGATGAGGGCTTCCAGGTGGCAGAGTCCGCCCCAGAGCCGCGGGTCGGCGCTTTGGTAGACCAGTGCCTTGATGGCGGACGGCGGCAGCCCCATCTGCATGATCTTCAGGATGAGGGAGGTGAACTGGGCGCGGCTTCCCGCGTCGATGAGCACGGCCTCCGCCTGATCCACTACACAGTAGGGATTAGGCCTCCATCCATGGTCCATTTCGGTGGTCCCCACCCAGTAGATGCCGTCCCCGACCTTGACGGGACGATCATAGTCCAAACTGCTGCTCCGCAAGTGCGACATGGAAGCCTCTACACAGCCCCATAGGCCGATTGTGACGTGTTCAAGCTCAACCCTTGACATGCGGGGGAGAACCAGCCGCTCCCCTGCCCTCATCAACCACGACGGCGTCCTTCATGGAGGGATTCCGGCTGCTCCGCAAGGGCCAGTGCGGCTTCCAAAGCGATTTTGTCTTCCCGAACCAGTCGGCCCAGGCTGACGTCGAAGGAAGCGAAGTCTTCAGATTCCGTCGGCACCTGGGCACGGATCTGCGCCAGCTTATTTTCACGGATATAATTTCGCACGCGATTGCTGGAGACCAGTTTTTCATGGGCCAGCACGAGGGAGCGCCCATCCTTTCCCGGCAGGAGACACTGGGAAAAAACCACCAGGAGCAGATCAGCCAGCTGCTGCTGAATGAGACCCTGGCGATGAAGCGGGCAGCGGTTCACCATGTTTTCAAGGGCCGATGTGGCGTTGGCCGCCATGAGAGTGCTCAGCACGAGATGCCCTCCTGCAGCTGCATCGAGAGCCATCTCAAACTCCTCCTCGCCTCGAATTTCTCCCAGCACAACAATATCCGGCGCATGCCTGCAGATTTCCGTCAATCCCCCGGAAAACGAAATGGCATCGGACCCCAGCTCCCGTTGATTGATATTGCTCTTGTCCGACCGATACACATGCTCGATGGGGTCTTCCAACGTGACGATGTTGCAGCCTCTGCTCTCGTTGACGGTGCTCAGCAGGGCACGAAGGGTCGTCGATTTGCCATGCCCCGCCGGGCCGGTGATGAGGATCAGACCTTGTGGCCTCCGGACAAGTTGCACCAACCATGAAGGAAGGCCGAGCACTTCTGCCGAGGGAAGACTCTCGGGAATCCGACGAATGGCGAGGGAGATGCTCCCCCTCTGGGTGTACGCACTCACCCGAAAGCGTCCGGCCTGTTTATATTCACTGGCGAAGTGGAACGATTTTTCCGCAAGAAATTTGTCCCATTGGTCGTCGTTCATCAGGGCTTTTGCATAGGCGACACACTGAGCGGAAGTGACGCAGGGCATGTCCGCCCGTACGAACTGACCCAGGATTTTCAACGTGGGCGGAGCTCCGACAGTGATGAGGAGATCCGATCCCTCCGACTGGGCCAGGTGCTCCAGCAGTGTGAGTATTGTCATGGGCGCTCTCAGCCCCTGCTGAATCTCCAACCCGGAAAAGCACTTTCCTCCCCTCTCCTGCATGTGCTGGAGGGCGAGGTCCATTTGGTAGGAGGATGCGAGGAGTGGATGGACCGTTTTGCCCGTCAGGAATTCCACCTCGTGCATCGCAGCCTTGTTGCCCGGATTCTCCATAGCCAGGGAAAGTGTCCGCCCATCGACATCGTATGGGATGACCCTGTACTTCTCCATGATCCTGAATGGGAGAAGGTTCAGGAGGTCCTCGCTGACATCGCTTTCCAACAGGTTGACGCCCTGAGTATCTGTCTTTTTGCTCAAAACCCTCAAGAAATCGTCGTCGGAGATGAAACCCATTTCGATGAGCAGCGAGCCGATTTTCCCCCCTTTGCTCGCCTGAAGGTGCAATGCCGCGTCCAGTTGCTCCTGTGAAATCAATCCCTCCTGAATCAGCGCTTTCCCCACGGGAATTTGAGTGCAATCATCCACCCTCCCGGCAGTCCGCTGTCTTTCGAGGAGCATCGTCTTGATTTCGTTCTGAGAGACCTTGCGATTCCCCGAGGTGCTGACCTTCTCATCTTCGATGATTTCTTCAAGCATTTTGGAAAGATCATAAACCTCGGACATGCACTGTCTCCTGGAACAAACCGAGCAGGAGCTCTCCGCGACTTGCCCCGGCAAAGCCCCTGCCGTGAGGAAAACCCTCGTGAACGCTCCCGTTCAAAGCCGAAAAACCGCCTCCCCCTGCCGTCGAACCCTTATCCCCGAGTCGGACGACATACATATACTCTGCACGGATGAGATCATGATTGTTTGATGACCCTGCAGGAGCGGCTTCCAGCCGCGACTCTCTTGGAAATCAGATATCTTTGTCGCGGCTGGAAGCCGCTCCTACAAAAAAGCCCAAACTTCAACCGACCCCAGTATAAAAGTCGGTTTGCGGTTCAGAATCTTTAACGCGATTCTTGCTGGTGGGAAACAGCAGGGGAAAGACTTCCCCGGCAGGAACAGGTTGGGGGAACGGAGGGGCAGCCGCCTTTTCCCGGCAGGCAAAAGGCGGCGTGACGGGTCACACTTCGATCATGCTTTCCTGGAGCAGGTCAAGGTCTTCAATTTCTTCTTCCAGGTAGGCCTTCAGTTTCTTTTTGAGACGGCTCTCGATCTGGCGCACCCGCTCCCGACTGATGCCGAAGCGATCGCCGATCTCCTGCAGCGTCATGGGGTCTTCGGTCAGGAGGCGGTTGTCGAAGATGACCGCTTCCTTTCCCTTCAGCTGCTGCCGGAAGAGCCCCAGTTTTTCGTGCAGAATGGCTTTGGCTTCCTGGTCCGCAAGCTGGTCATCGACGGGTAGATCGTCCGAGGGCAGGAAGGATTTATGAGTGTCCTCGGAATCTTCCTTCAAAGGACTGTCGAGGGAGATCTCCCAGCTGTTCAAGCGCTGATCCATCTCGACGATTTCCGATTCCTTCACATCCAGTCGGTGGCTGAGAAGTTTTGCAGTGGCCTCGATCCCCTGGGATTCCAGTCGCTCCTTTTCCTTGCGCAAATTGAAAAAAAGCTTTCTTTGGGCCTGGGTCGTTCCGATTTTCACCAGCTTCCAGTTGTCCATGATGAACTTGATGATGTACGCTTTGATCCAGAAGGAAGCATAATAGGAAAATTTATAGCCACGATAGGGGTCGAATTTCTTCACGGCCTGCATCAGCCCGACATTGCCCTCCTGGATGAGATCGTTCAGATTCTGCATCCAATACCGCTGGAAATCCATGGCGATCTTCACGACCAGCCTCAGGTTGGCCGTAATGAGGCGATACCCTGCCTCCATATCCTCTTTCTCCCGGTACCGAATCGCCAGTTCTCTCTCTTCTTCGCGGCTCAGCAGAGGATATCGCTTGATCTCTTCCAGGTAGAGGCGGAAAGGGTCGAAGGTGACGGACCGGGATCTTTCGGATGAGGACACCACGGACGTCGTGATTTCATTGGCCCTCTCGTCTTCGTTGAAGGAAGAAGCCTCTTCCTCCTCGAGCCCCTCTTTTTCAGAGGCCTTTGCCGGTCTTTTCCTGATATTTTTTATCATGCAGAATACTTCCTTCCCTCTTGACAAATATACCCAGATAATGGGGATGCATATGCTTTCTTTCGGAAAATCACAAAAATTCTGGAGTCTTGGTCATAAATATTAGTATAGGTTATAGTCTAAAACAAGACGAAAAGAAACCCATGCCAGGAAACGCGCCGCCCGAAGAAAGCCATTGCATTTTGTTTCTCTCTCCTTTATAAGGTCCAGGCAGATTTTAGGGGTTCGTCAGACGTGCATTCACCCTTGCGAAATGGAGTACGGCAGCACACCGAAGGCTCCAAATGACTTTCCCTGTTCCATGTGCCACGCTCCCAATTGAGGAAACCCGACCTGCAAAATATGTTGCGATCACCCACTTCCTTAAAACAACCAACTGGCTTTTGAATACGCCGCAATGATCATAACCATCGACGGCCCTGCAGGGGCAGGGAAAAGCACGGTTTGCCGATTGCTTGCCAAAGCACTGGGATATGTGTACCTCGACACCGGCGCCATGTACCGCGCCATTGCCTGGGCACTGAAGGAGAAGGGCTTGACATGCGCGGAAGACCCGGAGTGCGCCGCCTGTCTGCCGACGCTTCCCCTTCGATTTTTCATCGCAGAGGGTGCCCTGACCATCACCTGCAACGGCAGATTCCTGGACGATGAGCTGCGGGAGCCCGAAATCACCCGGGAAGCCTCCCGCATCTCCCAGTCTGCTGCTGTCCGCAGCTTCCTGACGGAATGGCAGCGTCGGCTTGCCTCGGATGGCCGGGTGGTTGCCGAAGGACGGGACATGGGTACCGTCGTCTTCCCCCACGCCCCTGTGAAGGTTTTTCTCACGGCGGATCTCGCCACGCGCACGCAACGGCGACAGGCACAGTACCGTGAGAAGGGGATTTCCGTGGATTACGCTGAACTGGAAGCTCAAATCCGGGAACGCGATGCAGCCGATGCAGAACGTGCTCTCGCCCCCCTGCGGCCCGCACCCGACGCCCTGCTCCTGGATACTTCCGGGATGGATATTTCCGGAGTCATGGAAAGGCTGCTGCGGTTTGTTCGGGAGAAAGACCGTCCCTGAAAACCAAAACACGTTACGGCCAGGAATTTATTTATTGCTGATTTCTTCGATATTTGATATTTTGTTTAATTCAAAAGCGGCCAATGCCGCAAATTTGGACTAAGGGGGTAATGAGCTCAATGGTTGACAAAGAAAAAACGAAACAAGAGATGACCGAAGACCTGGATATGGACACCTTCATGGAAGACGATGTCGATTTCGATCCCGACATGATGGAAGACATGGACACCATGCAGGATCTTTACGATCAGAGCTTCCGCAATATCCAGGAAGGCGAGGTCATCCGCGGACACATCGTCCAGGTCAGTGACGATTTCGTAATGGTGGACATCGGGTACAAGTCCGAGGGACAGATCCCCATCTACGAGTTCAAAGATGAGACGGGGGTGATACAGGCGGCCATCGGAGATGAAGTCGATGTGCTCCTGGAGTTCCACGACGACGAAGACGGATCCATTCACCTTTCCAAGGAAAAGGCCGCCAAGATCAAGGTTTGGGACGACATCAGCCGGATCTACAATGAAGACGGCATCATCGAAGGAAAAGTGGTTTCCAAGGTCAAAGGCGGGCTGGCGGTCGATATCGGCGTTCAGGCCTTTCTGCCCGGCTCCCAGGTGGATCTGCGCCCCGTTAGAAACCTCGAATACCTGATCGGACAGTCCTTCCCCTTCAAAGTGCTCAAGTACAATAAAAAGCGTAGAAACGTCGTTCTTTCCCGCCGTGCGCTCCTGGAAAAAGAGCGCGAGGAGATGAAATCCCAGACCCTCGCCAACCTGGAAGACAGCAAGGTTGTGGAAGGAATCGTCAAAAATATTACGGATTACGGTGTATTCGTGGATCTGGGCGGCATCGACGGGCTCCTGCACATCACCGACATGAGCTGGGGTCGTGTGGGGCATCCCTCGGAAATGTTCCAGATCGGAGACAAGATCAACGTCATGGTCCTCAGCTTCGACCGGGAGCACGAGCGGGTATCCCTCGGCCTCAAACAGCTGATCGCGGATCCATGGACCAAGGCTCAGGAAAAATATCCCATCGGAACCCAGGTGAAGGGCAAAGTGGTCAGTCTCACCGATTACGGCGCCTTCGTGGAGATCGAGGAAGGGGTGGAAGGCCTCATCCACGTTTCCGAAATGTCCTGGACCAAAAAGGTGCGTCATCCCTCCAAGGTGCTCAGCGTAGGGGATGAAGTCGAAGCGGTGGTCCTCAGCATCAATCCCGAGAACAAGCGTATTTCTCTCGGCATGAAGCAGCTGGAGCCCAACCCCTGGGATGTCATTGCCCAGAAGTACCCCGTGGGAACGACCATTGCCGGAAAAATCAAAAACATCACCGATTTTGGTGTTTTCATCGGCATCGATGAAGGCATCGACGGGCTGGTGCACATTTCCGACATTTCATGGACCAAGCGCGTAAAGCACCCCTCGGAAGTCTTCAAGAAGAACCAGGAAGTTCAGGCCATCGTGCTCAACATCGACAAGGAGAACGAACGGTTCTCCCTGGGGATCAAGCAGCTCGAGCCGGATCCGTGGGAAAGCATCCCCGACCGTTATCCCCTGGGCAGCATCATTGCCGGTCCCATCACCAACGTGACCGATTTCGGCCTCTTCGTGGAACTGGAAGAAGGGATCGAAGGACTCGTCCACGTCTCGGAGATCAGCAAAGAGAAGATCAAGTCGCCGGTGGGCCAGTACAAACCGGGCGACCGGATCACCGCCAAGGTGATCAATATCTCTCCCAAGGATCGCAAGATCGGTCTTTCCATAAAGAAGGTGGAAGAGCAGGAGGAGCGCACCAACTACGATGATTATCTCCACAGCTCCAAGGCCGCTACTTCCAACCTGGGTGAACTGCTCAAGGAAGAAATGGAAGCGAAGGCCAACAATCCCGCTCCCGACAAAGACTGATTCGACCGACTCAACGCCTCGCCGTTAAACTCCAACACCCGGTTCATGCTCTCTGCTTGAAACCGGGTGTTTCCTTTTGAAAGGGAAGCAAGTATGCGACTCCGAAGTTTCTGGTTTCCAGGGCTTTTCCTGCTGCTCATCATCCTGGGCTTCTTCTGGGTGGCGGGGCCGGAGCTCGACTTCCTGTCCAGTCCCAATCAAATTGCGGTGGTCGAGGTCCGTGGATTGATCGACAATTCTCAGGAGACGGTCAAAGCCCTCCGGAAGTATTGCAGGGATGACCACGTCAAAGCCGTTCTCGTGCGCATCGAATCCCCCGGAGGCGGCATCGGCCCGTCCCAGGAAATTGCCCGTGAAGTGACACGCACCCTCAAAGAGAAACCGGTTGTGGCCTCCCTGGGAGGGATCGCCGCTTCGGGAGGCTACTACATCGCCTCGGCCGCGTCCCATATCGTTGCCAATCCAGGAACGATCACGGGCAGCATCGGAGTCATCATATCCTTTCCCAACCTGAAGGAGCTCTTCGACAGGGTGGGCTATTTCACCAACGTCATCAAGAGCGGCCCTTTCAAGGACATGGGCAATCCCGGGCGTGAGATGACTCCCGAGGAGCGGGCTCTCCTGCAGGAAACCATCGACAAGGCTTATGGCCAGTTTGTCAGGGATGTGGCCCGGGGGCGCCATTTGCCCGAGGAAAAGGTTCGGCAGATCGCCGACGGTCGCCTCATCATGGGAGAAACCGCCCGGGAGTTGGGTCTCGTGGATGCTCTGGGAAACTTTCAGGATGCCGTCGAAGCGGCGACGGCTCTGGCGAAGATCGAAGGAGAACCGGAGCTGGTTTATCACAAGAAACAGAAACGGACCCTCCTGGACTACCTCCTCGGGAGCGAAGCCAGTGAGAGTCTAAACCATTTTCTCAATGGCTCGGCCAACTTTCTGCGCTATCAGATGCCCTTCCCTTGAGAGAGCGAAGCAAAAGAGTCTTTCAGCTCGTGAAAAGGCTGACGTCCCCGGCGCCTTCACGCAGGACTTCGGGAACATCGTCGACGAGGGAAATGACGCTCGACGGCTTACCGGGCACGGACGACCCGGCATCGACAATGAGGTCTATGGCGTGGCCCAGCTTGTCCTTGATGTCGATGGGGGAAAACAAGACCTCACCCGTTTCGGGATCGGTGGCGCTGGTACTGATGACGGGATGCCCCAGGCCCTGCACGATGGACAGGCAGATGGGATGGTCCGGTACGCGAATCCCGACGCTCTGCCGCTTGGTCAACATTATTTTCGGCACCAGGCGGGAGCCCTCAAGGATGAACGTGTAGGGGCCCGGCAGGAGACGCTTCATGGTCTTGTAGGCATAGTTGCTGACTTGAGCGTACTCGCCGATATTTTTGAGATCGCTGCAGATGAAGCTGAATGGCTTGCTGGGGGAGCGCCGCTTCAGCTTGTAAATCTTTTCGATGGCGTTTTTGTTCAAGAGGTCGCACCCGATGCCATAAAAGGTATCCGTGGGATAAGCGATGATTCCTCCGTTGGCCAAAACGTCCACGATCTTATGGATCTTGCGCGGTTCCGGATGCTGCGCGTTGATCTCGAGAATCAGGGCCAAAGCGTTTTCTCCTCTATGGCTTCAGAAGCTCCCCTGCCTTGAACAAAGGGTTTTCACGCTCCTGATGAACGATTAAGATGAGATGGAAGTATCCGACAAGAAAAGGAATGCGGGAAGCCATTCAGTACCCCGGTCAGGCCCTCGGCGCATAACGGCTATGCGGCATTTTATCTCCTGACGAAAATAACTGGACCTTTCATCCCATGTCAAGACAAGAAAAGGATTCGTTGTCAGCCATGGCCCCACCGGACAAGCATTTCGCCTCCATCGACGTCGGCTCCCACACCCTCCGCATGCTCATCGCCCGGTGCAACGCGAGGGGGGAAGTCTTTCCCCTGGTCACCGAACGCCGCATCACCCGCCTGGCCAAAAACTTCCAGCAAAACGGGCAGCTGGGAGATCAAGGGATGGAGGGCAGTCTGAAAGTCCTCGAGGAATATGCCGCCACCCTCAAGCGATACAAAGTGGAATCGGTCGCCTGCGGAGCCACGGGCGTCGTGCGCCGGGCGGCCAACAGCGATGAGTTTCTCCAGGCTATCCATCGGCGGACAGGGATCCCCGCCGCCATTCTCTCGGAAGACTCCGAAGCCCGCCTTTCCGCCAAAGGCGTTTTGAGCGTTCTGCCCCCTTCTGAAGGGCACATTCTCACCTTCGACCTGGGGGGCAGCAGCACCGAGTTCCTACTGCTCCATACCCGGAATCCGCATCCCATCTGGCACACCAGCATCTTCATCGGCGCCGCCACCCTGACGGACCGCTTTCTTCGGGTGGATCCCCCTTCAGCCGCTGCCGCAGCAGAAGCCTCAGCCGACGTGCAGGCCTCTTTGGCTCCCACCTTCCAGACCATTCACTCGCTCCTGTCCGACACCACGGGAGGCACAAACCAGGAAACAGGCTTCCCCCGGGAAAGCCTCCGGCTGGCAGGCACGGCGGGCACGGCGACCACCCTTGCGGCCATGTATCTCGAGATGGCAACGTACGACCCTGAACGCGTCAACGGGCTGGTGTTGGAAAACCGGTGGCTTTCGGCCATGACCGAACGGCTCCTCCGCTCCCCCCTGGCACAGCGACGCAGCATCCCGGGCCTGGAAGCTGGCCGCGAAGACATCATCGCCGCAGGCGCTCTCATCGTGATGGAAATACTGAAGGGCTTGCACCAGTCCCAGGTCACCGTCAGTGACGCAGGGCTCCTGGAAGGCCTGCTCCTGAATCACATCGAAAGGGAATACGGCCGACCGGAAACTCTGGTTAGTCCCTTGACATGGGGGACCCAAAGGGTTAAAGGCCTCACCAAAACAGAAACCTAAAAAAACTCAGACATTAACGGAGAAATGGAATGGAAAGCAACCCTGTTGTGCTCATACCGGAGGCCCTCACCTTCGACGACGTTTCCCTGCTGCCCGCTTATTCCGAAGTTCTGCCGCACGAGACAAACCTTGAAACACGCCTCACGAGGGAAATCACCATGCGGATTCCTCTCACCAGTGCGGCCATGGACACCGTCACGGAATCCGAGACGGCCATCAGCATCGCCAGGGAAGGCGGCATCGGCATCATCCACCGCAACATGTCGGTGGAGCGCCAAGCTCTGGAAGTCAACAAGGTGAAGAAGTCCGAGCGGGGCATGGTCATTGACCCGGTGACCGTGGAGCCGGAGCAGAAAATCTCCGACGTTCTGGAGCTCATGGCCCGCTATCGCATCTCGGGGGTCCCCGTCGTCAAGAACGGCCAACTGGTGGGCATCATCACCAACCGGGACCTGCGCTTTGAGAACAACATGGACCTCCAGGTTTCAGAGGTCATGACGAAGGACAACCTGGTCACAGCCCCCGTGGGCATTTCCCTGGAAGAATCCAAAAGGCTCCTCCACAAAAGACGCATCGAGAAGCTCCTGGTGGTGGATGACGAAGGCAAGCTGAAAGGCCTCATCACCATCAAGGACATCACCAAGATCATCAAGTACCCCAATGCCTGCAAGGACGAACTGGGCCGCCTGAGGGTAGGAGCGGCCGTCGGGGTCGGAAAGGACACCCCTGCACGCGTCGCCGCGCTCTACCAGGCCGGCGTGGACGTCCTCGCCGTGGACAGCGCCCACGGCCACTCCCGCAACATCCTGCACACCGTAAGACAAATCAAGGCCGATTACCCGGACCTGCAGGTCATTGCCGGGAATATCGCCACGGCATCAGGGGCACTGAGTCTCGTGGAAGCGGGGGCCGACGCCATCAAAGTCGGCGTGGGACCGGGCTCCATCTGCACCACACGCATCGTGGCCGGCGTGGGCGTTCCCCAGATCACGGCCATCATGGAATGTTCGAAAGTCGGCCGCGCACACAATGTTCCCATCATTGCCGACGGGGGCATCAAGTACAGTGGAGACTTGGTGAAGGCCATCGCCTCGGGCGCCGACAGTGTCATGATCGGGAGTCTTTTTGCGGGCACCGATGAAAGCCCCGGAGAGACCATTCTCTACCAGGGACGTACCTACAAGGTCTATCGGGGGATGGGGTCCCTGGGCGCCATGAAAGAAGGAAGCAAGGACCGCTATTTCCAGGACCAGGTTTTCGAGCCCCAGAAGCTCGTTCCCGAAGGCATCGAAGGCAAAGTCCCCTATCGCGGCCCCATTTCCGCCATCGTGCATCAGCTCATGGGGGGATTACGGGCCGGCATGGGTTACGCAGGGTGCGCCAATCTGCAGGAGCTGCAGACCAAAGCCCGCATGGTGCGCGTCACGAGCGCAGGACTTCGCGAAAGCCATGTTCATGATGTCATCATCACGAAGGAAGCGCCCAACTACCAGGTGGATTTGAAGTAACGATCCAGAATTCAGGAAGATACGCATGCTATTCGATCAGCTCCATGAAGAACGGGTTTTGATCCTGGATTTCGGTTCTCAGTACACGCAGCTCATCGCCCGCCGGATACGCGAAAGCCACGTCTACTGCGAAATCCACCCTTTCAACATGCCTCTTGACGCTGTAAAGTCTTTCCAGCCCAAAGGGATCATCCTTTCGGGCGGCCCCTCCAGTGTTCATGATGAAGGCGCCCCCCTTTCCGATCCGGCGCTTTTTGCCCTGGGAATTCCCATCCTGGGAATCTGCTACGGCATGCAGCTCATGGCCCACCAGCTGAATGGGGCCGTGGAAAAGGCCGACCGCCGGGAATACGGCCCCGCTACCATCGACATCGACGCGCCCGACGAGATTTTCCGGGACGTGGAGGACGAAACGGTGCGGGTCTGGATGAGCCACGGGGACCGTATCCTCAAGCTTCCGGAAGGCTTCAAGATCCTGGCCCACAGTGACAATTCGCCTGTCGCCGCCATGGCCGACCACGGACGTCGTTTCTACGGCGTGCAGTTCCACCCGGAAGTCGTGCACACCCCCTGCGGCAAGACCCTTCTGGAAAATTTCCTCTTCCGCATCTGCCGCTGTCAATCGTCCTGGACCATGAAATCCTTTGTGGAATCCGCCATACAAGCATCCCGCGAAGGCGTGGGGGACGATCAGGTCATCTGTGCCCTCAGCGGCGGTGTCGATTCGTCGGTGGTGGCGGTCTTGCTCCACAAAGCCATCGGATCGCGCCTGCACTGCATTTTCGTAAACAACGGACTCCTGCGGAAGGGCGAAGCCGAAAGCGTCCAGAGGATCTTCCGGGACCATTTCGAGCTGAACCTCATTTACGTGGATGCATCCAAACTCTTCCTGGATCGCCTCAAAGGAATCACGGACCCCGAGCAGAAGCGCAAGATCATCGGCAATCTCTTCATCGAGCTGTTTGAAAAGGAAGCGGGGCAGCTCACCAACGCAAAATACCTCGCCCAGGGGACACTGTACCCCGATGTCATCGAAAGCGTCTCCTTCAAAGGCCCCTCCGCCACCATCAAGACGCACCACAATGTCGGCGGACTGCCCGAGCGCATGAAGTTGAAGCTCATCGAACCCCTGCGAGAGCTCTTCAAGGACGAAGCGCGCATGGTGGGGAGGGAGCTGGGTCTGCCCGAACGGGTCATCATGCGCCATCCCTTTCCCGGGCCGGGACTCGCCATACGCATCATTGGCGAGGTTACCCGCGAAAACCTGTACATCCTGAGGGAAGCGGACAGCATCGTCCTGGAAGAAATGGAGGCTTCGGGCTGGTATGACCGCGTGTGGCAGGCATTTGCCGTGCTCCTCCCCGTACGCTCCGTGGGGGTCATGGGGGACGAGCGGACCTACGACCAGGTCATCGCCGTGCGCATCGTGGAGAGCGTCGATGCCATGACGGCCGACTGGGCAAGAGTCCCTTATGAAGTGCTGGGAAAAATCTCCAACCGCATCATCAATGAAGTCAAAGGCGTCAATCGCGTCGTCTACGATATTTCCTCCAAGCCGCCCAGCACCATCGAGTGGGAATGAGAGCGGAACCGGTTTGAAACGTGATGCAGCCTTACAGGATTTGGGGGGACGCTGAAGAACGCTGACAGGGCGCTGACTCACGCTGATACAGCCTTTTTTGTCAAGAGGCCATAAGTCGGCATCCATCGCCTGGGGTAGGGTGCATTTTATGCACCATCCGTACTGAAGAAATGCTTGTGTCAACAATGGTGCGTAAAACACACCCTACCCACGCTGATAAGCCCTTTTGGGGAGGAGGGGGGGAGGTGCTGCGGCTTGATCCGGGCCGCGGCAATGTCCCGGAGCGATTCCATGCCCGAGAAAGAAGAACGCTTCTACCGCTACCAGCATCAAAGCAAGGCGGACTGGCTCACCTTTCAGACCCGGTACCGGGAAACGGATCTCTGGATACGATCCCGGAAGGATTTGAGGCAGGAAGCCCTGACGGCGGTACTGAGGTATCGGCGCCAACTGGAGCAGTACATCGCTGCATCCCCACAGTTCCTCACCTCCCTGGCCCCCCTGCCGGAAGACTCACTTGCTCCTCCCCTGGCCCGCTGGATGATAGAAGCCTCACGAACGGCCGGCGTAGGCCCCATGGCCAGTGTCGCCGGCGCCGTGGCTCAGTCTGTCGCCCGGGACCTCAAGCTTCTGACTCCGGCCCTCATCATCGAAAACGGGGGGGACTGCTACCTGGACATCCAGGAAGAGATGACCGTCGGCATCTACGCAGGCCCCGATTCTCCCTTCAGCGGGCGTATGGCCCTGCGCTTTCCCGCAGAACGCTTCCCCCTCGGCGTCTGTACCTCCTCGGGCACGGTGGGGCATTCCCTGAGCTTCGGAAAGGCCGACGCCGTTACCGTCGTCTCCAAAGACGCCGCCCTGGCGGATGCTGCAGCCACCGCCCTGGGGAACATGGTGCAGAACCCCGGCCATATCAAGAAGGCCCTCGCCCGGGCCGCTCAAATTCCCGACATCGAAGGGGTCCTCATCATCGTCAAAGACAAGATGGGACTCTGGGGAGACCTCGAGATCATCCCCCTCTGAGACTTGCTGACGGCGTGGAGCAGCGCCGACCTCCCCGGAGTGCTTCGCCCCCCCCGCCCTGGAAAAATGCCTTGAGTTTTCACCGCCGGTTGATATAGTAGCACCTTGTCCCGTACCCCGTGACATGTGAATGATATTTGTACATAATTCTTCCCAGCGGCGCATGTGAAATGAAAATTGTTGTAATGTCAGACACTCATCTGTCCAATGTGACGGACGAATTTCGCGCGATCTGTTCCCGCTACTGTGACGATGCCGACATGGTGATCCATTTGGGCGATTGGGCAAGAGGACCCATCCTGGATTTTATGGAGCACTATCCACTGGAGGCGGTGGCGGGAAATACGGATGATTACTCCATCCAGAACCGTCTCCCTGCCAGCAGGATCCTGCAGGTGCAGGGGTGGAAGATCGCCATTGCCCATGGGTGGGGATTTGCATCGGACCTGCAGCAGAGACTGAAAAACGAGTTCAACGGAGTGGACGCCATACTCTTCGGGCACACGCACATTCCCGTGAATGCTCAGCAAGAAGGCATTTTCTGGTTCAATCCCGGCTCGGTATTTCTGGGACGCGGCACCTCCGAAAAGACCTTGGGAATCCTTCACGTGGATGAACAGATTCAGGGTGAAATCATTCGATTATAGGAGAAACGCATGCAGAATCTATGGGCTCCGTGGCGTATAGATTACATCCTTGGCAAGAGAGAACCTTACTGCATCTTCTGCCCCGAGGGGGACGGACATTCCGACGAAGAGCGGCTCATCCTCCGCAGAGATGAGCTGACGATGGTCATGATGAACAAATATCCATACAACAATGGACATTTGCTTGTGGCACCCTGGCGACACGTTGCCGCCGTTGAAGAGCTTCAGGGTGACGAAATGCTGAGCCTTATGCAATGGGTGCAAAAATGCATCGCCATCCTGAAAAAAGTCATGCACCCGGAAGGCTTCAACGTCGGATTGAACCTGGGAACAGTGGCAGGAGCGGGAGTGAAGGATCACCTGCATTTTCATGTGGTACCCCGCTGGAACGGCGACACGAATTTCCTCCCCGTCCTCGCCGATATCCGCAGCATTCCCGAGCACCTCAAGGCGACCTACACGAAGCTGATCCCCCACTTCCAGAAGGAGAGTGGGCATGAAAATCTTTAAGCTGATCCTGACCTTACTGATCTTGGGCTTTGCGACCCTCTTTGCGTGGGAGAATCTTTCCACGTTCCAACAGGTCATCCCCTTTCAGCTGAACCTTTATTTTCGGGAGGTCCAGAAGTGGGAGCACCATATCTACACGGTGCTCGGCATCGCTTTTGGCCTGGGCTTTTTCCTGGGAGCTGTTCTTGTACTGAGGCCTTATTTCAGGTTGAGACGCCGACTGGTCCAGGAGCGCGTAGAAAGAGAACAGATGCGGGCCTCCCAGGAAGCCGCTAGAGTCGAAAAACCGAATCCGATTCCGCCGCCGGTGGTGGAAATCCAGCCGGAGCCGGCAGCTGCATCCCCATCCGCCCCTGAAAATCCAGCATCCGATTCCGGCTCCGCCGAAGCACCTCCAGCCAAGCCGACTCAGGGATAATGCCGCTTCCTCTGGCGGGAAGCCGCGCTGCATACTGAGCGTTGATGTGCGCTGACTTGCCCATTCCCTCTGCACTTTGCACGAGGGCGAGTCTGCGCACGTCACGGGTCTACTGCAGACGCCACTCCACTTTTACCCCTCTTCCCTCATTCCGAAAGCGTGTACTTGTTCAGGTAGCCTCGGGGGGTCACCATCCAGCCGTTCCAGAGGTAGGTCTTGCTGTTCCCCACGATGAGGATGGACTGCATGTCCACCTCTTCAAAGGGGATTTCTCCCAGCGTTGTGAGGCACTTCCACTGGCCATCGCGCATGGCTTTGCGGAGGATGGCCACGGGGGTTTCGGGGGCTTTTTCCCGGAGCAGGACTTTCTGAGCCTTTTCCAGAAGATCGGGACGGGTTTTGCTCCGCGGATTGTAGATGGCCATGACAAAATCAGCGGAGGCCGCGGCCTGCAGCCTCTTCTCGATGAGATCCCAGGGGGTGAGGTGGTCGCTGAGGCTCACCACGGCGAAATCGTGCATGAGGGGAGCCCCCAGGATGGAAGCCGCCGCATTGAAGGCGGCCACACCCGGAATCACCTCCACAAAGAGATCCGGAGCCGACGCATTCACGCCATCTACTGAGGCAGCGGTTTCATCCTCCATTGAATGCCTGACCCCGCCGGGCGAGGCAACCCTCAGGGCCCGCTCCCGGCAGATGTCGAAAACCAGGCCGGCCATCCCGTAGATCCCGGCATCGCCGCTCGATACGAGCGCCACGCGGCGGCCGGCAAGGGCGCGGTCGATGGCCAGCGCGCAGCGGTCCACTTCCTTGCGCATGCCGCTGGAAAGCACTTCCTTCCCCTCCAGCAGCTCGTCAATCAAACCCAGGTAGGTCTTGTAGCCGAGGATCACCTCTGCAGCAACGAGCGCGTCGAGCGCTTCCGGCACCATGTAGGAGCGGTAGCCGGGCCCGAGGCTCACGATGGACAGGCGACCCGGGCCACGGCCAGCGTCACGTTGAGTGTCTTCTGTTTGGGAACGATGAGGGTTTGGCTCCGGGCGCTCAGTAGAGCAGTTGCTTCGCATACGCTTGAGACTCCTATGTGTCGGGCCACCTGTTCCGATGGGTTGGGAACGGTGATCTTTTCTACCGCATCGCGGGGATAAAAATAGACGGGACGATCGAGGGCTGCAGCTGCTCCCAGGAGCCCCGTTTCATCGGCCTTGAGGTCAATGCTCGAAAGATTCCGGATGGAGGCTGCCGAGAGGTTTTCGCGCAAAAAAACCTCCCGCAGGAGATCCAGGATCTCCCCGGCGGGCGTCCCTCGATTGCAGCCGATGCCCACCACGAGGTTGCGGGGGCGCAGCACAAGGCATTTCAGGGAAGAAGGCACCAGGGTCTCCGAAACCCAGACGCCTGGATTTTCCGCATGACCTCCCGCGTAATCGGGTGCCTCGGAACAACCATTGAGGTTTTCCTGTATGGGGACTGCTGCAGAGGATGCCGAAACATCAGGAATCTGCGTCAGCCAGTCGATGGAGGGTTCATGGGCCAGATAGCTCCGCAGCCGACCTTCCGGGTCGTAGATCCAGAGAGGCTCCTCCTCGAGCAAGGCCCGCGCCACGCGGCTGAGCATCTCAAAATTCTCGATTTCAAGGCCTGCTTCCCGGGCGATGAGGTCCAGGGCAGGCCTTTTCTGTACATCGGTGGCCGTGGTGATGACGGCCTGCCCCCCGGTCAGGCGGGCGACCTCTCGCGCCAGCCGGTTCGCTCCTCCCAAATGCCCAGAAACCAGGCTGATGACGAATTTGCCCCGTTCATCCAGCACCACGACGGCGGGATCATCCTTTTTGTGGCTCAGATGGGGGGCGATCTGTCGCACCACGATGCCCGTGGCCATAACGCAGATAAGGGCGGAGAATTTCGGCCAGACCCACTGGAGTGCATCCGCCAACCGGTCGAATCCCACGGCTCCCATGGCCAGAGCGAACCGATGCCGGACAGGGACATAACAGACACTCCCCGGCAGCTGCCCCTGCAGCTGCAGAGCGAGATTCGCCCCATGCTTCGTCAGGGCCAGGATGGCCACGGATGGAGACTCAGGCGGGGAGCTGCACTTTTCGAAAACCATGCTCGAAGGACTCGTCGTAGAGTTTGGATTTTTTCAATTCCTTCCCGGTGCGGGCGTTGAACACTTCACCCACCATGATGATGGCCTGGCGGCTGATGCCGGATTCCTTGACTTTTTCCGCAATGTCCCCGAGGGTCCCCTTCACCATACGCTGGTCCGGCCATCCCACACGATAGGCCACGACCACCGGCGTCTCTCGACCATAGCTCGGCACGATTTCTTCCACGAGCTTCTCGATCTGCTGCACACTGAGATAAATCACCAGGGTCGCACGGTGGGCCGCGAGTGACCGCAGGTCCTCACCCTCGGGAACAGGTGTGCGCCCCGCCATGCGCGTCAAGATGACCGTCTGGGAAACCTCGGGGAGCGTCAATTCCTGGGTGAGGGCTGCAGCGGCGGCAAAAACCGCTGAAACCCCGGGCACAACGGCATAGGGAATTGCCTCCCGGTCCAGAAGCTCCATCTGTTCCTGGATGGCGCCGTACAGGGCGGGATCGCCCGTATGGAGGCGAACTACCCGCTCCCCTCCCAGGTACCCCTCCCTCAGAAGGGCATGTGTCTCCTCCAGAGTCAGGGGGGCGCTGTTGTGGATGCGGGCTCCCGCCCTGCATCCCTTCAAAAGGGTTTCGGGCACGAGGGAGCCCGCATAGACGATACGGTCGGCCTCCTCCAGGAGCCGCCTGCCCTTGACCGTGATCAGCTCCGGGTCGCCAGGACCGGCGCCGACAAAATGAATGGGGTATTTCATGGCATGCCTCGCATCCAAAACTGTAAAAAGGGACGCTGATGACGCTGACCAGGCGCTGAAAAACGCTGATAAAAACTTTTGGGGAGGTTGGAGAAAAAACAGCGTTCGTCAGCGCGCGTCAGCCTGCGTGCGTCAGCGTCCAATTTTCAATTTATCCAATATCCATCATTTAGAGGCCCTCTTCCACACACTGATCACGAATACCGGGTTGAGGGCTTCCAACCGCAGGGTTTTGCCGATGGGAGCCGATCGGCTGACCTGCAGTTGGATGATCTCCAGCTCATAGTCTTTGTCCCCCCAGAACGCCCGCACAGCCTCCAGGGTATCGAGGGTCACGGCGGTGAGCACCAGCCTCCCCCCCGCGCGCATCCGTCGCAGAAGGTGATCGAATACTTCGGGCAGGTCCCCGCCGCTGCCTCCGATAAAAACCCGGTCGGGGTCCGGCAGTCTCCCCAGCAGCTCCGAGGACCTGCCATGAAATGCCTGGATGGGGGAG
Source organism: Desulforhabdus sp. TSK (assembly GCF_022836495.1). GTDB lineage: Bacteria > Desulfobacterota > Syntrophobacteria > Syntrophobacterales > Syntrophobacteraceae > Desulforhabdus. The sequence continues at coordinate 52,389 of NZ_BQXM01000033.1, forward strand.
CCGCAAAGGCGTTCGATGTTCTCCTGCAGGTCTCGGTAACGGTGCGGGTCTTTCTCCACGGCCGCCACACAACGCAAAGGCACGAGGCGCGACGCTTCGATGGAGACGGAGCCGCTCCCCGCCCCCAGGTCCCACAAGACGAGGCCCGGTTCCAGTTGAAGAGCGGCGAGGGCTACCGCGCGGACTTCCATCTTGGTGATCAACCCGGCCTGGTGGCGGAACGCCGATTCGGGAAGCCCTAGAACCGTGCGCGGCAGGGCGGCATCGCCCTCCAGATCCACTGAGGAAGAGGCAGTCTCCTCAGGCGTGCCCTGTCGAGGGGCATCTTTCCTCTCATCCAATACCGCCACCAGGTTGAGAGAGGAAAAACTCCCAGTCGCAGCCTCGCGTGGAGAAAGGCGATGGATTCGCTCGGAGGAAGTCCCCAAATCTTCCCCCACGACCATGACCCGATCTTCCATTCCGTTTTCCAGGAGCTGCCGGGCGATCCAGTTGGGAGTGTGCTGCGGGTCCGTGAAGCATACGAACCGGGGATGCAGGCGGAATTGGAGCAGCCACCGGGGATCGCCAACGGCGGCACCACGGCCGTGGAGGCTCAGGACCTTGACATCTTCCCACGGTTCATTGAGGCGTGCAAAAAGAACCTGGACACTCGTGATGTTGGGAAACGTCACGAGGTGATCTTTTCCCAGTCGCTCCGCCAGGCGGCGTCCTATGCCGAAGAAGAACGGGTCCCCCGAAGCCAGAACGGCCGTACGGCGCTCCCGTGATATTGCGCCCACGGCATCCAGCCACGCGTTCAACGGCCCCTTCAAGGGGAGCTTTTCGCCGGGATGACTGGCAAACCAGTCCAGGTGACGGGCTCCGCCTGCCAGCACTTCCGCCCGTTCGATCCAAGGCAGGGCCGCCGCAGGAATGTCTCCCACCCGCATTCCCATCCCCACCAGGACCACGCAGGGCGGGGCCCAGTCATCCGGTCGAAGGCCCCTCATTTTCCCCCGGCCCTTTCCACATCCACCAGCAGGGTGCCGTCGTAATCGAAAACCAGCAACCGCAGAGGTAGCCGATATTCCACCAGTCGCGCCGACTGATCCAGGGCCTGGACGGCCACGCCCCGGATGACGTCCTGAGCGTTCCGCTCCCGCAGCAATTCCAGGGCGTGGCGGGCGGTATTGGCTTCGGCGAGGCTGCCGCAAAAGCTCCCGTCATACCCCAGGCTCGCCGCCAGCTCTGCCAGGGGCGTCAGGTCCAGCGAGACCCTGTGGGCGTGGGTGTATGCATGCCCCTGGGCCATCTTCACCACCTTGCCGAAAAAAGCGCTGTGTATGAGCCCCTGAAATCCCATGCGCCAAGCTTCTTGAACGGAGAAGGCAAAGAAATCGGCAACCTGGACAAACGCCTCCCCGGGCAGGTCGGGAAGGAGCTCCTGCGCAAACCGCTCACTCTTTCCCCCCGTGCTGAGGACGACGCGGGTGCACCTGTTGGACCGCGCCACGGAGAGGGCCGCCTGGATGGTCTCTTCGTACGCCGTGTGGGAAAAAGGCTTCACAATGCCCGTTGTTCCCAGAATGGAAATCCCCCCCACGATGCCCAAACGCGGGTTGAGGGTATGCCGGGCCAGTTCGGCGCCTTTGGGAACTTCGATCTCCACCCGGAGAACACCCCCGTCCAAGCACCCGGGAAGATGCTCTTCGGGGCCATGAAACGGCAGGAGCACATAGGGCTTTGACGGCGCTCCCCTCGGGAAAAGATCCTCCGCCCCCCCGGCAGGTTCCAGACCGGCCACCCCCGGGCAGCCCCGCAGGAATTCCTCGTGGAGGTTTTGGGACAGCATTTCCCTCGGCATGGGATTGACGGCCGGCTCCCCCACGGGCACGGGCAGTCCGGGTTTGGTGACCCTTCCAACCCCTTCACCTGCCACCAGGCAAATGCCGGAAAACTTCTGCAAACCTCCTGCAGGGAAGCTCACAGTCGTCTCACCGGACGAAAGCGCCCGGATAGAAGGACCAGGCGTAGAAACGAAGCGGACTCGAGCCCTCACCTCCGCCTTGTGGGTGACATCGGGATCGTCTCCCCCGTCCTTGACGACAACCGCCACGACATCCATTCCGTCCCTGTAAATGCTCTCCACAGGAATGGGCAGGTAATACCCGGCAGGAAGCCTCACGGCGATACATTGCGGGCTCTTTCCCGTCAGGAGAAATCTCAGGGCTGATCGAGCAGCCGCCGTGGCGGCGGTGCCCGTGCTGAAGCCCCGCTTGAGATTCCTCTTGTCTCGATCTGAATCGCATCCCGTTCTGGACATGCTCCGCCGCTCTATTCCCCGCCCTTCACACCGGCGGCAGCCTCGGACGGGGCATCAAAACGTTCAGGATAAAGCTGCGATGCAAGCTGCTCCACGGCATCCACACAGCGCGGACCGGGGCGGGAAAAAAGGAGCTCATCCACGAAGAGAATTTTCCCGTCCCGAACCGACCGGAGCCGATCGAAATGCGCCCTCTTTCGGGGATCCAAGGGGTTCCGGTTCATAGGGCCCTGCTGAACGATATAGACATCGGGATCGGCCAGGAGAAGGGATTCAAAATTAAACTGCACCATGGCCTTTTCGTTCTGCAGGGCATTTTCCGCTCCCGAAGCCTGGAGAATGCTCTCGACGATAGACCCTCTGCCTGCCCCTGTCAGGGGTTCGCCCCGGACTTCGAAAAACACCCGGACCCGCTTTTGAAATCCCGAAAGACGCGCTGTGACTTTCGCCAGCCGCGCCTTCAACTCAAGCACTTTGCTTCGGGCGATATCTTCTTTTCCCGTGAGTACGCCCAGACGTTCCATGGTGGAAAAGATATCCTCGAAAGAACGGGGAGCAAACACGGCCACGGGGATCCCTGCCTCGCGCAGACGCTCCATCTCCCCGGTTTCTTCCCGACGGCTGGCGCTCTGAATGACCAGGTCCGGCTTCAGCCCCAGGATCATTTCCACGTTGGGGCGCATATGCGTTCCCACGGAGGGTCTCGCCACAATTTCGGGGGGGTATTCATCCGCCTGGGTTCTCGCCATGATTTCCGGTCCGGCTCCCACGGCAAAGAGCATTTCCGCAAAGGCGCCGTAGAGGGGAATGATGCGCCTGGCGGGCTGAGGCAGCTCGATGACCTGCCCCAGATCATCCTTCACCTGGACCGCCGCCGCCAGGGAAGGCACGAAGAGCAGCAAAGCGGAGAGGAGAATGAAAACCCTTTTGATTCGATCCATATGCAGCACTTTCGTTAGGGTAAAAAGACCACTTGCCGTTTGCCCGTCATGGGAACATCCTGCACCCAGACCCGCGTCTCGTAGACCCTTTCGAGGATCTCCGCCGTCAGGACTTCTTCGGTGGGCCCATCCGCCACGACGGCACCCTCCTTGAGAAAAATCATTCTCCGGCAAAACAGGGCCGCCAGGTTGACATCATGCAAAACCGTCAGGACGGTCAGTCCCTCCTCGCGGTTGAGCCGGTCCAATACCCGGAAGACCTGCAGCTTTCGATGGACATCCATGGCGGAAGTCGCTTCATCCAGGAGGAGAACCGGGGCTTCCTGAGCCAGGGCGCGGCCCATCACCACACGCTGCCGCTCGCCGCCGCTCGTGGCCGAAATCAGCCGGTGTGAAAGCTCCTGGATGTCCATGATTTCAACGCACCGACGCACCACCCTTTCATCTTCCAAGCTGTCCATCTGCCAGCGCTTTTGATGGGGGTAACGTCCCATGCGCACGATTTCCAGGCAGGAATAGGGAAAGCGGATTTGAGATTCCTGGGCCACGGCAGCCATGCGACGGGCCCGATCCTTGGCGTTGAGGCGCTCGAGAGGGCTTCCGAGAATGCTCACCTCCCCTTCCTGAAGGGGGACGACGCCGGTCAGGGTCAGGAGCAGTGTCGTCTTCCCCGATCCGTTGGGTCCCAGGATCCCCACGAGCTCACCCGGCTGGACCTCGAAGGAGACCCCCTTGAGCACCTCATGGCCTGGATACCCGCAGCGGAGGCCCTCCACCCGGATCAGAGCTGAAGATACTTCTTGCGATGCATCAGGAGAAAGCAAAAAAAAGGTCCTCCCAAAATTGCCGTCACCACTCCCACGGGAAGCTCTTCACCACCGGGGAGAATGCTGCGCGCCAGAGTGTCTGAAATGAGAACGAGGAGGGCTCCCGCAAGAATGACTGCAGGCAGCAGGCGTCGATGTTGGGGACCGAGTCCCAGGCGCACCAGGTGCGGGACCACCAGGCCGACGAATCCGATGACCCCGCTGACGGCGACAGCCGCAGCCGTCACGAGGGAGGCAGCCAGGAGCAGGCGGAAGCGCAGGCGCTGCACATTCACACCCAGCTGCTGCGCCTGAATGTCGCCAAGCGTCAAGATATCGAGCTCCCGCGCATAGGAAAGAATGATTCCCATGCCCACGAGCAGGTACGGCAGAACCAGGAGCACGTGAACCCAGCTCTTGCCCGAGAAACTTCCCATGATCCAGAAAACGATGGTGGAGATGGAGTCTTCATTGAGGCTCTTGAGCAGGCTGATCCAGGCGGATAGAAACGTGGAAACGATGATTCCCGCCAGCACGAGGGTCGTCGTCTGGATGCGGCCATCCACACGCCCCAGGAGGTACACCATGTAGAGTGCCAGGACCGCCCCGGCAAAAGCGGCTGGGGGCAATGCGTTGACGCTGAGGAAATGCACGCCGCCGGCACCCAGGAGGATGGCGAGGGAAGCCCCGAAAGCCGCCCCCGTGGAGACTCCCAGGGTAAACGGATCGGCCAGGGGGTTCAGCAGCACCCCCTGGTAGACCGCCCCGGCCAGGGCCAGCGCCCCTCCCACCACCAAAGCCAGGCACACCCGGGCCAGCCGCACATGGAGAACGATATAGCGGGCGGTTTCATCCACCCCCTGCGCCGCCGAGGGGTCCAGAGGGGAAGCCCAGAGGCGCAGGATGGATGCATAGGGAATTTTGTACGCCCCGATCCCGGAGGTCAAGAAAGCGGCCAGAGCAATGGTCAGCAGCAACAAAAGGGGCAGCAGGAAGGGCACGGAAAGAAAAGGTCTTCTTTCTTTCCCATGTTCTCCCCAAGAAGGACCACCCTGCGGCAATGGATCCCTCCCTTCTTTCACCCTGCATCCTTCCCGTTCGCCATGGATCTGGGAGCTCCGCCCCTTTCAGGACTCCAGCCCACGCTTCTTGAGGATCATGAGGGAAAGGTAGTGAGGCTGCTGCATTGCCTGAAGCTTCTGGAAGTCGTGCTCCACGATCTGGCCTTCCTGCCCGCAGCGGCTCACAAAGCAGCAGGAATCCTGGAGTCCCGTTTCCTGGATTCGCCCCAAAATGTGAGGGAACTGCTTGTAGGTCTTCATGAGAACCACATTGTCCGAAACATCCACGACTTCCTTCAGGCGGTCTCCACCCTTGGCCCCCGAAATGATGGTGATGACTTCCTCCCCTTCCGCCAGGGGCATGTTGGCACAGGCCGCCGCCGCCTGAAAAGAGGTGATGCCGGGAATGCTGGTGACCTTCACGCCGGGGAGTCGCTTCCGAATTTTCCTCATGAGATAAATGAAGGTGCTGAAGGTCAGGGGATCGCCCAAGGTCAAAAAGGCCGCATCCTTACCCTGCCGCAGGACCTCGACGACTTTCTCGCAGTTGGCCTGCCAGGCATCTTCGAGACGCTCGGGGTTGAAAGTCATGGGAAAGGCAAGATGATCCACGGGTGTATGGGACGGAAGATGGTCCCGAACGATGTCAAGGGCGAGACTGTAGTCGTTCTTGCTGGAGGCCGCCGCAAAAACATGGGCCACCTCTTTGATGACCTTCACCGCCTTGAGTGTCAAGAGCTCCGGGTCTCCGGGGCCTACACCGATACCATACAAGGTGCCAAGCATAGCTTCTTTCCTCATTCGTTTGATGTCTTAGCCCGTTCCAAAAGAGCATGCAGGATAGCCACTGCGACGGAGCTGCCCCCTTTGCGCCCGAGGATGGTGATCGCGGGCTGTTCGGTCATTTGCCAGAGCATCTCCTTGGACTCCGCAGCCTGGACGAAGCCCACGGGAACGCCGACGACCAACGCCGGCCGAACCCCCGCATCCCTTATGAGTCGAGAGACCTCCAGCAGCGCCGTGGGGGCATTTCCGATGGCCAGAATGGCGCCATTGAACCGAGGCGCATAATGCCTGAATGCGGCCACAGACCGGGTGGTCCCCCATTTTTCCGCCCATTCCTGGCTGTCGGCGTGGGTCGCCGGGGTCACCACGCTGTTTCCAAACCACTGCAGCCGCCAGGGTGACAAACCCACCTGGATCATGCGGGTGTCGGTGATAATCTCGGCTCCCCTCTTGAGAGCTTCGATACCGGCGGCAACAGCCCGGGGATGAAACCGCATCCCGTTGGCATAGTCGAAATCGCCCGTCGTGTGGATCACACGGCGAACCACCTGCCATTGCTCGGGGGTAAAGGAATGATCCCCCATTTCGGCATCGATGATCCGGAAACTTTCCTCTTCGATCCGGCGGCCTGCCTCGACCAGCCCTGTCCGATTGATGTTGGCGCTCTGCGGAGGATTCATTGTTGTCTCATGCCCCTGTTCATCCCCATTTCCTTCGTGCAACCCGGTCCCCGCTCAAAAAAAAAGTCCTCGAACCTCCAAAATGTACGGAGATTTCAAGGACTGCACCCAGCTTGACTTCATCCTCAAATGCTTGCTTGGGGGAATGCCTCGCTCCCCCGGGAATTCTCCACTCTCCCGGCGATCCAAGGGGAAAGTGCCTTTCCGCATCATGCTCCACGCAGACGGAAAGGGCCGACCAAGGGGTAGGCGCTCCATAAAGTATGTCAGGGTACGGGAGCATCTCACAGCCTCGACGGCAGAGTCCCTTATTAGCTCCAGGCAGGTTTTCTGGCTCACGGATCAGCCTACTCACCATCCCTTCCCAGCGCGTTCAACCCCGTGCCAGTGGTCGTCATGGCTTTCGTCCCCGTTTACAGCGGCGGGACCGCGACGGACTTTCACCGTCTTCCCTTTTAAACCCTCTCTTCATCAAGTACCTGAAACCATTTTATGCCAAAGAGCAGATGATACGCCACACCATCTCTAACGTATTTGCACCGCCGCGTCAATGCCAAGGGTTGTTTTGCTAGAAAGATTGGGGACAAACGGTTACTCAAGCTGATCGGCCGCTACCTTCAAGCCGGATTGACCCCTTAAACGGTGTGCCCGGCGGCAAGACGTATTTGATCAGGAGAGCTCCCTCGTCGATTAGGGGTAAGACACTGAGCAGCCCAAGCCATGCGGCAAGCCCTCCAAACGCCGGCAACATGATTTCCGCCAGCACGGTCAGGCCCTGCGGTGAGCAAAAGCAAATTAGACCTTTTTGCGCAGGCCATTGCCAATACGGATCAATAGCCCTGAACCGATGGGCCGGCACTGTTCGGTCAAGCCGATACGACCGAACATCATCGGAAAGACAGACTTGACTCCATTCTCAACCGCCGGCACCGACAGGACATCTTCAGCAGCACGATCTGACTCTGCAAGCTCGACAATGGATAGACGGCTGCCTTGGCCCCTTGGGCGACCTGCCACTCCCGCCAGGCGATATCTAAGTACCTGAGCGTATATTTCTTAACATTTTGTCTTGCTGTCCGTTCGCCCTGAGCCTGTCGAAGGGCACAACCAGACATGCCCTTCGACAGGCTCAGGGCGAACGGTTCGTTTTGTTAGAAAAC
>NZ_BQXM01000034.1 GCF_022836495.1 Desulforhabdus sp. TSK
GCGGTGGCTACAGCGAGGAGGTCACACCCGTTCCCATCCCGAACACGGTCGTTAAGCTCCTCTGCGCCGATGGTACTGCGTGGGTGACTGCGTGGGAGAGTAGGGCGCCGCCGCCCCATCCCTTTTTACCCTTTTGTAAGAATTTTCCGTCCCTCGATTTACCGTGACCTCTCCTTCTGGAATCTCCGTCTCCTCTCAAACGCGTGTGACACATGAAATAAAAATCCGTCCTGCGTGCCTTCACAGGTAGGCTGCGTTTTACGCACCATTGTTGCCGCAAGTATGGCTGCACCCCGCAGGGTGTGCAAATTCAACCTGCTACCCCCAGCGATGGATGCCGATGGGTTGCCTCTCGCCTGCATCCCATTCCCTCCTTTCTATTTTCCGTGTTCTTTTCCCGTCCTTACAGGCCACCTTCTCCGGAAGGTGGCTTCCTTTTTTCCCCGTTTGTCACGCAAATTGCCATGATTCGTCACAGAACCGTAACAGAATGTGAATAGTATGCCTCCTATACGGCGCCGATGAGTCGTAATGAATGTGTCACATTGGATGCGAACGTTAAAGGAAGCAAACTCAATTACAGGAGGTTCATGATGTCGAAGTTCAAATGGATTGTTTTGGTGGCAGCCCTTGTGGGCTTTGTGGCCGTCAACAGTGCTCTTGCCGGATCACTCCAGATCAATGGCTCCACGACAGTACTTCCCATCGCACAGAAGGTGGCGGAAGCTTACATGAAGGTGCATCCCGATGTCAGCATTTCGGTTTCCGGCGGAGGCTCCGGTGACGGCATCAAGGCCATCATCGACGGAACGACGAATATTGCCAACAGCTCGCGCTTCATCAAGGATGAAGAGGTCAAGCTCGCTGTCGAAAAGGGAAGTTATCCCGTCCCCTTTGCCATTGCCTACGACTGCATCGTCCCGGTGGTGAGCCCGGACAATACGGTCGGTGATCTTTCCCTGGAGCAGCTGAAATCCATCTTTAAGGGTGACGTGAAGAACTGGAAGGAGCTCGGTGGACCCGATCGTCCCATCGTGGTCATCTCCAGGGATACCTCGTCGGGCACCTATGAAGTATGGGAAGATAAAGTTATGAAGAAGGAACGGGTTTTCGCCGGTGCACTCCTTCAGGCTTCCAGCGGAGCGGTCTCTCAGGCCATCTCCAAGAACAAGAATGCCATCGGGTATCTTGGAATCGGATATGTCGACAAGAACGTGAAGGCACTCAGTGTCAATGGAATCGTCGGGAATGAGGAAACGACCTTGAACGGGAAATACCCCATTTCCAGGCCTCTTTTCATGTTCACCCGAGGCTGGCCCAGCGGAGACACACTGAATTTTATCAACTATGTCATAAATCCGCAGCAGGGACAGAAGCTCGTCAAAGAGGCAGGCTTTGTCCCCTTGCATTGATCTTTGAATCAACCGGGGTGTTGGCGAATGGTGGAAGGGCCGGGCTCCTTCTCAACGGGGCAGCGGTCTCTAACCATTTCGCCGACTTCCCGCTTCCGGCGCGAAGGCTCCTTTCCCCCCATAGTGGCTCTGCCCCGGCAGTGCTCCCGGAGCAAGACCAGCAGTATCCCGTGAGAACGAGGGACGGAGGCTGCCGGAGAGATCCCAGAGAGGTTCAAACAGAAGAATGGTGAAACAGCGTCAAATCCGAGAGCAAATCATTCGTTGTGTCTTCTTCTTGACCGCGTTGACTTCCATTCTGGTCCTTTTCATGATCATGGTATTTCTGTTTGCCGAAGGTCTTCCCATCTTCAAGAAATTGTCCGCGTATCGCTTTTTGTTCGGGCATGAATGGTATCCTACTGCGTCTCCGCCGGATTTTGGAATTTTCCCCCTTCTAGCCGCCTCTGTCGCAGTGACCCTCCTTTCCGCGCTGATTTCAGTGCCTCTCGGGATCATGACGGCATTCTACCTTGCGGAAGTTGCGCCGGTGCGCTTTCGTGAAATCGCCAAGCCTGTCGTGGAGCTTCTGGCAGCCTTGCCGTCGGTGGTCATCGGTTTTTTCGGAATGGTTGTCGTCGCCCCCTTCCTTCAGGATACTTTCAATCTTGCCACGGGGCTCAATCTTTTCAATGCGTCCCTCATGCTGGCCTTCATGTCGGTCCCCACCATCTGCAGCATTTCCGAAGATGCTATCCACAGCGTGCCCATGGATTTGAAGGAAGCGTCGCTGGCATTGGGTGCCACACACTGGGAGACGGTTTTTCGCGTGATCTTTCCTGCCTCCCTGTCGGGTATCAGTACGGCGGTCATCCTGGGAATGTCGAGAGCCATCGGGGAGACCATGGTGGTTTTGATGGTTGCGGGTGGGGCCGGGATGGTCCCCACATCCATATTCGACCCCGTGAGACCCATGCCGTCCAGTATTGCCGCCGAGATGGCGGAAGCCCCCTTTCGCGGGGATCACTATCATGCTCTGTTCGCCATCGGCATCGTGCTGTTCTTATTCACGCTGTTTTTTAACCTGATAGCGGACTATGTAGCCCAGAAGCATAAGCAGGTGGGAGCGGCCACTTTGTAGACACCAATCTCCACTGTCAGAGAGGATAAGCTCCATGGATGGATTGAAGGTACCCGACAGTGCGGCGCAGGGGGAATTGCCCATGCAAACCGGTGCCGGCAGCCCCCGAAACGATGCAAAGCATACGGCTGAGGATCGGGAATATCAAAACCGCGTCCGCAAGCGGCATATCGTGCAAAAAGGCGTGTTCAGCCTGTTCAGCTGCGCTGCCGTCGTCAATGGCCTGGCTCTTGCCCTGGTTGTGGGATTTCTTGTCTTCAACGGGTGGCGGGCGATCAATTGGACCTTCCTGACGGAAGCGCCCATGGCGTCCATGACGAAAGGGGGGATTTTCCCCTGCATCATGGGCACCTTCCTGCTGAGCTTTGGCGCCATGGTCGTTGCGTTCCCCTGGGGAGTGGCGACGGCCATCTACCTGCATGAATATGCCCGCCCGGGTGTTGCCATGCGCGTCATTCGACTGGGAATCAACAACCTGGCAGGCGTTCCTTCGGTGGTGTTCGGCCTCTTCGGGCTGACTTTCTTCGTGACGTGGTGCAAGATGGGGGTGAGCGTGTTGTCGGGCGTGCTCACTCTGGGTGCGCTGATTCTTCCCGTCATCATCGGCACGGCCGAAGAGGCCTTGAGGTCGGTTCCTTCCACCTACCGGGAGGCTTCGCTGGGGCTGGGGGCGACCAAATGGCAGACCATTTTCCGGGTGGTTTTGCCGGCAGCTTTTCCAGGGATGCTTACGGGCTCCATTCTCGGCATCAGTCGGGCGGCGGGGGAAACCGCCGCCATCATGTTCACCGCCGCGGTGTTTTTTACGCCCAACATGCCCTCATCCATTTTCGATCCGGTCATGGCCCTGCCTTACCATGTCTACGTGCTGGCGACAGCCGGTACTGAAATCGAAGCGACTCGTCCTCTCCAATACGGAACAGCGCTTGTTTTGATTTCCCTCGTATTTGGGATGAACCTCATCGCCATCATCTACCGGGCACGATTGCAGCGAAGACACTGAAAAAAGCAGCGGGGCAAGCGCAGACGGATTTTAGAGAACCGCCGGGTAACGGAGAATTACCCGGCGGTTTTTTTGTTTATGGTGTCCCGGCCATGGCCTTTGAAGTCCACGGCATCGAGAATGCCATCGAGACGTTCTGCCTTTCAGCTTGGCGACTATACGCGTTCAGCTTGAAAAGCTGCCTTTCTTGACTCACGCGGAGGCGCGGAGATGCGGAGGGCGCAGCGCCTGTTGCCACTCGCTTTTCCCCGGGCTCTCCGCGTCTCCGCGTGAAAATGAAGTTTTTCAACCTCCAAAAGAATAAAAAGCATTCGGCATTCCTCCAGAGGTCCCGTCCACCGGGCTTTTCCGTCCGGTCCCGGGAAAATTCCTCATTTCCTTGAATTTCACATCATGTTCACCGCCCCGAAAACAATCCGTCACATTGGCTTCTCATAATACTTCTCGAGGCTTGAGGTAAACGCAGTGTGGCAGTGCGTTGCATCATCAAAGCACTTGACGTTCAAGCTGTCCATTACTCAAATTGCCGAGGAAAAATTTGAATGAACCCGATGGAAAAGTCTTCTCCCAATACGCCGGTTCTGGTTCCTGGACGGTCGGCAGATTCACCCCTGCCGTCCCTATCCTGTATCGCCAGACAACTCGATATCGATACCCATGCAAAGGAGGGATGGATCCATTCCCTCCCCTTTATGCTGCACGATACCACGGCAGGTTCTGAAAGCGAGCTCCAGGCGATTGTCAAAGGCAGGCGCATGGATGTGGATTTGCCGATCACCATCGAGCAGTCGAATTATTTCGCTAATATCATTAAGAGGATCACTTCGGGTGAAGCACCGAGGAAAGCGGTTACGGACCTGGAACGGTGGCTCGCCGGCAATGCTGAGGGAGTCTGGGAGAACAGTTGGGTGCGTTTTCCCGTACGTCGCCTCAGTTCCTATGCAAAAAGGATCCTGGACCTGGATCTTCTGGCCGATAAAAGCAGGCCTCAGAGTGGGTTGCGTTCGGATGCCGGCCGGTTCATTTTCCACCAGCGGGGAGAGGAAACCATTCGCATCCCCGTCAGCTATCTTCTGAAGCTGTCTCTGGCCGACATTCTGGGAGGCGAAAGGTCTCTTCCCGCAGTGGTCCGGCAGACCGGCGAATATTTACTGAATCATTTCTTGAGTGACAACAGCTCCCCCGAGACGTTTTCCTTTTATGTCGTGCCCCTGTGCCCCGAAACAGGCATGGGGCAGGCCCTTGCACGTGAAACAGCCCGGCGCTTTCTCCTCACGCAGCTCCTGATGCTCCATGCCAACGAAGTCTTCCAGCTTCGAGCCACCGGTCAGGAAGCGATGATCTATTCGGCTCCTCATCCGCCCATACGCCAGAAAGAGCTCAACGATTGCATTTCCGATGCCTATTACAGGGAGCTTTTCATGAGTCCGTGCCTGTCGGGATGGTGCAAAGGTGAGGAAAAGCACCAGTATATGGGATTGTGCCATGAGGTCCTGAGCCGCAGCCAGTTGAATGGAGTGGCAAAGCTGAGGGAGGCGGGCATCATCAACCGGAACCTGGTGGTCTTGCCCAACACCTCCAATATCAGCCTGGCCAACAACGGGACTCATGTGAGTCTCGGCAGCCGCAAGCTTACGCGCTGCCTGAATGACTCTTCTTCCGGATTTACACGGGTGGAAGAAAAGTACCTGGGAGACCTGGTCATCAAGTTCACGGAGCATTTTCTGCCCCTGTTCGCAGGAACCTACAGCGCTGCGCCGTACCGAGTGGATTTCTGGGATTTTCACCCTGAAAAGCTTCTCGGATTTTTGCCCCATGAACTCGATTACACGCATCTGCGCATGATCTGGAGGCGGTGGAGGAAGAAGGCGAGTACGAAAATCTTTGGACACCCCATCACTCCCTTCGGCCCCCGATGGTTTGACCGTATTTTGAGCGCTCTGTTCGGTTTGAAGGGGGATTTTCTGCCGGACTTCCGTCTCGTCGATTACTTCGTGGCCCTCATGAGCACCGAGCGCAGCCCAGCCTTGGACGGGCAGGTGGGCAACGGTGAACGGTTGAAGCAGGATTTAGCGCATCTTGGGGTTTTCAATTGCAAAATGGCTCTCTACCAGCTGGTCCGGTTGAGGGAATATCATGTCATGGGCTTCAGCGGCTTTGAGATGCGTATTCACAGCCTCTTTGAAAGCCACAGTGGAGATATGGGGCCGGCCGTCGATCTCCAGCTTCTCGTCACAGCCCTGGCCTTCAAATACATCGCTCAGGGGAAACTGGAGCATGAGGATATTCCTGACCAACCCTTTGTGGAAAGCGAGCGAAGGCAGATTTTCTTCGGTGCGGCCATCGGCATTCCCACCTTTTACGTGAGTCTGAAGAGCCGGAACGCTCTTCTCAAGCGGATTTTGAGAGAAACATTCCACGTGCGTGCCAGTCGGCGCTACCCCGGCTACTGGAGGGTTTACAGCCTGGAATACCGTAAGGCCCTGCTTCGGATCCTCCGTCAGGATGCGACCGACTTGGTGGAGATGCTCGACCTGAAAGACATTCTCCGGGATTTAGAGTTCAGGCTCGATGATCCGGAACGTCATTCCGCGGGGGGAAAAATCACTCGAGGTATTCTCGGAGATAGGGACAGTCAGGAAGTCCTGCGCATGAAGGGAAGGGAATTCAATCAGGAGGCGGAAAGGTTCTACCGGAATGATCTCAGGATCAGGCAGACTCGTGAAGCACTGGATTCACTGGAAGCAGATCTTGAAAACTCCGAAGGCGCGTTTTTTTCCAGGGGGGCGCCTTTCCCTAAGGAATTGTTCCATGCCGTGGGGTGCGAAGACCCCCTGCGATTTTTCCGTATGGTTAAACAAGATGTTCTGGAAGGAACCATCACACTAGCTGAGTTGCGGCAGCTTATTCATCTGGTGCTGACGTGCATTCACTTCGAAATCCAGGGGGCAAAGGCAGCCCTGAATGAAAGCTCGGGAGATCATGGGCATGAAGCACCAATACATCGAGCGGCAAACGGGTAAGGTACGCAGCGAGCAACTTTACGGCGACAGGATTATTCGGCGTTTGTACGGCAGAGAGCGGGAAAACGGACAGACGCTGTTCCGGGCGTTGACAAGTGCACGCTTTTCAGCCTTTCTCGGTTATATCCATTATGATTTTTCACTGGGTGGAAGAGTTCCGGGCTATTCGAAATTCCTCCAGGAAGCGGGAATCGATTTCAACGAATGCCTCGAAAATTTTCGGCACTTCAAAACCATGCGTGAAATTTTCGAACGGAAAATACGCTACTGGGAATGCCGCCCAATGCCCAAAGCCTCCCGCACGGTAGCCTCACCGGCCGATGCAAGGGTTCTGGTGGGCTCGTTCCATTCGTCCTCCAGCCTCTTCCTGAAGGAAAAATTTTTCGATTATGAGGAACTTCTGGGAACGAACAAACAAAAATGGCTGAATGCCTTTCAAGGCGGGGACTTTGCGGTATTCCGTTTGACACCGGAAAAATACCACTATAACCATGCACCCGTTTCAGGAAAGGTGTTGGACATCTATGAGATTTCTGGAACCTACAACTCCTGCAATCCTTCGGCTGTTGTGGCAGCGATCAATCCTTACTCCAAAAACAAACGCGTGGTGACCATCCTGGATACAAACGTTCCTGGCGGTTCGGAGGCGGGGATGGTGGCGATGATCGAAATCGTGGCCCTCATGGTGGGGGATGTGGTCCAGTGCTACAGCGAAACACGCTATGACGCCCCCCAGCCGGTTCGACCTGGCATGTTCCTTCGCAAAGGCTGTCCCAAGAGCCTCTATCGCCCGGGCAGCAGCACTGACGTATTGATTTTCCAGTCGGGGCGCGTGGCCTTTGCATCAGATCTCGTCCGAAACCTTCGTGCGCCGGGCGTGGAGAGCCGGTTTTCCCTCGGTTTCGGCCGTCCCCTGGTAGAGACCGAGGTGTTGGTGCGCTCGTGCATCGCAGAAATCATATGAGTCTGCGCGGTAAAGAGAACCGGCAGTCATTGTCCTGCTCTGACGCTATGCCATCTGAAATAAAGGAGGAATGGATACATGGCCAATTCAATATTTGTGATCGCCCTGGCGATCAGTTTTGCTCTGGTGCTCATATGGGGATTCATCGCTCTGCCGGGAGAACGCTGGCAGATCATGGCGGCAGTGCCGCAAATTAAAACGCCTGATGGTCGCTGGACGGGTATCAACCTCACCTACTACGGCTTTTTCAACGCCATGGCCTATAGCGCTGCTGTGGCCATGGTGTTTCTTCTCCTGGGATCTATCCAGGTGCCCAAGAGCGCGGTGTTTACGATAGTGACGGCCCTGCTGGCGCTATGTATGCCCGCATCCAGGCTTGTGGCGAAGTGGGTGGAAAGGAAATCTTACACGTTCACAGTGGCAGGTGCCTCGTTCATAGGAATCGTAGCGGCTCCGTGGATGATTTTTTTCCTGAACTCCGCCATGGAGAAATTCTTGCTGCCCTCCCTTCCCGTTCTGCCTGCCCTGGCGGCATTTTCCATCGCCTATGCCCTGGGGGAGGGACTGGGGCGCCTGGCCTGCGTGAGCTTCGGCTGCTGCTATGGCAAAGCCTTGTCTGATTGCCAGCCCGTCTTGAGGAAAATTTTTTCGGGCTACACCTTCACCTTTTGGGGGAAAACCAAGAAAGTCGCCTACGCAGGCGGCTTGGAAGGGCAAAAGGTTTTTCCCATCCAGGCTGTCACCTCCTGCCTCTATGTGGCAGTAGGACTGGCTGGTATTGTGCTGTTTCTCACCTCCCATTTCCTCGCTGCGTTCCTGCTGCCCCTCTTGGGCACCCAGGCTTGGCGATCCATCTCCGAACTCCTTCGCTTCGACTACCGGGGGAGCGGAAAGGTGACCCGCTATCAATTCATGAGCATTTTTTCCATGTTGTACGCCCTTTGCCTGCCACTCCTGATCAAAACCCCTGCCATTCCGCCCCCCGAAATCCTCACGGGACTCCGAGTTCTCTGGCATCCGGGCATGATTCTCTTTTTGCAGACTCTCTGGGTTGCCGTACTCTTCTACACAGGCCGCAGCATGGTTACGGGCTCGATCCTGACTTTCCATGTCCATGAAGACAGAATTTGAAGAACGCTCAGTAAACTTCCACAGATTAAGATGACCCATTTCGGTCCGCGTCATGCCGGCAGTTTTCAAGCCGGCATCCAGTTTTTTCCCCTGTGGATTCCGGCTGAAGGACTGCCGGAATGAGGAAACGAGTGGCGGACAGTCTAAGTTGTTCACCATAATTTAACCTGTCTGGAAACAATCCGTCACATGACTTCGCCATCCTACCCATTATGAAAGACAAAAAATCATGGAGGTCCAGTAAGTCGCCAAATACATCTGAACAGGAGGAGAAGCAATGCTGAACTATTTTAGTGAGGCTCTGAGAGACCGTTTGCAGGACTATCTGTCAGGGAACCATCGCAGCGACTCTAAATGGGCTGAATGTGTCGGCGGCCGTGACCCAATGGACGAGGCGGATCTCGCTTCTGCACGCTATCAAGAAGATTTTACTTTGCACATGCAGCAGCGCAATCACCAGTTCATCTATGAAATCAAACAAGCCCTGCAACGCATTGAAAGAGGGGATTACGGTGTGTGTGAGGAATGCGGCGACGATATCGGCGTGGAACGTCTCAAGGCACAGCCCATGACCCGGGTTTGCGTCCACTGTAAGAAGGAGCTGGAAAACGCTGAACGGCGCAAGCTGGGAAAAACGCGCGGATGGAAGCCCCCCTGGCCCTTGGAGACCCGGGGAGGGGCGAACCCGTTTTCCAGTAGAATAGCGCTTTCAAAGCTTCAAGAGCTTACTAATGGATAGAATAACGCGGAAATATGCTGGGAAAACTCAGAACGGCGTAGATCATCCCGTATGGTGGCGCTGTCGCCCGACCGTGTCAAACGTCTTTGAACACATCTGCCAGGAGCGGCGACCATGGCCATGGACCCTGTAACCTCTCTTGAGACCCGCCATCTCCCCAACGTTGCCGTCAGGAGACAGTATCAAAAACCGCTCCAAAATTTTCTTGGCTGTTTCCTTGGATGGGTATGTGTCACCGACTTGTAACCTTTTCTTCACAGAAATGGAAAAACCATCCCCTATATTTCAACAATCCTATGAGGGATGGGAGGCTCAATGGTAATGCCGCAGTGCCCGAAGTGTCTTCTAGATACCGTCTATCGCTATGGCAAGACTAAAGGCGGCATGCAACGGTATCTGTGCCTGAGCTGTGGCAGGCAGTTCACTGAGAATTCGGTGAAACACCAACCGCATGAAAGGCCCCTGTGTCCTGCATGCGGCAGGGCGATGCACGTTTATAAGCAAGAAAAGGGATTCATGAGGTATAGATGCTCAAATTATCCCAAATGCAGAACTTATTTGAAGGTGAAAGAAAGGGAGATTCTATGAGCTACTACGTTCACGATGTGCCTGGACGACTGCGTGTAAAAACTCCATCCGTCAAGGGCAATCCAGTGAAAGCCCTTCAGGTCGAAGGTCTCCTGAGCAGCAAAAAAGGGGTCCTGTCGGTAGCATCAAACCAGACCACCGGTAGTGTCGTGATCAATTACGATACGAGCGTTGCCAGCAAAAAAGAAATCCTGGAATTGCTTCGCGTGGGAGGACATTTTGATCCATCCAAGGCCGTCACAAACGAACAGGTGATTGAAGATTCGTTTTCAAAAGGTGGAAAGTGGCTCAGCAAAGCGATTCTGGGACTGGTCGTTGACAGGGTTTTTGACGGCACGCCTCTCTCCCTCCTGGCGGTCATTCTCTAGGGGAGACATCCCGTGTCGGACTCTCGGCCCTTTACATGTCAGAATTCTTATTGTAAGTCTTGGACACAAAGACTTTAGGCAAGAGCCCCCGTCGGCATGGGCTCGTCTGACCCGGTCCGTCTTTTGGAGTGGTGCGATGGACAATGAAAAGGCAGTTCACCAGGAAAATCTGCTCGTTGACCAGTTCCTATATTTTTTCCTGCGAGTCCGCAAGAACCGAATACGCAAAGTCGTGGATGCCGTCAATGAAAGCTTCCCGGAAGAGACGGTCGAGGAAAGAGCCCGACGCCTCATTGACGCTCAGACCAGTCTCTCATTTTTGGGCGGCTCGCTGCTGCACCTTCCCATGCTGATTCCGGGATTGGGTCAGACATTGCAGTTGCTGGGCCTCGTAGGAGGAGCTTCCGTCATCACGCGCATGCACCTTTACCTAATCCTGGAGATTGCGCTTCTCCATGGCAGGGATATCGAGGACGCTGCACGCGTCCCGGAAATGGCTGCCGTGGTCGCCGCCACGGGATTGGCCGTGGGCGTTCCGTTCCTGGTGCATCTCCTGGATGTCCATCCACTTTACTCCCTGCCTGCAGCAGGATTGACCGCTTCCTGCGTCTCGAAAATGTTGGGCGAGGCAGCCATCCAATTCTATTCCGAAAGGAAGGAGGAGCTCCCGGCTTCCTCCACCCCATTTCCCGCCCCTGCTACACCCCAATAAAGGA
The DNA here is from genome assembly GCF_022836495.1 of Desulforhabdus sp. TSK. Lineage (GTDB taxonomy): Bacteria > Desulfobacterota > Syntrophobacteria > Syntrophobacterales > Syntrophobacteraceae > Desulforhabdus. The sequence goes on from NZ_BQXM01000034.1 coordinate 11,065, forward strand.
GGTCTCCACGGATCTTTTGCGACCCCCCCTTCACATTTGGAACCCCTCGCATCACTCGAGCTTTCTTGTGTGCTGTTCTATCTTATGTTTTTCACCCCCATGGTTCACCCAAACGCTGCAAGGCACCCTTCCAGGGAGGCCTTTATGCATGAACAAAACCCATTTCTGAACGCTCTTCCAAGATCCCCAGCCCCGCGTCATCTTCGAAATCATGAGCGAGAGAAATATGGAATCCAACTTTTCATATTGATATCGAAGTGTTGAGTTATCGATGTTTACCGGGTCATGAAAATTTTCATCTTGTAACAGCAATGACACATTTGGTGTGTATCTTACGTGCAACTTGAATGAGAAGTGAGCGGAGCAGAACCGGTCGATGCCGCATTGCCGGATCTTTCCTTTGCGCCGAGGAGAATTTTCTCAAACATGCTTTCATTTTCGATTCACGACGCAAAACATCCAATCGAAATCCATCCATTGCACAGGAAAACTTTGTACTGTCGCAGGCTTGAAGCGAGGTTTTCACGTCTGTCGAGGCCGTCTTCTTCTCGTCTGACAGGGAGCTGAGAAAATGAATCAGAAAAAGGAAACCATTGTCATCAACCTCTTTGATGATCGCGTCCTCACCTATGATTTGCCTCCGGACAAGGCTGTCGTCGCCGCCTATGAGGAGTTTGCAGGAAGCACGCCCGGTGGATGGAGCTACGGCGAGCCTGCGGAGCACCCGTTCTTTAAGGAGTACGGGCGAGGCTTTGCTTGTGGAGACTGGGTCGCGCTGAAATACCCGCGAGAGTGTTTGGAATCCCGCTAAAAGAGTGCCCACGGAGTTGTCGCGATCGACTCCTGGCGGCTGCCATGCCGGGATTTTGCAGAAACACAGGAAGGGATCATGGACTGGGAATGGAGCCTCACTGGTGAGGCCCTGGCGGCGATGTCGCCGACTTAGCAACTGTCTGAAAATGCGTTTGCTCGTTGTTCTGGCGAAAGCCGGAATTCAGGTAAATAAAGGCTTTCTGGACCATGGTTTTCACCGGGGTGACGTTCAGTTAACGCCATTGGGCACTGAGAGATGCATGCCGTTTTTTGGATTGCTCGGCGAGCACTGTATCTCCTTCAAATGCACACGTTCTGCAGGCGTGCCCGGATTTCCATCTCCACCCCGGGATTGTGCCTCAACTGCCTCATTTTCTCCCATAGATCATAAGGCAGCCGATTCTTATCGTATTCAATGACCAATGAACGTGCAACAGGGTTGACTCGAATTTGTGAGATGCCGGGGATGTGCTGAATCATTGCGTCCATATCCATCTCTTGAGCCATTTTGAAACCAGAAGGCAAAATCTTGATTCTTACTCTTCCTGGAATATGGTGTACCACTTCAGTATGAGGTGCCAACCGGATCAGATCTTCTACAATGATAGGGTTACATGATTTCATTATGAGCTCCCTCACGGCAGTCAATAGTCGTTCTGCTTGATGATCACATTCAGCAAATAGGAACACTTATTATTCCTTCAATGATTATTTTATTTTTTAACATAATGTCCTTCTAGTGTAAATGGACATAAATCATTCGGCACCTAGGCTGACTGAGTAGGTAAGTAATGAAAAAAAATCGTGACACTCTCTAAAAACAACTCTATCATCAAATTAACTGCACTAGATCTATAGAATTTCGCTGAGAATCCACTTAAATGATGTCTTATTTATATTTTAATAGATATTTTGAGATTTAGACTAGTTCGCTGAAACAGGAGATTGATTATGGCGCTATTTGACAACGGCATAAAAATGGGAACCGGTGTCGCAGTGGGAATTGGGGCACTGATTTTGGCCCCCATCGTCCTTCCCATAGTCGGAAGTGTTGTGAAACCTCTCATCAAAGCCACCATCAAGGGAGGGATCATCCTCTTCGAGAAAGGAAGGGAGGCCATTGCCGAAACGGCCGAGGTGCTGGAAGACATTGCCGCGGAAGCGAAGGCCGAGCTGATGAAGGAGCAGGCGATAGAACCCACAAAGGTCTCCGGGGACTCTGGGACAGCTTGAGGCTGTCGACAAAAAAGACCGTGTCGCAGGACATCCATGAAACCTGCGGGGAGGTGTGTAATGACGGAATTTACGGACTCGAACAGCTTGGAGGCAGTGCAGCCCGCCGCTGAAAGGGCCAGTATGCTTAAGGAAAGTCTTCTGGGGACAGTCAGAGGCGTGGGCGAGGTCGAGCATGAAGTCATGGTAACGGTACAAAGCTCTCTAACAGGTTTGCTTCGCACAGCGGGCTCCATATCTTTGGAAGGAGTGGAGTTGACCCGGGACCTGCTCAAAGAGACTTTTTCAGCAGTTGAAGAAGTCAGTGGCGGGGTCATAGGGTCGGTAAGCACTCTGGCAAAAGGCTTTATCGGCGGACTGTCCATGGTGGGCGGTGAAATCTTGTCCGTGTCCGGCCGTACTGTACATGGAGTAATCCATGGAGTGGCTCAAGTTGGATCGGGTGTGGGAGGTATGGCTGCAGCTGCGGCCAACTTCAGTTTGAAGACGACGCGAGACCTCTGCCGGAATGCGGAGGACACCGCCAAAACGCTGGCCACAGGAGGGATCGATGCAGCCGCATTGACCGTCGGAACGACCATCCATGTGACAAGGGACCTTCTCATAGCCACAGTACTCGGCTGCAAAGAGGTGGTATGCGCCGTTCTTCCCGGGACAATGCCCGTCGAGGCACGGGGTACTCCCCTGCTGACCACCGGTTCCGCAACACCGGCCCAGGAGCCACAAAACCCGACCGGTAATGCGCAAACGTTCCGAATTGAAGCGCAGCCTCCTGGCACCGTAAAGATCATCGATGTTCCACAGGAAGAAGCCTTCCCGGCAGAGCCGGCAGAGGGAGAGGCTCCAACGGTCACGGTAGAAGCTTCCGACGAATCGGTTGAGCCGGCAATCACTGCATCCCATCCCCCCTCACCCGCTCGTTCAACTCACGCGAAAAAAGCCACCTCCCGCGAGAAGAAGGTGCATCCCAAAACGGAACGTTCGGAGACCGCCGGTCCCGAAGAAACATCTTAGAACATCGCAGCGAAAGTCATCATCTGATCCGGAAGGTCCTTCTGTCACCAGACTGTAACGGTCGGCAGATAGAGTGTGCCCGGCGGACGGGAATACGTGGATCACCATGCAGCAGACAGGAAAGGAGTCGATATGACGGACATGGAAACCAGCAGCAGTGCCGGCATTGGAGAAAGTGTGGAGAAGGCGGGGAAGGCACTCAAGGTGGGGATTTTGAGCAGCCTCAAGGCGCTGAACGAAATCGAGGTGGGGGTTGTGGATCTGGCCCGGAATGTCGTTTCCGACGCCCTCAAGGCGACCGGGTCCGTGGCGACGGAAGCAGTCAACGTCGCCAAAGGTGTCATCAAGGGGGCTGTCTCTGCCACGGAAGACGTGGGCACGGGGCTCCTCATGAGCACCAAGAGTGTTGCCAAAGGCATTGTCATGGGAGTCAGCGACGTAGGGGGTGATATTTTCTCTGTGGCGCGACAGACAGCCCAGGGGGCGGTGGAGGCTGCCTCCAGTGTGGGTGCGGATGTGGGACAGGTCGCAAAGAAGGCTGTGGATGGGATAGTCGAAGCGGGGAAAGAAATAGGCACCAATGCCGAAGATCTCGCCAGGACCGCCATCGGTGGATCCATCGAAGCAGCCGGAGCCATTGGCGAATCGGCTGTCAAGGCCGTGAAGGGAGTGCTGCTGGGCACTGTTGAAGGAGTCAAGGATGTTGCGAGCGCTGCCCTCCCCAAGGCGAAAGGTACGTCGGATTCTACAGAGAAGGAATAGCGTCCCTCACGGGCTGTTCATGGACTGATCCTCCCATGAGGGCATTCCCTTTACCAGGCAGGACCCCAAAGAGAGTAGAACCCCGTGATTCAGGCAATCCATGGCTCCATCCAAGGCAGAGCCAGATACAAGGTCAAAGAGCTTTATCGTTCAGAAAGTCTCCAGATGTTCTTGGAAGAACAGCTGTCTCGATTGAGTGATGTGAAGCGTGCTCGAGCGAGCAGCGTGACGGGAAATGTCCTGGTTCATTACAACTCAGGCAATACCGTCCAGACCATCGCAGCCCTGCTGGAGGAAATTGTCTCGGATTACCGGACGAAGAGATCTTGCAGGGAAAGCGAAAATTCTCGTCCCGAGCTATCCCCCGGGGCACCCCCCTCTCCTGTGGGAGGCCCCTTCTCGGAAGGGTTCCAGGGAAGCAGCATCCACAAAGGGATCAAGGGCCTCCTCCCCTCTCCGTGGGGCACGGAAGCACCGTGCCCCAAACCCTGGCATGCCATGGACTGCGAATCCATCCTGCAGGAGTGGGGAACCTCCATCTTTTCAGGATTGCCACGCGAGTCGGCCGCGGAGAATCTCCAGAAGTATGGTCTCAATACACTTCCGGAATCCGAAGGAAGGTCCAGGTGGAGCATCTTCATCGACCAGTTCAAGTCCATTCCTGTAGCGCTTCTCGGAGTCTCCGCCGGTATTTCCGTGGCCACGGGGGGCGTTGTCGATGCGTTGGTGATCATGGGGGTCGTGGTCATCAACGCGGCCATCGGCTTTGTTACCGAAGACAACGCTGAAAGGACCATCGAATCCCTCAAGACCCTGGTCCGACCGAGCGCGCAGGTGGTGCGGGACGGCATCGTCACCGAAGTCGGCATGGAAGAAGTCGCTTTGGGAGATCTTCTCGAGCTGAAGCCGGGTGTGTACATTGCCGCCGACAGCCGGCTGATTGAAAGCAGCAACCTGACGGTGGACGAATCTTCTCTCACGGGAGAGAGCCTGCCGGTAGCCAAGACTCACCAGCGGGTCCTGGCGCAAAGCACCCCCCTGGCGGACCGCCTGAACATGCTCTACATGGGAACGCTGGTGACCGGAGGCCAGGGGTTGGCCGTAGTTGTCGCTACAGGAAGGGGGACTGAGCTCGGTCAGCTCCGTCTCCTGGTAGAGGATGCGGGGGCACCGGAGACACCCCTTGAAAAACAACTGGCAAGAATCGGAAACCAGCTCGTCGCCATCAGTGGGGCGATCTGCGGTGCAGTTTTTCTCATGGGCATCGCTCGCGGCTCGGGACTGCTCTACATGCTCAATGCCTCCATTGCCCTGGCTGTTGCCGCCGTGCCTGAAGGGTTGACGGCGGTAGCCACAACCACCCTGGCCATCGGCATCAACAAAATGAAGAACCAGAAAGTCCTCATTCGCCACCTGTCCGCAGTGGAAACCCTCGGCGCCATCCAGACAATCTGTTTCGACAAAACTGGCACCGTCACCCAGAACCGTATGACCGCTCAGCGGGTTTACGCAGGCGATAAGCGCATCGAGGTTTCCGATACTCTCTTCAACTGGGAAAACGGATGCCTGGACGTCCCCAGCTGCCGGGAGCTCATGGACCTCCTGCATGTAGCCATCCTCTGCAGTGAAAGCAACATCGCCAAGAGGGGCAATGAGTACATACTGCAAGGCTCCTCCACGGAAAATGCCCTCCTCAACATGGCTCTCAAGGCAGGTTTCGACCTCTGCCGGGTGCGAGAGTCGTATCCAATTTTAAAGACCAATCACCGCGCTGAAGACCGCCATTTCATGGGCACACTGCACGGTTGTCAAGATGGAAGGAAACTGGTGGCCGTAAAGGGGAGCCCACTGGAGGTTCTTGCCATGTGTGACTGGCGCATGTGTGATGGAGAAAAAATAGCACTGACGGACGAGGACCGACGAAGCATCGACATTGAAAATGAACGCATGGCGGGGGATGCCCTCAGAGTGCTGGGCTTCGCCTCCCTCGTAGCCGATGACGAGAAAGCTTTCGATTCCAGCCGTGGGCTGGTCTGGCTGGGGCTGGTCGGCATGGCGGACCCTGTTCGCGAAGGGGTAAAAGATCTCATTGCAAGATTTCATGAGGCGAAGATCGAAACGATCATGATCACAGGAGATCAAAGCCCCACGGCGTATGCCATAGGGAGGGATCTCAAGCTCAGCAGGGAAGCCCCTTTGGAGATCATGGATTCGACACACCTGGCCGATGTGGACGCAGACGCCCTCCGGTCCCTTTCACGGCGCATCCATGTGTTTGCCCGGGTGAGTCCGGCCCACAAGCTGCAAATCGTTCAGGCACTCCAGAGAGCGGGGCATGTCGTCGCCATGACCGGTGACGGCATCAACGACGGGCCGGCCTTGAAAGCGGCGGATGTGGGGGTGGCCCTGGGAAAGTCCGGAACGGACATCGCGCGGGAAGTCGCCGATGTCGTGCTGGAAAACGACGACCTGGAAACCATGATCGTGGCTGTGAGCCATGGTCGAACCATTTACAGCAACATTCGGAAGGCGCTCCATTTCCTGCTGTCCACCAATTTCAGTGAAATCATGGTCATGTTTGCCGCCGGGGCCGTGGGGCTTGGACATCCTCTTACGGCCATGCAGCTGCTCTGGATCAACCTCCTGTCGGATATTTTTCCGGGTCTGGCGCTGGCACTGGAACCGCCCGAGCCCGACGTCATGAAGCGCCCTCCCCGGAACCCTGAGGAGCCCATCGTTACGGGCTCGGATTTCAAGAGACTCACGGTGGAATCGGCGGTGATGAGTGCCGGCGCCCTCGCGACCTACGGATATGGGATCACGAAGTATGGAATGGGGGCCAACGCCGGCACCCTGGCATTTCACAGTCTGACCCTGGCTCAGCTCCTGCATGCCTTCAGTTGCCGATCGGAGCACCATTCCATTTTCTCCAAGGAAAGAATGCCCGCCAACCCATACTTGAATGTCGCCCTCTCCGCGTCCCTGGGGCTGCAGGTACTGACCATGGTGGTTCCCGGTTTGAGAGGACTCCTGGGGCTCACTCCCATCACCCTCGTTGACGCAGTATGGATCGGCTCGAGCGCGGCTCTCCCCCTTCTCGTCAATGAAGCGACCAAAGCACCCTCACAGGAAGGCCTCTCATGAAAAAAGATTTCATGTTCACCTCCGAATCCGTCACCGAAGGGCACCCGGACAAAGTCTGCGATCAAATCAGTGACGCCATCGTCGATCACTTCCTGGAGATCGATCCCCTCTCGAGGATCATCGCTGAATGCGCCGTTTCAGTCTCCATTCTCTTCATTGCGGCACGCTTCACGTCGGATGCCGTAGTGGACTTTCCAAACATCGCCCGGCGGGTCATCCGTCAGATCGGTTACGAGCAGCACGAGTTCAATGCGAAGACCTGCAGCATATTGACAAGCCTTCAAGAGCTGCCCAGGGATGAAACCTGCTGCGTTGACGAAAGGCTCATGTCCGACGAGGACATCGAAAAGATGACTGCCAGGAACCAGGTGACGGTCTTCGGTTTCGCATGCGACCAGACCCCGGCCTTCATGCCTCTGCCCATCTGGCTGGCCCATAAACTCTCGAGGCAAATCACCCAGGTCCGTCGCGACAAAGTCCTTCCTTTCCTTTGTCCCGAAGGAAAAACCGATGTGGGGATAGAGTACAGGAATCGAAAGCCCCATAGAATCCACAGCATAACGGTAACCGCAAGTCAATCCCGTCCTGAAGAACCCACTTTGAGGCAGTTCCAGGATGCCATTTATGAGAGCGTCGTTCTCCCTGCTTTCAGGGACGAAACCATCAAACCCGATCGCAATACCGAGATCTTCATCAATCCCGAGGGGCCCTTCGTCGTAGGGGGCCCAAGTGTCCATTCGGGGCTGACGGGAAGGAAAACGGCCATCGACACTTATGGCGAATATGCCCGGCACAGCGGAGCGGCTTTGAGCGGAAAAGACCCGCTGCGCATTGACCGCGTGGCGGCATACGCCGCTCGCCACGCCGCCAAGAACATCGTGGCTGCGGGCCTGGCTGAAGAGTGCGAAGTGCAGCTGAGTTATTCCGTCACGCGCTCGCGGCCAGCCAGCATCCAGGTGGAGACTTTTGGCACAGGAAAGATAGCCGACGAAGCCCTTGCAGGACTCCTGGAGAAGCATTTCGAGTTCCGCCTCGCCGGCATCATGAAGGAATTTGATCTGCGGCGGTTGCCTCAAAGAATGCACAACGGATTCTATCAACGCCTTGCCGCTTACGGCCACATGGGACGCACCGATATGGACTTACCCTGGGAGAGAACAGACCGTGTGGACTTTCTGAAATGAATGGAATTGGCTGCGGGTTTCGGCGTCAAGACTCCCTAAAGCATGCGAGACAGGGGGGCCAGCCCCAAAAGCCTCTCCTTTCCCGCTTTCCAGAAAGGGGGGGGAGCACGTCGATTGGCCCTCGGCAGTGGAGTTGAGCCTTCGTTCCAAAGCAGCAGGAGCAATAGATGCCCCGGATTCATGTACTATTCGTCTGCGTCCATAACTCGGCGCGGAGCCAGATGGCTGAAACTTTCATGAATGCCGACACTGAAAATCGGTTTCATGCGGAAAGCGCAGGCTTTGAGCCTACGGAAATCAACCCTCTTGTCATGGAGGTCATGAAGGAGATCGGCTTTGACCTCAGCGGAAAGGAGACGAACAGTGTCTTTTCCTTCTTCAAAGAAGGGAGACTTTACGACTATGTGATCACGGTGTGCGAAGAATCGTCCGAGGGTAAATGCCCAATTTTCCCCGGCGTCAGAAAACGGCTGAACTGGCCTTTTCCGGATCCGGCCGAACTGAGGGGCACTCCCGAAGAGAAGCTTGAGGGAGCCCGGCGGATTCGGGATTCCATTCGGGCTCGGGTAAAGGCATTTGCCGAAGAAATCACCTGATTCCATCACCTTGATCTACTTTATCTGCATTCTATGCGGGGGAGTACCCTCTTCTGCTTCACGGCCACTCTCTTCCTGCAGTCTGCTCCTTCCAGCAGCCATTTCGGGCTGCCCGTAGGGCAATCCCTTCTAGATTTTCTGTGTTCATGCTATCATGATTTATCTCAATAAATCCTGAACTCGTGAAAGCGTTCCTATTGCCTCTTGGAACATCAAAATCCTAATACTGGGGTATTTCCATGTCTCATGATCTTGTCTTCCTGGCCGGCAGGAAAGCCATCCAGACCATCCGGAAAAATGGACTCCGCCGGGAGCAGGTCAGGATCGTTGTCGGCGCGGCAGGAGGCCCCAAGTGGCTGGTTCTTCACAACCTGGATCGCGTCCTTTTCTCCTCGTGGTTCAAGCACAGAATGGAACCGCTCTTTCTGTTGGGTTCTTCCATTGGAGCCTGGCGATTTGCAGCGGTCTCCCAGAGTGACCCAGCAGAGGCTTTGAATCGTTTTTTGTCCATCTATACAGCGGAGCAATTTATACCCAAGCCAACGCATAACGTGGTCACCCGTCAAGGGGGTATTGGACAAATGAGGGGTGCCGCTGGAAGGAGTGATACCCTACGGGGTCCTCAATTTTCTGTCGTCAAAATGTAACCCAACGTTCAAGATTCCGTCACCGCTCAATGTTTTCTTTAAAGACAGTAAAAGATCTTTGACTGCATGAGTAACAAGGCACTTCGAAGTGCGTCCGAAGGGACCGGGGTCATTCTACTTGGGGTTCATTCGTTAGCCGGGGAGGCGTGACGAGATGACTAAGACTTATGTCCTGGATACCAATGTCCTGCTGCACAATCCCAATGCACTTTTCGCTTTTCAAGACAATGAGGTGGTGATTCCTCTGGCCGTTATCGAAGAAATCGACAACCAGAAAAGGAGGCAGGATGAAGTTGGCAGGAATGCTCGGACCGCCTCCCAGATACTCGACGGGCTCCGCTCTCAAGGCTGCCTTTCCGAGGGTGTCAACCTGCCTCGAGGTGGAATGCTGCGCATAGAGCTCAACCATCAGGATCTCATCGACTATCCTGATGGACTGGAGGCGCATAAACCGGACAATCGGATTTTGGCGGTAGCCTCAAATCTAATGAAAGAAGGGAAGAATTTGGTCATCCTGGTGACCAAGGATTTGAATCTGCGCATCAAGGCCGATGTTTTCGGACTTCCGGCTGAGGATTTTTACAATGATCGAGTGGATTATCACCAGCTCCACACGGGTGTGGGGGAGTTTTATTGTTCGACCGAGGAGATGAGTGCATTTTTTCAACAGGGGAAACTCAGGATGGAGAACGGACGACAAGGATATCCCAACCAAATGTTCATTCTGACAAATCCCTGTGGACCCTCGCAGTCCGCCCTGGCGCGGCTTTTTCGAGGCACTCTGTGGCCTCTGATGCATGGAGATTCCATCAACTGGGGGGTCAGGGCTTTGAACAAAGAGCAGAGGTTTGCCTTCGAACTTCTGCTCAATGATGACATCAAGGTCGCAACGCTTGTGGGACGCGCGGGTACGGGAAAAACGCTCCTCGCCTTGGCCGCAGGGCTTGAAAAGGTCCTCGAGCAGAAAATCTACCATCGTATGCTCATCACGAGGCCCGTGATTCCTATGGGGGATGATCTCGGTTTCCTGCCGGGAACAAAGGAAGATAAGCTGCGACCATGGATGCAGCCTATATATGACAACCTGGAATTTCTCATGAAGGATTGTTCTGAGCCCTCTGAAGAAGTCAATGAATTGCTGCAAAGAGGACTCGTCGAACTGGAAGCTCTCACCTACATTCGGGGTAGAACGATACCGAAAAGCTATATCCTTTGCGACGAAGCCCAAAATCTATCTCCCCATATGATCAAGACGCTCATCACGCGGGTGGGAAAGGGCTCTAAGATCGTTTTCACGGGAGATCCCGAACAAATCGATCATCCTTACCTCGACGAGAGCAGCAACGGGCTGACCTATCTGGTGGAAAAGCTCAAGGGAGAGGAAATCACAGGGCATATTACCCTGGTGAAGGGCGAGCGCTCCAGGGTCGCGGAGCTCTGCGCGACCCTGCTATAGCCACCGGGACAGCCCACCGGAAGGACGCCCACTCGAAGCCCCATGGTGAGATCCAATGGCTTCGGGGCGATTCGGCCAAGTGAGAGGGTCTCTTTGCTGCATCGCCTTGGAAATGGCGGGACGGCGCCCACCGACCGCCTGCCGTATGCTTTGATCTAATCGTCGTCATCTGCGAGTGCAGGTTCATCAATTCTTAACAAGACTGTCATCAGCAAGTCACACTCGGGCCTTATGATTACAGCATACATTCAATTTAACCTGTTGACATTCATTCCCCTCCCGCCTTCCTGCAGATGCGGAGTCCATACCTCACACACTTTGGGCTCCGCCTGCATGGGAAGGAAAATCATTCACATAGGTGTTGCAGGATGAATCCTCCTATCGAGTCGAAGAAAAGTTCGCATCGAGATTTTGCGAGTTGTGGAAGCAGTGCCTGAGGAGCTTTCCGTGGGGTAGATAGAAAACTCGTCTGCACTATTCTCTCTCGAGAATTGGAGAAGGGAGAAAAAATGCCTTGGGTTCTCGTGATCGACGACGACGAGCACATCCGGCAGCTTTTCGAGTTGGAACTGACGGAGGCGGGCTACGATGTGGTTGCTATCGCCCGTGACGATGGGATTCTCCAGCAAATGAAAACCATCCAGTTCAACGTGGCCATTCTGGACCTCCAGCTGGCGGACCACGGCGGACTCGATTTGTTACAACAGATTCGTGAAGCATACCCTCACATACCCATCATCGTGTGTAGCCCTTACGACAGCTACAAATCAAGCCCCAAAGCCGCAGCGGCAGATTTCTACGTCATCAAGTCGCACGATCTGGCTGACCTGAGAACAAAAGTGAAGCGAGCAGTGACAGCAAGAAGCCATGCTCAGAGTCCATCCCAGGTCCAATTCATCCAAAATCGCGTGTCATTTTCATCCTGGTGCGCAATGGGATAAAAGCCAAGCTGTTTTTTTTAAGCATGCGCACTAACGGGAAAAGGTCAACGGCATGAGCCCCATCGAAGCGTTTTTCTGCCCGCGGAATCAGGCTTTTCGCCAGGTCCAGCGTCATTTCCCTGTTTACGCTTCCAACGGATTTTAAGCAGTGCATTGTCTTTCTGGAGCTTCTTCAAACAGTCCATCGAAGTGTGGGTAGATTTAAGGGCCATTTTCTCCCCGCAGCGGGGACACAAGTTCTTCAAAGAGCTCATGGCGCAGCGTTCCCTTCTGAATTTGACATCGGCGAAGTTCTAACTTGCACGGGCAAAAGTACAGGGCTCATCTTGGGATTCCTTCTGAGACTCTCCCCATTGAAACTTCCAGGACTCGTCAAAGCTGGTCTCAAAGGATCGCTTTTTCATGTAGCTGCGTGCCGCTAGGCTCATTGCTTTCAGACGCACCTTATCCGACACCAGGGTCCGAATGGCCTGAACAAAAGCAGAAAGATCATAGGCGGGAATGATCCATCCGGTTTTACCCTGGATAAGATTTTCCTGCGGTCCCCCCACATCGGTGACAACGCTCGTTGCACCTGCTGCCGCAGCGTGAGGGCCACCCCGTTGACCTCGTAAAGTGTGTCTGTGAAATGAGCGACATGTGTCCCATTGGCTCTCGGCACTCCATAAAGGGAGAGGTGAGGAAACCGCCGGCGCAGGTCCTCCATCAGCCGTCTGTCTGCGGTGAATATGGAAAACGCCATAAAATATGGAGCCAGGAGGGAATAAAGCACCCCTGCCGAACCCAGTGATTTGAAAATGTTGAACAAGTTCGCACCAGCCAGTTGGTCCAGCACATGGGTGCCGGAATGGAGCAGAAGCTTGTTGGTGGCCTTGTCGACAAACTCGAACTACCGGTTTTCGACTTTTTCCTGAGCACTCTCCCCATTCTTGACAATGGCAATCAGCTCAGGGTCATCCAGGATCAATCTTTGCGCCTCCAGCCTGAAGAGCTGCTGGGTGGACACGGAACCGTGAGTTTTGCTCCTCGGCCATCTTCGGTAGCTCCAGATCCATGTAAGACGGGTCAGGATGCCTCCCTCCCCGCCGTTGCTCGTGCAAAGCATCCGGTCAAGAAAACGCAGGAGGATATCTTTCTGAACATGTCGGTCCAAGCTCAGCTTGTTTTTGTAAAACTGGTAAGCGATGCCGTAAAGATTGTGCGCCATGGCTTTGGGCGTGGCCCCTTCGCCCATCGCCCGACCGCACCCTTGTTGAAGGCCCAGAAGGAACTCGAGCACATTCCCCGCCCCCTCAACTTCCGTATAGCTTTTGGCAATGCTCAGAGAACTGTGATCGTCCGATCCTCCGGTGAGATTTTTTTTCCACGGATCTTCAAAGGCGGGCTCGAGACGGTGCTTTTCCGCCAGGTGCCGGATATCCTCCGGGCTGAGCTGTTCCAGAAATGATCTGAGAAATTGGTTGTGATGCTCTGATCGTGCTCCGTTCATTTCAAAATTTTTGAACAGAAGCAGAAGCTTCTCGAAATGCTCCACTGTGAGGCGCTCATTGACGGCAAAAAGGGGATGAGCCAGGGAGTGCACGATATTTTTCTGCTGCAGGCAAGCAACAAGATCAAAAATATTCTCTCGGGCTTTCTGGAGTTCCTGGTGCTGCTCCTCCGTGATGTCCCAAGCCAGTACGTGGATCTTGCAGCCATCGTCCGGGAAGTAGGTGGTGACTTCTTCACTGATGAAAGCGTCGGGCAGGTGCGCCAGTTCCAGTGCGCCTTCGATAGAGTTGTGATCCGTAAGTGTCACCAGGGACATCCCTTTGTCTTTGGCCATCTTGTACAGGTGAATGGGCTCAGTAAAACTTTCGGGGCAGTTGATTTTCTGAAGAACCCACTGCGACGGCCGCTTGGAGTACTTCGAATGGACATGGAGATCCGCTTTCATAAGCCTGCTTTCCTTCCAGACAACAGGTGATCGTTCTCGAAACGCTCCTCGCCGCTCGGGCCAAAGGGCCTCGATGAGAGGCTTTGGCAAGGGGCCAAATTGGAGCAAATTGGCTTGCGCAGGTTCTATTCTGCCGGCAGCGCCGGGCGCACCCGGAGGGGCGCCCGGCATTTCTTAAAGCTGAAGCGGCTTGTCTGTTCGCCCCCTTTCATGAAACCGGAACGGACGTGTGGTCGTGTTTATGGAGCTACCTCAAAGACAAGGTTTTGCTGGTACCTGTTGCCGTGTACATCGGTCGTGTTGACGACGGCCTCGTGCACCCCGGCTTGTAGATCGTCAGGGACATCGAACGTCCAAACATGAAAGGATTCTTTCATGATATTCCCGGCCGGTATGGGCTGGGGGGCAGTCCCTGGAAGTGCAATGGTTTGAGCGTACTGCTCAAAACCCATGGCGTATCGAAAGACGTAAGATTGGAGGCGCTGTGCATACGGGTCGCCGAATGCCAGGTCCTGGTGCCCCTGTACCGTCGTTTTGGCGTCGAAAGTACAGGTGACGACGGAATCGCGGGAGCCGTTCCAGACATTGGCCACGAGAGTCGTGCTGGAAAGGTCCGATGCCTTGACGCTGTTGACATCCGGCAGGTCATTGAGGGTCAGGGGCGGAGTGTAGGGCCTGGGGAGAGGCAATGCGGCATATACTCCCATTTCATTGAACCACTCTGCCCAAGTCGGTGTATGGAGCGACAAATGCATCTGTTCGTCAGGTTTCTTTCCGGAAGCCATGTACCGATCGTTGTATTCGTTGCCGTCGAAGCTCCAAACCATGTAGCCGCGTGGTGTTCCACACTTCATGTATGACATGGGTATTCCGTTGTTGTCCAGGTCGCCTCCCCACCAGTTGCCGCAGGTTGCACCGACAATAACCTGTGGAAAGGGAGTGGGTTGTCCCCAGCCTTCCTGTTCCTCTCCCGCCTGAAAATGAGACAGTGTGTGAGTGTGTCCGCCCAGTGAAACAACCTTGCGGCCTTCAAGCAATGCATAGAGCGCCTCACGGTTCGACACATTGTGCTTGGGAGCCAGTCGGTCCACGTCAGAGACGATGGGGATGTGCATGTTCAGGACGATCAGGTGATCGCCGGGAACGAATTTGAGATCGTTCGCCAGCCATTCCATCTGCTTTGCATCGATCTCACCGTGATATGTCCTTGATGGAAGATACAGCGGCGACGGGTAGACAACATCGTTCAGAACAACGAAATGGACTTTGCCGTAATTGAAGGAATAGTATGTAGGGCCGAACTGAGCCTTGAAGGTTTCATAGGCGTACTCAGGAACTGGTGCATCAGCCAGGTTTGCGTCGTGATTGCCGGGGACGAGATAGACAGGCTTACCGGTCTTGCTCATGACTTCCAGAAAACGTGGATACAATTCCAAATAATCTCCGATGTTATCCCCCATGCACAAGATGAAGGATGCATCCGCGCCGGCAACCTCCTTTACGAGAGAATCCCTGAGATAATCGATTTCTTTGTTGGTGTAGACTTGAGTATCCCCAGTAATGATCGCCTTGAATTCCCCAGACTCCGGCTCCTTGTAAAGGGGAAAGTTGATCATTGCGGGAAGCGGCCCCGTGGGCGCGAGACCTGGATATTTTTGGATTACAGAGGGAGAACCGTTGGGCTGATGGAAATAAAAGAACTGTGGGACATTGTTCTTGTTGAGAGGAGACGTAAAACCTGCCGGCTTTGAAACAAAAACCACCATTTCATCATAAGCCGTTAAACTGTAATATCCCTTTCCGTTCGTTTGCACAACGTCTCTTCCGTTTGAAACAGAGACACCGTTGATTCCGGGCTCATTTCTATCAAGCACGCCATTGTTGTTCCGATCCCAAAACACAACTCCCTTTACCGTTTTGGTTGAATTGCCCCTCTCGACAGCCCAGACACTGGAAATGAACAGGCAGGAAAGGGCACAGCATATTGCAGTGACGACTCCAATCTGACGCTTCACGATCTTTCTCCTTTGCACCGGGGATTTTGCAACGATCTACCCTCAAAAAATCCTCCAAGCGCTTTACTGCGGCCATATCCCCCAGGGAGTGACCGCTCCATGAGGACCCTGTTTCCAACTCTTGCCATTGGAGACTTGCACGCCCACCTCGCCATTACTCTACCGACACCTGTCATCACCTCCTTTCATGGCCGGGATTGCGTGCTTTCATGGACTCAAGTCTTTCATGCGACGGTTACAGATACATGACCGGCTCGTTGCGTTTCTGCATTGGAGACCGTTTTTCATGTCGATGAAAGTAAATCAAGGAGATTGTCTTGTTATTTCAAATATTTTTATGGGTTGCTGCTCTAGCGTTGTTATTCGTGAAAGAGCCTGGATCGCACGGATCGAGCTTCCTCCCGGCGTGGATTCGCCTTTTCCAGGTCATGGAGAAGTGCCCTGGCTGCCTGAGGGTCCCGCCTGTAGAGCTGCTGGGCCATGGCGAGAAGTGGAAAATAGGCGGCTGTGAAGTCTGGGCTGGTTTGGATCGTTTCCAGCAGCTTTTCCCGGGTACTCCGGACCAGCACCTCCACATCGCTGGTTTCGGACACTCCGACGCCGGCATGGATGAACAAGTTTCGGGCCTTCCAGTAAGCGGCGAGACGCTGATGGACATCCTGCTCCTCATGGGTATGAGGGGATGCCAGGACTTGATGGGGCATGGGCCTGAAGCGGTCCAAAAGGTAGAGAAGCCTCCCGGCGGCAGACTCCTCTTTCCGGTAAGCGAAGCGAGGGGCCTCAAAGGTGACTATGGGATGGTCATCGGTGTTGAGGGGAGCATCAGCGGCAAATTGGCGCAGATCCTCACCGGAGGCCAAAAAACAGCCCCAAAAGTTGTAAAGGTTGTCCAAGCGTACAGCTTGCAATGCACGTTTCAATCTTGCGTCCTCAGTTCTCACATCCCACCAGTCGGAGGAGGAGTCCCCCGCAGGTTTGCCCGAAATCAGAGCGAGAATGGGGGCTTTGATGCTGTAATGGGCAAGAAAGGCGGATCCATCGGGGAACACTTCCATAAACGTGCGGACTATAACGCGAAGGACGTCCAGGTCCATCTGATAGAGGGGCAGCCATTGGCAGAAAATACCCCCTGCATTTAGTCGAGCCTTGATGGCCAGAAAATGCTCCCTCGTATAGAGTGATCCCGCTCCGTCGCGTGCGGGGTGGAAAAGATCCGCAACGATGACATCGTAAACATCCCGGGAGCAGTTCACGTATCGGCGAGCATCGGCCACGACCCAGTGGAGCTGCGGATGGCAGCTCAAATTTCCCGTCGATCTTTCAAAATGGTGCAACATGGGAATGACTTCTGGGACGAGCTCGACACCCACGGCCCTCAGCCCGGGATGATCCCCTGCAGCCGCCAGGGTACCGCCGGTGCCCGTTCCCAAAAAGAGAGCCTTTCGGGGATTCGGATGGAGCAACAGAGGGATGTGGCCTTCACGTCGGTCTGAGAAGGCCGAGGATGTTCCGCCCATCTGAAACCGGTTGTTGATCTTGAGGTGAGTCTCATTCCAAGGGTCTTTCACAACCGTGACTGACGCCATGACGCCATCCAGGTGCTCCAGGAGCACATCCCCTGGTTCGAGTGTCACGAGATTCAACGAAAAGGGGCTGATGAGGAGAAGGATGCCGGCTGAAAGGGGAACCAACAGCGGTTTGTAGATACGCCGGGCCATGACCGGAATCAGAGCGAGGTAACCTGCGGACACTGAAAGGAAGGCTCCTTTGGGGCCGAGAAGGGGAAGCAGGAGGACCCCGAAGACGAAAGGCGCCACCGCCCCCCCCAGCGTATTGAAGCAAAGCGCGCCTCCGAAACCCATTCGCTCGGTGTCGGCTTTCTGTGCCAGGAGGGTAAAAGTAGCCCCCATGGCAAGAGTGGGAAGCAGGAAGACGGCTGAAGCCAGCCCCATTTCAGCCGCTATAGATCCCCAATAGCCTTCCCCTGCGAGACTGCGCAGGAGGAAGTGGATGGCCTCCGATTGATCGAGGACGAGCATCCCCAGAAGGCAAAAGCCGCTCAGGAGCGTCAAGAGAAAAGACAGCGCACCCTCAAAAGATTGCGTCCGTGGAATATACCGGTACAAGGCAGCCCCACATGCCGTGCCAAGCAGATAGACCGACAGGAGACATGCAAAGCTGTAAACGGTATTTTCCAGCACCTGGCTCAAGGTGCGCACCATCAACACTTCGTACCCAATGCCGAGGAAACCCGTCACGAAGAGCACAGCTCCCATTCCGCGGACGGGACTGCCCGCCGGGGTGGGACCCGGCATCAGCCCGGCCGGTCTTCCTGCGCGGTGACAACAGCAAATAGCCCCGGCGGCACAGAAAAAGTTGATGAGGGCGAAGGAGAGGAGCGTCTTTTGAAAACCCAGCCACGGCAAAATGCAAAACGTCGCAAGCAGGGTACCCGCTACTGCACCGAAGGTGTTGGCGGCATAGAGACCGCCTATGGGCGAGCTTGCGCTCCACCGTGCCTGAAAAATACGGCGCATGAACGGTAGAGTCCCTCCCATGGCGAAGGTAGCCGGGAGCAGCAAAACAAATGGCAGGAAGAATGAAACACCCCAGTGGAGCAGCGGGGACGGCTCGGCCCCCATCCATTGGGCTGCAAGTTGGTTGGCCCACGGAATCAGCACGACCAGGGCCGAAGACCAGCAGCCGATGGCTGCCTCGATCCCGGCATACCAATGAATTGCAGTCCTTTGGGAGTCACATGTCAACGCAATTTCGCCCAGGCACCATGCACCAAGGGCCATGCCACAAAAAAAGGCCGCCACGACAGCCAGCACGGACACTATCTCGTGGCCGACCCCAACCGATAGGATCCGTGTCCAGACCATTTCGTAGCCAAGTCCAGCGAATCCAGAAAGAAAGACAATGGAATAGAGCACCGGCAGTTGAAGATTCATGCGATCCTGTCTTTAGATGCACCAAAGGGAAAGGGGCTCTTTCGAGCCCCTTGTTCAGTTCAAAACGATTCTACCGCTGCAGGAGCATTACTTTACATAGACGAAGATGGGGTTGGAGTAGAACCAAAGGTCGTTCCAGGCTTCCTGAGCGCCGTCGATCCCGAGGTGCTTGGTAGCGAGCGCATCGGGCAACGGGTTGCCTTCCGCATCCGTTTCAAAGGGCGTGTTGGGAGCAAGGTTTGTTCCGCGGAGTCGGAAGTACATGTTTTTGTGCACGTTTTTGATGTGATAAACGATGGTGGAGTAGCCTTCCTTGTCCGTCTCAAAGTCATTGGCGTCGAAGGTGGCGATGACTTTGGTGGTCGGATTGGTGGCCTTGGTGTAATTCGGATCACCGGGGTCTACCTTTCCCGTGATCTCACCGGCAATCAAGTCGATGTGATCCACCTTCGGGGGAGAGCAGGAAGTGATGTAATCGTTGGGCATGCAGTTATTGCTTTCGGGGCTCTTGAATTTGATCTTGAGCTTCAGGTTCTTGATGGTGCCGCCTGCTTTGACCTCACCGCCCATGGGAACCTTGTCATCGTTGTTCTGGGCTTCGAACTCGAGATGGTTGATCAGGTCGCCATGCACGAAATAGGCGTTGCCTGAGCGCATGGCGTCGGCGATTTCATCGAGGGAGAAATCACCGTCACGGTTCTTATCAACGGCATAAACCCAAGTCTTCTGGTATTCGCCGGGATAGAAGTCGTCGCCACCGACGGTGTAGTGCGAGTGATAGTCGGAGTTGGCAAAGTTGAACCAATGTCGGCCCTCGCCCAGCAGAGCGTCCCAGAGTCCTCCGACTTTGGCTGAGTAATAGCCCACGCCGCCGTAAGATCCGCCGAAATCACTGGATGTACATGCTCCGTTTTCATCACATGTGACAGTATTTCCAAAGCCGCGGTCATTGTTGACCTGGTGACCGGGGGCTCCCTCGAAGCCAAAGCAGATGTCGGGAGCGGCGTTATTGAAATCGCGAAAGTTTTCGATATTATAGCCTCCACCGGTTCCTTTCCAGACTCCGGCCCGCTCAACGTGCGCGAAGATGATCCAGCCGTTGTCGATGGTGCCATTCCTGTATTGGTCCTCCATCCACTGGCACGCAGCCACGCTATCAGTATGGGTTTTGTTGGATTTAACCAGCGTGCCGTAGGGGGTCACTTCACCGATGCGGCTCTTGTCCGCATCCGATTTGTCGAACTGGAACTCAAAGGCGCTGATGGCGCTCGCATCATCCGCTACGATGCCGGTGCTGCAATGTTCATGAGCAGGAACGTTCCACTCCAGGCCTGAGAAGATCTTCCTGTCGGGGTAGAGAGCACGATTGCGCAGGATGTCGGGAAAGACGAAATCCCGGATGCTTTGCCAGCGCCACATCACTTGGGGGTTTCCAGATACATCGCCAAGAATCGGGTTGGTGGGATAAAAGTTCGGGTCCGTCCAAAGATGGCCTTCTCCATCGCGGTTCCGGCCACCTCCGTGTTCTGAATTGGCCCACCAGTCCAGTCCGAATGCATTGTCTTTTCCCATGACAAAGTCAAAAGAGGTACTTCCGTCGGTATAAAGAGTATGTTGATGAAAATCGCCCGACAGCCATTGAGCTTTTTGCTTGGTGCAACCGGCCGCCATGGCGCCGCCGGCGCCTGCGAAGCTCAGGGCCACAACTCCTGTGAAAAGCAGGGTCCTCATACGCCCTGCAACGGATTTTTCCTTCATGGACTTCAATAGCATTCTTTTCCTCCTCAAAAGTTACTTCGGTCATTTATTAAAGATTTCAACATTTTTTCACACAACTCGCAGCAATTTTCGACGAACCTGTCACCTCCTTTCGTTTTTAACATTAGATGAAAGCCGACAAATCAAAATCGGTCGGCGTTGCCGATCGTCAGTTCCCCAGGTTTGAGATGGAAAGCAGGCGCTTTCCCGAAATCCAGAGCTACAGTTAAGGCGTCCAGGGCCAGAGGATCAGGGACCTTCATGCACCCGAGAAAACAGTCGCTTGAACGGTTTCCATTAAACAGTCCTGCTGTTACGAGAAAGCGGCGAGACAGTGACAATTGGTTGAAAATGGCGGGAAGCGGTATATCGGTGCGTACCTGATCTGCGGCGGGCAGGCTCGAAGATCCTCAAACTTCATAAATTGTTGCGAAAGGACTTCAGGTCGATGTTGCCGTAGAGACAGGGATCTTGGCCTGGAATGATTGAGAATGGCTTGTGCAAGACTGGAGCACAAATGGCGAAATGGATCACCCATCTCTCCATTCTCTCGCTCCAAAACGAAACCGCCAGGGAATCGCACATTACCCTACATGCGATCCCCTGACGGGTTTTTCTTTCAGGTGCGCTGACAGTGGTGCTTGATGTTGACGCCTTTGATGATGAAAATGACGCTTTCGGCGATGTTGGTGGCCTGGTCCGCTGCCCGCTCCAGGCATCGGGCAGCGATGATGGTTTGGACGGACCGTTCAACGGCGGGCGTTTCCGTGGCCATGTAGTCCAGAAAATTTTTGAGAATGCGAACATTCAATTCATCCGCCGTATCGTCCATCTGACATACATCGATGGCCTGTGACTCACTCTCGTTGACAAATGCCGCAATGACGCTGCGGAGCATGTCCAGGGCCGTCTCACCCAGCTGAGCCATGGCGGGGTTGGGAGGAAGCGGGGGACGGGCAGCGAGAAAAACCACCCGCTCAGCGACATTGACCGCCTGGTCCGCGATGCGCTCCAGGTCCACGGCAATCCTCATGCACCCGATGATGAAGCGCAGATCCCGAGCCATGGGCTGTTCGAGAGCCAGCAGCTTGAGGCACTGCCGGTCCACATCGACTTCCAGCGCGTTGATGTCTTTGTCACCCTCCATGACCTCGCCGGCAAGCTCCGTGTCACGGTCGCTGAATGCCTGGATGGATTTTTCCAGGGCTTTTTCCGTCAGTGCGGCCATGTGCAGGATGATCATGCGAAGGCCTTCCAATTCCTGGTGAAAACGACTTTCCATGGGGGGCTCCTAGCCAAAACGGCCTGTGATGTAGTCTTCGGTTTGTCGGTACTTGGGACGGGTGAACAGAGTCTCGGTGTCGTTCACTTCGATGAGCTTTCCCATGTAAAAAAAAGCCGTGACATCCGAAACTCTTGCAGCCTGCTGCATGTTGTGTGTGACGATGATAATGGTGTAATTCTTCTTGAGCTGGTGGATGAGCTCCTCTATCTTTTGTGTCGCAATGGGATCAAGGGCGGACGCAGGCTCGTCCATGAGAACGACCTCGGGTTCGACGGCAAGGGCGCGCGCAATGCACAGCCTCTGCTGCTGGCCTCCCGAAAGCCCAAGGGCCGACTGGTGCAGGCGGTCCTTGACCTCGTCCCACAGGGCGGCGTGGTGGAGGCTCTCCTCGACGCGCCGACTTATAAACGCCCCGTCCTTGTTTCCCGTGACCCTGAGCCCATAGGCCACGTTCTCAAAGATGGTCTTGGGAAAAGGGTTTGGCTTTTGAAAAACCATGCCCACTTTGCGGCGCAGGGAGACGACATCGACCCCGGGATCGTAGATGTCTTCGTTGTCCAGGAGGACCTCTCCTTCCACGCGACTGATGGGGATCAGGTCGTTCATGCGATTGAGGCATCTCAGGAAGGTGCTCTTGCCGCATCCCGAGGGGCCGATGAGGGCTGTGACCTGTTTTTCGTAAAGTTCCAGAGAGATCGAATGCAGCGCATGGAAATCGCCGTAGTAAAAGTCCAAATTCCTGGAGCTCATTTTGGGAGTTTTTTCCATTGAATAACCCTTCAGGCTTCTAAAGCCTTGGATGAGATGGAACTCTTGTCGTAATCCCCCTGCGATCTTGGGAGGCTGAACCAGAAGGTGGCTCCGGCGCTCCCGTCGGGATGCGGGCTTTCCACCCAGATCCTGCCTCCGAAATTTCGGATGATGTGCCGGCATATGGCCAGTCCCAGGCCGGTGCTTTCCGATTCGCTTCCCCGATGTCTTTCGATGCGATAGAACCGCTCAAAGATCCTCTGCTGGTGCTGCTTGGGAATCCCTGGGCCTTCGTCCCGAACGGCAAAGGCGGCCTTTTGCTCCTGCAACTGGCAGGAAACGGTCAACGGCTTGTCTCCGGGGCTGTACTTGACGCCGTTTTCCAGGAGATTCCGGAAGACTTGAACCAGTTGATCGAAGTCTGCAGCCACCAGGACGCCCGCTGGAGGCAGATGGTTTTGCAGTTGGATGCCCTTGGCCTGGGCCAGGGGCTCACATTCTTTCCACGCGGCCCAAAGGGCTTTGTCCGCCTGGACGGGAAGGGGAGTGATGGGGCTCTGCCTCCCTTCCAGCCTGGCCAGCTGCAGCAAATCATCCACCATTTTCACCATGTGGTTGGTATTGCGAAGGATGACCTGGAGGAATGCCGCGAGGGTTTCCGGGTCGTGCTCCTTCTCCGCCAGCAGGGTTTCGGAATACCCTTTGATGGAGGTCAGGGGCGTGCGCAGCTCGTGAGAGACATTGGCCACAAAATCCTGGCGGACCTTTTCCAGGCGCTTGAGCTCGCTGATGTCGTGGAATACGACGATGACCCGGGCGCTGTCTGTAAGATCTCTGGGGCGAACGAGGTTGACGCTGTAGGTTTTTTCCTCGCCCAGAGTGATTTGAAGACTATAGGGACGGGAACCGAGCTCCTCTTTGGATGCCAGAATACGATCGCATGCATCCTGCAGCTCCAGGTTCATGAAGACTTCGAGGGGTTTCCGCCCTAATCCCTGCGCAGCACTCAGGTGAAGCTCGGAGAGGGCGCGGTTGATGCTCTGGATTTTTCCACGGGAATCCAGGACCATGACGCCTTCCTGCATGCCGTTGAACACAGCCTCCAACTGCTGCTTTTTTTCATGGATCACCTTGATGTCGCTTTCGATGCGCTCGGCCATTGTATTGACGGCCTGGGCCAGTTCCGAGAGCTCCCCGTCGTAAACCGCGGGAATGCGCTGCTTGTAGTTGGAATCCACGAGAGCATTGACAGCCGAGGTGATTTGCTGAAGGAGCTTGGACCTCTGCCGCATGAGCCAATAAGTGATGCAGACAAAGACAAGGAGTACAAAAGCCAAAACCACCAGGTAGTTGTACTTGAGGCGCTCCAACAGCTCGCTCACCGGCGAAAAGGGAACGGACAACCGCAGGACGCCAGGGGAAATGGCCCCTGCAGGCTCGATGTTCCTGGCGACATAGAGGAGCATTTTGCGCGTGTTCTCACTGTACCGGATCGACACCCCGAGGTCCTGCTCTCTGGCCTGCATGATTTCAGGCCTGCCGGCGTGATTGTCCAGGTTTTTTATCTCGGAAAAAGGCACTTGCGAATCGGCAACGACGTGCCCCCCGGAAGCGATGTAGGTGATCCGACCATCCATGTGGCGGCCGATTTCCAACAGCCATCCCTGCAGGCTTTCGGCATCGGAAAGATCGGCCTTCTCCCGCACCAGCCAATGCACCAGGTCGAGCTGGCGTACGGCGTTTCCGCGCGTTTCGTTGACAATCTCCTCCCTGAGGGTACGGTAGTAGTACCAGGAAGGGAGAATGTAAGCCAGGCAGACGAGGACCGATAGGTAAAGGATCAAACGCGTGCGAAACTTGATGGGTCTTGTCATGATTCAACCTCTGAAACGGTATCCGACGCCTCTGACCGTTTCCACCCAGCGGGAGTAGCCCTCCAGCTTTTGCCGCAGGCGCCGTACATGGGTGTCAACGGTGCGTGCGTAGCCCTCAAACTGGTAACCCCAGACGGTATCCAGCAAATGGTCCCGGGTCAGCACCTTGCCCCTGCCCTTGATGAGCTCGGCCAGGAGCTTGAATTCCGTGGCGGTGAGTGCCACGTCCACACTGTCAATGAGCACCTTGTGTGCCTCGAAATCAACCTGGAACCCCTCTCGCTGCCAGAGTAGAGATTCGGGCTCCTCCTGAGTCGATCTGCGCAGCACGGCGCGAATGCGCAGAATGAGCTCTCGCGGACTGAAGGGCTTGACCACGTAGTCGTCGGCTCCCAGTTCAAGTCCTACAATGCGATCGACCTCTTCACCCCGGGCCGTCAGCATGATGACAGGGATGTGCTTGAAGGTCCCATTCCTCTTCAGCTCCTTGCATACCTCGAACCCGTCGAGTCCCGGGATCATCAAATCCAGAAGCATGAGATCGGGCTGACGCTGCTTGACGCTCTCCAGGGCCTCATATCCATCCTGGGCTGTTGCGACGTCGAAGCCCGCCGTTTGAAGATTGTAACGTAAAAGCTGTAAAATATCGTGATCATCCTCCACAACGAGTATGTACGTCTTGGTCATCGGCAACTCCTGAGTGAAACGAAAGACGGGCAGACTTTCAGCGAGAAGCCCCACACCGACATCCCAAACCGATCTTCCGGAGAGCCCTCAACGCCTGTCACATCGCGTCATATCACGATGACCGGGGGTACAGAGCGGGTCCCCCGAGCCTTTCGTAACATGAATTTCGATATAATCATGCTTATGTGCCGAAAACATGCTCATAATGTTACAGTCCTGTTACAAAATCAATGTGTGGGCGCACGGGGGCC
Source organism: Desulforhabdus sp. TSK (assembly GCF_022836495.1). Lineage (GTDB taxonomy): Bacteria > Desulfobacterota > Syntrophobacteria > Syntrophobacterales > Syntrophobacteraceae > Desulforhabdus. The sequence continues at coordinate 36,365 of NZ_BQXM01000034.1, forward strand.
GAAAGCCGTCGTGGGCGTACATGACGGAAGCCGGAAAGCCTCCGGAGATCTGTTGATTTTGGCGAGGAGTCCATCTTTCATTTGAAATCCATGTTTTCTGGTCCTATCATCCCAAAGGATGCACGCCTGCAGGTGCATCCGTTGAACATTCAGGCGTGCATCAAACCATAAACGCGGCAGGACCTTTTCCAGACCTTTTGAATCGTGAAGGGAAACGGCATGAGGGGTTTTTTCGAAGGACAAAGTGTAGCCATCATCGGTGTTTCCAACTCGCCAACAAACTTGGGGGCATTGATGGTGCAGAATTTGATCGAATTTGGCTATAAAGGATACATTCACCTGGTGGGGCCCAAGGGCGGCGCCCTGTTTGGGCACAAAATTCACCCTACGGTCATGGACATTCCCGACCCTGTCGATCTTGCCAGTGTCCTGGTGCCCGCCCGGGCTGTACCTGAAATCCTGAGGCAGTGCGGAGAAAAGGGGATTCGACGCGTCGTCGTGCAGTCGGGTGGATTTCGGGAAATGGGGGAAGACAGGTTGTCCCTGGAAGACGAGGTTGTGCAAACCCTTCGGCGTTATGACATGCGCATGATCGGTCCCAACGGCATCGGCATCATGAACAGAAACAATGGCCTTGCGTGTCGCAGCCCAGAGCGGCGGCATCGGTGCCATGATGATCAATTCCCTGACCTCGGAAAATATGGGGTTCAGCAAGTTTGCCAGTATGGGGAATAAATTGGATGTGGGTGAGGCGGACTTGCTGGAGTATTTCTTGGTGGACGAAGAAACCCACCAGATCTACCTCTACCTGGACGGAATCTCCAACGGCCGGCGGCTGATGGAAATTGCCTCCCGCTCCACCAAGCCCATCGTCGTTCAAAAGGCCAACAAGAGCCGGCCCGGCGCAGCCATGGCCCGGTCGCATTCGGCATCGCTTTCCGCCGATGACCAGGTTGTGGACGCCGCGTTCCTGCAGTGCGGCATCATTCGGGTGCCGGACCAGAGAACGGCTCTGCACTGCCTCAAGGCATTCTCTCTTCCTCAGATGTCAGGTCCTCGTCTGGCAGTCATCTCCAGGTCCGGGGGCCATGCCGTCCTGGCTGCCGACGCTGCCGAAGAGTTCCGTTTCGAACTTCCACCTTACCCTCAGGAAGCGATCCACATGGTGCGTGAGTACTCGCGGGCCGGGGTGATTCATCTGCAAAATCCCATGGACCTCGGCGACCTTTTCCATCTGCCCCTCTACAGGACCCTCCTCGAACAGACGCTGGCCCGGGAGGATGTGGATGGGATCACGTTCATTTTGAATTACAATGGGAATCGAGCCCTGGTGGAGTCCCGGCGTCTCCTCGGTAGCCTGGGCGAAATCATGCAGAAATGCCGAAAGCCCATAGCGGTCTGTATCTTCACGGTTCAGGAGGAATTTGAACATTTGAGGAAGACCCTGGACTATCCCATTTTCGACGACCCGAGGGATGCGGTCATGGCTCTGGCGATGAGCCGCGACCGGTCTGAGCTCAGGCCGTTGCCCTTTTCCGCCGAGCGCCCCACCGGCGTGGACGCAGCAGAAGCCCGGAGCCGGTTGGAACGGCTGCCTGCGGGCCCCATTGCTCCCGAAAGCCTTGCTTCCATCCTCGATGCCTACGGCATTCGACTGGTTTCCTGGAAGCGCGCCGAGAGCGAGGACACTGCCGTTGCCGCGGCCGAGACCTTCGGTTATCCCGTCGCTCTCAAGACGGCTCATGCCGAGGTGCTGCACAAGAGCGATGTGGGGGGTGTACATCTGAACCTGCCGCATGCGGATGCTGTCCGAGGGGACTACCGGAAGCTTCTAAAGATCGGGCCTGCGGTGCTGGTGCAAAAAATGGCGCATCCAGGGCTGGAATGGCTCGTGGGGGGACGGCAGGATTCCAGCTTCGGGCCTGTCGTGGTGGCAGGTCTGGGGGGGATTTACGTGGAGATCTTTCGGGAAACGTCCATTCGGATCGCACCCATAACCATGGAAGAAGCGGGCCGCATGGTGGACGGGAGCCGGGGGGCTGCTCTGGTGCGCGGGGTGCGCGGGGAAGCTGCCCTGGATCGTGAGGCCCTGTGCGATGTTCTCGTGCGAATTTCCTGGCTGCTGCATGATTTTCCGGAAATCCAGGAGCTCGATTTGAATCCGGTGCGCCTCTACCCGGAAGGCTGTATGGCTCTGGATTGGCGCGCAACGAAGGGTGAGTCATGGCTCATGGTCTGAGCCGACCGTTTTACCTGACAGGGGATGTTTTATGCGGTTTGCGTACAGCAGCACGATTTTTCGATCTCGTCCTCTTGCCGAAGCGGTAGAGGGTATTGCCAAAGCGGGGTTCACGGCCGTGGAGCTCATGGCGGATCGTCCCCATGCCTTCCCTCGCGATCTGACGGCGGGGAAGGTCGCAGAGCTGAATCAATGCCTGGAACAGCGCAGATTGAGAGTCTCCAACCTCAACAGCTGTGTGGTGACATCGGCCGGAGAGATGAATAATCCCTCATGGATTTCCGTGGACTGGCAAGAGCGTGAAAATCGGATCCAGTACACCCTGGAATGCCTGCGCCTGGCGGCGGCCATGGGAATTCCCAGTGTTTCCACGGAAAGTGGCGCCATGCCCGCTCATGAAGCGATGAACCAGAAGGAAATTTTGAACCTTTTCATGGGGGGCATGAACCGGCTGCTGCCCCTGGCCGGGAAGTTGGGTGTAAAGATCCTGATTCAGCCCGAAGTCCATACCCTCATCGAGACGACGGAGCAGGCCCTGGAATTCTTCAAAGAGCTGCCGCCCTCCAGTGTTCTCAAGATCGATCTCGATGCGGGCCACTGTTTCCGAATCGGTGAGGATCCCAGTGAATCCTGGGATAAATTGAAAGCCTATGTGGCGCACGTGCATCTGGACGACATTTCATCCGACAGTGCTCACCGTCATATCCAGCTGGGTGAAGGGGTCATGGATATCCCCGGCTTTTTGCGCTGTCTGCAACGGGATGACTACAGGGGGTATGTCACCATAAAGCTCGACTGCTTCGAACAGCGGGCCGAGGAGGTCGTCCTTGCCTCTGCCCGTTACCTGCGGGAAAAGGGATTTCTGGAAGCGCCGCCCGAAGCAGGGGGGTAGATCTCGCCATGCCGCGCGACAACGGAGGCTCTTAGATTTGGAGATGTAATAAGCATCTGAATTATTGTATTTTTTTATCGTAAACCGTGAAAAATAGATCTATACATTGTTCGATGAATTTGATATCACCCATTCCCGAGCCGTGGTGGCGGGCGGGCAGCTGTGAAGAGCCCATGCCGGACGGTTCGAAGTGGGCTTCTCAGGGGGCAGGGTGCCCTGCGGGAAGACTGAAAAATTGCTGGCCATGAGCAACCCTTTTGTGAATGAGGAGAGGGACGAATGAGAGCGAACAGGGGACTTCTGAGCATTCTGCTGAGTGTTTTGCTTTTTTTTATGATTTCTACAGTCTGTGTGCAGAAGGGGGTTGCCGCGGAGGAGCCGGAAACCATCGCCGGTGTTGTCACCAAGACGGATAAAGGGATCATCATCGAAGCGGAAGATGGGGATTACATAGTCAAGGGTGCTGATCTCTCCAAGATGGTCGGCAAGCTGGTGGAAGCGACCGGTGTAATCAACGAGACTGACAAAGGGGACTATATCGACGTCAAGTCCTTTGAGGAAATTCAAGAATAGAGCCTCTGGGGGACGGGGGAAAAGGATGTTTTTCCGTGTCCCTCCCGAGGATGCACCCTGAGCCGCTTTCCCGCGGGTTTCAGGCAGAGCCAAGCCACAGATCCCTCCTTCCCCCGTCTTTGGACAGAGGCCGGAGGGACTTTCATTTCCAGGATCTTCATCTCCTGAAAATCCCACCTCTTTTGACAAGGGGTCCATCATGTCCTTGTTTGACCGGAATGACGAAATGGAAGAAATGCCCCGTCGTTTGCTCCATTGGCTGGGTCAACTGTCGAAATATGGTGTCCAGAGCTGTTTTTCCGGCAGCCATGAGTGGATACCGCGCGCGGATATTCATGAAACGGAGACGGCCTACCACGTTTTTGTCGATCTGGCGGGTGTCGAGCCTTCGCAGATCGAGCTCAGCGTCGAGGAGAACGGTCTCTGCCTGAAGGGGAATCGAAAGCGCCCTCAGGTCAGCGGGTGCGCCCGCATCCACCAGATGGAAATCGATTCCGGGAGGTTCCAGAGAAGCTTTCAATTTCTCCTTCCCTTCGATGTCGCAGCGGCACAATCTATTTACCGGAATGGATTCCTCGAGATCGTGCTGCCCAAGCTGCCGGAGCCGGTTTCCGTTCGGGTCCCATTGCGACAGGAATAAGCAAGCTTACAGGATGAGGAAAGCGAGGTGGTCATGTCACAAGAGCTTCTGGAGGTAAATGATCAGGAGAGTCCGGTTCCGGAGCGTCTTCCCATTCTTCCCCTCAGGAACATGGTGCTTTATCCGGAACTGGTCATGCCTCTGCATGTCGAAAGACCCGCTTCTCAGAAACTGGTCGATGATGTCGTGTCGGGCAATCAACTGATGGTCGTGGTGGCTCAAAAGGACAAGCAGGTGGAGAACCCCGGCTCCTCCGACCTGTACGACGTGGGAGTCATCGCCAGCGTCATGAAGCTGGTGAAGCAGACCGACGGGAGCTACCAGATCATTGTTCGCGCCAGGCAAAAGGTGCGGCTGGAGGATGTACGGCCCCTGGAAAAATATTACGACGCGCGCGTACAAGTCATTCCCGAGGATCCGAGCACCAGCCCCGAAATCGAGGCCATGGCCCACAATCTTCGTAACCAGTTCGAGAAACTGGTGGAACTGGCGAACCTGCCTGCAGAGCTGGGCACACTGGCCCTGAACGTGGAACGTCCCATACAGCTCGTGTATATTGTGGCGGCCAACCTTTCCATGAACATTTCCGAAAGGCAGACTATCCTGGAAGTGTTGGATTTGCTGACCGTTCTGGAACGAACGACATTTTATCTCACGCGCCAGCTGGAACGGCAGGAGCTTGCCCAGAAGATCCAGGATCGAGTCAAGGCGGGAATGGATAAGCGGCAGCGCGAATACTATCTGCGGGAGCAGCTTCAGGTCATCAAGAGAGAATTGGGGGAGGGAGAAGAGAAGAATCCGGAGATTCAGGAGCTGCTCGCCCGGCTGGAAGATCTGGGAATGCCCCCGGAGGCTCTGAGCGCTGCAGAAAAAGAGATCGAGCGCCTGAGCCGCATGTCACCGTCCGCAGCGGAATACACCGTGTCGCGCAATTATCTCGATTGGCTCCTGGAAATGCCCTGGAGCGTTTCCACCGAAGATACTCTGGATATTCGAGAGGCTACCAGGATCCTGGACGAAGATCATTTCGATCTCACAAAAGTGAAGCGCCGCATTCTGGAATTTCTGGCCGTTCTGCAGCTCAAGAAAGATTTGAAGGGCCCCATTCTCTGCTTCGTTGGCCCTCCCGGAGTGGGGAAAACATCCCTGGGACAGTCCATTGCCCGAAGCCTCGGCCGAAAATTTCTGCGCATTTCCCTGGGCGGGCTGCGGGATGAGGCAGAGCTGCGGGGGCATCGCCGGACCTATGTCGGGTCGCTCCCCGGGCGGATCATTCAGGGCCTGCGCCGCGTGGGCAGCAACAATCCCGTCTTCATGCTGGATGAAATCGATAAGCTGGGGATGGATTTTCGGGGGGATCCCTCGTCCGCACTGCTGGAGATACTGGATCCCGAGCAGAATTCCACGTTTTCCGATCATTACCTCGGAGTACCCTTTGATCTCTCCAAGGTCATGTTCGTGGCGACTGCCAATATGCTGGATCCCATCCCTTCCGCCCTGCGGGATCGCATGGAGGTGATCGAGCTTCCGGGGTACACGGAAGAGGAAAAGGTGCAGATTGCCCGGAAATATCTTGTTCGTCGTCAAATTGAGAACCATGGACTTCGGGAAGATCAGCTGATCCTTCCCGACGAAACCGTTGTGGAGATCATTCGTTTTTACACACGGGAAGCGGGCGTGCGCAACCTGGAAAGGAATCTCGCGGCGCTGTGTCGCTATGCGGCCAAGGACATCGCCGAAGGGGAAGGCTGGCCCATCACCATTCGTCCGGAAAACTGTCGGGATATCCTCGGACCCGTTCGTTATCTCCCTGAGACAACGACCCGGTCCTGGGGACCCGGCATCTGTACCGGGCTCGCCTGGACACCCAGCGGCGGGGAGCTCATTTTTATCGAGGCCCTGCGCACGGGGGGCCGGGGCAACCTGACGCTCACCGGCCAGCTGGGAGGCGTGATGAAAGAGTCTGCTGCTGCAGCCTTGACCTATATCCGCGCCCATGCCTCCGATCTGGGGATCGATGTGGATCAGTTCGAGAAGTCGGACATTCACGTCCACATCCCGGCGGGGGGCATTCCCAAGGACGGTCCTTCGGCGGGAGTGGCCATGGTGGCGGCCCTGGCATCCCTCATGTGCGGGCGGCAGGTGCGCCGCGATGTGGCCATGACGGGTGAAATCACTCTGCGAGGGGATATCTTGCCCGTGGGTGGCATCAAGGAAAAAATACTGGCCGCCCGCCGTGCAGGCATTCGGGAAGTGATGATTCCCCAGGCCAATGCCAGGGACCTGGTGGACATTCCTCAGTCCCTGCGTGAGGGGATGGTCTTTCATGAGCTCCAGCTGATCATGGAGGCTCTCAATATCGCGCTGGTCCCGCGGCAGGGGGCTCAGGAATCACCGCAGAAAGGGAGGTAGGGAGACCGCCCTGGCGCCGGGGAGTCCTTCATTCCTTCGCGGAATTTTTTTCCAGGTGTCTCCGCAGGTTGCATACGCTGCAGGTATCCTCATAGGTGGGCTCACCGCAGATCGTGCAGGGAACGAAGGGGATGGTCGATGGGGATGCCGGGTGGCGTTCCAGATATCCGTACAACAACTGGCGCTTGGTCCCGGGCATTTCCCTTTCCAGTAGATTCAACGCCTCCTGGAAAATATGGCTCGTGGCTCCCCGGGAGAGAGGGCACGCGGCTTCCAGGGAATGGATGCCCTGCAGGGAGCAGTAATTGCGGACCTCCTGAGCGTCCAACCGGTAGAGCGGCTTGAACCGGATGGGCATTTTCCCGTGGGGGGTGGGCAGGAAAGGGGATTGCTTCCTGAGGTGCTCGCTGCGGTGGTACACGAGATTTCCCAGGAGCCGCCCGGCTTCGTCGTCGAGATTGTGCCCCGTGACAAGGACTTGAAAGCCCTCCTTGATGGTGAGTCTATTGAGCATCTGCCGTTTGAGCAGTCCGCAGAGGGAACAGATCCGCCTTCTCGATCGACGCTTGATTTCCATCAGGTCGTACCCGAAGATTTCTTTGAGGGAGTACTGGGTCCAGGGGAGGCTTCGTTCCTGGGCGAATCGATCCACGGCGGCCGTGGACGCCTCCGAAAAGTCGTCGATGCCCAGGCTGATGTGAAGACCCCGGGTGACATGTCCGAGCTGGTTGAGGACGTTCCAGAGGGCCAGGGAATCCTTGCCGCCCGAAACCGCCACCAGAAGCGGGGTGGCTCGGGAAATGCCGTATTTTTTCATGGCCCTGTGAACCGCCGTTTGAAAAAAATGAGTGAAACAGTCGGGGCAAAAGTTCATGTGATGGTTGGGAAGGCGGATTGTCGCCTGGCTGCGGCAGCGCGTGCACTTGGCGTCGGGCGGGAGCGGGGGAGGCATCTTCTTCATCTGCTGAGGACCTTTCGTCTGAGAGCGTTCTTGCATGCGACGGAAGGGGATCATAATCTATTCTTGATGAACAAGCCATGATATCTGATTAGAAATGGTGTTCACGAGAAGCACAATCCATAAGGAACAGGGTGATAAGCGTATGGATGGAATGCACTATGAAGGAATGATCATTCGTCCTCCCAGCGAGGCGGACAGCATCATTTTGCAGGTCACGGTCGGCTGCTCGCACAACAAGTGTACCTTCTGCGGGACCTACAAGGGAGAACGGTTCCGCATCAAAGACGATGCGGTCATCGATGCGGATATTCAGTACGCCGCGAAGCATCTGTCGTTTTTGCGCCGGGTTTTCCTTGCCGATGGGGATGCGCTCATCATTCCCCAGGCCCGGCTGGTGAGGATTTTTTCGCGCATTCGGGAAGAAATGCCCTGGGTCCGGCGGGTGGGACTGTATGGAAATGCCAAGAGCATCCTGCGCAAGACACCGGAAGAGCTGGAGGAACTGCGTGATTTGGGGTTGGGGATCGTCTACCTCGGGGTGGAGAGCGGGGATGCCCAGGTACTGAAAGACATCAAAAAAGGGGTGACCCCCGAACGGCTGATCGAAGCAGGGCGGAGGATTCGCAGTGTGGGACTCAAGCTTTCCGTCACGGTCCTCCTGGGAGTGGGGGGGCGAGAACGTTCCATGAATCATGCCCGGGCCACCGGGGAGCTCCTTACGGCCATGGATCCCAACTACGTGGGGGTCCTCACCCTCATGCTCCTCCCCAATACGGAATTGGGACAAAAAGCTCAGGAGGGCCGGTTCGAGCTGCTGACGCAGACGGAATTCCTCATGGAGCTTCGCCAGATGCTGCACTATACGCACATGAGCCGGGGCCTGTTTTTCGCCAACCATGCCTCCAATTATCTGCCCCTCAAAGTCAGGATGCCCGGTGAAAAAGAGAAAGCCCTGACCACCATCGACGAAGCTCTTCAAGGGGCTGTGCGCCTCAAGCCGGAATGGCTGCGGGCTTTGTGACGGTATGGGGGGAGCGCAGGGGCGGACGCGCGATGAAATGCTGCATCCCGGCTGTCAGTTCTGTCCCCACTTCAACTTCGTGCGAAGGATTTCGAAGTAGTCTATGGATGGAGTCTTGATGAGGCGTAGAGGGATCGAGGCTGCGGAGATGACGATGCGGTCGGAAGATTCCAGTGTGCAGCCGATCTGGCCGTCACAGGTGAGAGTCACGTCCTGGAGGGGGCCGCGCGCCTCCACCTGGATGATGACTTCAGGTGGGAAGATGATGGGGCGGTTGGACAGGGTGAAGGAACAGATGGGCGTCAGCATGATGGCTTTGGCGGTGGGGTAGACGATGGGGCCTCCCGCCGAGAGATTGTATGCTGTAGAGCCTGTGGGAGTGGCGACGATGAGGCCGTCGCCGCGATAGCGCGTCAGATACCTTCCATCGATGGTGGTTTCCAGGTCGATGATGCGTGCGAGAGCCCCCTTGTTGATGACCGCATCGTTGAGCACTCCGTGGCAGAAGATTTCCTCCTCCCCCCGCACGACAGAGACTCGCAGGCGCATCCGCTCCTCTATTTCATAACGGCCGTCCAGAATGTGCTCGATTTCCCGGAGACAGTTTTCGATGCTGTACTCCGTGAGGAAACCGAGTCCTCCCAGGTTGATGCCCATGATGGGTGTGGTGCGGTTTTCCAGCAATCGCGCCACACTCAGCAGGGTGCCGTCCCCTCCCAGGACGATCACCGCCTGGACAGTGGGGGGGATCTCCAGGTGCTTGTGGGTGCACTGGTCGCGGGAGCAGTCGATGTTCTCGTGTGAAATTACCTGGATATTGCGCTCCTCCAACCAATGCGCCAGGCGCTGGGTCAATTCAGCCGCTAATGAGCGTGTGCGTTTATAAACAATGGCGATGTGGTGCATCTTCCTCCTCCTTCTTGCCGGTCGGCAAGGATGATAGGCAAATCGCCCTGGAAAATGCAATGAAAATTATTTGTCAAATCAAGGAAGTTCAACTAAAGTATTGCGTTCCGCGTGTATTGTTGCCATCCGCAGCGTCCCTGTGGAGATTTTCGGATCTCCCGGGGGAAGAGGAAAAGCCACCGCATGGGTTTGAAAGATTCGAGGTCGAAGTCGGTTTCTCAGCACGTCCTGTTGGTGGATGACGAAGACCAGATGTGCGATATTTTGGGAGAGGCTCTGGCGCACATGGGCCATCGCACGGTGACTGCCAAAGACGGAGAAGAGGCCCTCGATCGGATCACGAAAAACACCTTCGATATCGTCATTACGGACATCAACATGCCTCGGATGGACGGCCTTGAGCTCATCCGGCATCTTGCCCGCGACCACCAGGAGATCGATATCATCGCCATCACCGGCCACGCCATGAACTACAGTTATACCGATGTGGTTTCCGCCGGGGCTTCGGATTTTATCATCAAGCCCTTCACTCTCAATGAACTGGAGGCCAAGCTCGCGCGCATCATTCGGGAACGTTCCCTGCGCAAGGAACTGGAGCACCTCGCCATCCGGGATCCTCTGACGGGCTTGTACAATCGACGCTTTTTCAAGCACATGGCGCGAAAGGAAGCCCTGCGGGCCACGCGATACCGCCATTCCCTGTTTCTTTTCTTCTTCGATATCGATCATTTCAAACTCTATAACGACACCAGGGGGCATCAGACGGGTGATGAGCTCCTCATGCGCTTTGCCGAAGTCCTGAGCTCATGCATCCGCAGGGACCTGGACATGGCCTTTCGCTATGGGGGAGATGAATTCACTTTGCTGCTCCCCCATCTTTTGCCTGGCCAGGCGCAGGTTGTGGCGGACCGTATCCGCCAAACCTACAATCGCCTGGCTCTCGCCCCGACGTGCCTGTCCATCGGAATGGCTCAGTTTCGTGAGAGAACGGGAGATGTGGACCAGGACATTGCCGATATGGTGGAGCGTGCCGATCGGGCCCTCTATCGCGTCAAGCACGAGCTGGGAGGCGATCAAGCCGTTCTCGATGAGGAATCGACCTGATACATCCAGCCCATTGATATCTTGAATATTCTTCCGCCTTCACGCCTTTTTGACCCACCTTCCCATTTTCCTCTGATTTTTCTTGACACCTTTTAAGCGGTCCTTTATATAGTGCTGACTTTGATGAAAGGTGCTTTTGTACAGGTAAACGGTGGAGAATTCTTTAAAATTTTAAAAAACAAGTGTTACCTTGCACGCCAGGATCCAATGATGTACGCGGTTGATGCATTGGAATCGATTGGTTGAGGCGGGGGTATGCTTTTTCTACCTAAGAATTCAATGAGCCGATCAGTATGAAGATGGTAACAGGTCCGCCCCAGAGTAAAGGAAGCTAAGTCCATCGCGAATGAGAAAGCTGAAAGCATGCGGCCCTGCGTTGCTTTCGAAAGCTGTCAGGTGGCATCTCCAAAATGATGGGCGGTAGGGAAACGTTGTGTGGATTTGGTGAGAACGTGACGGTTCTCGAGAGAAAATGGGAGGTGACTGCCATGGGTAGGGGCAAACCCGAATTTGGTTTTGGGGTCCACTTGATGGTGGATGGGTATGGTTGTAATCGTGCCGGGCTTGAAGATATGACCTTGATCTACAATTTCCTGGATGAGTATCCGACTCAGATGGAAATGACGAAGATCATGCCTCCTTACGTTTTTCGCTATAATGGCTCAGTACCGGAGGACTGGGGGGTTTCGGGATTCGTTCTCATCGCTGAAAGCCATATCAGTGTTCACACGTTTCCGGACAAGCAGTATCTGAGTCTGGACATGTTCTCCTGCAAGCCGTTCGATACGGATGTTGCAGTGGAAACCATCAAAAGGTACTTTGATATCCAAAAGTGCGAAGTGAAGGTGCTGGATCGAGGACAGGAATTCCCCAACACCATTCACGAGACCGCACAGGTTGTCCGCATGGATCGTATGCTCATGCAGCGCTCCAGGTAGCCCATCAGACGTTTCGGCAATATCCTTTGAATGCGACATGGGGTCCGGGCTGTTCAAGCTCTGGACCCCATTTATTTTGTAGTCTTTTCACTCGGGGGTGGAGCGCCCGCTCCGTCGCTGCCGTCTTCAAAGTATTTTTGTGGACAATGCTCCTGCATCTTGTTAAATTGAAAAAATTTATTATAATAACCTTTCGATTTAAGGGGACATTTCGCGATCCCCCATTGGCTTTTCGGAGAATCGTCAAACTTCACTGAGGGGTGAGATCAAACATTGGAAGAGGAGTCAGCCAAAGGGTTTCAGAATTGGCTACGGATGTGCTTCCGCCGGTTGGCTCGCGTGGGAGAATCCGAGAACATCGAGAAGGAAATCCAACAGCTCATCGACGAGGGGGAGGAGCGGGGCCTCATCTCTGAAGACGAAGGGGAGATGATCCAGGGGATTTTTTCCTTCAGGGATACGATTGCACGAGAAATCATGGTTCCCCGAACCGATGCCGTTTATGTCCGTGTCGATGCCGGGCTTTCCGAAATCATACAGATCATCCTCCAGAGCGGTCATTCCCGGATCCCCATCTACCAGGAAAATATCGATAACATCGTTGGAACGCTCCACGCCAAGGATCTCTTGAACTACTGGGGCCAGAGCTCGCTGGATTTGACAACCATCATGCGGCCTCCGTATTTCATTCCCGAGACGAAAAAGATCAGCGACGTCCTCAAAGACCTGCGGATCAATAAATCTCATATGGCCATTGTGCTGGATGAATACGGTGGCACGGCGGGAATCCTCACCCTCGAGGACATCATCGAAGAGATCATCGGTGATGTCATGGATGAATATGACGCCGAAGAAAACCTCATGGTGGAGTTCGACGACGGGTCTCTGCTTGTGAACGCCCGGCTGGATGTAGAAGAATTGGAAGACTATCTCAATATCGAACTGCCCGAGGGCAAGTTTGAGTCGGTAGGGGGCTTTGTCATCAGTCTCCTGGGCAAAGTTCCAGCCGTCAATGAGCGCCTGGTGTATCAAGATATTGAAATGATAGTCGAGTCGGCGGACAATCGAAAAATCGAAACCATACGTGTGCGCAAAATTCACCCGGATTCCAGTGCAACGGAGAGCCTGGATGGAAGCTCCGACTGAAGGCCAGGATCCCCCCTCTGCATCTGCTGCACGGCGCCACCCGGGGAACGATGGCCGCTTTCCCTTCTTGAAACCAGCCCCTTCCCCCTGGATGGACCTCTATAAGAGATCTGTGGCATTGCTTGTACAATCAACCGAAATGAGCTCCTGGGTATGGGAATGAAAAGCCTTTTTTTGAGTGTCCTGAGTGGCTTGCTGCTGACGCTGGGATTTCCCAAGCCCGAGCTTTTCTACCTCTCCTGGGTCGCCCTCGTACCCCTTTTGCTCGCGTTGGAGGGCAAGTCGGGCAAAGAGGCTTTTCTCCTGGGCTATGTCTGCGGCATGGCCCATTATGCTTCCACCCTCTACTGGATTCAGTATGTCGTCCAGCACTTCGGCGGGATCCCTCTGCCCGTGGCGGTCCTGCTGGTCGCCCTGCTCAGCGGGTATCTGGCTCTCTATCCAGCCTGCTTTGCTGTCGCGGCTCACCGATGGCAGGGGCATCCCCTCCTGGAAATCTTCGGGCTTCCGGGGGTCTGGGTAGCTCTGGAGTGGGTGCGGGGAGCTCTACTGACCGGTTTTCCCTGGGCGAACCTGGGGTATACTCAAACCCCCTGGTCGCTCCTCATTCAAGCGGCCGATGTCACCGGTGTATTCGGCCTCTCCTGGCTGGTGGTACTGGGAAGCACGACGGTCCTCTCGTGCCTGAAGGGGCGCTGCGTCCGCTGGAGCCTGCCGGTCTTTGTCCTGTGCCTTTCGGGTACGCTGGTCTATGGGGGCTGGCGCCTGGACACCGTGAAGGCCTTGGAAAAGACAGCGGATTCCTGGACGGTGGCGGTCATCCAGGGGAACATCGACCAGGCTCGAAAGTGGGACCCTGCTTTTCAGCAGGAGACCCTGCGGCGTTACCGGGAGCTTTCCATGGCCGCTGCTGCCAGGAGTCCCCGCCCGGATCTCATCGTATGGCCCGAAACGGCGGCTCCCTTTTTCTATGGCGTGGAAGACGACCTGACGGAACAGCTCAATGGAATGGTGCGCGAACTGGGGGTTCCCCTTCTCTTTGGGAGCCCCGCCATCACGCTCCTGGACGGTGAGCCCCGGTTTCAGAACCGGGCCTACCTGGTGGATGCCCGCGCGAACATATTGGGTTGGTATGCCAAGCAGCACCTGGTGCCCTTCGGCGAATACGTGCCCCTGCAGAAGCTGCTGTTTTTTGTGCACCGCCTTGTCCAGGCTGCCGGAGACTTTGTGCCCGGGCATGATTCTCAGCCCCTCCGCTGGGAAGATCGGGGACTGGGCGTTCTCATCTGCTATGAAGGGATTTTTCCCTCTCTGGCGCGCCGTACGGTCCTGGCGGGAGCTGCGTACCTGGTCAATATCACCAATGATGCATGGTACGGCAGGACCTCCGCCCCCTATCAGCACCTGGAGATCGAACGATGGCGGGCCATCGAGCTTCGAGCTCCCATGATTCGCGCGGCCAATACGGGGATCAGCACGGTGATCGACGCTGCTGGAGAGAGTTGTGGTAGAATAGAGCTGGATCTTCAAGGGGAAATGGTGTGCACTGCGCGCTCACCGGGGCTCCTGACGATCTACGCACGATGGGGTGACTTTTTTGTATGGTTTTGTATGGCTGCGAGCATGGGCTGCATGGTTTATTCGACCCTGAAGCGCCGTTCCGCCAAATCAACCTGAGGAGGACTTCCAAATGAATATCGATGTGGGTGACATCAAGGCGACGTTGAAGGAACTTTCTGAACGCTTCCAGACCCTCGGGGGGTATCTTTGACATAGAGGCCAAAAAGAAGCGCTTTGCAGAGTTGGAGCGGATTTTCGCAAAACCGGGATTCTGGGACAAGCCCGAAGAGGGGAAGCCCCTTCTGAAGGAGCGTTCGGACATCGGCGCAATCCTTCAAACCCTGCAGCAGTTTTCTGAAGGCCTGGAGGAGTGCGAGCTCCTGCTGCAGATGGCCCTCGAAGAGAATGACGAAGAGACGCTGAAGGAAGTCCTGGAGAAGTCGCAGGCCCTGAAGAAGAGCATGCGATCCCTGGAGCTGGAGCAGATGCTGTGCGAAGAGAACGACGACAAGAATGCCATCGTCTGCATCAACGCGGGCGCCGGGGGAACGGAAGCTCAGGACTGGGCCGAAATGCTGCTCCGCATGTATTTGCGGTGGTGTGAAAAGAAGAAATTTTCAACCCAGATGGTGGACCTCCTGGAGGGGGAAGAGGCCGGCATCAAGAGCGCCACCTTCACCGTGGAAGGGCCTCACGCGTATGGGATGCTCAAGTCCGAATCGGGCATTCACCGGTTGGTGCGCATTTCGCCCTTCGACGCCAGCGGAAGGCGCCACACGTCTTTCGCCGCGGTGCTGGTCTACCCGGAAGTGGATGATAAGATCGAGATCGACATCAAGCTCTCCGACCTCAGGATAGACACCTACCGGGCGAGTGGAGCCGGGGGACAGCACGTCAACAAAACCAGCTCGGCCGTCCGTATCACCCACTTGCCGACCAACATCGTGGTGGCATGTCAAAACGAGAAATCACAGCACCGCAATCGAGACATCGCCATGAAGATCCTGCGTGCGAAACTGTACGAGCGCGAAAAGCATGCCCAGCAGGAAAAGATGCAGGAGGCTCATGACAATCTGGATGAAATCGCCTGGGGCAGCCAGATCCGCTCTTATGTCATGCAGCCCTATCGCCTGGTGAAGGACCATCGCACCAACTTCGAGAAGGGCAATGTGGAGGCCGTGATGGATGGAGACCTGGATGAATTCATCGAGGCGTATCTCATGAATCTCATGAACACGCGAGAGCGGGCGTCCATCGGCTGACAAGAATGCAGGAGAATGACGCTGCCCCCAACCCTCTTCAGGCTTTCGGGTTGGGATTGCAGACAGTCCCACTGCGCAGTCCAATAGAAAAGGGCGGGTCGTGCTTCCCTGACAGATCCAGGATGTCGGACAGGGAAGGGCGACCTGCCCTTTTCTTTACCCTTTTCATGCGCCACCGTCTGCGATTTCTACAGGCTGTAACCCACCTCCCCATGGAGCTCCCGATCCAGGCCGATGAGCTCCTGGTCTTCATCCACCCGAAGTCCCATGGTTTTGTCCAGCAGCCACCCGAGAAGGTAGGTCACGGCATAACAATAAAATCCCACCGCTGCGACGGCGATCACCTGGACCTGGAGTTGATGGGCATTGCCGCTCAAGAGGCCCTGGCCTCCCACCGTGGCAAAAATCCCGGTGGCGATGGGGCCCCATACCCCTCCAACCCCGTGCACCCCCACCACATCCAGGGAGTCGTCGTAACCCATTTTGAATTTCAAACGAACGCCGTAGTAGCAGAGAGCTCCGGCCACCAGACCGATGAGGAGTGCTGCGGCGGGGGTGACAAATCCGGCTGCCGGGGTGATGGAGCCGAGCCCGGCAACGATTCCTGAAGCCAGCCCCAAAGCGCTCGGCTTGCCCAGGAGCCACCATTCCATCAGCATCCACGAGGTGGCGGCAGCCGCGCCGGCCACCATGGTGGTGGTGAAGGCCAGGGCTGCGCTGGCGTTGGCGGCCAGAGCACTTCCTGCATTGAAACCGAACCAGCCGAACCACAGCAGGCCGACTCCCAGAACAGTCATGGCAAGGTTGTGGGGTACGAATTGTTCACCGGGATATCCCTGCCGTTTTCCGATGAGTGCAACAATGGCGAGGGAAGAGATGCCCGCGGTCAGATGGACGACGATGCCGCCCGCAAAGTCCAGGACCCCCATCTTGGCGAGCCAGCCTCCACCCCAGACCCAGTGCGCGACGGGGTTGTAGACAAAAAAGGACCAGAGCAGGATGAAAACGACATAGGTGCTGAACTTCATGCGCTCGGCGATGGTGCCGCTGATGAGCGCCGGTGTGATGATGGCGAACATGCCCTGAAACATGACGAAGGCATAGGTGGGGATAGTCCCTGTCAGAGAGTCCGGTGTCGTGCCTATCAGCAGGAACTGGCTGAGGTCGCCGATCCAGGCGTTGCCGGTGCCGAAGGAGAGGGAATAGCCCGTGAAAACCCAGAGGATTCCCACAACCGCAAGGGCCACAAAGGAATGCATATGAGAGCTCAGCACGTTTTTGGTCTGCACCATCCCGCCATAAAAAAGGGCGAGGCCCGGGAGCATCAGCATGACAAGGGCGGAAGAGATGAGGATCCATACGGTGTCCGCGGCGTTGGCCCCGGGCGCGTCGGCTGCCAGCGCCGTTCCACTGCCAAGCAGTGTGAGGGCCGGGAGAAGACCGGGAATAGACATTTTGGAGATCTTTTCAATGGAAACGGAATGCAGCCGGCATGGTGACTGAAAAAAAGGCATGGTGATTTCTCCCTGAAGATAGTGTTCGCCCCTGCACCCTCCCGTGCGATTCCCATCTCCTGGCATCCATGAGTCGGGTGACGCCGCTCCATGAATAAAAACGCCCATCGGCTTGTTTGGGGAGGATGGCAAAGGTCCGGATTTAAACCGGGCGCCATATGGAATCTCGATGCTTGTGCTTCGGCGCATGCGAATAGCAATCTATGGACCATAAGGATATTTTCATATAATATATTGAAATTGATATGATATTTTTCATTGATAGTGCCGGAAAAATCCCATAATTGATCCATAATTGTTCATTTCAGGTATTTTTAGACATTAGAGTCTACAAATATGTTCCCTGTTTGATGCTCCAGCGGCATTCTGCACGTAAAGATCGAGGAGACGAGCGCCAAAAGGGGGTTGTGGACTCAATTTCGCCGCTTGGCCTTTCCCTGGGTCTTCCTCCACAAATGAAAAATCCTCATTTCAATATGATCCAATTTTGTCCAATACTTTTTCTATCTTTCAGAATATCCCTCCTCCGAACTGGTCTTTAATTTTTAAAGTAAATAAAATATGGCACAAAAATGTAGTTTTATAGGGAAGACGATCCCCCTGGACTACAAACTTGTCATGCTGGAATGCTCCCTCTTTTCTGAAAGATGGGGTGAAGTCCACAGATCTTTATTATATAAAACAATTACTTATAGACTTAATGATTGCTCCGGTGCTTCCCTTGGCACGGCGCTTGGTATTAAGAGCCTCCAAGTGGCGATGTTGTGGAGACGACGAAAGAGGAGTTTTCACCATTCTGCAAAATTTCGCTGAGGAGGATCTGTCGGGGATCCATCGGCGGAGGGTGACAATGGAGTAGGGAAGAATGGCTTTGAGAGGAATTGGGAACATGGGAAAAGGGACTGCAGTGTTATCAACGGAAAGAAACAGGAGGTGAGACCATGGTAAAAATCGAAGCGATCATCAAACCCTTCCGCCTGAATGAAGTGCAGGATGCACTCGTGGCCCTGGGGATCCAGGGAATGACCGTGACCGAAGTGAAGGGGTTTGGCCGTCAGAAGGGGCACGTGGAGCTTTACCGTGGTGCGGAGTATCAGGTGAATTTTGTTCCCAAGCTCATGCTCATGGTGGTCGTCGGGGACGACCTGGCTGAGAAGGCGATGGGGGCCATCCAGAAGGCGGCCTGCACCGGCAAGATCGGGGACGGAAAGATATTTGTTTCGCGCATCGAGGAAGCCATGAGGATTCGGACCAGTGAAACGGGTGCCGATGCCATTTGAGTGGGAACCAGGACGGAATATTACACGAGCCTGTGAATTTGCCGCCGCCGTCTTTCGGCGGTCGGTTCCGATGGAGGACAACATGTTGATGGAACGATTGCTCGATACACTACGATCCAGCCTTCCCCATGCACGACGATGGTCCGGGAAAATCCTTGCCGGATGGGGGGGTGCTCTTTTGTCTCTTTCTGCGGGAGGACTCGCCTGGGCCGATGAAGCTGCCCCGCCCACCTTGAGTGCGGGGGACACGGCGTGGGTATTGACCTCCACCGCCCTGGTCATGCTCATGACGCCGGGGCTGGCGCTTTTCTACGGCGGCATGGTCCGCAAGAAAAATGTGTTGAGCACCTTCATGCATTCCTTTGTGGCCCTGGCGGTGATCGGCATCCAGTGGGTGATTTACGGCTACTCCCTGTCCTTCGGTCCGGGAAATTCCCTGGTGGGAGATTTCAGCATGCTCTTTCTGGACGGCATCACGCCGGATTCCCTGAGCGGTACGATTCCCACCTACGTCTTCATGTGGTTTCAGGGCATGTTCGCCATCATCACGCCTGCCCTCATCAGTGGAGCCATTGCCGAGCGCATGAAGTTCAGCACCTATGTCGTATTTCTCGTGCTTTGGGCGACGCTGGTCTACGACCCCGTGGCCCACTGGGTCTGGGGCGGCGGGTGGATTCAGAAGATGGGCGCCCTCGACTTTGCGGGGGGAACGGTCGTGCACCTGTCCTCCGGGGCTTCCGCCCTGGCCCTGGTCTTCCTTCTCGGCAGGAGGAAGGGCTATCCCGGGGAGGATTTCGTCCCTCACAATCTGACCATGACCCTCCTGGGAGTCGCACTCCTCTGGTTCGGCTGGTTCGGATTCAACGCCGGAAGTGCCCTGGGAGCCAATGGCATTGCAGGGCTGGCCTTCGCCACCACCATGATCGCTTCCGCTGCAGCGGGCTTTTCCTGGATGCTCATGGAATGGGTCGTCCACAAAAGACCCAGTGCCCTGGGTTTGGGGTCGGGAGTGGTTGCGGGCCTGGTCGTGATCACCCCGGCGGCGGGATTTGTAACACCCTTCTGGTCCATCGTGATGGGGCTGTCTGCGGGCGTCCTCTGCTACTACGGCATCCGCATCAAAGGAGTCTTCGGGTTTGACGATTCCCTGGACGTAGTGGGAATCCACGGGGTGGGAGGATCCTGGGGGGCCATTGCCACGGGAATCTTCGCCACCATAGGAGGAACGGGACTCGTTGCCGGCGATCCGTCCCTGCTGGGCAAGCAGTTCATCGGTGTGGCCGTCGTGGCGGTTTATGCCTTCGTTCTGACCTATGTCCTGGGATTGATCCTCGAAAAGACCATGGGACTCCGCGCCGATGAAGAGGCTGAAGTCATGGGCCTGGATCGGGAGCTGCACGGCGAGGTTGGCTATACGCTGTAACGATTCGAGAGGTCCCTCTCACATCTTTCGCACGGCCGGGAAGAGCTCCCCACTTCCCGGCTTTCACCGACTTTCATTTCGTGAAATCCGGAAGCTGAACCCTCAAAATGTCCTCCCGGGGATTCAATTTCTCGATCTTCACCCGAATCATTTCTCCCCGCTGAAGACGAACGTTCTCGAGAATGGGCACATTGGTCTCCAGGAGAAATTCGGGTATGAGGAGATGAGCGAACCGGCCGTTCAAATCCAGTACCAGGGCATTCAGGGTCTGGAGATCCTCCTGCTCCATGTACTTGAGAATCCAGTAGCGGGTCCACTTGCGCTGAATGAGGGAGATTTTCGACTGCATCAGGCCGAGCTTCATCATCACCTGGCGCAATTCATCCTCGGAATAGAGGGGGGGTGCATCCATCATGAGGTGCTTGAGCTGCCTTTGGACGACAAGGTCTGAATACCGGCGTATGGGAGAAGTGGCCGTGGTGTATTGAGGCATCCCCAGACTGCAATGAGCGCCGGGCTTCGCGTCCAGCTCCGCTCGAGCAAAAAGGCGCCTCTGGCGGTAAATCCGGTAGATCTCGTGCTCGCTTTGAGTGAAATCCGTTTCCGGCTTGCATTCCCCCTGGAGGCGATAAAGCGACGGAACGCCGTTTTCCGCCAGGTGAGCCGCCGCCGTCCCGTTGGCCGCAATCATCCATTCGGAAACGATGAGCTGGCTGGGGGATTCCTTCTCGTACCGGACCACTTGAATCATGCCCATCGGCCCCACAAAAACCTGAATTTCAGGCAGGGGAAGAATGACGGCGCCCCTGGCCAGGCGCTGCTCTTTCAATTTCGATGCCAGGGCATGGAGCGTGTGGAAAGGCTCTTCCCGGACCCTGTCGTTCACTTCTTGATAGGTCAGTTGCTCCTTGATTTTGATGATGCTGGAAACGATCTCCCGGCTCTGGATTTCTCCCTGAGCATCTATCCGCAGGAGGAAGCTGAGAGCGAGGCGATCTTCGCCGGCCTTCAAACTGCAGATCCCCTCCGAGAGAGCCGGGGGCAGCATGGAGATCCTGGCATCGGGCAGGTAGATGGAACTGGCCCTTTCCTGGGCGTCCAGATCCAGGGGACTGCCTTTGACGACGAATTCTGCCGCATCGGCAATATGGATTCCTATTTCGAACAGGCCGCCTTCCAGGATCTCCAGGCTCAGGGCATCGTCGTAATCGCGGGTTTGAGCCCCATCGATGGTGAAGGTGTGGAGAGACCTCAGATCGCGCCGCTGTTCCCTGTCCCCGAGGCTATGAATGTCGGCGGTGGAGAGATCGGTAGCCAGATCTTCAATTTCTTTGGAGAATTCAGGGGAGATGTTCTGTTCCAGCAGGTAGAGGTTTTCGTTTTCGTGCCAGATCCCCATCCGCAGCAGGATCCGAAAGGCCGATTGAGGCAGGGGAGGAACGTTGGTCCTCTTGAAGAGCTCCTTCAGAAACGGGTACGATGGGGCGTCCTGGTTGAAAAGGCAAAAAGCCTTGAGATCCTCGATGAGGCTCGGCCACGGAGCGTTGATGCCGGCATCACCCCGTCCTTTGCGGTTCCAGATTGCCTGCAGCCACTGGGAGCCTGCCTCCAGCCGGGCCTCTTTTTCCTCTTCCCGCTGGATTTCCAGGCGTCTCTGATCCACCTTTTCCTGTGAACGGGGGAAAAACTTCCCATCCTTGAACTGAAAAAAAGTCCGATCCTGCAGGAGAGCGCGCTGAGCGGCTGCGACGTGGTTGTCCGTTATGGCGTCGCTGAAGATGAATTCGGCGGCATCGCGGGCGGTGAGGCCTTCCTCTTCTCCTTCCACCAGGGACCAGAGCTCCTCGATATGGACCTCCTGCATGAGGCTCCTGCGCAGGGCCGCCACAGTCACCAGTTTCTGGACGAGTTCATCCCGGCTCAGCTTGGCGTTGAGAGGCTGGCTGCCGGCATGAATGACCCGGCTCTGGGCGAGGTTGATTTCACGATTCTGTTCCGTCAGGAGTGTCAGGCGGCTGTTTTTTGTGGCGAGGCTGACCCCGCATAGAATTTCCCGCGATTCGAAGAATTCGAGAATGGTCCCGGCAGGGATTTCCGTGGGAGGGTGCTGGCTCATGAAGAAGCTCCCATCCTGGCAAGGCCCTTCATCTGTTGGATGTACGACTGAATGCCGACGCTGATGGCCTTGGCCAATTTTTCCTGAAAAATCTTGTCCTTCAAACGACTTTCCTCCCGTTCGTTGGTGATGAAGGCCGTCTCGATGAGTATGCTGGGCATTTCCGCCCCCAGGAGCACATAGAAGGGGGCCTGCTTGGTGCCCAGGTCTTTGATACCCTCGTAGCTGACCTTGAGCCTGCTGATGAGCTGCTGCTGAACCTGCCGTGCCAGTTGAGCCGATTCATTGATTTTGGTGTTGAGCATCAGGTCCTGTAAAATAGCCTCCAGATCACTGACATTCTTGGAGGACACGGCATTTTCAAAGGCCGCGACCCGTGCCGACTCCTTGTCCTTGGCGAGGTTCAAAAAGTAGGTTTCCGTTCCGAAAAGGTTCCTGTCCTCATGAGCGTTGGTATGGATGGAGATGAAAAGATCGGCTTTCCGGGCATTGGCAATGGCCGTGCGCTCCTCCAGGGAGAGGAATTTGTCCCGCGTACGCGTCAGGATGACTTCACATTCCGTCGAGGTCTCCAGGACTTTCTTCAGTGCCTTGGCAATGGCCAGGGTGATGTTCTTTTCGTAAACCCCGTTGGGGCTGATGGCCCCCTTGTCTTTGCCTCCATGCCCCGGGTCCAGTACAATGCGCTTTACGTTCAGGCCCAGCTGGCGGGCCACACTGGGGAGGGGAGCGGCGGGGGGCTGGGTGGCC
>NZ_BQXM01000035.1 GCF_022836495.1 Desulforhabdus sp. TSK
CACTTCAGAATGATTGGCATATATCCATTCCGGAAAAACCACGGAGTCCCTGCTGGTTCTGATAGCCGGCACCATGCTCATTCTTTCGTCCAATTGTTGATCCCACCTACACTTATTGAGAAGTTACCTTCCACATAGATGCCGCCATGCCCGCCGACCCAGTTACGCAGAACCTGTGTATGGTAGGCCAGCGATTCACCCTTGAGCTTAATCAACTCAGCCAGATGCTCCTTTTCGATGTCGACAGACCATAGGTAGAGCCCAAACAATACGCCGGACCAGATCAGCCCCACCAGCGCTACCCAGATATGCAATTGCGTAACTCTATCAAAGCAGTGCGATTTGAACATCCCACCCCTCTCTTGACATCCGCCGGAACAAGCTGGTGAAAAAAATATCCCAATTATCTGTCATGATATTTGTTTCACCCTAATCGTGAAGACAGAGAGAAAGCTTAAACAGAAAATCCTTCTCAGCGCCTGGCCGAGTCACAGGAGCAGGAGAATTGAAGGATGGGCAATTAAGCAGATGAAAGTGGACCCAGCTCCTCCCCCTTTATCAAAGGGGTATTTTCATTGTAGATCATCCTATCGTGCGGGGTGCCCGCCTGATTCCGTATCTGCATGGAGAGGATGAAATATGATGAATTTCTCGAGACTACTTCTCATTGCAGTCCTGGCCCTCTTCTTCACGATGCAGGCATACAGCACGGAAGCGAGGGCGTACGTCCGGGTGTGCAGGACGGGGAGGTCTGGTGGTTCGAGGATGGTCAGGGCCGGAGATTTTTCTCCCTGGGGGACAACTGCATTGGCGGGTGCTTCGGGCGTGCGGAAGATCTTCCCATGGAGCCATCGAGAAGGCAGTGCATCATTTCCTTATGGAGGCAAAGACCCCGTAGTTCTCCCTGGAAGATTTCAGGCCCTCCCCCGCATCCCCCTGGATACTGACCATAGGCTACCAGAACACCAGCGAAATCTACCTGGCGTCCTGGCGCGGCATCGTTTTCTTCCCTGAGATGAAGATCCCTGCAGCCTTTTCGCCTTTCACGTCCGGCTTTTTTTGTCTTCAGAGTGCTGACGGCACCAAGTCTCGGTAGTGAAGAGGGTGAGGAGCGCCGCCACCATCATCCACCCGACCATCAGGAGAAAGCTCCATTGGTATGCGGATGCCTCGTAAAGGCGTACGCCGTTCTGCATCGTTCCCTCCCACTGGAGGTCCAGCATCCAGCCGATGGCGGGCTGCAGGACCATGGGGCCGGACATGGACCCCATGTTGCAGATTCCCGAAACGGTCCCGGCCAGTTCCGCGGGAACGGATTCCTTGGAAAAGGCAAAGCCGACGATCAAGGCACCGGATGCCACGGCGGCCAGAGTCGCAATGACGACGAAGGATACGAGGGGCAGGGAGGGCAGGTAAAGGGCTGCCGCCCAGCCCAGGGCCGCCGTGATGGTCGCTGCCAGGTAGGGGAGCTTTCTGCGGCCGATGCCGTCCGAAAGTGCGCCGAGAAGGGGGCCTGCCAGGGCCCAGGCCAGCATCATCCCGGAAGTGATGGCCGCGCTGGTGGATGGGGAAAGCTGATAGCGAGCTCCCAGGTAGGGGACGCCCCACAATCCGCAGAAGGCCAGAACGGTTCCCGTCATTGCCCCCTGCGAGAGGAAGAGCAGCAGAGTATTGCGATAGTGAAAGGTTCGCGCGAGTCCCCCCAGCAGGTGCCTCACTGTCGTTTGAGGGGGAGCCTCGATCTTGGGGGCGAAGGACGCGTAGCCTTTCTCCGAAGGGTCGTCTCGGACCATCGACCACACGGCGATTCCGATGCCCAAAGACAGGAGGCTCATGGTGTACATTATCCCGCGCCAGCCCATCTCTTCCAGCAGGAGGCGCAGGGGCACTCCCGCCGATACTGCCCCCGCCACTCCGCACAGGAGAGCCACCCCCGTGACGGTAGCGAAGCGCCTGGGGGGAAACCAGTGGACGGCCAGCTTCATGAGGCTCACCCACGCCACGGCCACGGACCCGCCGATGAGGAGCCTTCCCAGGTTTGCCGGCGCCAGATCCTGGGCCATGGCGAAGAAAAGGGTGCCGAGGGCCGCGATGAAGGAACCCGCTGTCAGGAGCTTTCTCGGGCCCCAGTGGTCTGCCAGAAGCCCGGTGGGGATCTGCATGGCCACGTAGCTGTAGAAATAGAACGCGGAAAAATTCCCCAGCGCCGCGGCCCCGATGTGAAAATCCCTCATGAGCTGATCCGTCAGGACGGCAGGGGCAACCCGCTGGTAGAATCCCGTGAAATAGAACAAAGCACCGAGTCCCCAGACGAACCAGGAGAGGCGGGCGGGGGGATGGACGCGCTCATTCATGCCGGCTCCCTGTGCGCAGTTTATTCATTGAGACTTCAATCCCTGATTTCCTGAGGTTTCAAAGCCTCGTTGTGCCAGTTCCACGAGGAGTCGGACTCCGAAGCCGGTCGCTCCTTTGGGGGCGACCCCCAGGTCCTTGTCCGTCCACGCCGTGCCGGCGATGTCCAGGTGAGCCCAGGGGATTTTGTCGGGGACGAACTGCTTGAGGAAAATTCCCCCGATGATGGTTCCGGCGGTGCGGTCCCCCACGTTCTTAAAGTCGGCGGCCTCGCTCTTGATGTAGTCGAAATAAAAATCCCAGAGGGGCAGGGGCCAGAACTTCTCTCCCACTTCCCTCCCCAGGTCCTGAATTTTCCGGGTCAGCCCTTCGTGGTTTCCCATGAGGCCCGCCACCTCCTTGCCCAGAGCGATGAGGCAGGCGCCCGTCAAGGTGGCCATATCCACGATGAGTGCAGGTTCCAGGCGGAGGGAATAGGCCAGGGCGTCACAGAGGATCATGCGCCCCTCGGCGTCCGTGCT
Organism: Desulforhabdus sp. TSK; assembly: GCF_022836495.1. GTDB lineage: Bacteria > Desulfobacterota > Syntrophobacteria > Syntrophobacterales > Syntrophobacteraceae > Desulforhabdus. The sequence goes on from NZ_BQXM01000035.1 coordinate 2,874, forward strand.
GATGACTTCGATGGTCAGGCCCGCCAGGGAGCGAATGACATCCCCGGGCTTGTAGGCTTTCCCGTCGGGCATGTTCTCCGTGCAGGGAAGGATGGCGACGACCCGGCGCGGGACCTTCAATTTCCCCAGGATATCGAAGGCGCCCAAAACGGACGCTGCACCGGCCATGTCCTGCTTCATGGCTTCCATGTTGGCACTGGGCTTGATGGAGATGCCTCCCGTATCGAAGGTGATCCCTTTGCCGATGAACACGAAGGGGGCGTCATTTTCCGTGCCGGGTGGGCGGTGCTCCAGGATGATGACCCAGGCCGGTTCCCGGCTGCCCCGTGCGACGGCCGTGAACGCCTCCATGCCCAGGATTTGGGCCATCTCATAGCTCAGGACCTGGATATGGAAGCCGTGGTCTTCCGCCAGCCGGCGAGCACTGTCCGCCAGCAGGGTGGGCGTCACCCGGTTGGCCGGAGCGTTGACCAGGTCCCTGGCAAAGGAGATTCCCGAGGCGACGGCATCCGCTTCGATGGGGACGGCCCGGAGAGTATCGTCCGGTGCAGCGTCATGGAGGAGGAGCAGGGTTTCCAACGAGGTATAGGCATCCACATCCCTTGTCTTGAGGGCATCGTAGCGGTACAGGCCGCAGATCCCTCCAATGAGGGATTCCCGTAGGGCCGTGGCGCGGTCCAGGGGGAGCCCCTCGAAGGCCGCCAGGGGCAGGGCCGGGCGGCTGATCTGCAGCTCCCGGCACTTGCGAAACGCTCCAGCCGCAGCGCTGCGGAGCTTGTCCAGCTCAAACTTGTCGGCAGGTCCGAGCCCGACAGCGATCAACCTCGGGATCTCGCAGTCTGCGGGGCCATAATACACGGCCACTTCCTGGTGCTTGCCCTTGAAATCCTGGAGGGCCTGGGACCCGGAGATCCATGGTGCGCTTCCTTCCATCCAGCGTTTGAAGCCCGGGAGGGGTTCCTCCGATTTTTCGAAGCTGAAGAAGATAATGGCATCTGCCTGCCAGTCCTTCATATCGCGTGTTTGCCACTCGATGAGCATTCCGTTCTCCTCAAAAAGTTCACATGGGTTCAAGTGAAAGCAGTTCCGTTCTTCCGCTTTCTCCGTCGAAATACAGGAGCTTGCCGCTGTAGGCCGATGCTTTTCCCGCAAGAAGGCGCAGCGCTTCCAACGCTTCCAGGCTCCCCAGCACTGCGGCGGTGGGGCCAAGAACCCCCAGGGCCTCTTCTTCGGCATCTCGGGAGCGCTTCTTCCCGTAGATCTGGTGCAGGTCGGTGGAAGAGTCCGGAAGCAGGGTCGTCATCTGCCCCCACCAGCCGGCTACGGCGGCATGAATCATGGGAATCCCCAGACGGTGAGCTCTTTCAGCCAGGAGAAAGCGTCCCGGTAGATTGTCCAGGGCGTCCAGCACCAGGTCGGTCCCACGCATCAGGTCGTCGGCCTTCCCTTCATCCAGGAGAGAAGGGAAGGCTTCCACCTCCACCAGGGGATTGATGAAGGCCACGCGCTCCTTCCCCACCAACGCTTTGGGCTGTCCCAGCGTGGCCGTATCGCAGAGCCATTGGCGGTTGAGATTGGAGGCCGTGAAGGTGTCTCCATCCACCAGGCGCAAAAAACCGACTCCCGCTCTCGCCAGCAGGTGGATCAGCACCCCGCCGAGTCCCCCGCAGCCGCAGATCAGCACTCTGCTGCGGCATAACCGGATCTGCTCCTCCAGGGTCAGGGCCTGAAAGTTTTTCAGGTAGCGCAGGGGGAAAACGCCGTTTTCCAGGGCTTCCAGCTGCGCCTGCCGGGGGGACAAGCCGTTCTTGGCGGCCCAGGCCAGCAACGCCTCGTCATCCATGACCCGTACCGATTGCCCCGCGGTATCGAGGGTCCAAGCCTGTTGGAGCAAATGAGATGTCATCCGGGTGCTCCCCTGTCGTGTCTTTTCATCGTTCTGCAAATCTTTCTTCAATGATCGGGGAAAGATACACTGATGTGACACCGGGTCGCAATCGTAATCATGGGCGCTGCGCGGGGAGATGGATGCACAATGCTGCTTAACCGGCTTTCGTCATTCCGGCGAAAGCCGGAATCCAGGAAAATGAAGACTTTCTGGACCCCGGTTTTCACCGGGGTGACGTTGAGTCAGCACCATTGAGATGGATGCACAGGGGGGCTCGGGCAGGAAAATGTCGTTGACAAAAGGTGCCGGCCTCATTACCGTGAGCCTTTCTCTTGATCTGTCAATGAGGGATACAGGTTCTATCAGGATTTTGTCCAAGGGAGGAAACGAATGACTCAGCGGATTCACAACTTCAATGCCGGACCGGCTGCACTGCCTCTACCGGTCCTCGAACATATTCAAAACGAGATGCTGGATTTTCGGGGGTCCGGAATGTCGGTGCTGGAAGTCAGCCACCGTTCCAAGTGGTTTGAAGACGTGCTGGATGACACCATTGTACGTGTCAAGCGATTGCTCAAACTGGACGACCGGTACCATGTGCTGTTTTTGCAGGGCGGCGCCAGCATGCAGTTCTGCATGGTCCCCATGAACCTGGCCGTTCCTGGAAAGCCGGTGGATTATGTGGATACGGGAACCTGGTCCACGAAGGCCATCAAGGAAGCGCGCATCCAGGGGCTGGACGTGCGGGTGATCGCCAGTTCCGAGGCGGACGCATTCACTTACATTCCGAAGGAAATTCCCGTGGACGGCAAGGCGGCTTATCTTCACCTCACTTCCAACAACACCATCCGGGGGACTCAATGGCCTGCCTTTCCCGATGGTGCGGGCGTTCCCTTCGTGTGCGACATGTCTTCGGACATCTTCAGCCGGGTGTTCGATCCCAAGCCCTTCGGACTGATTTATGCCGGCGCCCAGAAAAATGCCGGACCTGCGGGGGTGACCCTGGTCATCGTGCGGGACGACATGCTCCAGCGGGTGCCCAAGACGCTCCCCTCCATGCTCAAGTACACGACCTACTCGGAAAAGAAATCCATGTACAACACTCCTCCCACCTTCGCCATCTACGTGGTGGGACTGGTGACCCGCTGGATTGAAGAGACGGTCGGCGGCATGGAAAAGATGGAAGCGGTCAACAACCAGAAAGCGGCCTTGATCTATGATTACATAGACAGCCAGAATTTCTACCGGGGAACTGCAATGCCCGATTCCCGCTCCCGGATGAACGTCACCTTTCGTCTGCCCACGGAAGAATTGGAGCAGAAGTTCATCAAGGAATCTCTTGCCGAGGGGCTGGGCGGCCTCAAGGGGCACCGTTCGGTGGGCGGCTGCAGGGCGTCCATTTATAACGCCGTTTCCCTGGAAGGCGTTCAGGCCCTGGTCCAATTCATGAAAGAATTCGCGCGGAAAAACGGTTGAGGCGATTTTGTCATTCCCTCGTGGGGGCAAGGGGGGCTCTTGAAAATCCCCCTTCCTCCATGAGGGGGGTGATGCCGACTCAAGGGGCGTTCGTCATTCCGGCGCAAGCCGGAATCCAGTACTTCATAGGGTAGCAGGGTAGGGTGCATTCCATGCACCATCCGTATTGAAGCACTGTTTGTATCGACAATGGTGCGTGAAACGCACCCTACGGAAGCTGCCCCCCGGTGTTTTCACCAGGGACGACATCACTGTACCCTCACGCCCTCCCTCCCTGTCTGCCGCCTTTCTCCGGCGGTGTGAAGAACCCCACGCCTTTCCGTGCTTCGGAGTCCTGGAGCACCTGCAGGAAGAGCCCGTTCGTGCTGGATGGAGCATGGATCACCCGGACAACGTCCGCGCAAGGGGCCAGGTCCGGCGTGAGCTCCGAGAGACGGTTGGCGGACCCCAGAAGAAATCCTTCGTCAAAAATCATGTCCGGCTGATCCGGGTATATGGCCAGGGGTACGATGCGAGCCTCCACGAGGTCACTGAAAAAATGGGTCCCATAGGAGACTTCGGGAACAAGCCCGTCTTCTTCAAAGGCGATTTCTCCCAGGATCAGGCAATGGTTGATGTCCGCATATCCCACGGGGACTCCCAGCTGGATGTCGTTGGTTCCCCATCGTGCCGGACCAAAGAGGGCATAGCGCTTGTCCTCCAGGAGACGGTTGAGCCGGCTCACCGCCCGGGCAACCGCCATTCGTTCCTCACGGGACGGGAGCTTTGCGTATCCCCTGGGGTCCACATAAACGATGTATTCAATGCCCCTGATGGCGCTGTTCGTCAGCTCGCGGTTGTTGGTGAAGAGGATTTTGTCCTCCGGGATATGCTCGGGAAAAATCACCCGGCCCCGGTCCGACCACAGGGCCAGGGGGCGGCACTGCAGGATATACAGCCTGTCGTCGTTCCAGGCAAATTCCACGTCCACGGGATAACCGTAGGCAGCCTCCAGTTTCAGGAGAATTTTCCGCATCAGGGGTGCAAAAGGGGTCCTGGAGATAAAATGATGAAAAGTGATGCAGCTTTCGGAGGACTGGATTTTCTGCCCTTTGAAGAGCGGCGGGGCCAGGTGGCCTTCCTGGTCGATGGAAAAGGCATGGAAAAGCTCCGTGTCGTCCAGGCTGTCGAGAAGGTCATGGAATGAGACGGATTCAAAGCGCCGCGCTTCGAGGTTGAGGACATCGACCTTTTTCTGGGAATATTTCTTGATGCGATCTGCCGCAATTTCCGGCCTGAGCATGGGGTGGCTGAGGGGAACCATGAGGGGATAGCCGGGGCCGCTCCGATCCACGGCGCGGGTTCCCAGTCCCAGAACGAGCCGCACCACGCCTTCATTTTCCTGGATGATGGGGCTCCAGGGGTAGAGATTCCGGGAGAAAGCCACGCCGGCTGCGAAGGGGAAAAAATAGGGACCCCGGCGCCGGCCCACGACCTTTTGGACGAGGACACTCATCCTTTCATCGAAGTCCAGGAGGCTGTGGTCACGCCGGTAGAGGATTGCAGCGGGGCTGAAGGTGCTTTTCAGCACCTGTTTCAGGCCCCACATGAAATCGTTGAGACGCTGCCGGAGAGGCCCCTGGTTGGCCAGGAAGACCGATTCATACTTTCCTGAAAACATGAACCCGAAATTGTCTTCGAGGAGGCTCGAGGAGCGCAGAATCAGGGGATGCTCTCCCACTTCATCGAGAAAGGCGGAGAAGTCCTCCACGACGTCGGGAGGGAAAGATGCCCGTTCGAGCAGCTCCCCCATCTTGTCGTAATCGTCCTCGATGACTTCCCGGTTTTTGTACTTCTGGCTGTGAAAGGAATAGAGGTGGTTGTAGTCGATGAAATCCGACAAAATCCCGGAGCTGAAATAATAGGATTCCGGCATGGCGAGATGGGGTTCAAGGTCCGGGTCCATGGGCTCGTGCCGCGGCATGAGGATCCTGTGGGCCAGAAACATGCCGGCCGCTTTGCCGCCGATCATTCCGGACCGCCTCGGACTCCAGTAGGAGTGGGACAAAATATCGTTGACGTCCCGCATGGTGATGTGCCGTTTGGCGATGCCGATGAAGGAAAGTTGGCTGGAAATGAAATGGTTGAGGAGGGCCACGCGCACGCCTTCGGCTTCATCGGCAGAGAGGGGGACGCCGCCTTCGGGGAGCTGGCAGAAGGATTTCAGCGCCGCCATGATGCGGCTGGAAGCCGTTCCTTCCGTATTGAGAACTTGCTGGAGCTGCTGAAACGCGTCTTTTTTCCGAGCCAGTAGGATCGTGCCTCGAATCGTTTCCCGGCTGAAATGGTGGGCAAAATAAAGGTCCATGAGGCTGTCCGTGAAGTCTTGAAGCTCCTCCGGCGAAGGCGACTCCTCTCCAGGGGGAAAGGCCTGCCGCACTTCTTCCCGGATAGTCTCCCTCCCCGCGATGCCTGCCTCTTCCAGGGTGGAGAGGAAGAGCCTGCGCATCTCCGCCATCAGCTCGGGGTAGCGCATCATCTCCCGGTAGAGACGATGGGCTTCGACGAGATCCTTCAGGGAGAATCCCGTCTCATGATTCATACCCATCCCCGCAGGCGGCAAGCCTCGGCCACTCGCGCAACGGCCACCAGATAAGCGGCTTCCCGCAGGGAAACCTTGTGATCCCGGCTCATGGTGAGCACACTCTGGAATGCGCTCGTCATCTTCTTGTCGAGCCTCCACTGGACTTCCTGCAGCTCCCAGTAAAGATTGCAGGCGTTCTGAACCTGTTCGAAATAGGAAACCGTGACTCCGCCGGCGTTGGCCAGAAAATCGGGAATAACGAGAATTCCCCTGTCGTTGAGGATGGCGTCGGCTTCGGGGGTGGTGGGACCGTTGGCCAGTTCGCAGCAAATCTTGCAGCGAAGGCGGGGGGCATTTTCCTTGACGATGACATTTTCCAGGGCAGCTGGAAAAAGGATGGTGACCTCCAGTTCCAGGAGCTCCTGGTTGGTGAGGGTCTCAGCACCGGGAAAGCCTTTGAGAACGCCGTTCCTGAGCTTGTAATCGGCGAGAGCCCTGGCGTCGATGCCGCCAGGATTGTAGACGCCTCCCCTGGAATCCGAGGCCGCCACCAGCTTGAGCCCCAGGATTTCTTCCCCCAGCAGCGCCGCGAATTTTCCCACATTTCCGAAGCCCATGACCGCCATGGATTGACCCTTGAGCTCCATGCCGTAGGCCGCGGCAGCTTCCCGAGCCACGTAGACGGCGCCCCGGGCGGTGGCATCCCCCCGTCCCTGGGAGCCTCCCAGGGCAATGGGCTTTCCCGTGATGACCCCCGGGTGGCTCTCTCCCATGATCTTTTCGTACTCGTCCATCATCCAGGCCATGATCTGCGGTGTTGTATACACATCGGGGGCGGGGATATCCTTGGTGACTCCGAGAGACCGCGCCAGCGCTCGAATGTAAGCTCTGGCGAGCCGCTCCTTTTCGCTTTCCGAAAGCTCTTTAGGGTTGCAGACGATCCCCCCCTTGCCTCCCCCCAGGGGAATGTCCACCACCGCCGTCTTCCAAGTCATCCATGCGGCCAGTGCCCGCACCGTATCGATCGTTTCCTGGGGATGCCATCGGATCCCCCCCTTGGCGGGGCCGCGGGCCGTATTGTATTGAACTCGAAAGGCGTGGAATATTTGGGTGGAGCCGTTGTCCATGCGTACGGGGAGGGTCACTTGAATTTCCTGCATGGGCCACCGCAGGAGCTCATGGAGGGCTGGGTCCAGGCCAAGCTTTTCGGCAACGCGGTCCAGTTGCTGCTGAGCGATGGCAAAGGGATTGAATCTTTCATCCATGGAGGGACTCCTTTCATCCGTAGATACATTGGTCGCTTTGGGCCTGCAGGAGTCGCTCCTCCATCTGGACCATGCGCTTGATCGTGGGGTTGAGCAGTTTCAACGCAATTTCCGGAAACTGCATGAGCACTTTCTGGAAGCTTTTCCGGCTTATCGTCAGGCACTCCAGATCCGTAAGGGCCTTGATGGAAAAGAGCCGTTTGATGTCCGAAAGGAGCACCAATCCCCCGAAGAAATCACCCTCCTTGAATTCATGGAGTAGAATGGAATGATCGGGAAATTCCCGTATCACCTGAACCTTTCCCGAGAGTATCAGGTAGGCTTTGTCATCCAGGTCACCGTGGTGAAAAACGAACTCTCCGGCCTTGAAGTTGACCCTCTTGCTCAGATAGGCCAGTAGTTTGAGGCGATCGATGGGAATTCCCGAGAAAGCGGATACGTTTCTGAATATTTCGAGATTGGCGGACATTTCGCAACGCCCCTCTCCGGGACTGATTGAACATTCCTTCTTAGGCTCCGTGTGCAAGCTCATAAAAAAGCCCCTTTCTGTCCATGAGGTCTTGGTATTGCCCCATTTCCACAATCTTGCCCGCTCGCATGACGGCGATCAAATCGAAGTCACGGACCAATTCCAGTCGGTGGACGACGGAAATCAAAGTGCATTTCCCTTTCAACTCGGAACTGAACAGCTGCTGAATGCGTGCCTGAGAGGCATTGTCCAGACTGGCCGTCGCTTCATCCAGAATGAGTATGCGCGGATTTTTGAGGAGCGCGCGGGCAATGGCGATTTTCTGCTTCTGGCCGCCCGAGAGGCGGTCTCCCTTGCTGCCCACCTGGAACTTGAGGCCGATTTCCAAGGTTTCAGCCGTGAGATTTTCCTGCCTCAAGAGCTCTTCCACCTTCTCCCGGACCTTTTCGATGGCCTGGGGGCGATCCGCTTTGGTCCGCCCGAAAAGAATGTTGTCCAGGATACTTTGGGTGAAAACATAATCCGTTGGGCGATAAAAGCTTATCGCCCCCGGGTCGTGCTGAAGCATTTTCTCCATGAAGCGGCGGCGGGCCTTCACGATGTCCCTTTCGAGGTTTTCAGGCAGCGCTGCCATTGTGTGGACGGCTGGAGTGAACCGCAAGGCCAGGCGCAGGAGGGCGTCCAGCTCCCTCTGTTTGAGCCCCACGGACTTGGCCTTCGTCAGGTGGCTCACAATCTCCTGGTATTCCTCATATTCAGCCTGAGAAATGGGGCTCAATTCAAAAAAGTAGGGATCATCCTGGAGATCTTTCAACAGGCCGATCGTCTGAACGGCGATCTCTTCACCCAGCCCCAGCAAAGGGTCCAGCAGGTCGCTTTCCAACAGAAACTCGCGGAAGAAGCGGCTCCCGGGGAGTGCCTCCAATTGATATTCGTCCACATGGGCATGGCCGAAGGCAATATTTTCTCCCAGGGAGATATGCTCCTGGAAGCGATTCAGGTCGAAAAAGTTCACAGAATCCGCGAGCTCGGACCCCCAACGCTGAAAGAAGGTGGATCGCATGCGGATCACCCTTTGAGTGAAATCCTCGGTGCCGTCAGGACTGAGAACTGTGTTCAGCCCGATCCTCAGGATGTCGTCCGACAGGCCCACCAGCTCCAGGACCTTCACGATCTCGTCCCTCCCGGGGAGAGGCACTGCGGAACCGCCGTCACCGGGGACGAGAGACTCGCAGGCGTACAGGAGATTTTCCTCGATGCTGCCGTCGAAAATGAAGGGGTATTGGGCAATGTATCCGATGTTGAAGCTGATATCCTGCTTGGACAGCGTTTTGAGCTCCTGGCCGTCCAGGTAAACGTGTCCCGTCGTATAACTGTAAAGCTGCCCGATGACCATGGCCAGAGTGCTCTTGCCACTTCCCGAAAAACCCACCAGCCCCAGTTGCTCACCCGATCTCAACGCCAGGCTCACCTGGTCCAGGACGCGGATCTCACCATCGATGATGAAGGACATGTCCTGAATTCGGATATCCCCTTCCAGGCGGAGAGGATCGCGTCCGTCAGGGGGGGCCAGGAGAAACTCGGGCTGGATGTCGAAATAATCCATGATGCGATGGTAGCGGACGTGGCTGTCCTGAAGGTCCTGATAATAGTCCATCAGCTCCTTCCAGGGGTCATAGAGCTTTTCATAGGCCGACAGAAACGCCACGAGAGCCCCCAGGTCGAAGCGTCCCTGGAGGGTGAGATAGCCTCCCAGAAGGAAGAGAATGAAGGGGCCGAGGCTCTGGAAAAAATTGTTCAGAAACTTGATGAGAAACTTCAGTGTATTCATTTGGTTGCGGATGGTGAACAGAGCTTCGTTGAAGCGGCCTAATTTTCTATTTTCCAGGCGATAGCCGGCATTTCCATGGATTTCGTGGATGCCCGCTATGGCTTCGCCGATGACGTTGCTCATGGATCGCGTGACGTCGATGCGATCCCGGTTGAGCCGATTGTAGCGTCTTTGCAGGAAGGGGATGATGATGATTTCAACAGGATAGATGGAAAAGCTCAGAATGGCCAGGAGCGGATGCAGATAGAAAAGGTAACCGGCAAAAGTCAGCAGGGTGAAGATATTGATGAGGGGTGTGGCCAGTGCCCCTCCCAGAAATTCCCCGATGGCGCTGAGCTCGGAGGTCAGGGAGGCAATGACCATACCGGGAGGGGTGCGCCTGAAGAAGGAAATGGGGAGCGTCAGGATGTGATCGTATATTCTTTCCCTCAGTTCCTTCAGGATCCGCTGCCCGATGTAACTCTGGAGCAAATTGATGACGTACTTCAAGACGCCTGCAAGGACCACCGCTCCCAGGTAAAGTCCGCAGTAGAGGAAAAGGATGTCCATCTTCTTGTAGGCGATGGCCTGATTGATGATCCTCTTCTGCAGTTCGAGGGGGAGAACACGGAAGAGAATGGTGCTCACAATGAGGAGAAGCAGGAGAAGCTGCAGCCCCCTGTAGCGTGTCAAGATCCAGGAAAAAAGACCCTTCTTGGTGATTGGACTTGGTTCCATGCAGGAGGACCTTCCGACAAAAGAATTTTTAAGTGAGCACACCCTTTGGGTTACACCTGGGATATATTCGGCGAGAAGCCGCAGAAAGTCAATTAGACAAGCACTCCGGCACGATGTCATGGGGGCAAATTGCCCTTGAAATCGACCGATGCATGACGCTTCTCCTTTCATTCTGAAAATTGACTTCAGCGCCGACGGTTCATGGTTTTTGATGATGAAGGTGGGCTTGACAGTATGACTTTTAATTATTAGTAAGCGTTATCGATAAAATGGGAAGCCCCTCATGGTCCACAGAAAATTTCAGCGAATGACTCCTCAGCGAAAAATCATCCTGGAGGAGCTCAGGCAGTTGCGATTTCACCCCACCGCGGATGAAATCTACGACAGAGTCCGACTGAGGCTCCCCCGCATCAGCCTGGGGACGGTCTACAGAAACCTTGAGTCCCTGGCGGCCCAGGGCGCCATCCGAAAACTGGACATGGCCGGCAGCCAGAGGCGGTTCGATGTCAATACGGAGCTGCATCACCATATCCGCTGTCTGCGCTGCGGCGCGTTGGAGGATGTCAGTGTCGGGCTTCCGTCTTCATGGGAAGACATGCTGGTGGACACTCACGGCTACGACATCCAGGGGGTGCATCTGGAGATCTGGGGATTTTGCCCCAAATGCCTGGAGGATAGAGATAGAGTCAATTGTCAGGAAAATACAGACCACAACGAAACGTGCACACATTAGGAGGAAGTAATGAAAAAGCTCGCAGGGACCGAGACAGAAAAAAATCTTCTCGCGGCATTTGCCGGTGAATCCCAGGCACGGAACCGCTATACCTATTTCGCGAGCCAGGCCAAGAAGGATGGTCTCGTGCAGATCGCAGCCATTTTCGAAGAGACGGCCAACCAGGAAAAGGAGCATGCGAAACGGTTTTTCAAGTTTCTGGAAGGCGGCGAGGTGATGGTTACAGCCGGCTTCCCCGCAGGGGTCATCGGCGGCACCCTGGAGAACCTCAAAGCGGCTGCCGCCGGGGAGCGCCATGAGCACACCGATCTTTACCCGGGATTTGCCGCCGTTGCAGAAAAAGAGGGGTTCGGCGACATCGCAGAGGTTTTCAGGTATGTCTCCGTTGCAGAAAAACAGCATGAGAAGCGGTATTTGGACCTTGCACGGAACATTGAAACCGGTAAAGTCTTCAAGCGGGACAAGGCCGTCGTGTGGCGCTGCATCAACTGCGGTTACCTGCATGAGGGCGCCGAGGCCCCTGACTCATGCCCTGCGTGCGCGCATCCCCAGGCTTACTACGAGCTGCTGGGTGAGAATTGGTAGAAACCTTGTGCAATGAATGTGAGACGAGAGAGGATGCTATCATGGCGGACCCAAAAGACATGTACCAGTGCCAGATGACCAATTGTGGATGTCTCTACGATCCCGACAGAGGCGATCGCAAAGGGAAAATTCCCAAGGGGACTCCTTTCAACGCGTTGCCTGACGACTGGAAATGCCCGGTATGCGGAGCCAGCCGGAAAATGTTCAAGCCCCTGGCAGGGCCTGGATCCGTGGCAGAGGAGAAGGCGTAGGCTTTTCAACAGACCATAAAAGAGGGTAATGATGAAACCCATTGAAATCAAAAAGGGAATCCACTGGGTGGGGGCCGTGGACTGGAATGTGCGTGATTTTCACGGCTATTTTATTCCCAAGGGTACCACCTACAATTCCTTTCTCGTTCCTGACCAGAAAGTCGCTTTGTTCGATGCGGTGAAAGCTCCTTTCAGGAATGCGCTCCTGCATAACATCCGCAAGATCATCGAACCTCGGAAGATCGATTACATCGTGGTGAACCACGTGGAGATGGACCATTCCGGGGCACTGCCCGAGCTCATCGACCAGGTGCAGCCCGAAAAAATCATTTGTTCGGCCATGGGGAAAAAAGCGCTTCTGCAGCATTTCCACCGGGAAGACTGGCCCTATGAAGTGGTGGAGACCGGGCAGGAGATCAGCCTGGGGAGCAAGACGATACAGTTCCTGGAAACCCGCATGCTGCATTGGCCCGACAGTATGATGTCCTACATCAAGGAAGACAAGCTGCTCATTTCGAGCGATGGGTTCGGGCAGCACTGGGCCACCAGCGAACGCTTCGACGATGAAGTGGACCTGGATCAGCTGTTTGTGCATGCGGCCAAGTATTACGCCAACATCCTTCTGCCCTTTTCCCCACTGGTGGGCAAGCTCATCGAGAGCGTCCAGAAGCTGGGCCTCGAGATTGACATGATCGCGCCGGATCATGGGCTCATCTGGCGGCAGAATCCTTCCAAAATCGTCGAGGCATACGGCAGGTGGAGCCGCCAGGAAACCAGGAAAAAAGCTCTCATCATCTACAATACCATGTGGCGGAGCACCGAGAAAATGGCCATGGCCATTGCCGATGGGCTGGGACAGGAAGGGGTCGAGTTCAAGATACTCAACCTCAATTTGAATCATCGCAGTGACGTTATGACGGAAGTGCTCGATGCAAAGGCCCTCATCCTGGGATCTTCCACCCTGAACAACGGCATCATGCCGCCCATGGCGGACATGCTCTGCTACATGAAGGGACTCAAACCTCTGCACAAGATCGGTACCGCCTTCGGTTCCTATGGGTGGAGCGGCGAGGCGGTCAAAATCCTCACGGGTGCGCTGGAAGAGATGAAAGTGGACGTGGCAGATCCGGGGCTCAGGGTGCAATTTGCTCCCACCCACGAGGACCTTCAAAAATGTATCGAGCTGGGCCAAAAGATGGGCCGGCTGGTGAAGGGCAACGGGGGTTGATGCCGGGTCTCGCCGGTTGCCTCTGGAATTCTCCCGGCACATCGCAGCGAAAGTCATTACTTAACGGCCATGAACGCGGTGTTGTTCACCGCCACCGAATAAAAATCCCCCTGGCCCCCTTTGGCAAAGGGGGGCAAAGGTCATGCCTCCCCCTTTATCAAAGGGGGATTGAGGGGGATTTTTACGGTAAGTTGAAGCATCTTCTCCAGCGGGTGCCCCTGTCGAAGACCGGGAACCCCCTGGAGCCTCATTTTATGACGACGTGTCCTGCGTCTTATTCTCGTTGAGTTCTGCATTCTCCCCTGTATACTGTCATGTCTCCGGATCACATTGCCTTGCCGTAGACCGGCAGCTCTTATGACTGGTGCACCCCCGTAGAGGGCAATGTTGTTGACTTAACGTCACCCCGGTGAAAACCGGGGTCCAGAAAGCCTTTATTTTTCCTGGATGCCGGCTTTCGCCGGAATGACGAACGTTGGTTAAGTCAACAACATTGCCTGTAGAGAGGGGTGGCGGAGTCGAGGGAGTGTGCCGCCTTTTCTTGTTCACGCGAAAAAACAGGGAGGAGGAATGCAACTGCCACTGGAAATGAACAAATTGTTTCAAACCAGCAGGATCATCAGCGGGGCTATGCTGCTCACCGTACTGGTGTATGCCGTCATTGTGGAAGTGATGCGAAGACAGCTCGATCCCTTTCAAGGCTTTGCCGCTTCCAGGGCCGCTCAGCTGCCGGACATATTCTATGGGCTGGCTTTGATGGCGCTTGTGGCAATCAGAGTGCTTCGAAAGGCTCTTTTGAAAAGCAGCCCCGGGGACGATGAGAAGATTTTGGTCCGCAGGATGGTCGTTGCACACATCGTCACCTACTGCCTGTGCGAGATCCCCGCCATTCTTGGACTGGTCCTCTTCCTGATGGGGGGCCATTACCGTGAGTTCTATGTTCTCCTGCTCTTTACCCTGCTGCTCATGGTGCTCTATTTTCCCAAAATCGATCATTGGGAAGCATGGCTCCGAAAGTCCATGTCTCCGGGGCAGAGCTTGAGACCCTGAAGGAGGTGCAAGCCATGAGCACGCTGGAGCGGGCGATCCTGCTCGCGGTGAAAGCCCATGACGGGAGGAGGGACAAGGCCGGAGCCCCCTATATCCTGCATCCCCTCCGATTGATGCTGCGCATGCCGTCGCACGCCGCCCGCATCGTGGCCGTGCTGCACGACGTGGTGGAGGACTCCGATTTTTCCCTGGAAGATCTTCGAAGACAGGGGTTCCCGGAAGACATCCTGGATGCCGTGGCCTGTCTGACACGCATGCCGGGCGAACCTTATGAAGAATCCATCCAAAGGGCCGGGGGGCATCCTCTGGCCAGGCTGGTGAAGATCGCCGACCTGGAAGACAACATGGATGTAAGGCGCCTGGCAAACTTGGGGGAAAAGGACATGGAACGCCTGGCCCGATACCACAGGAACTGGCTGCGCCTGAGAGGTGAGGGAGCGGTAAACACGGAAATTTAAAAAACTATTTAACATTTTGAGTGAAGTATCTTATGGTTTTGGAGGCGTAGAGGGAGCGGAGATCCCGAGCCGACTCCATAACAGCTATCTATTGGAGAACAGAGGGAGAACAATGTCAAACCAGCCAACAGCAACCCAAATTGTACAACCTGTCAGGACCGATGCCTACCTGGATACCCTGCAGATGTTCACCGGTGTCGCTTTGATTCTGTTCATGTGGAGTCACATGATTCTGGTGGCCAGTGTGAACCTGGGGCCGGGGGTGATGAATGCCATCGCAAACTTTCTGGAGGAGACCTACCTGGCCCAGACGGGCGGACCCTTGATCGCTCTCATTTTCCTGGTCCATTTTGTCCTGGCTGCACGAAAGATTCCTTTCAGGGCCAAAGAACAGAAGATGATGTGGGAGCACAGCGTACGCTTCAACCATCTCGACACCTGGCTCTGGAACGTTCAGGCCATCACGGCCATGATCATCCTCATCATGGGGAGCGTGCACATGTGGACGGTCCTCACGAACCTGCCCATCTCGGCGGCCAAGAGCGCCGCGCGGGTTCAAACGGGCTGGTGGCTGCTTTTCTACATCATTTTGCTGCCCATGATCGAGCTCCATGTGGGAATCGGATTTTATCGCATCGGAGTCAAGTGGGGATGGATCACCCGCTCCAACCGTAAGGGTTTGAAGCGCTTCGAGAATAAATTGACCCTGGTCTTTGTGACCATCGGTCTGATCACATTGTTCACTCTTTATTTCATCATTAACCCTGCGTAAGGAGCCGAAATTGGAAACCTTTTATACCGATTTGCTATGCATCGGAGCGGGCCTGGCCGGCGAGCGGGTGGCTGTTGAGGCGGCTACACGGGGCTTTGAAACCATTTGTTTGAGCATCGTTCCCCCGCGGCGATCCCATTCGTCCGCGGCTCAGGGGGGCATGCAGGCATCCCTGGGGAACTGTTGCAAAGGGGAAGGCGACTGTCCGGACGTCCATTTTTCGGATACGGTCAAGGGGTCGGATTGGGGCTGCGACCAGGAAGTGGCCCGCATGTTTGCCGAAACCGCACCCATCGCGGTCCGGGAAATGGCCCACTGGGGCATCCCCTGGAACCGCGTGGTCGCCGGGAAAAGCACCTATTTCAAGGGCGGCAAGGAATTCGAGAAGATCGAGTCCAAGGAGAAGGAAGGCCTCATCACGGCCCGGGATTTCGGTGGAACGGCCAAATGGCGGACCTGCTACACCTCCGATGGAACCGGGCATACCCTCTTGTTCACCATGGACAACCAGGTGGTGAAGCTGGGTGTCAGTGTCCACGACCGGGTCGAGGCCACAGCCCTCATTCACGATGGAGAAACCTGCATCGGCGCCGTGGCGCGATGCCTCAAGACGGGGAAGCTCAGGGTTTACCTGGCCAAAGCGACCCTCATCGCCACGGGCGGGTATGGGCGGCTCTACCGCGAAACGACCAATGCCGTCATCTGCGATGGCAGCGGAAGCATTCTGGCCCTCAACACGGGGATTGTACCCATTGGGAATCCTGAAGCCGTGCAATTCCACCCCACGGGCATCGTACCCACCAATATCCTGGTGACGGAAGGCTGCCGCGGAGACGGCGGCACCCTGAAGGACGTGAACGGCGAACGGTTCATGCACATCTATGAGCCCGAAAAGCAGGAGCTGGCTTCCCGCGACGTGGTTTCCCGCTGGATGACGCACCACATCCGCAAGGGACTCGGCGTGAAGAGCGCCTATGGCGACCACCTGTGGCTCGACATTCGCCATTTGGGTGCCAAACACATCAAGACGAAGCTCCGCGAGGTGGAGGAAATCTGCAACGAATTCCTCGGAGTGGACCCCATCACACAAATGATCCCGGTCCGCCCCTGCCAGCATTACAGCATGGGAGGCGTGCGCACCAACAAGGATGGCGCCGCTTATGGGCTGAAGGGCCTTTTCTCAGCCGGGGAAGCCGCCTGTTGGGACATGCACGGCCTCAACCGCCTGGGAGGGAACTCCCTGGCCGAAACCATCGTGGCGGGAAGGATCGTCGGGCAGAAGGTTTCCGACTTCCTGGAAGGCTATGAGGTCGATTTCAAAACGGCCATCATCGGCGACGCTGTGAAGAAGGAGCAGGAGCGGATCGATGCCGTCATTCGGGGCAGGGACGGCAGGGAAAACGTCTACGAAGTTCGTGCGGCCATGCAGGATGCCCTCATGGAAGGTGTGGGGATTTTCCGCAATGCCGAAGACCTGCGGAAGGCGGTGGAAAAATTGCAGACCATTGCCGAACGTTCCGAAAAGGCCGGACTGCGCTCCAGCGGCATCGGGGCCAATCCGGAGCTTGCCTTGGCTCTTCGCATCAAGGGGATGGTCCGGCTGGCTCTGTGCGTGGCTTACGCGGCTGAGCAGCGCACCGAGAGCCGCGGCTGCCATTCGCGCGAAGACTTCAAGGAGCGGAATGACAGGGACTGGCTCAAAAGGACTCTGGCCACGTGGAAAGAGGGGGATACCCTTCCAACCTTGAATTACGAGCCCAATTCAAAGGTTTGGGAAATCCCGCCTGGTGAGAGAGGCTACGGGTCGTGCCAGATCATCTGTTGCGAGGATCCCGACGTCATGGGGTGTGGACCTGCCTCGCCTGCAACCAACTAAGGAAAGGTACTCAACGTGGGAAGATCTTTAAAATTCAATATATTTCGATACAACCCCGAAGATCCCGCATCCGTTCCCCATATGGAAACCTTCCATTTGGAGGAAACCGACGCCATGACTCTCTTCATCGCCCTCAACCGCATCCGTGAAGAGCAGGATCCCAGCCTGCAGTTCGATTTCATGTGCCGCGCGGGCATCTGCGGGTCCTGCGCCATGCTGATCAACGGAAGGCCTGATCTTGCCTGCCACACCAAGACCAAAGGGCTGCCCGAGGAGATCACGCTGCTGCCGCTGCCCGTTTTCAAGCTCATCGGCGACCTGTCGGTGGATACAGGGACCTGGTTTCGGGCCATGAACGAGAAGGTCCAGTCCTGGGTCCATACGGACAAGGTGTTCGATCCCCAGGCTCCCGAAGAACGGATGGAAAACCAGCTCGCCGAGGAAATCTACGAACTGGAGCGTTGCGTGGAATGCGGCTGCTGTGTTGCGGCCTGCGGAAAGGCCAACATGCGCCCCGAGTTCATGGGGGCTGTCGCTTTCAACCGTATCGCTCGTTTCATGATGGACCCGCGGGATCAGCGCACTGGCGACCAGTACTTCGAGGTGGTGGGAAACGAAGAGGGCATTTTCGGCTGCCTGGGTCTGCTGGGGTGTGAGGATGTCTGTCCCAAGGACATTCCCCTGCAGGACCAGCTGGGATTGCTGCGCCGCAAGATGGGATGGCAGTCGGTCCGTCATCTCTTCAGCAAGCTGCTGCCCGAATGAGCTTTAGATAAGGGATTTTTCAATCGGTGAGGTCGGCACCCTGCGGCGGGAATATGGCCAGTCCTGCCGCAGGGTCCTGTCTCGCCGGCAAATACATTCGCCCCACCCCCATGCCCGACAGCACCCCATAAGACCCTCTCGCCGCGCGAGAGGATCGATCCGGCGCTTTGCCCCATACCGGAAATGCACACGAAATTCGCATCTGAAGAGTACAGTCTCTTGTTTCCGTTCCATGGAATGTCTGTTGCGCCGGGGTGAAGATAAGGGCTTGTGGTCGTTGCCCGGCCGGGTGCCGGCGTCCCTTGTGATTGCACGTCATCGACCGACGCGGTCCATCCTCGAGAGGCTCTCATGGCGGAAATGATACTTTTTTTGGGGTTGATGGCCGGAATTTACATGGCATGGAACATCGGTGCCAACGATATTGCCAACGGCATGGCTTCGCCGGTGGCAGCCAAAGCCATCACCCTGAGACAGGCGGTCCTCATTGGAGGGATCCTGGATTTCATAGGAGCGACATTCATCGGGTCCCATGTCACCGCCACCCTGTCCAAAGGCATCCTCAATGCGGAATACATTACGGATCCCCAGGTCATGAGCGTCGGGCTGCTGGCCGCCTTGATGGCTTCTGCCTTCTGGGTGTTCGTGGCCACATGGAAGCAGCTCCCCGTTTCCACCACCCACGCTATTGTGGGGGCCATCGTGGGATTCGGGATGGTTGCGGGCGGCATGTCGGCCGTCAAATGGGGGAAGATCCTCCCCATCGTTCTCAGCTGGCTGATTTCTCCGGTCTTCGCCGGCTTGCTCGCTTATCTCTTTTTTGTTTTCATCCGAAGACAGATCCTCATGAAGCCGCGCCTCTTCGTGGAAGCCCTTCGCTGGACACCCTTTTTTGCCGGGGCGACCATCCTCATCGTCATGCTTTCCCTCCTCACAAAAACACCCCTGGGGGACCAGCTCGGATTCGATGCCAACACCAGCGTGGGTGTTTCCGTATTCCTTACAGTCTCTTTGGGCTTTGGTGCCAAGAGGTGGATGGCCAAAACAGTCCGAAAAGTGGAAGAAGAAGGGGTGGAAGAGATTTTCAGACGTCTGCAGGTTTTCACGGCCTGCTACGTTTCCCTGGCCCACGGGGCCAACGATGTGGCCAACGCCATCGGGCCGGTGGCCGGCATTTACGCCATTTACAAGCTGGGGGCCATCCCCCAGACGACGGAGGTCCCCATTTTTCTCCTGGCGGGGGGAGGACTTTTTATCGCCATCGGGGTTTTCACGTGGGGATATCGGGTGATCGAGACCATCGGACACAAAATCACCGTACTCAACAACTCCCGGGGGTTTTCAGTGGATTTCGGAACGGCGACTTCCGTGCTCATCGCCTCCAAATTGGGGCTCCCCGTTTCCACCACCCATGCCGCCGTTGGCGCCGTGATCGGTGTCGGGCTGGCCGGTGGGTTGTCTGCGGTGGACTTCAAAATGGTATGGAAGATAACGTTTTACTG
Source organism: Desulforhabdus sp. TSK (assembly GCF_022836495.1). Taxonomy (GTDB): domain Bacteria; phylum Desulfobacterota; class Syntrophobacteria; order Syntrophobacterales; family Syntrophobacteraceae; genus Desulforhabdus. Next base: position 22,303 of record NZ_BQXM01000035.1, read on the forward strand.
GGTGATCACTCTTCCTTTGGCAGCATTCCCGACGATCATCATCTATAAAATTCTCGAAGCAATTTTTCTATAGGCAAAGGAGACATCATGCGCACGGCACTGTGGCAGCTATTCCGCCAATCCCCCTTTGAAGGGCTCAAGAAGCACGCCAACCTCATTCGAGAAGCGGCTCCCATTTTCCGCCTCGCGGTTCTGGCCTACCTGGATGAAAACAGCGCGGAATTTGAGAGCTACCACAACAAGATCACCATCATCGAAGACCAGGGGGACGGGATCAAGCGGAACATCCGCGGGCACCTGCCCCGGGGCATTCTGCTCCCTGTGGACAAGTTCCAGCTCCTCTGGTACCTGAGGGAACAGGACAAGGTCCTGGACGGGACTCAGGACGCACTGCACTGGCTTTCCTACCGGAAGACCGAGGTTCCCGACGAACTGGTGGACGATCTTCTCCTGATGATCGAGAAGGTCATCGATGTGCTCAAATCCGTCCATCCCCTGGTGGAGGCTGCGGATAGTTATTTCCAGAATTTTTCCGAGAATCAGCGCAACCAGGTGAAGCAGGCCATCCGCCTGATACGGGAATACGAATTCCAGTCGGACCAGGTGGAGCGGAAGCTGCTCTCTGACATCCTGAGCTATCCCTTCGTGAATGCAACGTCAGCCTACCACTTGGCGGAGCTGATCCGCGACCTGGGCGACATTTCCAACCATGCGGAAAACGCCGCCGATATGATGCGGGCGATGATTGCACGGTGACCTTGGGCGTTTCGACGGCTGTGAGCTGCAAATGATGCCGATCCATAAGCTAAGGAGGGCATGGGTGCTCTGGATGAAGAAGGAACGACTTGGATGGGTGATGGTCCTGCTGGTCGCCGCTGTGCTTTCGGCGTGCTCTTCCATGCCCGCGAAGAAGGTGACGGTGGGTGCTGCTTCTGCCACTCCCGCCATAAAAGATTCCGGGAAGGGCTGGTGGTATGCTCGATTCCAGATGGCCTGGCCCGAAGGTGCCGCGCCCCTCTGGCATGTGGATCCCTTTCTCGCCCATGAAGTGGTGCTGCCCGCGTTGATGCTTGGCGGCGAAAAAATTGAGCTCTGGCGCTTTCACCGCAGGGCCGCCCGGGACGCATCCGGTCATCAGTTCAGCTTCCTCTTCTATGCTGATCCGGCAACGGCGGACCGGGTTTTTTCCTCCCTGCAGTCCAGTCCGTCTCTCAATGCACTGAAGACCGCGGGCATCGTGGTGCGGGATTCCTACGATGACACGGCGAAAATCACGCGACCCGACATAGAAGATACGAGCGATCCCAACTGGTCGCCGGCCATCCAAAAATCCTGGCCTTATTTCATCATGGGTGTCAGCCAGGCGTGGCTGGACTGGATCGACCAGGCGACGGCACAGCGAATGCCGGAGGGGAAATCGCTTTCCTGGAAGGATGCGTTGGCTTTCTATAAGACAGTCAACGACGAAATCACCGCAGCCTGGCGCGAAGAGGGTGAGCATGCCTTCCTGCATCACCTGAATGCGCTGTTCGGTTACGAGCCTCTCGTCATTCATGAAAAGCGCCTGACAACCTTTTGAGAGGCTGTCTGAGAATTCGTTTGCTCGTCATTCCGGCGGTCTTCAAGCCGGAATCCAGGTTTTTCGCTGGGATGGATTCCGGCTTGAAGACTGCCGGAATGACGGAACAAGGTGCCTGCTTGGAGTGATTGACTCACTTTTTAGACAGCCTCTGAGACAACGAGGCATGGAGAGGGGGCTGGGAGAAGGTTATCCGGCATTCTCGGCAGGAATCAGCAGGGTCATGCCTTCGATCCTGTACAGCAAATTTCCCTGGGGGAGGAGGATGTCGGGGAGCTCGATTCCCGGCTGGAGCGTCGTGATGACGGCGCGACCGATGATATGCCTTCCCTCCTTTCCCTGAGGACTTTTCGTTTTGATCCCCCATGTGTTGTGAAAAACGAGAGGGCTGCCCCTGCTCTCACCCAGGTAGAGCATGATGTGCCCCGGCATCCAGAGCAGTGAGAGGAAGGGAATGCCTTTTTCGCGAATGAGCCTTTCCTTGTCTGGAAGGTCCAGGTTATGGAGAGGAATGAAAAGCCCTGCCGCTGCCTGCCGGGGAGAATTCCGAGGCAGCCAGATGGAGAAGGGAGTGAAAAGGTCCTTCAGGGTGGCCGAGCAGTCTCGATTTCCGTATAAGCCACCCCAGCCGTACGGCCGGCCCAGCAACTGATTGATGAGGGCGGCGATGTTCCGTGGGGTGGCGGGAACGGGCATAACACCCGCATTTTCCCGAGAACCCTTAGCGCGGATCAGAACGGCCCGTCGGTTCGTGTCGGAGACGGGGAGCAGGACGTGCAGCGTGTCCTCATCCTCTGCCTCGAGGGGAAGGACCGTCCCCAATCTTCCCATGAAGCGAAACCCGGAATCGGTACCGGTCAGGGGAACCCGATCCTGGATCAAAGCCGCCAGGCGCTCGGTTTCATAGGCTCTCATGAATGCCTCGTCCACAAAAGCGATGTCCTCTATGGGCATCCAGCCTGCTGCAAAGGGCGTTTCGGCCAGGACCCAGGAACCGTCGGCCGCAGTATGAGCCAGGAAAAGGGGTGTGCCTCCCCAGACGGCGGACACCTGCAGGTGGTCGAAGGGGTACCCCTCTCCGGGGAGATCGAAGTCATAAAACACCGGCTCGAATGTGGGCAGAAGCCGGAGGCTGGAATTGGTGACGGCAATCGCCTTCCGCTTCGTGTTGGGGTAGCTTTCCATGGCGGTGGACCTGCGGAATGCATCGATCCACTCTTTACTCCGAGGCAGTTTGTTCTCGCCGAAAATGGGCTCGGAAAGGAATCGCTCGATCCCCCTGAAGGCCATTTCGCGGCTGGTAGTGGGCTCTTCCCTGTGCCAGGGCGCAAAATGCTTTTTTCTGAAGGCCGCATGCCATCTCATGGCGGCGGCGGGGGAGATCAGCGGCCTGTCGGCCGTCTCGGGATGAAGGCATGCCTCGGCGTTTTGCGGAATGGAGGTGATGTCTGCGGGCTCAATCGGGTGGAGTGCCTTCTGCTCGGAAGGGCTCGCGTGGATGGGGGGCTTTCCGTGGAAGCCGGCACAGCTGGAAAAGAGAAGGAGAATGCTCCATACGCCGAAGGTGGTCAGGGCTTTCGATGCCCTGAGACGCCCTGACAGGATAGGGGAGCTTCCAGGCTGTCCGGAGCGGCTTTGGGGAAAATTCCCGGAGGTCACTTTGCTTTTTCCCATGTTTGGGTTTATGGCTCAAATGATTCCCATGCGCGACGGTTGCTTTTGCATTATGTTTAACTGTAACATCCTTTCCACTGAATGTGTCATCCGTTCCCTCATCCAGTTCTTCACGTGAGGAGCGCCCGTGAAAAGAACGCCATCGAGGAGTGAATCCCTGACGGGTTTTGTCGTGCTGCTGCTCCTGTCCGGCATTGCCGTGGGGATTTTCCTGAAGCAGTTCCATTACGATGCCTCACTTTATACCGCCCCCGCCGGGGAGGGGAACTTTGGGGCGGCGGCTTCCTCCGGTCATTCCGGGGCGGACCCTGTGGCGCTCCCCTTTTCCATCCCGGAGGGCGTGACTCCTCTGACACCCGTGGAGGCCTTCGGCCCCGGGACCCTTTCGGAGAAGATCAACGGGAAGGCGGAGCTTTACCTTTCCGCAGGGTTTGTAAATCTGCAGAGTCGCCGTTTTGCCCTGGAGGGGGCTCCCGAGGCGTGGTTCGAGCTGTTCATTTATGACATGGGCAGTCCACGGAATGCCTTTGCCGTTTTCAGCAGCCAGAGGCGTGCCGACGGCAGCGACCTGAAGGGGTTGAACCTTGCCTATGCAACCCCGAACGCGTTGTTCCTGGTTCAAGACCGATTCTACGTGGAAATGGTGGCCTCGGTGCCCCATGAGGCGCTGGCTCGTGCCATGGAGACCTGGGCGAGAGATGTGCTCCGGAAAAGCAGCGGTGATTCCGGTGGCCTGACGGAGGAAAGGGCCTTTCCGCCCGAAAACCTCCAGGCAGGGAGCCTCACGCTTCTCAGCAGCGATGTGTTTGGATTCGAGGGGCTGAACAATGTCTTTATCGCCCAGTACTCCGTGGAGGGAAGGTCGCAGAGTGCTTTTCTCTCCCTGCGGAAGACACCGGAGGAGGCCGAGCGGCTTGCAGCCGACTACCATGATTTCCTCCTCCGCAGTGGAGGAAGCGATGCCGCATTTCCATGCGAGGTTCCCGACTGCCGTGTAGTGCAGGTTTTCGACACGGTGGAGGTCTTTTTCAGCCACGGGGCTTTCCTGGCGGGGGTGCATGAGGCGGAAGACGCGGCTCTGGGGATCGAAATGGCTCACCGACTCTACGAAAGATTGATGGAGATGGCCCCATGAAGTCATCGTGGAACGTTCCTCCCTTGACCCGGAGGGATTTTCTCCTCCGGGCCGCCAAAGCGGGAGCCGTCATTGCCTCTGCCGTTTCCCTCGGGGGAATCCTCCACGACCCCCTCGGACCGGAGCCCGGAGGCTCTTCCGGGGATGCATGGGTATTGCCCGATTTTTCCATCCCGGGGGGCTCCCCGGTGATGGCCATCGCACAAGGCTCCAACAGGGCTCAAACCGTGCGTTTGGCGCTGAAGTCCCTGGGAGGCATGGAAAAATTCATCGAGAAGGGAGACCGCGTCCTCATCAAGGTCAACGCCGCTTTTGCCAGTCCCCCCATGCTGTCGGCCACGACCCATCCCGAGCTCCTGGGGGAAGTCATCCGCATGTGCCTCGAGGTGGGGGCGGCTGAGGTGGCGGTGACGGACAACCCCATCAATGATCCCAGGAGCTGCTTCACATGGAGCGGTATCGGCCAGGCAGCCGAGTCGGCCGGAGCGAAAGTCCTTTTGCCCCGGGAGCATTACTTTCGGCCCCTGACCCTGGCCGGAGGGCAGTTGATCCGGAACTGGCCCGTGCTCCTTTCTCCCTTCGACGGGATGAACAAGCTCATCGGGATGGCTCCCTTGAAAGATCATCACAGGAGCGGCGCTTCCATGGTGATGAAAAACTGGTATGGGCTGCTGGGAGGACGCAGGAATATTTTTCACCAGGATATCCACAATATCATTAAAGAACTGGCCATGATGGTCCGGCCGACGCTTGTCATCCTGGATGGAACGACGGTCATGATGAGCAATGGACCGACGGGTGGCTCCCTGTCGGATCTTCACAACATGAACACGCTGGTTGTGGGAACCGACCAGGTGGCGGTGGATGCCTTTGGAGTGCGCCTCCTGGGGAGAAGCGTCGAAGACCTTCCCTTTATCGGCAAGGCTGCGGGTGCGGGAGTTGGTACGGCGGATTTCGAGTCGCTCCACCCGGTGCGGTCCCAACTGGGGTGAACCCCGTCCAAAACCCTGCTGGGTGAGGAATGCATGAGAATCGTTATTGTCAGAAGAATCAGCCAGACTTTCTTCTTGATGCTCTTCCTCTGGTTCTGCGTGGTGACCGCCGTGGGGCAGGAATGGTGGCAGCTGCGCGGCTGGCCCGTGAACTGGTTTCTGCAGCTGGACCCCCTCGCGGCACTCGGTACCCTGCTGGCGACGGGTACCCTGTATGCCGGTCTCGCCTGGGCTCTCGTCACCGTGGTCCTGACGGTCCTTCTGGGGCGTTTCTTCTGCGGCTGGGTGTGCCCCTTCGGATCCCTGCACCACCTGGTGGGCTACCTGGCCCGGCAGGGCAAGCCGTTTGCCCGTGTCGTGGAGCAGGATGATTATCACCCCGGCCAATCCATCAAGTATTATCTGCTGGCGCTGCTGCTTGCGGCAGCGTCGGGGTCTCTGCTGGGGAAGCTGCTTCAGGGTATTTTCGGCTCGCCGGCCGTGGCGGGCATTCTGGCGGGAGGGGCGCTCCTGGCCGCGAGTGTCGGTCTCGTCAAGGGTTTTGGCCCGGGGAAAAAGCAGACAGGCGTCTTGCTCCTGCTGTCGGGGGTCTTCACACTTTCAGCCTGTATCCTGGCCGTGGGGCCGATGGTTGCAGCCTCTTTGCAGACGGGGCTTCTGGATCCCCTCCCGCTCCTGCATCGGTCCTTTCATCTGGCCCTCGTCCCGCTGCTGGATGGTGCAGGCCGGAAACTTTCCGAAAGCCAGCGCTATTATCAGGGCGCCTGGGTCGCGGGACTGGTCTTTCTCTCCGCTGTCCTCCTGAATCTGAGGCGCCCCCGGTTCTATTGCCGGTTTGTCTGCCCCCTCGGCGCATTGTTTGGTGTCATGAGCCGATTTGCTCTATGGCGGGTGGGCAAGAAGGAAGATATCTGCACCCAGTGTAAATTCTGTTCCGCAGGCTGTGAGGGAGCTTGCCAACCGGCTGAGCAGATTCGCCATTCAGAATGCATCCTGTGCATGAACTGCCTGGAAAACTGCCGACATGGACTCATGACCTACCGTATGGACCGATCGGCATCGGGAGAAGTCCTCCTTCCCGATATTTCCCGACGGGGGGTGCTCATCACCCTGGCATCGGGCGTGGCGGCGGTCCCTCTCATGCGACTGAGCGGAACGGTGGGACCAGCCTGGAACCCTGAACGCATCCGTCCTCCGGGCGCTTTGACCGAAACCGAATTTCTGGCGCGATGCATCAAATGCGGGCAGTGCATGCGCATCTGCCCCACCAATATCATTCAGCCGGCGACGTCGGAGGGAGGGATGGAGGGATTCTGGACACCCGTCCTTAATTTCCGCATGGGGACCAGCGGGTGTCAGCTCAACTGTGTCGCCTGCGGACATGTCTGCCCCACCGCTGCCATCCGTCCCTTGAGCCTGCAGGAAAAACTGGGGCGCGGGCAGTTCGCCGCCGAGGGGCCGGTCCGCATGGGAACGGCCTTCGTGGACCGGGGGCGGTGCCTGCCGTGGGCCATGGATCGACCCTGCATCGTCTGCCAGGAGAACTGCCCTGTCAGTCCCAAGGCGATTGTTGCCAGGGAAGAATTCGTGACGGTGTCAACCGGTGCCCTGAGAGTTCAAAGGCGGCAGGGTGAGACTCTGGAGCTGGAGGGTGCCGCGATTCCCCTGCGCGCAGGGCAGTTCGCCACGGGAGACTACTTCGTGAAGCCTGTCGGGGAAGAGGTGCGCCGCCTCATTGTGGAGCAGGCCGAACGGTCTCGGGTAGTGGGACCGGGCGAGCCCTGGAAAGACGCTCTCCCGGAAGGGACGCCCCTGGAGATCCAGGTGCGGCTCCAGCGTCCGTATGTCAATCCCGAGCGCTGTATCGGATGCGGGGTGTGTGAGCACGAATGCCCCGTCAGCGGGAAGAGGGCCATTCGTATTACGGCGGAAAATGAATCCAGGAATCGAAAACATTCGCTGCTTCCCGGATAGGGAGCAGGAGCCCAGGAATTGGACGGCAGAGGGAGGGTGCGGAAAATGACCGAAAAAAAAGAGCTATCCAGGCGTGATTTCTTTCGGACGGCCGGAGCCTTGGGAACCGGATCACTCCTTGCGGCACGGGAGGCTTTGGCGCAAAACAAGGATACAGCCACCGAGGAAGCCGGTGCCCATGAAACAGTGCCTCTTCGCCCCTTTGGAAAAACCGGGGTCCAGGTGTCATCCCTTTCTCTGGGAGGGATGTTCGACATTCCCTCCAATCAGCTTCTCTTGAAGCAGGCCCTGAACTGGGGGGTGACCTACTGGGATACGGCGGACTGCTACGGCGGCGGGAAGAGCGAAGCCGGTATGGGCCAGTTCTTCAAAAAGTATCCCGAGAGCCGGGCAAAGGTTTTTCTCGTCTCCAAGTCGGATGCCCGCGATCCCGACGGAATGACGGCCCTGCTCAACCAGTCGCTGGGGAGGCTCAACACGGATTTCATCGATCTTTACTTCCTGCACGGTGTCAGCGGCATCCGGGAGCTCGCTCCCGCGATGAAAGCGTGGGCTGAAAAGGCCAAGGCGGATAAGAAAATCAAATTTTTCGGATTCAGCACTCACAGCAACATGGAAGACTGCATGCTCGGGGCGGCGGAACTGGGCTGGATCGACGGCATCATGATGAGCTACAATTTCCGCAACATGCACCAGGATAAAATGAAAAAGGCGGTGGATGCCTGTGTCCGTGCAGGCATTGGACTCACGGCCATGAAGACCCAGGGGGGAGGCCCTGTCGGCATGGACAGTGAAACGGAATTGGAGCTGGCCGGCCGATTCCTGAAACAGGGCTTTACCGACAAGCAGGCAAGGCTGAAAGCCGTCTGGGAGAATCCCGCCATCGCCAGCATCTGCTCCCAGATGCCCACCATGACGATCCTCATGTCCAACGTGGCCGCCGCCTTGAACCGGACAGAGCTCTCGGCGGAGGATCTCCGGCTCATGGAGCGGTATGCACAGGAAACGGCTTCGAGCTACTGTGCAGGGTGTGCCACACTCTGCGAAACCGCTGTCGGTGGAGCCGTTCCCATTCGAGACGTGATGCGCTGTCTCATGTATTATAACAGCTACGGCGAGCACGAGCGGGCCAGGAGGCTCTTCGGGTATATACCTTCGGAAGTGCGCCTCTGCCTGTCGGATCTCGATTACACGGCAGCGGAACAGAACTGCCCGCAGAGGCTTCGCATCGGGAAGCTCATGCGGGAAGCGGCTGCGCTGCTGGCATGACCTCTCGATGACGATTCAGGCTTTGGGCTCGATGGCGTGAAGGCTCAGAGGGGAAGAAAGCGTGCGGGAGGCTGCCGGGCAAAATCACAGCGGCAGGGAAATAGAGATGACAAGATGACCGGCTGCGTCCACGGTGACGCTGATTTCTCCCCCGTGCTTGTCGATGAGAATCTTGGAAAAAGGGAGGTCTCCGGCGTTGTAGCCGTCTTTGAACGTGGTGAAGGGGTAGAAAAAGTGCTCGATGTCGTCTTTGGATATATGCTGCACGGGATAGCGCAGCTGGAGTGAGAAATTTCCTTTCCTGCGCTCGGTATGAAGGGACAGGCTGCCCTCGGCCGGCATTTGGGTGAGAGCATTCTTGATGAGGGTTTGGAGGACGCATTCCATTTTGGGGCGATCGATGGAGAGGGAGTCGATCTCCTCCGTCAAGCGAAGCTCCATGCGGACATGGTGCTCATGGAGCTGAGCCTCGAGTTCCCCGATGGCCTCCCGGATCCACCGGTTGGGGTCTGTGGGAGATTTCTGGAGCTCCACCGGCTGGATATAGTCGAGGACCATGCGGAGGATTCCCTCCAGTCGCCCCACCTCTTTCACGATGATTTCCACCTTGCTTCGGTTGGGGTCACCCTGGGGCATGGTGGAAAGGAGGCGCCGGGCAAAGCCTCCAGCGGACACCAGTGGGTTGCGGAATTCGTGGGCCAGGCGGGCCGATACTTCACTGATGGTTTTGAGCCCCTCGGATCGAACGAGCTGCTCCCGAAGCCGGACCCTGCCTGTCACGTCCATGATGATTCCGTCCAGCCATTCCGCAGCCCCCGTAGGGCCTGCAAAGGGAATGGCGTGATCCATCACGTAGACGAGGTGTCCATCCTTGTGGACGATCCGGTATTCCTCCAAGAATTCTTTTCCATCCCGGCAGCTTTTTTCCCAGAGGTCCAAAACTTTCGGGAGGTCCTCGCTATACAGCCGTTCCGTCCAGAGGTGAGGTTTGGCAAGGATCTCGGGAGGCGTATAGCCAAAAATCTCCTCCACGAAGTGGTTCACAAAAAGGATTTCCTTCCCCGGCCTCATGCGGTAGACCACCAGGGGAACATTCTCTACAAGGGTACGGTATTTCTCTTCCGATTCGATGAGCTCGTTCGTGCGCTCCTGCACGCGGGCTTCCGCCCGCTTGTAGTCGCTGATGTCGCTGAGTATTCCCACCGACCCGATGATGTGGCCCTCATTGTCCAGCCAGGGGAAAGAATGATCCCGCACCCATTTCAGAGGGCCGGGACGGGTGCGAATGAGATAATCGGCCCGGTATTCAATGATTTTTCCCTGGGTGCGATCCCTGACGATATCCCTGGGGGATACCGGCCCCTTCCCTAAAAGCTCGATGCGCTCGACCAGTCCGGCGAAGCGGGATTCCTTGATTTCTTCGGGGGAATACCCGGTGAGCTGCTGGATTCCAGGGCTGATGTAATCGTAGGTCATGGTGAGATACTTTAGCCGATAGATCACGTCCCCCGTGGTTTCGGCCATGAAACGAAATCGCTCTTCACTCTCGCGCAGCAAAGCCTCCGTCTTCCTGCGCTGTATTTCAACCGCTGCAAGGTGTCCTATTTTGCGAAGGATATCCAGGTGGTAAGGGGTAAAGGGTGTTTGAGATCTGCTGAAGACGCAGAGCATGCCCATGACATCCTCATCCATCTGGATGGGAACCATCATGTCTGAAAGAAATCCCTCCCGGGTGATGATAGGCCTGTCGACGTCCAGAATGGTGCCGGTGCGGGTGAAATCCATGGAAGGCGCAGATTTTTCCGGTTCTCGTGTCAAACCGTTCGGGCTTTCAATCGGGTTGAAGCGCAGTTTCATGAACACGTCCGGTCGAAGTCCCAGAGAGCAGCGGATGGGGAAGGCTTCGTCCCCCTCCTCTCCAACGGCGATTCCCGACGCATCCGCGCCGGTCAGTTCGTGACTGCATTCTGCCAGGCGCTGAAGATTTTCCTGGAGACTCCTTCCCTTTGCTAAAGTCAGGGCCAGTTGGTAGAGGGCTTCCATGCAATGGAGCCTGTTTTCCGGCGCGTCAGAGGCATGGGGCACGGGCGCATCGGCCTCGTGCAGAGCCTGCGGTTCATGGTGGAAATGGGGATCACCGGGGTGGTCTGGCATAGAAATCTTTCCTGCTCATCCCTGAAAACTGCGGGGGAAGGAAGATGGATATTCATAGACTGCGAGGCCTGAGGAATTCCCGACAATTCCCCAGCCTCCGGATTTTGGGCAAGAATAACAAAATCCTGCCGGTTCGCAAATGAGAGAATTGTGGAGCAGCAGGGCCGCCGCTGCCCCGAGATGCGGAGGGGCAGCGGGCATGAGCGCAGGAGATTTTTTTTGACCCACGAGTTGGATTTTTCTAATATCCAATGAGCGAATTTCAAGAGTTTCTTACCATTACCATGAACATCCCCCTCAGTCCCCCTCTGATAAAGGGGAAGCAGTTGCGTTTCTCCTCTTTGCCAAAGAGGGGAAAAGTTGCATTTCCCCCCTTTTGGTAAAGGGGGGCAGGGGGGATTTTATGGATGGGGGTGGACACCGCTGTATTCATGATCGTTAGGAGTGAACGATGAAGCCTGAAATCATCCGCGTGGCAAAAAAACATCGGCCTCTGACGGTAGAGGCGATGGTGATGGAACTGAAGAAGCACTTTCCGCATTACGAATGCATCTACAACGGGCCTCCCGATAAAATGGTGATGGTCAAGAAATCGCCCTATGCCGGTGCCCGCATCGATGTGGTGGATCATAACATTCATGTGGTGGGCCAGGTGCCGGGTACTTTCGCGAAGGTCCTGAACCTGGGCTCCCTGGGAGCCGTCTCTGCCGCGGGGGTTCCGAAGCTGGTCGCCGGTTTGAAGCGCTTCCTGCGGGATCGGTATGCCGTGTGACCCCACCGTGCTCAATCATGGCAGCCGACTGTTTCCTGCTTACCCGTCGTACTTTTTCTCAGGGGAAGTATGAATTCTGTTGCATAGGCGAAAGCCCGCATGCAAAGTGTTGCCAGTTTGTTCTTCGCATTCTCCCTTAGCGTGAAGGCTTTCGCCGATCTGTACCGGCACATGTTGTTAACGTTTCCAGAGATCTGCCCGGAAATGCCCTGCAACCCTGTTGTCGCGGGTTGAAGGGTCTGGCGGGCTGGCATAAGAGAGGAGGGGGTCCCATGAGAAACTGGACGATGAAGCTTGCTCTCATCCTGATTTCCGTATTGGCTCTGATGGGTGAGGCCTATGCAGTGGAACTGGGCATCACGACGGGAAGTGAAAAGGGGACCTACTACCAGTTTGGCTTGAATCTCAAAGAGCTGGTCAAGCAATACAACTTTCAGCTGAATGTGCTTCCCTCCAATGGGTCCATCGACAACATCAACCTCGTTTATCGAAAACCTCAGGCACAGCTGGGAATTGTTCAGTCTGATGTCCTCGCTTTCGTGGCACGGGTCCAGACCAACCAGGTGCTGCGGGATGTGTCGCAAAAGATCAAGATGGTGTTTCCTCTCTACAATGAAGAGATACACTTGATCGGGAAAAAAGGGATTTCCGGTTTTGACGATCTGACCGGCAAGAAAGTTGCCATCGGCGCTGAGGGGAGCGGTACGTATGTGACGGCAAAGCTCCTCTTCGAGGTTTCCAAGATCAAGCCCGGGGAGATCCTGACCATCGGTCCGGAAGAGGGACTGGCAGAGCTGAAGGCGGGCAAGATCGACGCCATGTTTTATGTGGCCGGTTATCCCGTCAAATTATTTACGGAGAAAGTCTCCGAACAGGATGGGCTCGCCCTGCTTCCGATCCTCAACCCCGCAGTTGTGCAATTTTATCCCAATGTGGAAATTCCTGCCGGAGTCTACGCCTGGCAGAAAGAGCCGGTTTCGACCGTGGCCGTGAAGGCGGTGCTCATTGCGTACAACTTCAGGACGACCAACTGCTATAATATTGGGCAATTTGCCGCGATCATCGCGGACAATATGGACTGGCTCATTGCAAACGGCCATCCCAAATGGAAAGCCGTGGACCTGGATTATCCCCTCAAGGGTTGGGAGCAATATGACTGCGTGCGGGCTCAGCTGGAAAAAAGCCCAAAGTCAAAGGGAGGCAAAAGCCCTGCCGACCTCAATCCCGTTCTGGATGCCATCAAGGAGATTTTGCGGTGATGTGAAAATCGGTGGTGGAGCAACGTTTTTGTTTTGCACGTTCCATAGGACTGCCGACCTTATTAAGGGAAGCATTCCATGTGATCCCATCGGCTTTTCCTGCGGCATGCTGTTATTCCCTCAGAGGCACTCGACGCAAGGGCGATAGATATGTACTTAGAGTTTTACGGGCTTGACCGGGAGCCATTCCACATCACCCCGGATCCGGAATTCCTTTATCTCAGTCCCAGCCATAAGGAGGCTCTCGCAGTCATCATCTATGGGGTGGAGCAGAGAAAGGGCTTCATCTCCATTACGGGAGAGGTCGGGCTGGGAAAGACCACCATCCTCCATTCCTACCTGGCCCAGGCTGACGATGCGAAAGTTCGAACCGTTTTCGTTTTCAATGCCAATGTGACGTATGAGAATCTGCTGAAATTCATCGCTCAGGAACTGGGGGTTTCCGTTCCCTCGGAACGGACCTTTGAAATGCTCCATGGCCTGCACATGGCGTTGATCGAAGAGTACAACCAGGGGCATAACGTGGTGCTTCTCATCGATGAAGCTCAGAATATGCCCATAGAGACTCTCGAAAATCTTCGAATGCTCTCAAATCTCGAAACTTCCAAGGAGAAGCTTCTGCAAATCATCCTGGTGGGGCAGCCCGAGCTGGACACCGTCCTGGATCGGGCGGAGCTCCGTCAGCTCAAACAGCGCATTGCCGTTCGGTCTGTCTTGAGCCCTCTCTCACCGAAGGAAAGCTACGATTACATCCAACACCGTTTGACCAAATGCGGAGGGGACATCGACAGCATTTTTTCAAAGTCGGCGTTGAAGTTGATCAATCGGCATGCAGCAGGCATACCACGGAAGATCAATATCATCTGTGACAACGTTCTCATCAACGGCTATGGGTACATGGAAAAGCCCATTTCCGCCAAAGTCGTCAGAGAGGTGCTCGCCGACCTGGAGGGCAGAAGCCGGAAGTTCCCCTTGAAATGGGTTTTTTGGGGCCTTGCGGTGCTCGTGTCCCTTGCGGCAATTCTCTGGTTTTCCCTCTACGGAAGCACCCTTCTATCGAGTATCGTGAACGTCGCGCCAATGAAGAGCCGGTCAACCCCCTCACCCGAAGATAAAAGGCCTCCCCCCGCGCCGCTGCATGAGGAGGCTCGCCCGAAAGACTCGGCAGCCTCCTCGGTGGGAATGAAGGTCAGGAAGGAAGTTCCCGCAGCCGAAGAACGGCCTGTGGAGTCGATTCCTTCCACCCAGTCCCTGCCTCAGGAGCCGCCCAGGCCTGAGCCGTCTCCTGCCGGGGCGCTGCAGAAGCCCTCTGAGCCGGACAAGGTTTTGGAAGCACCAAAGCCTGCACTATCCTCTTCTCAAGCCACACCCTCGGAAAAAGAAAGCAAGAAGGCGGCGGAATCTCCCAAGATCGATCCTGTCCCCGCACCCCGGGAGGTTCAAAAGGCAGATGAAAGGAAGGATCGGGCGTCTGGATCCCCTCCCGATCCTTCAGAAATCGTGGATTGGCTTCTCAAAAAGCGCTCGACGAGTGATCGCTGATCTTTACAGGCCCGGGCGTGGCGGTTCCTTAGCAACGTCCCTGTTTTCCGGCGAAGAGAATCCAGCGAGCTTTCACCGTGAAGATCCTCTGTGGCGCTACCCCGCAGGACAGGCGCCGGGCTGACAATTCCCCTTCCATTCCGGTCTTTTCGGATCCAAACCCGCATCGGATTTACCCATCGCCATCCGCGCCCTCTGTTTGGCTCTCACCCTCGACTGCAGCTTGCGTCCGGGATGATGGAAAATCATGTACAGTCTGAAGTTGAGTGAAAGGTAGATGCCAATGGAGCAGACAATCCAGGTAATGAAGTTCCCCCAGGTGAAGAATTCAGTTTGCATGGCGTTCTCCTATGTTTTCCCTCGCCGGGAGGGTTGAGTCTCCCCCCTCCTCGTTGGGACTCCGTGCTTCTTCGTCTGCTGCGAAAGGCCGGGCTGTGAGATCGATGTCATTGCGCGGGAGCGGAAAAATCCCGGGATGCCTCACCTGCCTTCGCTATGACTATGATCCCTCCTCAAGCCTTGCACAGTATCTCTTGCAGATTGGAGAACCAGTTGAAGACATTCCCCACTACATATTTATTTTATAAGCATTTCCAGCAAATTTTCCCCATCACTCTCCTGTATGCTTGAAGTTTTATCGAGGCTGTTATAATGCCTTGTAAGCAGTGAATGGTTTGAACCGAACGACGGACGAATCCACTATGCATGGAAAGGATAGAGAATGGATACACCGGAACTGAAGATCGAGAAGCTCGTGGCGGGTAATGGGGCCATGCCGAAGACCGGAGACCGGGTGGTGGTGCACTACACGGGATGGCTGCTGGATGGGACGAAATTCGACAGCTCGGTCGATCGAAAGCAACCATTCGAATTTTTGCTGGGGAAAGGGCAGGTGATTCGCGGCTGGGATGAAGGTGTCGCCACCATGCAGGTGGGGGACAAGGTGCAGCTGACCATCCCCCCACATCTTGCCTACGGTCGCTACGGCGCCGGCGGGGTGATTCCCCCCGATGCAACGTTGGTTTTTGAAGTGGAGCTGCTGGCAATACGGTGAGCGAAAAATTCCTGGAGACGCGCGGGGAATCGCTCCCGGTGGAGCGCAGTTCCGAAACTGATTCAGCCATTGAAGCAAGAGGTCATAAGAAACAGATGGATCGTGACTTTGACGATGTGCACGGCGATTACAGAGACGAAGAGATAGACGGGGAAGAGAAGAGCTTTGCGGAGCTGCTGGAAGAGAGCTTCATCAGCCGGGAGCGATTGGAGCCCGGCCAGAGAGTGAAGGCGACGATCGTCAAGATCACTCCCGACTGGGTTTTTCTGGATCTTGGCGGAAAAAGCGAAGGCATACTCGACAAGCGTGAGCTGCTGGATGCCGAGGGCAACCTGGCGGTGAATGAAGGGGATGTGCTTCAAGCCTATTACCTTTCGGGAAGCCAGGGGGCACAGGTCTTCACCACGAAGATCGGCGGCGGGGAAAGCGCTCGTCACCACCTGGAAGAGGCCTGGCAGAATGGGATTCCCGTAGAGGGGGTGGTGGAAAAGGAGATCAAAGGCGGCTATGAAGTGAAGCTGGCCGGCAACGTCCGGAGCTTCTGCCCCTTCTCTCAGATGGGGCTGCACCGTGTGAGCGATCCCAGTGCATTCATCGGGCAGCGTCTCAACTTCAAGATCACCGAATATGCGGAAAATGGACGCAACATCATTGTTTCTCACAGAGCGATCCTGGAAGAAGAGCGTCAAGCGCAGCGGGATCTTCTGAGGGAATCGTTGCAGGAGGGCATGTCCGCCAGGGGAGTGATCACATCGGTTCGAGATTTTGGAGCGTTTGTCAACATTGGGGCCATCGAGGGATTGATTCCCATTTCTGAGATCAGCTGGACCCGGGTGGAAGATATTCATGAAGTGTTGACGGTCGGCCAGGAGGTGGAAGTGGTGGTCTCCAGGCTGGACTGGGAACAGAACCGTTTTTCCTTCAGTCTCAAAGCCGCCACACCGGATCCCTGGGACAGTGCCGAAGTGAAATTTCCCCCTGGGTCTTCCCATACCGGTACAGTAGCCCGCCTGACCAATTTCGGGGCGTTCGTTTCCCTCGGCGAGGGAGTGGACGGGCTCCTGCACATCTCCAAAATAGGAGCGGGCAAGCGCATCAATCACCCGCGTGAAGTGTTGACGGTGGGACAAAAGTTGGAAGTCAAGATTGAATCGGTCGACAAGACCGGCAAGCGCATCGCTCTGGCCATGCAGCTTGACAACCGTCCTGAAGCCGAAGAAGCTGAAACCACCGATTATTCCAGCTTTACCGAGGAGAGGCCCAAATCCATGGGAACCCTCGGAGATATGCTCAAGGCTAAACTCTCCCGGAAAGAAAAGAAGAAATAGCTCGCTTTCAAACCATGCGAGGGCCCAGGAGAAGGTGCCATGGATCCCTTCTCCTGGGCTCAAGGCACTCAAACTCTGGTCGTGGCCTTCTCTCCGGTCGGGTCCGATTCCAGCAGACTTCCCACCGCTGCACATTCCAGCCCGAAAGGCAGGTAGCCGGCGTACCCGAGCAGGGGCATGCGGAAAATCTCGAACCGCTGCACATAGGGGATCGCGTAATGCCATCCAGCCAGGCTGTAGTGGTTCCACATTTCCCAGAATATCCCGCAAACGAGCCCTGCCAGGGCTGAAGCCATCCCGAAGCGCCAATCCCCATGGGCGATCCCCGCGAGGATATGCCGTTCTCCGGCAAGGGTCTGCAGAGACAGGAGGATGAGGAGCGGGGAGACCCACAGGAAACAAAAAAGGAAATCCGGATAAACGCCGATTCCTGTCAGAACCGGAGCAGAGCCACCAAGCACGAGGATTGCCGTTGCCCTTGGATGAGGGAAAGGGATGGGGAGAAAGTCCGCAAAGGCAAGCTGAAGGCGTGACCAGGAGAGGAGACATTCCCGGACGCTGAGTACCGCCGGCAGGACGGTGGAAAAGGGGAGGGTGCCCGCGAGAAAATAGTGGACGGAATCGTAGCGGGGGACTTGATAATGCCAGTTCTGCACGAACTGATTGAGGTATTCGAAATACCACCAGAAAGCGCCGCTAACCGGGAACAGCAGCAAAAAAAATCGTGTGCGATGGGTCAGGAGACATTTGCCCGTCCTCCTGTATCCGATGGCATTGACAAC
Source organism: Desulforhabdus sp. TSK (assembly GCF_022836495.1). GTDB lineage: Bacteria > Desulfobacterota > Syntrophobacteria > Syntrophobacterales > Syntrophobacteraceae > Desulforhabdus. The sequence continues at coordinate 39,817 of NZ_BQXM01000035.1, forward strand.
AAGAATGAAGGAAAACCATAAGGGGGTGAACGTGTAGGCCTGGAAGGGCGCAAACCACGGAAAACGATTCCAGGCCAGGACCCAGGAAAATAAAGCCATTGCCGTTCCGAGCCATCCCCACCAGGGGAAGGAGGCACGAGAGGCGGCAGGGGCGATGGCGGCGCGGGGTACTTTGAACAACCGGTACACGATAGGGAGCGTCGCGCCGGAAATCAGGAGGGCGTAAATGGAAAACTGCGTCCAGGAAAAAGGGGCGTGCATGACCAGGTGTGTTTTCAGCGGGAATTCCAGGTAGGACTCGGGAGGTTTTCCCTGCAGCGAAGTTCCCAGGAGCGGCAATCCCAGCAGCATTGCCGAAAGCACGACCGACTTGAAAATGAATTTCTTCATGGCTGATATACCTCTCCATCATCCAGTCAGAGCGATGGCCAGGGGCAGGGTCAATGGACTGATCCATGATAACGGAATCAAACGGTTTGTCATAAATTATTCCAATGGATTCTCCGGAAAACATTCAAACAACCAATTTGAGTGTTCGGATGTTTCTGTTTATAAAGACAAAATCGTACCTGTTCCGGCTTGGATGGACGACAGTTTGTTTTTGATGCAACTCAAGGACCTTGCAGGTGTGAGAGATGGACCGACCGAAACTGGCTCTGTGCAATTTTATTCCCGACGTGGACGCCCTGAAGGAATTCGCCCTGGCTCATGGCTTTGCCGGCGTGGACTGGACCTTTAAGCTGGCGGATCTGCCTGAAAGTCCGCTGGAAGAAACCCGCCTGCTGAAGAATGTCTCCAGGCTGCAGCCCCTGGAAGTTCGCTATCACTGTGCTTTCAACGGCTTGGACCTGGGAGATGTGAATACTGAAAAGGCCCGTGCCGCCCGGGAGGCTTTCAAAAAAGCCTGCCGCATCGTATCCAAGTTGAACGGGAAATTCATGACCATTCATATGGGGCTGGGGCGGGACTCCATGGAGGACCTTCTCTGGGACGAAACCCTGTCCGCACTTTCGGAACTGGTCCATTATGCGAGGATTCTCGGAATCCGACTCTGCCTGGAAAATCTTGCGGGAGGGTGGTCCAGCCGCCCGGAGCTTTTCGAAAAGCTGGTTCGCAAGTCGGGTGCGGGTGTCACCCTCGATATCGGTCATGCCCGGGTCTGCCATTCAGTGGAGAGCCAGCATTACACCGTTGAAGATTTTATCTTCCCCCATGCCCAACAGATACATAACGCTCACATCTATCACGAAGAACGCAACGATACCCACCTTCCTCCCGCCAGCCTGGAAGACATTTTCGACCGCCTGGAGCTCCTTCACACGTTGCCGTGCGACTGGTGGGTCCTTGAGCTGCGGAACAAGGAAGCCCTGTGGGCCACCCGTCGAGTCGTGCAGGAATATTTCGATGCCATGAGCTCCACTCCTTCCATGAAGTATCTCGTTTGAAAGGCTTGAGGTCCGTCAGGATCCTGCCATTTAGATTGTTTGATCATTGGACAATTGTGAGTCGAAATGTTTTTGGTTTTAATGGGTAAGTAATTTTAATTGTTTGTAAACAGAAGAAAGGGTATAATCGCGTCTAAAATTTCACCCGAAATGATGAGGCGCTTTCTTTAATAGAGAATGCAAAATGTTTTACACTTTTCAGCATCCGGTTTTCGTCGAGGCGAATTGGACTGAGACGCCAAACGAGATTGGGTGCGGCGAAGGAAGAGACGACCTTTTAGAAAGGATTTTAGTATGGAAGCCCTTCAACGTAAGCAACTCCCGGAATCCATCAAACAGTACCTCTCCAAATTCGATCTGAACCTCTGTCTGACCTGCGGTACATGCACGAATGGTTGCCCCATCACCGGCGGGCCCGGAGCGGAAGGTCTGGATACTCGAAAAGTAATCCGCATGCTGGCCTTCGGCATGATCGACGAGGTGGTGGATGCCAAATTTCCCTGGCTCTGCACGGGATGTGGCCGCTGTGTTCATGGCTGCCCCATGAACATCGATATCGTGGGCATCATGGGCAAAATGAAGAGCTTGAGACCCCGCGACAAGGTTCCCGGAATCCTTCACAAGGGCGTCGAAAATGTCATCAACACCGGCAACAATATGGCCATTCCCAAGGAGGATTATTTCTTCCTCATGTCCGACATGGGCTCGGAATTGGCCGAAGAGATGCCGGGTTTTTATGTTCCCATCGACAAGGACAAGGCGGACATCCTCTTTTTCCCCAATTCCAAGGAAGTTTTCGCCGACAACGACGACATGATCTGGTGGTGGAGAATCTTTTATGCCGCCAAAGAGAACTGGACCATCCCGTCGGAAAACTGGGAAGCGGTCGACTGGGGACTTTTCACAGGCGATCTGGAAGCCACCATCACCCTGGCCAAGCGCAAAATCGACTTTATGAAGCAGCACCAGGTCGCCCGCATGGTCATGCCCGACTGTGGAGGCGGTTCTTATGGCTGCCGTAAGGGTATGAAGGAATGTGTGCTGGAGGACCCGAACAACAAAATCGAGCACATATACCTGTATGATTACCTGAAGGAAATTATATCCAATGGGCGCATCAAGCTCGACAAGAGCGTGCATGCCGGCAAAGTCTTCACCTGGCATGACAGCTGTAAGCACGGCCGCGAATTGGAGCGCAATTTCGGTTACGGCTATTACGACGAGCCGCGCTGGATCATCAACCAGTGCGTGGACCAATTCGTCGACATGGAGCCCAATCGCGCCAACAATTACTGCTGCGGAGCGGGCGGCGGCAACTGGCCTATGCCTTATGAAGACGAATCCGCTTACCATGGCCGTTTTAAATACGAGCAGATCAAAAACAGCGGGGCCAATGTCGTCGTTGTGGGATGTTCCAACTGCCACGACCAGATGATGAAGCGTCTGCCCAAGTACTACAAAGACTACCCATACGAGGTGAAGTACATCTGGGAGTTGGTGGCGGACTGCCTGGTCATCGAGCCCTGGACGGAAGAAGAAGTCGCCAAGGCGGAGGCCGAAGCCAAAGCCCAGTGGGAAAGACTGGGAGTGGAAGTCGAATAAAATACGGCTTCTCAAGCTGCAGGAATTGACTGTCGGTATGTACTCCCTCGTGGCGTGATTCCCGTTTGGCATGGGCTGCCTGCCTCTGCCAAACGGCCGTGAACGAATGAAGATGGGCCGTGATTTCTACCGACGAGCAGCGTGTGCTTTTGTGTAAGGCTTTTTCTCGCCCTCGTAAGAGGGCGGGTTGAGCAATTGGAAAAGGGCTCGTGCATCCCGGGAAGGCTAAAGATATCAGTCCGCTGGCTCCGGATGCGGCGCTGGCTCCGCCGCAAATTCTCTCCCCTGCCCGGTAATGCACGGCCCTTTCCATGAGCCTGCCTGTGAGGCGGTCTTTCAGTTCATTTTACTCCAACCTTATTTTCCCTCCAATCCTCTATTGTCTCACCCCTCAAAGACACTCAACATCATTGCCGGTCACTGTGGCACTTGAGGCATCCCTTGAAATGAGGGTGCGTGGTCTGCGGAGCATCACCCGACCCGGCCGGCCCATGACATTCCAGGCACTGCGCGTCTTCCCGCACCGATGCATCGTGTATTCGTGGAGAGCTTCCGATGCTCGGACCGTGCATTCCAAGGTAATAGCGATAGGCGCACCCGGATATTCCCAGAAGGGCAGCCAGCAGCAGGGCCAAAGTCAGCGTCCGTGGCGTTGTCGTCATAAACTTTGCCTCATCCTTCCGTCTTTCAAATAGATGATCTCATCGGTCATTTCCAAGAGCTCCTGATCGTGTGTGGCAATGAATAAAGTGGTGTGCTGGGATCGACAGAGCGAGAACATGAGCTCGATAAGCTGTCGTCCGTTGGCGGAGTCGAGGCTCGCTGTGGGCTCATCGGCCAGGAGCAGCGAAGGCGAATGGGCGATAGCCCGGGCAAACGCAATGCGTTGCGATTCGCCTCCGGACAATTCTGCCGGCATGGCCTTTTCATACCCTCCGAGACCGAAGTGCGTCAAAAGTTCTTCGATGCGCTTCCGTTGCATTTTACCCCGGATTGCATTGAGCTCCAGAGGGAACTGGAGATTCTCCGCAACCGTCAGCCAGGGCAGCAGGTTCCCGGCCTGAAACACAAAGCCCACTTCCTGGCGTCGGAACAGGGCACGCTCCCTGGCTGAAAGTGCACAGATGTCTCTGCCATTGCAGAGAATGCTGCCGCTGTCCGGCCTTTCCAGTGTTCCGATACAGTTCAGAAGGGTTGTTTTCCCGGAGCCTGACTTCCCCGCCAGAATGATGCCCTGCCCACTCTGCACGGAAAAGGAGATCTCCGCCAGGGCCGTTACCCGACCCCGTCCCGATGTGTATTGCTTGGAGACATCCTGTACAGAGACCACGGTTTATACACTCCTCAGGATCTCGGCCGGGTTCTTGCGAATGACATAGAGAGCAGGCCATACAGCAGCCATACTTCCAAAACTGACCGCCAAAAGAGGAGGGGCAAAAAGCGCGGTCCCGGTAAGCCGTGGATAAATTACCCCGGACACGACAAAATACTGATTATGCGAGGTGAAGTCACTGAGGTCGATGCCTGTGTGTGCAAAAAGGGACACCGCCAGAATCCCCAAGAGAGTGCCGAAGGCAGCCGCGGAAACCGTGAGCAGGCCGATCTGGGTGACGAGCAGTGAGGCGGTGTGAATGGGCAAAACGCCCATGGCCTTCATGATGCCGTGCTCCCGGAGGTTCTTGAGGGTAAAAATCAGAAAGGCGCACGAAATTCCCACGGACACAATGGAAAAGACCAGGGTGAGGACAATGGCCATGCACATGTCGTCCAGGTCGATCAGCTGCTTCAGATCGGGCATGAATTCCATCCAGGGCGTGAAAGTGGCCGATGGCAAAATCTTGCGGTATTGAGCAACGATGTTGTCGATCGATGTGCCCGGCTTCAGGAAGACCGCCGTTGAAATGAAGCCTTCCTCACCCGGGAATGCATCCATCGGGCAGAAGGCCTGCCCCTGGTCGAGGTGGCTGATCCCGGTGTGATAAATACCCACGACTTGGAAGGTTTTCAAGGGGACGCCCAGGCGACTGCCGAGAGAAACCTCATTCCCGACATCGACCTGGAGCCGTCTGGCGGTGTCCTGGCTCAGGTAAAGGGCTTCTTCCCCTGCCTCGACGTAACGCCCTCTTACGGTCTTCTTCGAGAGTGCCGTGCCTTCCCTCTCCTGCACGGGGTCGATGCCCACCAGGAGGACCGGTTCCAGCGCGTCCTCTTTCCATAAAAGGAATTGTCGTTGGCGACGGATGAGGACCCGCTCTACACCCGCCATGGCCAGGAGGCGGGCATCGCCCTTGCGAGGGATATCGGTGCCGATGATATGGCCGGAAAAGAGCTCCGTCGAATTGCGAATCATCGCGTCGTTGGTGCCGACGGCCAGGGAGGAGAGAAAAACCAGTGAGGCCACGGCTGAAACGACCATGAAGGCGAGAACGACCGTAGCTCGCCAGGAGCGCAGCAGGATCAGGCCGGAGATCTTGAGGATGAACCCGAATCGCATCGTCGGCTCTTTTTTTAGTCTTCGATCCGCACACCAATCCGCCCGGCTATGAAAAGCGCCGCGGGCCGCACCAGATGGTGGTGACGTTGGAAGAACAGGCGGCGCAGCCCATCTTCGAGGCGGGAAAGCCCCTCGGAAGTCATGCTCCTGTAGACATCGGGGAATTCGGCATAGAAAACGTCCCCTGCATTTTCCGTTGCAGACAGGGATTCCATGCGCCGCCATACATCGGCCGGCTGCCGGTGAGTGAGGTATGACGCCACATAATTGTGACGTTGATTCCCTAAATCAACGAACAGGTCCACCACATCATCGAATATCTGGCAGCCGATGCCAATGTCGTGAAGGGCTTCCCTCATCGCGGACGCCTCGGGAGGGACTGCGGCCTCCAATAGCGACGGAATAACCCATGGGGACTGAAAGAGGATACCGGTCTTGAAATGATGGATTTTGAGGAGGACGTCCTCGGGGACGAGACGCTCTCCGATCCCGCCTTCTTCCGAAGCCTCCTGTGCTCCACTCCGCGCCAGGGCCTGCAACGATGCGGCGCTGGCCTCGATGGCCTTTTCCACGGGCAGGTTATGCTCAGTGCAGTACCGGGTCAGGAGCGCAAACAGGGTGCGGTCGGAAACCATGATGTCGAGTACGGAGCGGAAGCGATGGGCCTGGGCGGGCAGGTCTGTTTCGAGAGTCACCTTGTACTCGTCGTCCAGGATGTTGTCACAGCCGGTGACCATCCCGCGCAGGCACTGGTTGACCGCAACATAGAGAGCTCGACGGTCGGTGGGGATGCCCGTCCGGTAGTAGGAATACAGGAACAGCGTTGAGAAGAAATTGCTCTCCAGAGAAAGCAGGGATGGGTTTGACAGGGCCAGATGAATGGAGCTGTCGTGCATGATGACGGCTGCTGTCTTCCAGAAAAGATCCAGACCCGCATGGAGCTCGGATTCGAACTGCGCGAAGTCGCCCGCTTCCGAGAAGAATTGAGAAAATGGCCGGGTCACTGGGGCTTCGATGTCGCAAAAACGGTTATGTAGCCAAAATACTGGGCAACGGTTCGTGGCGGCGGGAACCCCGCTTCCACCATCAGGTCCGGCAGGACCCCCCGTATGTTCTCACCGATCTGCGGCTGCATGAAGAACCACCGCGAAACATGGGAAACGAGCCATCCCATGAATGTCGTCGGTTTGTGCATGTCGGCGACGATCAGCTTTCCTCCGGGCTTGAGCGTGCGGAAGGCTTCCTGCAAACTGAGCTTCTTAAGATCCAGAGGAACATGATGGAAAAAAAGGCTGGAGACGACGGCATCAAACGTTTCGTCGTCGAACAGCAGATGCTCCGCTGCCATGGCCTCGAAGCGGCAGTGAGGTGCCCCCCGCTTTTTTCTCGCCACTTCTATCATTTTCCCGGCGGCGTCGATTCCCGTCACGCTCCCGCCAAGCTCCGGCTGCAAGCGCTCGGCAATCATCCGGCAGAGCACACCGGTGCCACACCCCAAATCAAGAATAGTGTCCGACGGTCTGGGATCCAGGACGTTGATGAGAGTCAGGTCATACTCCGCCTGTTTCATGAGGAGAAAAAGCGGCTCCAGGAAGTCATAGACCGGAGCTGCATAATCCAGAGTGCGCCCGCGTGTCGGTATTGAAGGTATAGTCATATCCTGCACCCCGTGAGATCGTGTGCTCATGAACCGCCTCAATCACAATGATTTCTATATGACTGCCAAAGGTCCCTCATGGTTGCCGAGCGTCCTTTTTGTGGCTGTCTGTCTGGGATATTTAGCAAAAAGGCTTATACATTTCTGAGAATGGGGCCAGAAGTGAGCAAGCAAAGTAACAGAAGACCGCTCTCTAACGGCTCTGTCTAACATGCGTGTCGGCTTGGGTCAAGGGGGTATCTGTTCCGATTTCATCGAAGATCGTCCCGGGAGGCGGGGCAATATATACCCCAAACGGGTGAGATCTTTACTTATTGATGAACCCGTAGGAGCGGCTTCCAGCCGCGATTGCACCAGCCGGCTCCCAATAGAATCGCGGCTGGAAGCCGCTCCTTCAAAAGTCAAGATTTTACCCGTTCGCAGTATATAATCCTCAGAAGACCTCATCCAGGAGCGCCTGAAAGGCATGAGTGTCCTGCAAATGCTGCGGGTCCAGCTCCTGGGCAATGCGGCCTTCCCTGAGGACAAGAACTCTATCCGCCAGGCGCCGCACCTGGCTCAGGCTGTGGGAGACAGCCAGAATGGCGTATCGTTCCTTGAGCCTGGCGAGGAGCTCCTCGATTTTGTGAGTCGTCCTGAAATCGAGGGATGCCGTGGGTTCATCCAGCAGCAGGACGCGCGGTTCCAGCGCCAGGATTCTTGCGAGGCAGAGCCGCTGCTGCTGCCCGCCGGAGAGGGTGGTGGCAGCATCCTGAAGTCGATCTTTCACTTCATCCCAGAGAGAGACTTCCTGGAGAGCCCGTTCCACTCGATCGCTCAGAACGTTCCCCCAGATGCCGAGAGTCACTCGGAGCGGAAGGGTGAGGTTCTTCAGGATGGAAAAAGGCAGGACGGCCGGGGTTTGAAAAACCATGCCCACCCGTCGCCGAACTTCCGGGAGGGGCAGAAAGTCCTTGTAAATGTCACCGCTTCGTCCCTCGAGCTTGAGCCGGACAGCCCCTTCCGTTCGGCAGTGGGGGAAGCATTCGTTCAAACGGTTGATGGCCCGCAGCAGGGTCGTTTTGCCCGAGCCCGAGGAACCCACGAGCACGGTGATCCGTCCGGTCCACAGGGACAGGGTCACTGCATCGAGCACCGGTTTTCCAGAAAACGACACGGTCAGGTCCGAGACTTCGACGATAGGTGCAGCCCGTTCGGTCATCGTGTTTTCCATCGTCTTTCAACACTTCGCTGGAGGAGGACGGCTGCCAGAAACAGCAGGCCCGTCAGCAAAAGGAGGACCAGGGCAGTGGCGAACCCCTGTTCCAGCTCCTGCGGGCTCCGGTGCTCCGCAGCCAGGTAGTAGATGCGAAAAGGCAGCGCTTCGAATTTGTCTGCCAGGCTGCCTGGAATACCGGCATGGGCGACCACGCCGGTCAAGAGAATCACCGCCGTATCCTCCGCCGCACGCCCGACCGCCAGGATGGCGCCGCTCAGTATCCCCCGGCCGGCGAGGGGGAGCAGCACTTTGTTGATGTTCTGCCATCGCGTCAGTCCCAGGCTCGGCCCCAGGAGACGCAAATGATCCGGAATGCCCTCCAGGGCGGATTCGGTCGTCCGGATGACGTAAGGTAAAACCAGCAGACCGATGCAGAGGCCGGCGAGCAGGAGTCCGGTGCGAGCGCCGGGAAGGAACGTTTTGCGAAGGGCGAGAATGGCTGTGAAGCCAAAAAGACCCATGACAATGGACGGGGTCCCCGACAGCAGGTCCACCATGAAATCCAGGAGTGAGTGCCGGTGGTCTGATGCATATTCGGCGAGGTAAATGCCACTGGCAATTCCCAGGGGAATGGAGAAAACGGACGCGAGGAAGACCAATGAGAACGTCCCCACGAGGGCAGGCCAGATGCCTCCAAAGATGGGTTTTCTGGCGAGGAGGGCGTCCAGCCAGGGGGTGTCTCCGAAGAAGAGCGCCGCGTCGATACCCGGCATTCCATGGGACGCAAGGAAAACCAGGAGGAGCGAAACTGCAAGCAGTGTGCCGCCCCCGGAAAGCCAGGCCAAGCAGGTAAGCAGCCGGTCTAAGGTTTTTTGCACTTTAGAGCCCCCTGTTCTTGCCGCCTGATTTGCGAATGAGGAGACTGACCGCGCCGGTGAGAAGAAAAAGCAGGAGCCCTGCGGCGAAGACGGACTGGTAGGCCATGCTCTGGCTGTCCGTCGCCAGGACCAGCCCGATGTGGGCGGTGAGCGTCCGAATCGAGGCAAACAGCGAATGGGGGAACTGAGCTGCATTTCCGGCCAGCATGAGGGATACGAGGGTATCGCCGACGGCCCTTCCAAATCCGAGGACGGCCGCAGCCGTCAGGCCCCGCGCAGCCGCCGGCAGCAGCACACAGCGTACCTGCTGGACCGGGGTAAAGCCCATGGCTTCGGCAGCCAGTCTGAGTGTGGGGTCGAGCTGCTCCATGCGGGAGTGAAGGACGAGGGTGATGGTCGGAAGAATGAGCAGGCTCAAAGTCAGCACAGCTGCCAGCAGTGAAAAGCCGCTCCCGACGGCGAACCATTCCCGCAGCCTCGGCACCAGCAAGAACACGGAAACAAAACCGTAGACCACCGTCGGGATACTGGTCATGAAATGAACGAGGGCAAGTAGAAACCGGGCGGAGAGGCCACGAGCGAGTCCGTGCACCAAGGTGCAGATTCCCAGGGCGGCGGGATAGGCGACAACCAGCGACAGGATCGCCAGCGCCAGCGACCCCGCGCACATGGGCAGGATGCCGAACTGCCCGCCGAAGGGCTGCCATTGCCGGGAGAAGATGCTTCCAAGGCCGTGCGAAGTCAGCAGCGGCAGGCAAAAGACGCCGAGCAGGACGACAATCCCGGCAATGGCGACCCCCGAGACTGCCGTAGCACCCAGGAGCGCCCGTTCAATCCATTTGTCGGAATCGGCTTTCAGCGGTGATGGTCCTTCATTTCAATGGCAGATATCCGGATTTTGTGATGATCGCAACCCCTTCCGGGCTCAGGATGTAGTCGATGAAGGCCTTCACGAGCTTTGACGGCTCCCCTCTGGTGTTCATGTAAAGTTTGCGCACCACAGGGTAGCTCCCGTTCATGGCATTTTCCTGAGACGGCGCCACCCCGTCCAGAACGACCGCCTTCACCGTCTGGTCGACATGGCCGATCCCGGCGTAGCCGATGGCGTCTTTATCCTGTGCGACGGCACTCTTCATGGCTCCGTTGGAAGCCACCACATTGGCGCCGGTGGCGATCGGTCCCTTCTTCAGGAGCTTTTCCCAGAAGACCTCACGAGTCCCACTCGCTTCATCGCGGGTGAAAAGGTGGATGGCCCCGTCTTTTCCGCCCACTTCCTTCCAGTTGGTGATCTTGCCGGAAAAAATATCCCGAATTTGCTCTGCCGCGAGTCCGCTGAGGGGGTTGTCGGGATGGATGATCACCGCCACTCCATCCAGGGCAAAAGGATAGCTCTTGAGACCGTACTTGGCAATTTCTTCCTCCGAAAGAGCCCGCCCTGTATTCCCGATACTGACCAGGCCCTCTCCGACCTTCTGAACCCCGATTCCCGACCCGCCTCCCTCCACCGTGATGCGGATCTTGGGATTGAAGGTCATGATGTTCTTCGCCGCATCCGTCATAACGGGGATGTGGGCCGTGCCGCCGGCGATGTCGATGGTCCCTTCCAGGCCGGCAAAACTGTCGAGGGCAGCCGCTGAGGCAGTCCCTGCTGAAGACCAGAGGATCAATGCGAAGACAACCAGCGCCACCCTGCAAATGCTTTTCGTTGTTCTCGTGCTCATTCGATTCTCCCTGTTGCACTCACGATGAGCACGAAGCGATCTGCACGGCCCCTTCGCGCTCATCATGGTAAGAAATAGTTGGTGTATGTTTGTCAGGATACCCCGATTTCCTGCGCTTGCCTCAATTGCATTGGCCGGAAGCCTCGACTTCACCTTTGGTGTATGCCCGAATGATCCAGGATTTGAATTGGGCTTCCATCCAGCGTGCTACATCTTCATTGGTCTTGCCGCTGTGTTGGAGGATTTCCTGATCCAGCCAGAACTGATCGCCGCCCTGTTTTTTCACGATACCGGACCCGAACGCATCTTCCAGGTCTTTCTTCACAACTTCATTGACGATCCACTGGCCGCCGGTGGTAACGTTGGCGCCTCCGTGGTCCCCGAAAAAGACGGCCGTATAATTCCCTTTGCCCACATGCCTGTCCAGCCACCCGATGACCTTTTGGATCATGTAGTCGGCAAAGAACATGTAATTGTAGACTTCGCCGGAATAGACGCCGTAGCGGTGCCCGACGGCATCCATGCTCTTCAAATGGAAAAACACGAAGTCGGGAATATTATCCTGCCCGACCCCCTCGTATTCCATGGCCATGAGGTTGAGGTCGAAATTCCATAGATCGAAAAACGGCGTCTTGACCGTTTCACCATATTTATCCGAAAGCTTCGTGGTTGCGGGGTCATAGTCCTGATAGCTCTGCAGTTTGTCAGGCTCGGCCTGACCTGCTTTCACGATGGGATAACTGAAGCTGTATTTTTCGCCCCACGGAAAGGTCGCGGCAGGGTAGCCGATGGCCTGCTTGCTGGCCGAGAAGGGGCTTCGGTCCCGGAGGGTGAGACCGTGAGACCACGGGGTATGCTCGATGTCGAGCCCGTAGTATGCCTTCAACCAATCTTTGACGGCGACGAGGGAATTGCTGCCGACTTTGAGATAGTCCGGCAGAGTATAAAAGTCGGTATTGGTATAGGGCACACCTGAATACCAGTTGGTGATAAACGAGATATCCTTATCCGCACCGCTGTAGGCATAATCTCCATCCTTATAGTATGCACCGTGGCCGGCAACCCCGATAGATGCCCGTCCGTAACTCGAGGAAGAGATGACGATGCTCTTGTTTAGATAACGGCGATCCAATTCATCGGCAAGCGTTGGGACCAGCAGATTGCGGGGGCTCAAGTCGCCGTGTCCGTTGTTGGGGCCGGCATTGCCGTCATCGATGGCGAGCGGATAGCTGCCGTCGGACAGCATCACGTTGTTGCCTACAATCCCATGCAAACCGGCGATGGTTCCCGTGCCCACTGAACTGTGAGAGACCGCCGTTTCCGTTTTGGCATTGCTGACATGCCCCTGCGCAAAGCTCGCCCCTTTGGCGACGATGCTGGTGTTCAGAAAGGAAAACGCATTGCTGAAGGTCCTCAGATGGTCGTTCCGACACTGATCCAGGCTGACCAGCACAAGGACTTTAGGGCGCTGATTCTGGTTCCAGGATGCCGCTTCGGGTTTGATGATCTCCGTCAGGATGCGGCCTGTCGATGCAGCCGGGCGTTGGACTCCCGCCAGGTAAGCGAGTGTTGGTGCGATATCGATGAGGTCGGCCTCTCCGCCGAGATAGCCTTCTTTAATTCCCTTGCCGTAAAAGATGAGGGGGACGTCGGCATCGTAGTTCCACAGTGAGCCGTGACTGGCGACGGTATCGGGCTTTTCCCCCGCAAGGATTTTATTGTATTCCGATTGACTGGTAAAAAGACAAAAAGGCTGCGTGAGCAACTGGACGTCCGGGAAGCGCTCCGGGTTGTACATGTTCTTAACGGCCGAGGGTACACCGAGAAAAGGGTTTTCAATGCTTGACAACACGATATCGGAGGCATCGGTCTGTGCCCCGGCAAAACAGCTGCAGAACGTCCCCATTCCAACAAAAAACGCAATTGACAAGGCGACACAAAGCCTAAAAATACACTTACACATTTTTTCCCTCCTTCTCTCCTGCCTGCCGATCATGGGCAGGGTCATTTCAATAGGAATATAGAACTACGACGAGGGTCCTTGTGTGGTGGACACAACACTTTATCGTACCCCCCTTTCGTGTCGGGAGACGTGGTTTGGTGCGCAAGAGCCCACCCTTGAGAAGACAACACGTCATTGCAGCAATGGATCGACGGTCTCTTCCCCTGAGGTTTTGTTTTGTGCCATGACCGCTAATATCAGGGTAAAAGTCTCCATTGTCGGCCGTGGCCTTCACCTCCTTTCCTTCGCTGCGCAATCCGGAGCGTGGTGGCGCTGCTGGCTGATATGATCGATTCAATGCGGAAGGCATGCCCGAAAGATCTTTTTTCATTGTAGGCCGACATGCTGATAACCCATCAGTGCGGGCAGTTGAGTGCCTCGGATGCCTTCCGGCACAGGGACTTTTCTCAACTCATCAGCTCGAGAAAAGCTTCGATCCGGGTTCTCAGCTGCTCCGTATCGGAGGCCGAATAGTCGGTTTCGATATGGAGGAACGGGAGATTCCAGCGCTTTTCGACGAGCTCCTTGATGACGAAAGACTCCACATTGTAGGTGTGGCAGCACTGCCAGGTCAGATCGACCACTCCCTGGACCCGATGTTCTTCTACCAGGGTCTGAATCAACTGCAATCGCTCCTCATTGGGCGTCATGCAGGAGCAGGGGGTCTGCAGATAGCGACTTGCAAGCGCTTGGAGAGGATCGGCCGCGTCTTCCTCCACCAGCAGGTTCTGGCCTTTGATGCCGGTGCAGTTTTCCAGGGAGACGATGACGCCGCCGCATTCCTCCATGAGCTGCAACACCTTGTCCGACCCCTTCCCGGCCGGGCAGCCGGTGAGCAGTAGACGCGGGGCGCCCTCCCGCCGGTCGGAGACTCCGGCCGCGGAGAGGGCTTCCAGTTCCTCGATGAGCTGCCGCAGCAGCACGGCATAGGCTTCAAGGTCGCAGCAGGAGCTTTTGGTTTCCATCACGGTCATCATGTCGAGACCGGACAGGGGAATCGTTTCGGCCGCACTATACCGGGAGATCCTCCAGAGCAGCCTCCTCACCTCGTTCTGGAGCTTGATCTGGCGCTTCAGCTCCTGCACTTCTATGGCGTGCCCCGTCTGCTCTTCGAGGAAGTCCTTCAATCGGATCATTTCCTGGTGCCAGAAATCCAGCGCATGGCCTCGGCTGGTGTCATAGGGCAGATGCATGAGATGGAGCGGTTTGATCCTCCCCATCAGCTCGAACATCTTTTTTTTCCCGTCACAGGTGGTTTCGCCCAGGATGAAGTCCGAAGCGGCGAAAAACGGACACGTGTCGGTCACTGCGTACCCGTAGCTGGACTTGATCAAAGGGCAGAGATTGGGGGGCAGGGTTTTTTCCGCGGCGGAGATGGGCGCTTCCTTCTTGCCGCACAGGCTGACGGGGATGGCGCCGGCTGCCCTCACCAGCTCTGTTGGAGCGAAAAGGCAGTAGACCCCCGCAACTTTTCCTCCCGATTCTTTGTGCTCTGCCAGGTTCAGGAGCGAGAGCTCACCGGCCCGTTCGAATTCTTTCATGATTTCCGGTCGCATGGGATCTTCTCATTTTCTCTATGGATTCAGTCTTTGCATAAGCAGCAGTTCACGGTCGGTGAAGGTCATGTTCAATGTCCCTTCCTTCCAGCAGAGTCCCTCCGTGCAGGGCTCACCCGGCTTGCCCATGTCCTTCTCCATGGCCGCGTACCGGGGCAGGTGCATGCGGCCGGTGAAGATCTTGTTCAAATTGCGGGCTTCAAGGAGAGGCATGAAAGGTCCCTAGAGGATGAAAATGGCTGGCAGTGGCCTGTAGCCATTAGAAATCTATAGATGGAAAGCCTGGGGAGTTCAAATTGGTAATATGAATTGAAATGGGTATCTATCATCGAGAAAAACGATGCATGATTCTCTGATCACGCAGTGCGGGGGCTTCTGTCCGTGGACGGGTGTCCCATCGAAGATATGATGAGCCTTCAGCTGTTAGCAATAACAGATACTTAAACTCAAGTGGCCTGAGTGATGCCCTGACCCGGACGTACCACCCTGGGCCGGTAAAAATTCAGGATACCGTGATCTCCCACGGATGAGCGTCTGAGTCACCCTCCCAGTGTATCTACCCATCGCAAAATCCGATGATATTGCATATCTGCATTCGAATTACCTATTTGAAATCACCTCAATCAATAAATTAGTGTCTCACGATTAAGTTGTATGAATGTGGAAATTATTTTAATGGGAAATGAGAGGAAAGCAGAAATGAGAAAATACCTCGGATGGTTGGTGCTCTTTTGTATCACTCTAACGGCCCACTCGGCTCTGTCGGCCACGCGGTCGGGCACGGTCACGCTGGAATTCGACCTTACCGCCCAGGAGGCCGGAAAAGAGGTGAAGCTCTGGGTTCCCTATCCGGTTTCGGACGAGGATCAGCTGATCAGTAACATAAAGGTTTCTGGAGACTACGCCAATTCCGCTGTCTACACGGACCGTGAGCACGGCAATCCTATTCTGTTTGCCGTTTGGGACAAGGATGCCAAAAGTCGCACTATGACGGTTTCTTTTTCCGCCGAGCGCAAGGAGGTCATTCGCAGGGATCTTCCCGCAGAGGAGCCGGCGTGGGATCGGAATGCTTTCAAGTCCGATCTCGGTGCAACCCGTCTTGGACCCATCGATGGAGAAGTGAAAAAGCTTGCCGACCAGATCACCCAAGACAAGAAGACTGTTCAGGCAAAAGCCCGGGCCATCTACGACTGGGCCTGCACCAACATGTACCGAGACCCCAACACGCGCGGTTGCGGGAGAGGGGACGTCTGTGCGCTTCTCCAGAAGCCGGGCGGCAAATGCACCGACATCTCGTCCGTGTTCATCGCTCTTGCCCGGGCATCCGGAGTCCCTGCGCGGGAGGTCTTTGGGATTCGCCTTGGGAAAAAAGCCGAAGAGGATATCACGGGCTACCAGCACTGCTGGGCCGAATTCTACTAGCCGGGCTACGGATGGGTGCCGGTCGATCCCGCCGATGTCCGGAAGGCCATGCTGGTGGAAAACTTGAAGCTCGAGGATCCAAAGGCGGTGGAATACAAGGCCTACTTCTGGGGAGGGATCGATCCCTACAGGATCAAGCTCTCGACGGGGCGTGACATCGTCTTGAATCCACCCCAGGCCGGCGACCCCCTCAATACCTTCGGCTATCCGTTCGCCCAGGTCGGAGACGCCACCATCGACTGGCTGGATCCTGCAACTTTCAAATACAAATTCACGTTCAGGGAGAAATAACCTGGCTGAGGTGAGTAGAGCTTTTCGCGCTGAAGGTTTGCCACTCTGCGGCGGAGGAAGGCTCAGGCAGTTCATCGTTTGGGAGAGTGGAGAGGGAAGAGCGGTTCCGTTCCATCAAGCCAAAGAGGCGCTGCTTGACGAGTCGGGCGAAGTGGGTATCCGGTCGGGAAAGAAGATCAAGGTGAAAACGGCCTTCCGTTTCAACCCTGTCTACAATATCCCCGGTGGGTACCTCTACATCGAAACGCTCTCCAGCGCCGAGAAAATGCCGCTCTTTGTCTCCAACGATACCGCCGGCAACGAGAGCAATCTCTGCAGGGACTACATCGTCCCGGACCTTTGTTATCCCGAAGGCCATTACGGATAGCTCAACCCCCACGCGCCGCTAATGAAGTTTACCGGCCTGCGCACTCCCATGACCGAACCGCTCACGGGCAAGATCTTCGATGGCAGGCACTACTTGCACGCAGGCCTTTCTCATCGATCTGGCGAGGCATCTGAAACTGCCGGGATTCGATGAAAACGCTGTTTAGGGAGCCGACGGCACCATGCATCCTATCGAGCGTGGGGAGGAATTTTAGCTTCGAGCCTTCGCCAACATAATAGTGGAAAACGCCAAGTCGGCGCCCTCTACACTCGGGTCAAGTCCCGCACGCGAAGAGGATAATCCGGTGGAGCTCTACTTTACTTGCCCTGTAACTGGAAAAGGGTACCTGTCGGAAGACTGGCGCATCCTGGGTGAGCTGAAAACGCGGGAGGACTCGGAGGGAGGCAAAGTGCTTGTGGGAACGGTCGAGGTGGAGTGCCCTGACTGTGGGAGCGCACATGCCTATCCCGCAGAGGAGCTGGTCTGTCCTTTGTCGCAGGCCGAAAAAGTTGAACATGAGAACAATTTTTGAGGAGGTGGGAGTGGAAAGCACGAAGAATGTCTTTGCGACGAAAGCGGGCATCATCGCGGTCGGTGCCATCATCGGGGTGTTGGCCGCCCTGCTGCAAAAGCTGGGAAACCCCGGCAACATGGGCATTTGCGTGGCCTGCTTCGATCGGGATATCACGGGCGCTTTGGGCATGCACCGGGCGGAGCTGGTGCAGTACCTGAGGCCGGAGATCCTGGGGTTTGTGCTGGGGTCTTTTGCTGCCGCCCTGGCGCTCGGTGAGTTCAAATCCAGGGGAGGTTCGGCGCCCCTGGCAA
>NZ_BQXM01000036.1 GCF_022836495.1 Desulforhabdus sp. TSK
GGTCCCCCCCCATGCACCCCCCCCGTCATGACGTGTTCTTCGGACTGCGTCATGACGGACTGCCCTTTCAATCCTCCCTCAAAGGAGCACATCCATGCATTTTCATGAATTGCCGGAAGTTCTGAAAAACCTTGATGATATCAGCGTCATTCACACCATGGAAAAATACAATGGCGGAGAAATCCAGGAGCGATTGACCATCATCCTTGCAGTTTTTTCTCAAAGACACATCGTGCCGTGAATCCCTTCAGAGCAAATGCCGGCGCCTGCGGTCCGCCAATTTCAACAAGGGGTAGAGGCTCTCCAGGTGAGGCACTGCCACACCTGCCCGTTGGGCTGCACGCACGGCATTGCCTGCTATGGCTTCCACCTCCAGGGGACGCCCGGCCTCGAAGTCCAGGAGCATGCTCGTCTTGTAAGGGTCCATGGCCAGGGTCGCCTCGATGTTCTTCTGGACCGCATCCGGCGGCATTTCATGCCCCAGAGCTTTCGCCACCATACAAACTTCTTCCATGACTGCACGCAGCAGACCGGCACACTCTTCCGACTGGAGCATCGTCAGGGTATCCACTCCGCCCCCCAGAACCGACACGGGATTGAAGGCTGCGTTCCAAATGAGCTTTTGCCATCGGGCGTTGACGACATCGGGGGTGACGATGCAGGGAACTCCCGCCTTCGTGAAGAGAGTGGAAAGGGCTTCCACCCTCCCGGAAACTCCCGATGGATAGCACCCGATCGTCACGCGGCCGTAGCCCTGGTGACGCACATAACCCGGCGCCAACCGGCTGACAGCGACGAAGGCCAGCCCGCTGATGATCTCGTTCTCAGGGAAGGCGGCCGCTACGGATCCCTCAATGTCGATGCCGTTTTGAATGAGGAGGATGGCCGTTTTCTCAGCCAGAACGGGACGGATGAGCTCCGGCACATGGATCTCGGGGAGTACTTTGGTGGCCACCAGGACAAAATCCGGGACGTCGCCGTATTCGGCGGCATTCCGGATGACTTTCTCCGGTTTGAATCGAAAGTCTCCCGATACGCTCTCGAAATGGATGCCGTCGGCCGCCACCACTTCGTAGTCGGAACGGCAGATGGCGGAAACACGGGCACCAGCCTGGGCGAGCTTGCCTCCATAAAACGAGCCGATGGCTCCCGCTCCCAGAATCAGGATTTTGGGATTTTCGAGGGAATCGTCCTCTCCGACCTGCGTTTGTGATGCCATGAATACATCCTTTCCTTCCTGCTGTACTCAGAAGCTTATGCTCCGAATCTTGTGATATTAGTCCGATGGGTGACCGCCGCAGGGGAAAACCAGCACCCATGGGCTTTTCAGTTCCAGGACATCGAGGCCGCCTGCAGCCTTGGGGGCTCCCGCTCCAGCCCCATCGTTCACTTTTCCCGTCGATGACCTCGGGTCTCCATTTTCATCGACAAATCTATTTTCCCCTTCTCCGTTCCGATTCAAATCCAAGGGCAAAAGCTCCCGGACGCCCTCCTGTTGCCCCTTTGGAATGAGAATGCGAGGCGTCGCGCCTGCAGCACAGTCATCCCCAAGTCTTGCTGGAAGCTCTGAAACCGGAAGGCGTGCGGGATTCTGTGCCCGAGTGAACTTGCTCGAAACGCGCACGAACGATTCCCTGAGGTAGAAGTGCAGCCCGTAAAGGGGATGATCGTACACCAGGTAGAGGCGCCCCCGCTCAGCTCCCGGGGCGGCATCCCGGATCTCAAGAAGAAGCTGTTCCATGTTTCGATGAGAAGGCCAATGCACCATGGCGACTTTTCCCATCATTACCACGAGCACAGCCGCCAGAGCAAAACGATGGAGGCGGGGCACGGATACTCTGCCACTTTCCACCAGCTGGTGGATCGCTCTACCCAGAGCGAGTGCAATGGGCACAAACAACGGCAGTACATAGAGCGGCAATCGGGAGCGGCTCACGGCAAAAATGAGAAACGGAACCGTGAAGCTCAAAAAAAGAAAAAGCCACTCGGTGCGCTCCTTCCAGTACTCCGCGTCCAACCAGCGTGCTCCCGGCCAGCGAATGGACCTGAAATGGCCGGCTGCCAGAACAACCCAGGGGATACCCCCAAAGAGCAGGACGGGGACATACTCGATGAGGACCTTATACCATTCCTCATTACGATGAAACTCACGTGTGGCAATGCGCCCCACGATTTCGTCTCTCATCCAGTACTGGAGCAGCCCCTCATGGACCATGATTTCATAGCCGTACCAACTCAATCCGAGCCCCAGGAAAAGGAGAATTCCCGAAACGGAAAAAAACGGCGGCAGGGGATGTCGCAATTTCAGCTTCATGAAAGCATACGTGGGCAGTGCACTCAGGAGGGGGATGAGGCCCGGAGGTCCCTTGGTGAAGAAAGCTCCACCCAGGCAGAGCCACATGAAACGAAAACCCCACGCGTCCCCCTTGCGCACACCCGTCCAGAACCCCAGCATTGCCAGGGTCTCCCAAAGGGTCAGGAGTGTGTCTGCATTGATGGTATTGGCAGCGATGAGGGGGAAAGGTGCCGTCGCATAGACAAGGGCCGCATAAGGAGCTGTGTCCCTGTCCCAGAGATATTGGGCCAACCGGTAAACGGCAAGGACTGTGAGGCAGAATGCCGCGACAAGGTAAGCCCTCGCTCCCCACGCGTTCTGCCCGAAGAGGGTCATTCCGGCGGCAATTGCCCAATACGTGAGAGGGGGCTTGGTCCAATGAGGCTGGAATTCCAGGGTCGGTTCCAGGAAACGACCCGTCACGAGCATTTCGCGGGCACACTCTGCATAGCGCCCTTCAGTGCTCTCATAAAGCCCCCTGCTCCCCTGAAAAGCTGTCACCGCAACAAAAGCCAGCAGCAGGATCTTCCACAGAGCGGGAGGGAGGTGGTCACGGCTGTCCATGGACCTACGACTGATGTGCTTTTGCCCTCCTGGCCAGAATAGAGGCCACTTTTTCCTCCAGTTCAACCTTGTCGATGGGTTTCACCGCATACTCCTCGGCGCCCAGTTCAAGAGCTTCCTTTGCTGTTTCTAGAGTCGGATATCCTGTCAGCATCATAAAGGAAATTTTTTCGTCAATTTTTTTCAGCTCCGCCAGCACTTCTATCCCGCTCATTTTCTTGAGCTTGATATCGAGGATCGCTAAATCCACAGGATGCTCGCGGGCAAAGCCAATGGCCTCCTCCTCTTCAGTGAATTCAAAAACCTGGTGCCCCTTTTTAGCAAGGATTTTCCGCATCAACACAGCAGCGTCCAACACATCGTCAAGGACCAATATATCCGCCATACCGAGGTTCCCTTCCCTCTTGAGGTCTCCATTCCCGACCGGTAGAGGGGGAGCTCTTCCCCTCCATGCCCCGAGTCCGCAACGGCACTCACCTTCACCCTTTCCCCCTCCAACAACGAGGCGGCTCAGCAAACGCGCCCGGAAGCTCTCGCCTTGAGCGCCCTGTACCACGGGAAACAGGTCATGATTCTTGTATATGCTACCCGCACAGAGATGTAAATGAAGAGGAATGAGGCCAGATAGTCCAGAGTGTTCCCAAGGAGGGGGAGGGAGACGGGGAGCTGCAGGGGGACCTCGGCAAAACGGAGGTGAAGCCACGCCAGAGCGAAGGGAACGGGCCAGATGGTGACACAGAAGAGAGCCGCTCCCAGGGAAAACGAATACCCGAAGGCTTCCAGGGCCTGTCGGTTCACAGCCTTGTAGCTTTCCTTGTCACCCAGCCGCAGGGCCGTTTCCGACAGGTCGTGATGCCGGTCCATTTCAGTTTGTATCTCTCGGAGACGGCGCCGAATCAATCGGGAGATCAGCAGGAGAGACAGGTCCCCCAGGATCACGCACTGCAGCGAGAGGATCGCTGTTCCCAGGAGATAGCCGGCAGTCCCGGAAGAAGACCAGCGGTACGGACCGATGAGCCATGGATCCAGAAGGGTGAGAACTTCTGTCAGGGAGAGCATGTACGGAAGGCTCCGGAGCGCTTGACTGCCCGGTCTCGGGCATGCCCGATACTGTCAAAGGGCAATCCCATCGTAAGTGTATGAAAATGCGCTTGCTCGTCATTCCGGCGGTCTTTAAGCCGGAATGACGAAACAAAATGCATGCTTAGAGTGATCGACTCATTTTTCAGGCAGCAGCTCGATGGAACGGTGAGCGCCAGTCCCTGCGCCCACCGAAACCGGTTGATGGCTTTCGCCGCTTCTTACTAACCAAACATCTTGATGTTGAAAAATCCTCTCAAGACGTAGTCGATACCGACATAAAGGGCAAGTACGATGAAAAGCCGCTTGAGCCAGATATCCGAGAAGTACTTGGAGCTCCACGGCCCGATGACGGAGCCAACGGTAACGCCCACGAGCTCGAGGCCGATCAGTCCCCAATCGAACTGCACGCCTTTGGTCATGAGGGTAACGATACTGGTGATCATGCTGATGAGCACTGCCAGAGCCGACGTGCCCGCAGCCAGGTACATGGGCAGTTCGGCAACGCTGGTCAGAAAGGGTACGAGGAGGAAGCCTCCCCCCACACCCAGGAAAGCAGCAATCGCTGAAATGATCACACCACCGAGGAGGGGAATGAGGGGATTGAACTTGAATTCAACACCGTAAAAGGTAAAACGGACTTCGGAGAGGGAGAACTTCGTGACTTTAACTCCCAACGCTGCCGTGTCCACCTGCTCACCACTCTTCTGCTTCTGCACGGTGGCTTCAAAGGCCTGGGCTGCCGCTTTAGCCTTCTTTTTGCTCGCCTGACCCTTGGGAGAGGCCTCATAGAACAGGTAGCAGCCGAGGGCCAGAACGAAAAGGCCAAAATAGCCCTGATATTGAGAGAAAGAGATCTTGCCGGCGGTCAGGGTCACGGATCCCCACGCACCGAGAAGTGAGCCCACCCCCAGCGAGACGGCCAGAGGAACCACCAATCGTCCCATGCGGTAGTAGTTGAAAGAGGAAATGAGAGAAGACAGCCCCACCAGATACTGGTTGGACCCACGGATCGAATCGGTGACAAACTTGTTCAGGGTCGGCGCCGTATCCTTGAAAGTCTTGGCATACGCACCCAGCCCGAAAACACTCATGTGGCCGACGCCGGCCATCACGCCGCCGAAGGCGCCCACGGTGGAGAAGATCCAGCCCACCCAGACGGCCCAGCAGAACGCCAGAATGAGATTGACCTGGGGAGCCCCCGGAATGCCGAGGAAACCCGCCGGCTTGGTGGGATCGATCTGCCCTGCCCCCGTTCCCTGAGGCACGGACTTGATGGCATCCTGGAGCTTGTCGGCCCAGGCGGGCTCCAGCCACAGTACCAACGCTAAAAGACCCAGTGCTGAAAAGATCAAAGTTTTCTTGCTTCCTGTCACAATGCACCTCCTCAAAATGGGTGAAACCTTCGATTAAGAACTGCATCTACCGATTACTGACGATTATTGAAAACACCTGCATTCCTATCGTTCTCTCCTCCTCTCCACCTTTTCGCGGTGGCTCAAGACTTCATCATCTTGATATTCAATCCGATTATTTTACCATCGCCCAAAGATGCGAGGCACTTGCGCTCTCACAATCCACCCAAAGCAATCCCCGTGCCACAGCCTTCTCGTCCAGCACGCTGGGGCAAATCATCGGCTGGTCCGTTGTGTTTTGAGGTCCCCCTTTTGAAGGGAGATTAAGAGGGATGTGCCCCCTCAGGATGCCTCCCAGCTTCCCATGACGGCTCCGTCATATACACCTTTCATTTCCAGTGGGGCTTCTGAAGACAAGGACGGAATGGGGCCTGCCCCCTCCGACAGCAATAAATTTATTGCAGATCATGCCATACAAAAGCACTCTTTCATTTAATTTCAATGGGTTAACATTTAAGCAAAGAAAAGCTTGCGTTGCAACAAATTTATTGCACCAAATAAGAGCCCGTCGCACGCGGTCATGGGGGGTGTAGGGTGCGTTTTACGCACCATGTCGAAACAGGTATGACTTCAGCACGGATCAGCCCCAAATGCGCGGCATGACTGACTATGAAGACTCCCCTGAGTGCATTCGTCCATGCGGCATGAAACTTGCCTTGACGCGTGTATGAAGGAACCTGCTTGGATCAATAAACCGCGAGGTGCTCGATGGGGCTGATTATGGTGCTTGACGATGAACAGGACTCGTGCCGGCTGATACAACGCATTCTTTCCGGCTCGGGGCATGAAGTCCAAACCTTCACCGATGGGAATGAGGCGTTGCATTGGCTGGAAGGCCATGAACCGGATCTGGCCATCCTGGATATCAAACTGAGGGGGCCGGACGGCATCCAGGTCCTGGAGCATATGCGCCGGAGAAACTGCCGGGCGAAGGTCCTGATGATCACGGGCCATCCATCGGTGGAGACAGCCCAACGCGCTTTCCAGCATGGGATCGAGGATTACATGGTCAAACCCATCGAAATCGACGAACTGGAAGAGAGGGTCAACCGGGCATTGAGATTGATTTTGTGAGATATTTGTGCAAAATATAAACGAAAAGCGTCTTTTGAATGCAATGGAATACGTCGGAAGATGCGTGCAGTCTTGGTTTTTACGATTCATACATAAGATATCGGGTTCTCAATCAAAGGGGTTTGCATGAGCCAATATTATCTCCTCCAGGATCAGAAGAAATGCATCGGTTGCCTGAGCTGTGAAGTGCATTGCAAGACCTACAACCAATTGCCCCTGGGGCCGCGTTTGGGCCAGATCATTCCCGTAGGGCCCAAAATGGTGGGCCAGGCCCCCAAGATGTCTTTCATCTGGATGCCTTGTTTCCACTGCGAAGAGCCGTGGTGCGTGCCTGTTTGTCCGACGGGCGCCATGCGCAAGAGGCCCAAGGACGGCATCGTCTACGTAGAGTCGTCCCTGTGCGTAGGATGCAAGAGCTGCATCACCGCCTGCCCCTGGGGGGCACCGCAGTGGAATGCCGAGACGGGGAAGGTCGTGAAATGCAACTATTGCATGGACCGTGTGGATCAGGGCCTGAAGCCCTCCTGTGTCGCCAAGTGCGTGACCCACTGCCTCCACTTCGGAAAGGCAGAGGCGTTGGACAGCACACGGCGGCAGCGGTTTGCCAAAACGGTGGCTTTCGAGCTGGAAACCGTCGTCAGCGGACGCTGAGGTTCCTGAGACCTTCACGACGCCAAGGGAGAAGCAAGCTTGAGTGTGCAAAAAGCCGAGGCGCTGCCTGCGCCATGCCACATGGCCTGTCCGGCCGGAATCGATATCCCCAGCTACCTGGGCCTGACCGCCCAGGGCCGCTATGAAGAAGCCCTCGAAGTCATCCGGGAGGACAACCCCTTTGCGTGGGTTTGTGGTCTCATCTGTCCACACCCCTGTGAAAAGGCCTGTGTGAGAGCCCACCTCGACCAAGCCGTCAATATCCGCTACCTCAAAGCGTTCGTTGCCCGGTGGGCCGCCGAGCATGCCGGTTATCCCTCCCCCGTGCTGCCGCCTCCCGACGGTCCACGGGTAGCCGTCGTCGGCTCCGGGCCTGCGGGGCTTTCAGCGGCCCATTACCTGGCATTGAAGGGCTACCGGGTCACGATATTCGAATCGCTTCCCGTGGCCGGAGGGCTGCTCATGACGGGCATCCCGGAGTATCGCCTTCCGCGGCACATCGTGAGACAGGAAATCCAGGCCGTTGAAAATCTCGGGGTCGAAATCCGCACGGGGGTGACGGTGGGAAAGGACGTCTCCTTCGAGGAGCTGCGCGCCCGGGGGTACAAGGCTTTCTTCCTGGGGATCGGAGCGCACCAGGGCTACAGGCTGGAAATCGCCGGAGAGGACGACTTTCCCCAGGTGTATGACGCCATCAGTTTTCTTCGGGCTGTCAATTTAGGAAAAAGGGAAAAACCCGCCGAGAACGTGGTGGTCATCGGAGGCGGCAACTCGGCCATGGACGCCGCTCGCACCTGCATCCGCCTCGGCTGCAAAAACGTGCACATCGCCTACCGAAGGGCAAGGGAGCAGATGCCCGCCAGTCCACACGAAGTGCAAGAAGCGATGGAAGAAGGCGTTCAGTTTCACTTTCTGGTGATGCCCGTCCAGATCGGCGGTGAAAATGGGCAGCTTTCCTACCTGGAATGCCTCCGTACGGAGCTGGGCAAGCCGGATGCCAGTGGCCGCCGTCGCCCCGTGCCCGTGGCCGACAGCAATTTCCGCATCGAGGTGGGGGCTGTCATCGCAGCCATCGGCCAGCAGCCGGACTTCAGAGCTTTTTCTTATAAGATTCCTTTTGAAATCACACCTCGGAACAACATTGTCACCGAGCCCTTCAACACGCGAACGACCGTTGAGGACATTTTCGCGGGAGGTGACGCAGTCACGGGACCTGCCACGGTGGTGGAAGCCATAGCGGCCGGCAAGCAGGCGGCCCTGGACATCCATCACTATCTTTCACGAGGCGAAGGCCCGTCCCCCATTTTTCGATCCATGAGACGCCGCAAAGTTCCCTTCACACCCATCCCTGCCCTGGAGAAGATTTCTCAGAAGCGCATTCCCGTTCCACTGCAAGACGCGGAGGAGCGCAAGGGCAACTTTGACATCGTGGAGACCGGCTATGACGCAGAGGAAGCTCAGCGTGAAGCGCTGCGCTGCCTGAGATGCGACATGTGCATCCGCTGCGGCGCCTGTGAACGGGTTTGCCGGGATGCCATGCAGATCCATGCCCTCGATTTCAAGCAAATCAGCGCCACGGAGCGTATTTTGAACGATTACGCCCGTCCGTCGGAAAAATGCATCACCTGCGGAGCCTGCGCCATCGAATGTCCCACGGGGGCCATCGAATACATTGAAGCGCCCGACCATCGAGAACTGCGCCTGTGCGGGACAGTCCTCAATCACATGGAAGCGCCCAAATGCCAAAAGTGCGGGGAGCCCTTCGTGCCGGCACGCTATCTCCAATTTGTCACTTCCCGGAGCGATGCGGTAACCGGCAAGCGGGTCCTCAGGCGCCTTTGTCCCAAATGCGCCCGCACCAGGAGGGCTGAGAATTTTGTCAAACTGTGACCAGCGGATCCCAATGGCACGGCGGTTTTCAGCAGCGCAGGGATCGTGAGCCATGCCTGAAAAAGTTCTGAGACTCGCCATCATCGGTGGAGGCAAACGGTGTGAGCAGATCCTCAACCTCCTGGATGCCGACAAGCTCCGCCATTTGAAGGCTGAAGTCGTCGCCGTGGCCGACATCAACCCCTCTGCCCCGGGATTCCGAAAGGCTCGAGAAAAGGGAATCTTCACCACCGACAATTACATCGATTTTTTCAGCATCCCCCACCTGGACCTGGTCATCGAGCTGACGGGAAACGAAAGTCTCCTTCAAGATCTCATTCAGCACAAGCCGCCCCATCTCCGAGTGCTGGACCTGGCCATGTCCCGCATCTGTGAAGACATGATCCACTTCCAAACGGAGCTCCAATCCCGGGAACGGCAGATGCGGAAAGCCGACCTCTACTTCCGGAAGCTTTTCAGCATCGTCCATGACCCCATCATGGTTTTGAAGCCCGACTGCACCATCGAGGACGTGAACGAGGCGCTCCTGCAGCTGGTGGGCATGAGCCGTGAAGAAGTCCTGGGGAAAAAATGCCATGAGGTCAGCCACAGGAGTCTGAAGCCCTGCTCGGGACCTCAGCACGAATGCCCCCTCCAGAAAGCCCTCGCCGACAGGGCCGCCGCCCATGCGGTGCATGAGCATCCCATATCCGAAACGGAATTTCGATACTATGACGTCATGGCCTATCCCCTCATCACGGACGACGGGCAGGTGGTGAACATCCTGGAGATCTGGCGGGACCTGAGCGGCCTTCTCGAAAAGCAGGTGGCGGTCAAGACACGACAGATCAAGGAAGACCTCGCGCGCCTCGTCCACGAAGACAAGATGATCGCCCTGGGGAAGCTGGTGGCCAGCGCCGTGCATGAAATCAACAATCCCCTGGCGGCCATACACATGTTCGGCAAGGTTATGCTCCGCATGGTGAAACGGGCCGGCGGCGGCCTCACCCCTGAAGACCTCAAGGAGATGGAAGGCTTCCTGGAGCTTGTGTGCAGTGAATCCAAGCGGTGCGGCGACATCGTCACGCACCTGCTGAGTTTTTCCCGCCACCGGCCCATGCTGGAGCAGCACCTCAATGTCAACGATATCCTTCACAAAATCATCCGTTTGCTGAAGCATAAGATGGAGCTGCAAAAGATCCAGCTCATGATGGAGTTGACGACTCCCCTCCCGGACATTCCGGGAGACCTCGACCAAGTGCAGCAATGCCTCATGAATATCGTCTTCAACGCCGTGGAATCCATGCACGGCAGCGGCCGGTTGAGCATCCACACGCACCACAACGCTGCCGCCCACCAGGTGGAAATCGAGGTGCAGGATACGGGGATCGGCATCCCGGAAGAAAACCTGCCAAGGATCTTCGAACCCTTTTTTTCCACCAAGACCGAGGAAAAGGGCATCGGATTGGGCCTGGCCGTCGTTTACGGCATCGTCAAAGAGCACCGGGGCGACATCACCGTGGAATCCCGGGAAGGGGTGGGGACCTGCTTTCGCATCTCTTTCCCCACGGCGACGTGAAGTCCCCCCCGGCAAGCCTTGCCAACTGAGCTCCCCATCAGAACGCGTACGGAGGAGAATCCGTCATGGGCCAACCCAGTATCCTCGTCGTAGACGATGAATTCGCCGTTCAACAGGCGTTGAAGGCATGGTTCAGCAAATCCGGTTATGAAACGCACACGGCGGACTCGGGGGAAGCAGCCCTGAGCAAGCTGGAAGAAGTGCCCTTCGATGTCGTTTTCCTCGACATCATGATGCCGGGCCTTAACGGCATCGAAACCCTCGAGGAAATCAAGAAACGCTACCCCTCCACCATCGTCGTGATGATGACGGCGTACGCATCCATCGAGTCGGCAGTGGAAGCCATGAAGCTCGGGGCCGGCGATTACCTGGTGAAGCCCCTCGACCCCGATCTTCTGGATCCCCTGGTGGCACGACTCCTCAAGTACCGGGAGCTCCTCCAGGAGAACGTGCTCCTGCGGGACCAGATTTCCCGCATGATCCGCTTTGAAAACCTTGTGGGAAAATCCGACGCCATGCAGGCTGTCTACACCATGATCCGGGATGTGGCGGGATCCGATGCGTCGGTACTCATCACCGGGGAGACAGGGACGGGGAAGGAACTGGTGGCCAAGGCCATTCATGCCGTGAGCCCGCGCTGCGAAGCGCCGTTCATTCCCATCAACTGCGGAGCCTTCCCGGAGCATCTCCTGGAGAGCGAGCTCTTTGGCCATGAAAAAGGAGCCTTCACGGGGGCGGCCTTCGCTCGGAAGGGGCGCCTGGAGCTCTGTTCGGGAGGCACGCTTTTCCTGGATGAAATTGGAGAAATCACTCCCCGCATGCAGGTGGATCTATTGAGGGTTCTCGAAGACAAACGCTTTTTCCGCGTGGGGGGAGAGCGCCCCATCGAAGTGGACTTCCGTGTCGTCGCGGCCACCAACCGCGATCTCCAGAAGGCCATCCAGGACGGTACGTTCCGGGCCGATCTTTATTACCGCCTCAACGTGGTCTCCATCCAGGTGCCTCCCCTGCGGCAGAGGACCGATGACATCCCGCTGCTGGCGCAGCATTTCCTGGACCGCTTCAGCCGGGAAACCAACAAAAACATCGATTCCATCAGCCGTGAAGCCATGGAGCTGCTCTGCAGCCAGCCGTGGCAGGGCAATGTCCGGGAGCTTCAGAACGCCATCGAGCGCGCTGTCGTCGTCTGTAAAAAGCGCCAGGTGGATGTGGCGGATTTAGCCTTCCTGCAATGCTCTGCGGCAATGCCCTCGGCGGACCAGGCCCTCGAGCAGGTCATCCGGGAGCACATTCAGCGCGTGTTGAAGGCACAGGGAGGAAATATTTCCAAGGCCGCCCAGGTCCTGGCCATCCACCGCTCCACGCTGCACAAGAAGCTCAAGGAATACGGGCTGGAGCCGGAAGGAAAAAACTGATTCATCGCTGCCATTCTTCGAAGGTGCCGCACGGGAACGTTCCTAATGTTGCACAGCGCCACCTTCATGATCGTACTGAGAGAGCGGCCATCCTCCATGTCTGAACCGTCCATCGTAGGTCTTATCCCCTCCGGCAAGATCACATCTTCCCTGCTGGACGTTCTTGCTGCGCACATCCTGGGACTCCTGTACCTGCCGGTGGATATCCTGCCCCCCTTCGATCCTCCCCCAGGAACGTATCACACAGGGCGAAACCAGTACCACGTGGGCTACCTCCTCGAATTTCTCGCCGCCCAGCAAAATTCCTGCAGGAAGGTATTGGGGGTGGCTTCATATGATCTCTTCCTGCCCATCTTCACCCATGTGTACGGAGAGGCTCAAATGTCGGGCAAGGCGGCCATTTTCTCCATTCACCGACTGGAGCACATTTCCCCTTCCATAGAGCCGGAAAAACGCTCCACCTCGCCGCACGAGACCTTTTTCCTTCGAGCCGCCAAGGTTGGGATCCACGAACTGCTCCACACCTTCGGCCTCTCCCATTGCAGGCATCCCGATTGCCTCATGGGCTTCGTCACCCGCCTCGAAAATCTGGATGCCCTGCCCCTTTATCTCTGCCATTCCTGCCGACAGTTCTGGGAGGAGGTGCGGGATATGTGAGATGGGACAGCATGTCCTGCATCCTCTGTGGAAATCCCAAAAAGAAGCAAGGCAGCGGATAAACCCGCCTCCACGGCATGAGCGCTTATGGGGAATCCCCGAATTTTTTCTTCTGTGCTGCCCACCTCCCACTTCACGCCGATTCCATCGTTCTTTGCGCATTTGTCGCAAATCACAACAACCCTGTCTCTTTTTGCTACATGTTTTATAATGCATTGGAATTAAAACACTATTCAGCATTTATCGTCTTAACCCTCACCCCTTCTGTCTTCATTTGCGCCTAAGACATGGGAAAAGGTCATCGGCAGGTTTTGCCTTCAGCAATGCTACAGGACCTCACGGATCCTTATTCAGGGCGGCTTTACAGTCCTCCGGATCATTCAGCTGCCCGGACGCATGCCTCCTGGCATTGAGCTTGCTCTATAAAGCGGCAACAGGGAGCCGGGTTTTGGGAACCTTCGAGCCTGCGGGTTCCCGGGGCGGATGATCACACTCGGAACCGACAGATCGCCTGGTTGTGCAGGCATGGAATCTCAAGGCATGAAAGAGAGGCATACAATGAGCGAAAAACATCTCAAGGAAAAAAAGGTGACCGGTTTCAACATCCTGGAAAATGAATGCATCTGGATGAAATCCGGCCTGGTTTCGTTCAAGCGCTGCGAGAATGCCTACGACTGCAACAGCTGCCAGTTCGACAAGGCCATGACGGCGGCCATCCAGTCCAAGAAGAATGTCGAAGAGACGCGGCAGAGCTTCCGTGAGGCGGCCAAAGCCAACAGCTTCATGGAGCGTCAGTGCCGTCACATGTTGAGCGGGCGCGTTGCCATCAAACGTTGCGCCAACGATTTCCGCTGCGATGTGTGTGAATTCGACCAGTTCCTGGAAGATGAGGATGCCCGGCATGCCCTCGGGAAAGTCCCCATCGTGCAAGTCGACGGGTTCCTGTACTCCGACAGCTACTATTATCACCAGGGCCACACGTGGGCACGTGTGGAATACGGCGGGCGCGTGCGTGTCGGCGTGGATGATTTCGCCATGAAGCTTTTGGGACGTCCCAACGGCTGGAATCTGCCTCACCTGGGCAACAGGGTTTCGCCCGAGGAGCCCGGCTTTTCCCTGAAGCGGGACGACAACGATGCCCGGGTCTTTGCGCCCCTGGAAGGCATTGTGGTGGCTGTCAACCGGGAAGTCATGGAAAAGCCCGCCCTTCCCCACCACGACCCTTATCAGAGTGGCTGGCTCTTCCTGCTGGAGCCCCTCAAACTGAAAAAGGGACTGGAAGGCCTGGCCTTCGGCGAACAGGGCCACGCCTGGCTGCACCATGAATTCGAAACCCTCCAACAGCTCATCATGCCGGGTCACGGAGCCATGGCCGCAACCGGTGCCCCCCTCGTGGACGACATTTTCGCCGCCGCGCCCGAAGTGGGATGGAAGAAATTGGTGAAGACCTTCCTGCATACGGATTGATACAGGCTTCTCTTCTCATATGGGCAAAGGGTCGAGTCTCTTTGCCCGTTTTCTTTCATTTCATCTGATCACCCTGCCTTCTAACCCATCCATCCAGCCTGAGTCATTTGTCATTCCATCGTCAAAGAATCTGACACCCGTCCCTGACTAAATAATGCCTTTTAATAACAATGAATTATCTGGGCAATCCATTTTGGATGTCGGATTAATTTACATTATTGGCATAATTTTCGAAGGACGCCATACCACTGCTCATTTTTTCTCATAGCCTGTCGAAGCCTCTCGCCACGCGGATCCTCACTCAGGAAATGTACTACATTTAATTTATGGTATATACATTGCATGTAATACATGCCCCATACACCTTAACTATTTTTAACTTCATTTTGAAGGAGGGAGGGCGATGTGAGAGCAATCCATGCTGTGTTTTTCTGGGTATGCATTGTAGTAGCGTTTACAGGCCAAGCGTGGGCAGTTTCTATAAACATCCAAGACAGTGTCAAATTATATAACGGTCCAGGGGGCGAGGATTCTCAAGGCAGCTCCAAGAAACTGCTTGGCGGAGAGTTGTATATGGATCTCGCGCCATTCAAAAATTCAGGAGGTCATGATTTTGTCACTTTCAGCCTGGACTTTACGAGTTTCGATCCAAATACTGTCTTCAGTGTTGATGGTATTTCAAAGTGGGCTGAAGCACCAGGAGCAAGTAGGCCGCACGATTACCCTCTCGACAAGAAGACGGCTTTTCTTTACAACCAATTCGTTACGAAAAATCTAACAGATTATTCTCATAGCGCCGAAGACGCCAACGATCTACAGTATACGATCTGGTACATCCAAGGTGAAATCCAAGGTGAAAACAGGCAAGGTGATTGGGATGCGTACTCGAATACACACACCAAGGCCAAAGAGTGGTATAAATTGGCCAAAGATGCCACTGCAAACTCAACTTCTTTCTATGGCGTTCAAGTGTTGAACTTAAATTCCATAAATGGTAACGACAAAAATAAGTCTAAAGTCGATCTAAACGTGCTTTATGCCTCGCCCTTATCCGAGCCAAACCCTGCCGCCCCGGTTCCCGAGCCGAGCACACTTCTGCTCGTGGCAGCCGGATTCGCGGGGATAGGTTTTTATCGACGTAGAAAAAGGTAACCCGTAGTATCCTCGATTCACACTCAATCCAGCGATACATGAAAAGGGCTTGCATTTATTGAGATATGCAAGCCCTTTTCATGACTACGTTGAGAAGATCCCGATGTTTGCCACTGTATTCAGCTCTCTGGTACATGAATCTTCTGAATCTCCGGTCAATGACAAGCTATACGCATTAAGGATTGAAAACTTCATTTTGCAGGAGTGGCATTCAGCCGCAACTGGCTTAACGTCGCGGCTGAATGCCGCTCCTGCAGAGAAATCGAGAAGTCCGGATCTCCCACCCTGCGGACTGTTCAGAGCTTGATGCGATTGCCCTTTGCACTGTGCTACCGATCAAAATCTCTTTGACAGCATAAAGGGACATGCTAAAGAAAAAAGACGTCGATCTACATTCCATTTTACTGTGAAAAATCCCCCCTGCCCCTTTTGATAAAGGGGGACGCATGGCGTTTCCCCCCTTACCAAAAGGGGCAGGGGGGATTTTTATCGGTGGGGGTGAAGACCGTCGTGGTCATGACCGTTAATCGAAGTCTACAAAGGCTTTGATTAGAAGGAAAAACAGCAACAAATCCGAGACCCGCTTCATACAAGAGAGTCCTGCATATTCTGCATCAGAGGAGGCGGTATGAGTGTGACGGCACGAGACGTCATGGAGACCCGGTTTCGCACCCTTTCCCCCCAAACTCCCATCACCGAAGCGGTGAAGATTCTGGAAGAGGCCAGTGAGGAGCGGGGACAGCGCGTCTTCGGCATCACGGTGACGGACGAAAAGGGGCTTCTTGTCGGCATGCTTTCCATGTACGACATTTTGCTCCTCATGCGCCCCAAGCACATTCACATTTGGGGAGAAATGAAGGACATCGATGTGGATGGCTTCATCGATGAAGCCTGCATCCGGGCTCAGCCCATCCTCGTGGGGGATATCATGACGACGGATGTCATCACCATCGCCCCGGACACACACCTCATGTTCATCCTGGACCTCATGATCAAGAAGCATATTCGCCGCATCCCAGTCCTGGACACGGGGAAACTGGTGGGCATTGTCTATATTTCGACGGTTTTCCAGCATCTGATGCGTCGCATGAACCGCTGAGGAACTGCCGATTTTAAGGCACAATCTTGCAGGTCACACAGAAAGCAGGGCACCCGATGAAACCCGCCGAACGGAAAAATGTGCTGAGCCATTTGAAAGTGAGGGAAGCCATGCGCCGGCTGACGGTCCATCTCCCTCGCGACGCTTCACTGGAAAAGGCCGCCCGATTCACCATCAAGTACAAGGTCAACGCACTCCTCGTCACGGGACAGGACCTGGAGCCCGTGGGAGTGGTTTCCAAGACAGACCTCATGGGCGCCTACTACGCCGAGATGCCACTGGAAGCGCCGGTGGAATCCGTCATGATGGCCCCTCCCCTCTTTTGCCGCATGGAAGATTCCCTGGAATCGGCTCTCGAATCCATGCGCACAGGCAGGGTCCACCGCCTCTTCGTCCTGGGAGACGATTCCCCCGAGGCAGTGGGGGTTCTCGCCAACCCGGACATCGTTGGATTGCTTTACAGGTATTGCCACCGGTGTGAGAAGAGCATCATTCG
This sequence comes from Desulforhabdus sp. TSK, assembly GCF_022836495.1. Taxonomy (GTDB): domain Bacteria; phylum Desulfobacterota; class Syntrophobacteria; order Syntrophobacterales; family Syntrophobacteraceae; genus Desulforhabdus. The sequence goes on from NZ_BQXM01000036.1 coordinate 16,854, forward strand.
ATCGCGGAGTGCCGGCCCGGACAAGAGCTTCGCCGACCGCTTCAAGGTCGCGGAAGTGATGACTCCCTCCGTCCAGGCACACCGCAGGGATGAGAGCCTGACGCAGGTCATGGAAGGACTTTCGGCTCATCGCCTCGGAGCCGTTCTCATCACAGACGAGGCAGGACTCCCGGTGGGAGTGCTTTCCAAGACCGACCTCATCATGGCGTACAAGCACGGGATTCCCACGACCACCCGCGCCGAAGCCGTCATGCATGCTCCCGTGACCACCTGCGACCAGGAAGACCCCTTGGCCCTGGCCGTTCACAAGATGATTTTTTCCGATGTCTACCGGCTTTTTGTCCACAGGGACAATCCTCAAAACATCGTGGGCGTACTCTCCCTCACGGATGCCGCCAGGATCCGGTCCGGCTCCTGCCGCGCCTGCATGAGCAGCCGCATTCAGGTTGAATCTGCATCCTGATCGCCCGTACCGATGCATTACGGCACTCCACCGAACCGTCCATGTACGGGCACGATTTTTCAGTCGAATTTGAGCCCCATACATTGTGCACAGTAGTATTTTCCACTTTGCATGGAGTAGGCATCTTCGCTGAGCCTGATAACCGCGTTGCACTTTGAGCATCGCGTGGGCTCAAATTTGGGCGGATTCTGGAGCTTCACAAAATTATACTCATTGGTTCCATGCCAGACGTACTTTTCCGTCTCGAAAGCATCCCGGCATTTTCTGCACTCTCGCCAATCCCCTTCGTGCCCCTCATTGTAGTGGTATGCACAGAGGGTATAGTTGCTGTGATTCCTGTAGCAACTGTTGCGGGCATAGGAAAAGAGCACATACTGGTCCTCGTCATCACAGATCCACTGATTGCAGCATTCGGTTTTGGTCAATTTGCCCTGTTTTCCGCACAGTCCACAGCGGGGAGCGTCTTTTTGGCCTGCTGCCCCCGAGGAGCTTTTATGCCTGCCTGCCGTTTTCTTTTTAACCATGACGCAACTCCTCACATCGTACGATCTGGCAACGCACTGTCCGGCCTCAAGGCCCCCCTTCAGCTCCCCAGCCGTTTACGAGCGGGCTGGCCGAGGGAAGCGGGGGCGGTTCCATGGAAGAAGCGGATGAGGGGAAGGGACCAAGGGTGTTTCTCTGCCCATTGTTCAACGGCTCTTTTCTGGGAAAAGTGCATGAGGAGGAGCACAAAGATCATGAGGGGGAAAGGGGCCACCTGGAAGACCTGAGCGGGTATGGAAGGCCACTGATTCTGGAAGGAAATGCCCATCATCTGCAGCCAGGCGAAGAGATAGGCCCCGCAGGCCACCTTGACGGGATGCCATCCCCCGAAGATCACGATGGCGAGAGCGATCCACCCCATGCCTTCAGCTCCCTGGGGCCGCCCCCAGCCGGGTTTTGTGCACAGGGAAAACGCGGCTCCCGCCACCCCCACCAGAGCGCCTCCGGCCAGCACGTAGAGCATCTGCAGCCGCCGGACGTTGATGCCCCGGGCATAGGCAGCCTGGGGATGCTCGCCCACGGCCCGCAGCTCCAGCCCCCAGCGCGTGCCGTACATGTAAAACCACACCAGGCCGATGAGCAAAAAATTCAGGTAGACCAGCAGGTTCTGATGGAAAAGGATCGGCCCCAGGACCGGAAGTTCATTCAGAAACGGGACTGGAAGGGGCAGGACCTGCGGGCCGTGGAGGCGCGCGAAAGGATTGCCCAGGAAATAAGCCAGGTCGCGGCACATGAGGGTCAGCACGAAGCCCACCGCCAGCTGGGACTGGCCCAGAAAGATGCCGGCGACTCCCACGACGGCAGCCACCGCCGCCCCCGTTAGAGCCGCCGCGCCGAAGCCCAGCAGCAGGCTCCCGGTCTCGAACGTCACGGCGAAAGCCACCATGGCGGACAGGAGGAGAGTGCCGTCGAGGGAGAGATTGATGACCCCCGCCTTTTCCGTGAGGGTCTCCCCCAGCACTGCAAAGACCAGCGGTGCGGCCCCGGCTACGACACCGGCCAGGAGGACGATAAAATTCAGCTCATGCATGACGTTCCCCTCCGGCCCGGCGAGCCGTCTCGGCGTCCCTCCGCTCCGCTGCCTTCTCCCTCCACCCATGCACCAGGAGCGTTGCCAGCACGAGCGCGCCCTGGATGACTCCACTCAGGGATGAATCCACCTGGAGCATCATGGGCAGCTGGATGCTCCCCACATTGAGGGCGGCAAAGAAGAAGGCGATGAAAGGAATCCAGAGCAGCCGATAGTTGGCCAGCATGACCACCAGCAGAGCCAGGTAGCCATACTGACTTGAAATGGAAGGAATGAGACGGTGATAGACGCCCGTCACCTGGAATGTCCCCGCCAGCCCCGCCAGCCCTCCGCCCAGTACCATGGCCAGGAGCATCCACCGTCCGGCATGGAGCCCGAAAAGCGGGGCTGCGCGGACATTGCCGCCGACAGCCTTGAGGGCGAGCCCGATGCGCGTGGACTGGAGCAGCCGGCCCGTTCCCAGGATGACGGCCACCGTGAAGAGGAGGGCATGGGGCGACACACGCCAACCCTCCAACGACGGAAGCCACAGCTCGGGGGGAAACGGCTCCGTGCCGCTCATGGAAGCGATGCCGGGGCGTTTCCACGGTCCGAAAATCAGCCAGAGGGAGATGCTCTGTGCCACAAAGTTGAGCCCCAACCCGCCGAAGATTTCATTGACCCCGCCCTTGCTCTTGAGAAGCCCCGCCAGGAGAGCCCAGACGCCCCCCGAAAGCGCCCCGGCGAGGGCGCTCAGCACCAGCCACAGCAGGGGAAATTCACTCCCGACTCCCCAGCGCAGGGCGGCCGTGGCCCCCATGGCCCCCATGAACACCTGCCCTTCCACCCCGATGTTCCACAGCCCGATGCGAAAGGTATACTGCAGCCCGCAGGCGCAAAGGGTGAGAGGAACCCACACCGTCAGCACCTGGGCGATCTTGGTCCAGGACCCCAGGGACCCTTCCAGGAGATAGCGGTACCCCTGAAGGGGTGGGGCCTTGGCCAGGAGCAAAACGGCCGTGGTGAAAGCCAGCACGACACCGAGGCTCATGCAGAGCTCCACGGCGATTCCCTTGAGGGTTTCAGACTTTTCCCGCAATGGCTCTTCCCAGTTGGTTGAAGTCCGTTTCGTCGGTTTTCACATTGAGCACGATGGATCCATTGTAGAACACGAGGACCCGGTGGGACACCCGGAGGATCTCGTCCAGCTCCGCGGAGCTGAAGAGGATGGTGGTCCCGTTGGCGCAGAGCCCCTGCAGTTGCTGCCAGAACCACCGGGCGGATTCCAGGTCGAGTCCCCGGGTGGGCTGTTCCAGCAGGAGCACTATGGGCGCTTCGGGGACGAGGGAAAGGAGGATGCGCTGCTGGTTGCCCCCCGAAAGGGATTCCACGGGAGAATCGGCCCTGCCTCGAATGCGAAAGCGGTCGATGCGCTTTTCCGTCCAGCTGGTGACCTCGTTCCATGGAATAACGAAGGTGCGGTCGTGAAAGGCAAGGGCAAAATGCTCCGAGAGGGTGAGGCCGGGCACCAGCCCCTCCTCCAGGCGCGCAGTGGGGAGAAAGGTGACACCGGATCGCCGGAACTCCAGGGGGTCGAGTCCATTCATGACGCGTTCTCCCAGCCGGATGAGCCCCCCGAGCGGTTCCTCCAGCCCGGCGGCCAGCCTCAGAAAGGGGCCCTGCCCGCTCCCCTCGAGCCCTGCCAGCCCCACGACCTCCCCCCTGCGGAAGGATGCGGAGCCTCGCGTCAGTCCAGCCCTGCCGCCGGTGGCCGAAACCTCTTCAAAGGAGAGCACGGTGCTCCCCAGGGAGGCCGTGCACCGGGGTGGCGGCGCGGGAGGCGTCCCGAACATCATGCCCAGGACCTGTTCCGTGTCGAAGGGAGCGTCCAGATTTCCCGCCACCGCTCCGTCACACAGCACCGTTACACGGTCGCAGAGGGCTTCCACATCCTCCAGCTTGTGCGAAACGATCAGAAGCGTCTTTCCCTGGGAGGCCAGCCGCTTCAAGGCCTCGAAGAGGACTTCCTTCTGAACGGGGGAAATGCCCGTGGTGGGCTCGTCCAGAATGAGGACGTCCACTCCCAGGGTTAGAAAGCGGAGCAGCTCCAGTTGCTGGCGCTCCCCCAGCGTGAGCTTCCCGACGGGAAGACCCGGATTCAGCTGAAACCCCAGCTGCCGGCACCACTCCTCCAGCTTCCGCTCATAATAGGCCCTGGACTGCAGGAAGCCCGAGGCCTGCCCCAGCATGAAATTTTCCAGCACCGTAAGGGGAAGAAAATCCAGGGGCTCCTGGTACAGCATACCGATGCCGAGGTCCAGGGCCGCCGCCGGCGTACCATATTCCACGGGACGCCCATCGAACAGAATCCTACCGCTGGTCTTGACCGTGTACCCGGAGAGGATCTTCATGAGGGTGCTTTTGCCGGCGCCGTTCTCCCCCAGAATCCCGTGAATCCTGCCGGGCTCCACCCGAAAGCTGATCCCCCGGTTGGCGACGGATGCTCCGTAGTGCTTATGGATGTCTTGAAATTCAATCACCATTTCGATGAGATCCCGCGCACGAAGGGGTAGAATCCAAACGCCTGAGATCCTGACTTATTGATGATCACGTAGGAGCGGCTTCCAGCCGCGATTCTATAGGGAGCAGGCTATTTCTATCGCGGCTGGAAGCCGCTCCTACAAAAGTCAAGATTTCAACTGTTCGCAACATAACCCCTACTTGGCGGCGCTGCTCTGTCCTTCCATGCCCTGGAGGAGCTGCTTCATGTTCCAGATCTGCTCGTCTTTGGCGATTTCCCCGTCTTTCAGGAAGGGCGTCCCATCTTGATAATTCAGAGGTCCCTGAAAAAGATTGGCCTTGCCGGAGCCGAGGTCCTGGATGAAAGTTTCGAGGGCTTCACGATCTTTCTCGGACAGCGCAGGACCTTTCATGAACCCGATGGAGCTGGTGCTGGGGTTGTCGATGGCCTTCCAATCGGGGCCAAGCCACTGCCACTGGGATTTCCACTGGCCTTTCATGGCCGAACCGATGAGGGCCTCGTATCCTGGAACCCAGTTGTAGTAGGGCACGCCCAGGCACACATCTTCAGCCCCTTCACAGGCGCCCTTGTAATCGTAGGGAACGGCCCAGACCTGCTGCCCCTGCTGCTTTTTCTGACGGGCCATGACGACGGCTTCGGGTGTGTCGATGCCGGAAATGACGACATCATACCCGGAATCGAAAAAGCGTTGCATGACCTGCGTGGGATCGGCCGTGACACCGGGGATGTTGAACCAGAAGCCGATCCAGGTGACTTGGAATTTCAGATCCCCCGCGGGCTTCTTGAGAACTTTTTCCCAGGCATAGCGGGCGCCGAGATAGCTGGAGACGGCGAGACGCCGCGTTTCTTCATTGATAAGGGGCCCCAGGTAGCCGATTTTCCCCGTCCGGGTCGTGAGGGCAGCCGCAAAGCCAGCCATCATTTTGCCGTATTCCATGCGGCCCATGAGGTTGGAGAGGTTTTTGGGGGCCTTGCCCGAGAGCACGTCGTCCCCCGAGACATGGATGAAATAAACATCCGGATGCTGTGCGGCCGCCTCCAGGAGGCCGTCCTTCATGTCGTCGGAATTGGCAATGACGAGCTTGGCGCCCTTGGAAACCAGATCGTCCACCAGCTGGGGGATGGTGACCCCGGCCCGGTCGGCGGGGTTGACCTTATCGATGTAGATCATCTTGGTGCCGGGAAGCTTTTTTTCTATCTCCAGGGCGCCTTCATAGTGCGCCTGGCTCCACCCGTGATCATTGTAGGGTCCCACAAGCAGCAGCCCAAAGATGAACGGCTCGTCCGCGGCCTGTGCGACTCCCGGCTGCAAGGTCCAGGCACACGTCAGAATACAGGCAAGCATCACCCACGCACCAATACGCTTTCTCATCGCCGCTCCTCCTGAAAAAGGGACTGCAACCGTCAACGGATTCATCTATAAAGGACTCGATCCCTGTCTAATATCGGCTCAGGGAGACAGGTTCAAGGGAAAAATCCTTCCGGCTCCGATTATATTGGCTGCGCACAAAACCCTTGGAGTATATAATCCGCTCCATGATTGTCAGCGAAAGGACTCTGCAGGAAACAGGAAACGGTATGAACCAGCCATGGCACGATGACCCCAGGGATTCTCCTTCCAGGAATCTCTTTGCACAGCTTGCGCTCTCGTACATTCCTCTTCTGACGCACCTGGTGGACCGCAACCCTTTCAGCCCCACCTACGGATGCTTTGACCGTGAATACTGGCATTACCGCACGTTGGATTTTCCATGCGGGATGAGCCAGGAATTCGTTCTTCCCTTCGCGCTGCTCTATACGAAGCCTTATCCCGGCAACAAATACCAGGGGTGGGAGAGGATGCGCGACATTGCCCTGGCAGGCATCCGCTTTGCCGTGAAGTCTTCCCGGAAAGACGGCACCTGTGACGACTATTTCCCTTACGAACGGGCCATGGGGGCAATGGTCTTTTCGACCTACGCCTGTGCGGAGGCTTACCGGCTGCTGGAAATCCAGGACGAAGAACCCGTGGATTTTTTCAGAAGACGATGCGCCACGCTGGAAAAGCGCAATGAGGCGGGAAAGCTTTCAAACCACCAGGCTCTTGCCGCACTGGCTGCTTATACCGTTTTCCAGATCACGGGAGACGACAGGCAGCGGCGGCTGGCCGAAGATCGGGTTTCCCTCGCCCTTTCCTGGCAGCATCCCGAGGAAGGGTGGTTTCAGGAATATGAAGGGGCCGATCCCGGATATCAAACCTGCACCATTGACTTTCTGGCGAAGTATTATCAGAAGAGCGGAGACCCATCCGTCCTCGGGCCTCTCAAAAAAGCCGTGGATTTTGCCTGGTATTTCATGCACCCCGACGGTTCTTACGGTGGTGAATACGGCAGCCGCAACACCTACCATTACTATCCCCACGGCTTTGAAATCCTGGCCCCCTTCACGGAAAAGGCGGCTCAGCTCAATGACGCTTTCCTGTGCGGCGCCGCCTCCGGAAAGCGCTACCACATGGACGACGCGCGCCTCTGCTGCCACCTGGTCTACGACTGGCTTCAGTCCTACGACGATTTTCACCCTGCACGCCCTGCGCCCCTCAATGAAAGAGACGACTTCCTGCGGTGGCTTCCCGGAGCGGGAATGGCCGTCTTCAAAAACAGCCGTTATTACGCCGTGTCCAACCTGAAAAAGGGGGGCGTCACCAAGGCTTTTTCCGCAGACGGGTGCCTCGGGAGCGATACGGGACTCATTGCCGAATGCGATGACGGTCGCGTGGTTGTCACGCACCTCCTGGACGAAGCGCATCGAGTGACGGCAGATCCCGAAGCCGCGTCCTTTGAAGTGGAAGGGGTCTTCTCCGTGAGCTCTCGGAAGCTGGCCAGCCCTCTCAAGCTCATCCTCTTCCGGGGCGTCAACCTGACCTTCGGACGCTTCTTTCCCGACATGCTCCGATTTCTCCTCCAGAAGGCCCTCATTACGGGGAAGAAACGGACGCCGTATCGCTTCAAACGCAGGATTGAATTCCTGGACGCTGCCGTTCGCGTCACGGATATTTTGCCCCAAGCACTTCCCGTCCGCCGCATGGCGGCAGGATGCGACGCCACGTCCATCTACGTGGCGGCAAGCAACGTTTACCAGGAATCCGTCCTTCGCTGCCCCTGGATCCACGCTTCCGACGAACTGGTGAAGGAAGCCCGCACGGGTGGCACCCGGTGGCAAAGGCTGATGGAGGCCCGTAAGTGAGCCCATGGCATCCGGGAAATTGAAAAAACGCGTCTTCGGGGTGGTCTGCGTCTGCGTTTCATTCGCGCTGGTGGCCCAACTGCTTGGCAGAATCGATCTCGACCGCACCGCCCTCATCCTGCAGCGCGCTGATTGGCGCTGGCTCGCAGCGGCACTGGCCGTCTCCTGCTGCATCCCCTTTTGCACCGTGTTTCGATGGACGGGAGTCCTGCGCGCTCAGGAAGATCTCCAGCTCGGCTACTGGTCGGCCTTCCGCGCCGTGCTCATGGCCAATGTCCTCAACAGCGTTCTCCCGTCCAAGGCGGGGGACGCAGCGAAAGCCTTCTATCTTCGAAAACAGGGGGGACTGTCACGGGGCATCGGCACGGTCATTTTGGAACGGGCCGTGGATTTTTCCATCCTGGGCTTGCTGGGAATAGGTGGCTATCTCATCAGCGGGGCGGTTTGGGGCTTATGGACCGGTGTGCTGCTGCTGGGTGCCATGCTGGGACTTTTCTGCTCGATCCTGCTCCTGCCCTTTCACAAATTGCCTTTGCCCCCAAAGGTATTCGAACAGCTTGAAGCCCTCCTGGGGGTCTTTCAATGCTGGATCAAAAAGCCCGAGGCGGTCCTGCAGACCGTCGCCGCATCCCTTTGCAGCTGGTCCCTGGCGGGACTCCTCGTCTGCTGCCTGGTTTCCGCCCTGGATACGAACCTGCCCTGGGGATACGCCTATGGAGTGTTCCCGTTGGCCGTGCTGGCGGGCCTCGTGCCCGTCACCCTGAGCGGGGTGGGTACGCGCGATACCGCCTTCGTACTGCTCCTCGCCTCCCAAATGCCCGCGGAAGAAGCCACCCTGGTGGGACTGGGCTATACAGTCTTCGCCTATTGGCTGCTCTCTCTCATCAGCCTCCCGGTCGTTTTTTGGGAGATTGCAGATTTTTTCCGCAGCCAGACGAGGTAGGAGCGGCATCTTGCCGCGACAGCGTGCCTGTTTCCGGAGGCGCGGGGCCGACGCCCCCTTCCAGGCGAAGCAGGCGCCGGCGAATATCTTCCAGGAGCTTCCGGTTGATGGCCAGAAGATCCGCCAGAATCCCCATGACGAGGAGGAAGAAAGCCAGCAGGAAAAGGATGCCGGCGGCGAGAAGCGTGGGGATATGGGTGTCCTCTCTCCCCACGGAGTAAAAGTATAGAAAGCCGACCCCAAAGCCAAGGCTTGCGAGGAGGGAGATCCCACTCAGGGTCAGGAAGAACTTGAAGGGTGAGTAGATGATATAGATCCTCAGGATCGTCTCCACGGATCGGACGACATACGAGGGAATGCTTCGCACCAGGCGGGAATCTCTCAACTTTTTATTGGTGCGGATGGGAACGGAAACGACGGCGATCCCGTTTTTTCCCGCCTGGATGATGGTTTCGAGGGTGTACGTATAGCTGTTGAAAACCACCAGGCGCTGGGCCGCGCTGCGGCTGATGGCCCTGAATCCGCTGGGGGCATCCCGCACCGGCGTCCCGCTGACCTTTCGCAGCACCCAGCTGCCCAGCCGCTGCAAGGCCCTTTTAAGGATCGAAAAATCTTCGATGTCTTCAATGGGACGATCCCCGACGACCATTTCAGCCTCGCCGTCGACGATAGGACGGATCAGTTTCGGAATGTCTTCGGCGTTGTACTGGTTGTCGGCATCGGTGTTGACGATGATGTCCGCCCCGGCGAGGAGGGAGGCCTCGAGCCCCGTCATGAAGGCGCGGGCCAGGCCCAGGTTTCGCGGGTGCCGCACGATGTGGTCGACCCCATGCTCCCTGGCGATTTCCACCGTTCGATCCCGTGAGCCATCGTCGATTACCAGCCATTCTACCCTGTCAATGCCGGAGAGCTCACGGGGAAGGGCGGAAAGAGTGACACCCAGGGTGCGATCTTCGTTGTAGGAAGGAATCTGAATGATGAGCTTTTTCATCGCCGTCGCTTCTCAATCGTCACACAAGAGTGGTAGGGTGCGTTTTACGCACCATGCGTGACGCAATTATGGATGGTGCATAAATGCACCCTCCCCGTCACGCTAATCTACGCTAAACCATTAGTAGGGTTCGTTTTACGCACCGCTGTTGACGCAAGTAGGATTTCACCACGAATGGTGCATAAAATGCACCCTACCCGTCATACAAGCGCCTTCTTCAGGCTCACAATCCGGCCCACTGGGCCGGTGGGGCCACCGACAGGATCAGATCGTCCTCCCCTTCCCAGCGGAGGGAATGGGGGCCGTCCTTCAGTTCCACCGGGTTGGGTGCGGGATTGCCGTCCACCCAGAGGGTCCCCTGCCCCTCGGCCACACTCCAGTAGTACCGGCCCGCCACCCGAATGTCCACCTTTTGCGGCTTGAAATCAGGGTCCTGCCGCAGGACCTTTCCGGCGGCCCACAGCAATTTGTAATTCAAAGGCCGGTAATGCGAGCCGATGAATTCCTCCACCCCAGGGCCCATGGAATCGACACGGAAGTCCCGGATAACGTAGCGGACATCCTTGCGGTCCAGCTCGGCCTGGACATCCACATCCAGGGAGCCCTCCCTCAAACGGGCCCGCAGTGCGTTCACCCAGGAAACGTAATGGGTCGGGTGAGGACGAAAGAGGGGTAGACCGATGCCGTCGAACACCAGTTCACCCGGCGCAATGCGGTCCAGGAGCCCGTCCGCCCATTGGATGCGGTGCACGGATCGGACCCAAGGCCACTGATGCAGCGCCCCTGTGGAGAGGACGAGGACCAGGACCAGTGCGGGGAGGTTCGGACGCTCCGGCCGGAGCCGGCGGATGAACGCATATCGCTGAACATCCAGGCGCGGGAGGAGGAGAAGAAGCACCCATGCCTGGATGAGAGCTCCCGTCACAACAAACGGCAGGGTGCTCTGTTCGTGGTGCGTGGGCAGAAGGAAGCAGTACTGAAGCAGTAGAAATCCCGAGCAGGTCAGCAGCAGGAGGATGCACTCCGGGACGGGTTCCTTCCCGAAAGCCCGCCGCGCCGCATAAAATAGAGAAAAATAGAGGAGTGAACCGCCGACCGGCGCCCAGTAGAGCACGATAAAAAAAGCGATGAAAAAGGATTCGCGGATGCGGTCGGCATTTTGAAGGAGGTAGCTGTTCCAAAAGGCCTCCAGGTTGCTCTGCGCACTTAGAACCAAGACCAGTGCCAGGGGTGCGATGGCCGCTCCCAGTCCAAATGCCAGGACAGGCTTCCAGAGGATTCTTCGCCGGAGGACCATACCTGCCAGAAACATCGCTCCGACAGCCGCTCCCAGCACCAGGGCCTTGAGGGAGCACCAGAAGGCGCAGCCGAGCAGGAGTCCACTCCAGAAGAAATTTCGGGCTGTTTGGGAATTCCAGCCGCGAAACCACAGGAGCAGAGCGCTCACCCACAGCAAGTTCATGGGATTGTCGGAACGGACCTCGATTCCCGCCAGGGCGGTCAATTCAGAAAACAGGAGGGAAAGACATGCAATTTCAGAGAAATAGATCGGCTGGGGGATGATTTCCCGGGCAAGGCGGTAGGTGACGGCGAGGGTCCCCAGGAGACACAGGAAAATGATGATGCGCCCCCAAAGCATCACCCAGTGGGACTCCCACGGGAAAAGGGAATACAATCCGGCCAGGACCCAGCTGAGCAGCGGTCCATGGTTGTCCCAAACGTCGACGTAAAGCAGCTTGCCTTGGGCGATCAGGATCCCCAGGGACATGGACTGGAATTCATCCTCGTCAAAGTCCTTTCCCAGTCCATGCAGCAGGGTGGTGAGCAGCAGGACCCCAAGGAGGATGCGGAGAGTTGCCCGGATATGAGCTTCGGGGCTCTGGCGCCCGTCGGCATGAGAGTCCCGGTGGGTCCTTACGGCTCCCGCCTTCCCCGCGATTTTTCGAAGCACGTCAACCATTTGATTTTCTGAGCAAAGCTCCACACAATAAAGCAGACCTTTCAGTTGACAAGGCTCTGTATGGGGGCGGGAATACGGCCGCCCAGGGACATGAATTCCGCAGACCCTCCATTGTCGGCTACGTGGATGATGGTGGCTTCTCCCAGGAGCCCCCCGAAGAAGGCCTTTTCCCCGGCCTTTTTCCCGGGCACCGGGATGAGACGCGTGGCCGTCGTCTTTTTGTTGATGACTCCGATGGCCATTTCATCGGCCATGATGGCGGCGAGGGTTTCGGCGGAGATGTCCCCGGGAAGGGCGACCATATCGAGTCCCACGGAGCAGACGCTGGTGAGGGCTTCCAGCTTTTCGAGAGACAGGTGGCCGCTGCGGGCGGCTTCGGCGATGCGCAGATCTTCACTGACGGGAATGAATGCCCCGCTCAGCCCGCCCACATACGAACTGGCAAAGGCTCCACCCTTTTTGACGGCATCGTTCAGCATGGCGAGCACGGCCGTGGAACCGGGCATCCCGATGGATTTGAGTCCCAGACTCTCGAAGATCTCTCCCACGCTGTCGCCGACGTTGGGCGTGGGAGCCAGGGACAGGTCCACCACCCCGAACGGGACGCCGAGCTTGAGAGCTACCTGTCGGCCGATGAGCTCACCCACCCGGGTGACCTTGAAGGCCGTTCGCTTGATGATTTCCGACAGCTGCCCCAAATCCAGCCGGGGGTTCACGGCGCGCGCCCGATCGATGGCCTTTTTCACCACCCCGGGTCCGCTGACTCCCACGTTGATGACGGCATCGGGCTCGCCCACTCCCAAATAGGCTCCGGCCATGAAAGGGACATCCTGGGGGATGTTGGCAAAAACACAGAGCTTGGCGCAGGCGATGCCGTCGGCCTTTTCCGTCAGCTGTGCGGCCCGCTTGATGGTCTGTCCCATCAAGTAGACCGCATCCATGTTGATGCCCGCATGGGTGGACGCCACATTGACCGAAGCGCAGACGCGTTCCGTCCGCGTGAGGGCTTCGGGGATGGAGTCGATGAGGGCGCGGTCGCCCGTCGTCATCCCCTTTTCCACCAAGGCGCTGAAGCCCCCGATGAAATCGATGCCGATTTCACGTGCGGTTTCGTCCAGGGTTTCGGCGATCTCCACCATCTGGGACGCCGAGAAGGGGCAGCCCGCCACAGCGATGGGGCTCACGGATATACGCTTGTTCACGATGGGAATGCCGTACTTCACCCCCACTTCGTCGCAGGTGGCCACCAGATGGCGGGCCAGGCGGCATATCTTGTCGTGAACATTCCTCCTGAAGCGGTCCAGGTCGTCACTGGCGCAGTCGAAGAGGCTGATTCCCAGCGTCACGGTGCGTACGTCCAGGTGCTCGTTCTTGAGCATCTCAAAGGTCGAAAGGACTTCTCTGTCTGTGAGCATGAGGATTTCCTATACGCGGTGTATTTCTTCAAAAATGTCCCGGTGCTGCAAACTGACATCCAGCCCGAGCTCTCGGGCGCGCCGGGAGAGAGCGGCTCGGAAGGCATGGTGATCCGTCGCCACGGGAATGTCCACTTCATAGATCATGACATTGCGCCGCGGGTCTTCCCCGCCGCGAAAAGCCGCTTTGAGATGCACAATGTTGATGCCGTAGTCGCTCAGAAGGCCGGTAATGCCGGCCACCAGGCCCAGCCGATCCGGACCGAGAGTCGTGATGACGAAGGGCTCCGTCTCTATTTCCGTCCCTGCGGGAGCCGCCTGCATCGGTTTCAGGAATACTGAAAGCCCCAGGGGATGGAGCTTCCCTTCGAGGCTCTCGCAAAGATCGTTTTCCTTCGTGTCATCGGGAATGGTCGCAATGAAAATCCCCGCAAATTCCGTTTGCAGGATGGTCTGGCTGATGTCTTCAATGTTGCAGCGTTGCTCGAGCAGGGCCCCCGAGACGGCGGCGACGATTCCCGGGCGGTCATGCCCGAGTACTGTAATGATGACTTTTCTCATACGATGGACCACCTCAATCTGTTGATGTGCCGGGATTCGGCTCCTGTTCCATCAGGGCTCGCCCTCAGGCAGGCCGGGCCGGACCTTGATGAGGGTTTCTTTACGGATGAGAACCGTGCCCGGCTTGGCGCCGGCCGGTTTGGACACGTATCGCGCCTGGGTGCAGGAAACCGCCACGACGCCCCCGGCGCGCGCCTTGCTGTGATAGGCGGCAACGGCAGCCGCACGCTTCAGCGTCTCCCGGTCAGGCTCCTCCCCCGGCCTGGATTTCAGGAGAACATGGCTTCCGGGCATTCCCCGCACATGGAACCACCAGTCGTCGGGCCCGGCCGTCTTGATGCTCAAAAGGTCATTGTCTTCATCGGTCTTCCCCGCCACCACGATCCACCCTCCCGGCAGCTCATACCGGTAGACCCGGGGCTCCTTTCGCTTGAACCCGGCTTCCCTGACACCTGCTTCCAGATGCTGCATGGCCTTACATCCCCGAGGTACCCTGCTGCTCCATGTATCGGGCCAGCAGTGTCAAATGTCCCTTTTCCTCGTTGCCGATCTGGAGCAGAACATGCTTCGTGTTTTCATGAGCGCTCTCATGGGCCATCCTCAGGTAGAGATCCAACGCCTGGGTCTCGATCATCATGGCCAGTTCCAGGTACCCTGAAAGGGACTGCAGAAACCGTTCATTCCGCTTCATGAAGTCGGCAATGTCCATGCCCCCTTCCATCAGGTCCTTGTCGGCCTTTTGAGAGAGGGTTTCCAGCATCTTCTGCTTGTCGTCCTCATGGGGAAAAAGGCTCAGCAGCGTCCGTTCGTGGCTTTCTTCGGCCTTGATGAGGCTGTCCAGAAGACGCTCGAATTGCGGTTCGTCGGTCCGTTCCCGCACGGACTGGTGGAATTTTTTCAGCCCCTCTTCCATACGATAAGCCAGCTGGATGATTTCTTCGGGGCTTTCATCGCCTCGCACGAACTGCAGGTGAAATTCCACGGGGCCCCTGGCTGTGGGATCTTCCCACGCCTGGATGCCCCCCTCCAGGTGAAAGACATTGGTGAACCCCTGGTGTGTCAGTAATTGGGCGGCAATGCGACTCCGCCCCCCCACCGCGCAGTAAACCAGGACCGGCTTCCGGGAATCGATCTCCGCCAGAGAATCGGCCAGGCGCGGCAGGGGGATGAGGCGGGCCCCGGGCAGGTGCGCTTCCTCATATTCGAAGGGCTGGCGGACATCCAGGAGAACGTAGGTCCCTTCCGCGTTTTTCTGCAAGAATTCCTTGGCATCGTCCGGAAACATGCTCGCCGGTGCATTGGGGTCTTTCATAGGCTCCTTCCCTTTCTGGTTGATTTGGAGAGCTCGTCTCACATCCCCTGGAGTCCCCGCAGGAACGCACGGACGTTCGCACCCAGCACCTGGTGGTTATAACCGCCCTCCAGGACGGCGAAGCACCCGATGCCCAGCTCCCGGCAGCGTTCCCACACCATGCGCCCCATGGCCCGGTAGTCCTCCGTCAGAAGTACACGCCCCCAATCTTCCACGTGGTTGTCGAACCCGGCGGATACGCCGATGATATCGACGGTGGCGTTCGACAGACCGCGCTCCACCTCCTCCAGGTAGACGCGGCGGTCGCCGGACTCGGGATTGTGGAGTGTCACATACCCCCTATTTTCGAGAATGGAAACCGTGCCGTCGCCAAAATGCATGTCAAAGTCCAGGACGTAAGCGGATTGTATCAGTCCGTTGCGTTTCAGATGCTCCAGGGCGATGGCCATGTTGTTGAAATAGCAAAATCCCCAGGAACTGTCAGCCGAAGCGTGATGCCCGGGGGGCCGCACGAGGGCGAAGCACGGCTCGGACAAGCCTTTTTCAGCCGCCTGCGCCGCAGCACCGGCGGCCAGAACCGCAATATTGTAGAGACCCCGGCGCTCCACACTGTGGATATGGGATGGCGTATGGACCGCGCTGATGTCATCGTGTCCGGCCGGATAGGCATCTTCAAAAACCGCCTCTCCTTCCAGGGCCTTCAGTATGCTTTCGATTCTCCCAGGCGCCGCGGCAGGATCCGACGTATACTCCTCCAGAAAGTCCTGGTGCGTGATGACGAGCATGATTCCCTCCTTGCCGAGAATGTTCAATGCATGCGGACATCCGGATTCATGATAGCATCAAAGGCTCCCAATGATAAACACAAGCTTTTCGTAAAGAAATGTATTGCGCCGCTCTGCCTTCTTTTCTATTTATGCTCGATGGGATATGTATCGTGGCGGCAATTCCGCCCACGGTCTGCCGCGGCAGTTGATGATGCTCATAGATGAAGGCCAGCAACTGAACGCACACTGGTTCGAAAGGGTCTGCGACATGCAAAGCGATGACAGCAGAAATACAGAGGACGGAAACCCTCCGACGTCGGAAAAACGCCATCATTTCCGTGTTGAAGATGTCCTCCCCGTGATCCTCAAGAGAGCCGAGGGCGACTGCTCGTCCATGAAGCCCAGAATTCTGTCGGGATTCCATGCAACGGGGGAGGCTTCGAAAGGCTTTGAGGATGTCCCGGATGATTCCATTCATCCGAGGGTCTGGAAGATGCTTTTGGACATCGACACCAAGTTGAATCTGCTCCTGGACCAGCTCTACCTGGACCGGGAAGGAATGACGACGGCGGACCGGCAGGCCGTTTCCCTGAGCGCTTCAGGCATCAAGCTGAAAACCCCCGACCGCTACGAGGT
The DNA here is from genome assembly GCF_022836495.1 of Desulforhabdus sp. TSK. Classification (GTDB taxonomy): domain Bacteria; phylum Desulfobacterota; class Syntrophobacteria; order Syntrophobacterales; family Syntrophobacteraceae; genus Desulforhabdus. The sequence goes on from NZ_BQXM01000036.1 coordinate 33,218, forward strand.
CGGCGATTGCGTGGAAGTCAGGATGCACCTGGCCACCCATTTCTCGTTCTGGGTCATTGTATACGGCCAGATCACCCGCGTGGAGCGGGTCTCCGCCAATGCATTCAGTGTAGCCGTCCGATTCAATGAAATGGACGAAGAGATAAGAGATAAAATTTACCAGCATACCCTGCGGCGACAGAGAGAGATCATCCGGACCCGCGGCTTTCCGCAGGAATGAGCGGCTGCAGCCCGGGAACTTTCGCCCCCCGGGTCGGGAGTAAACCCATTTACATGCATTAAGGATTGAAAACCTTGTTTTTGTAGGAGCGGCATCCTGCCGCGACGGCGAGCCAGTCGCGGCAGGATGCCGCTCCTACAAAAAACTGGGAGCCACCCAATTGTAAGTTTTGTACCTCATCAAATATATCATTGAGAAGGAATTCAAGCCCCATGAGCAATGAGCCCAACAAGGTCATTTACTCCATGATTGGAGTGAGCAAGTATTACGACAAAAAACCCATTTTGAAAGATATCTACCTGTCCTATTTCTACGGAGCCAAAATCGGCGTCCTGGGACTCAACGGGTCCGGGAAAAGCTCCCTGCTGCGCATTCTTGCCGGTGTCGACAAGGAATTCAACGGCAAGACCGTCATTTCACCGGGCTACACCGTAGGATACCTGGAGCAGGAGCCTCAGCTGGACCCGTCCAGAACAGTCAAAGAAATCGTCGAGGAAGGGGTGCAGGAAACCGTCGACCTCATGAACGAATACAATCGCATCAACGAACGGTTTGCCGAGCCCCTGTCCGACGACGAAATGGACAAGCTCATCCAAAAGCAGGGTGAAGTCCAGGAAAAGCTGGACGCCCTCGATGCATGGGACCTGGATTCGCGCCTGGAAATGGCCATGGACGCCCTGCGCTGCCCTCCCGGCGACACGCCTGTCAAGGTGCTGTCAGGCGGCGAAAAGCGGCGTGTGGCCCTGTGCCGGCTTCTTCTCAAAAAGCCCGACATCCTGCTCCTGGACGAACCGACCAACCACCTTGACGCCGAATCGGTGGCCTGGCTGGAGCATCACCTGCAGCGCTACGAAGGGACCATCATCGCCGTGACCCACGACCGGTATTTCCTGGACAACGTTGCGGGCTGGATTTTGGAACTGGACCGCGGCCAGGGGATTCCGTGGCAGGGGAATTACTCTTCCTGGCTGGAGCAGAAGCAGGCCCGACTGCAGCAGGAGGAAAAGACGGAAAGCGAGCGGCAGAAGACGCTGCAGCGCGAGCTGGAATGGATCCGCATGAGCCCCAAGGGGCGCCACGCCAAGGCCAAGGCGCGCATCAAATCCTATGAGGAGCTCCTGAGCCGGGAAGCCGAAACGCGGGCCAAGGACCTGGAAATTTACATTCCCCCCGGACCACGGCTGGGGAAGCTCGTCATCGAGGCGGAAAACGTCAGCAAAGCCTTCGGCAACAACCTGCTCATGGAAGGAATGTCCTTCAGCCTTCCCCCCGGCGGTATCGTGGGAGTCATCGGACCCAACGGGGCCGGGAAGACCACCCTTTTCCGTATGATCACCGGCCAGGAGAGGGCCGATGCGGGATCGTTCCGTGTGGGTGATTCGGTGAAACTGGCTTACGTCGACCAGAGCCGCGACGCCCTCAACCCGGACAAAACGGCCTGGGAAGTCATTGCCGACGGCGAAGACACCATCCAGCTGGGTGGCAGGCACGTGAATGCCCGGGCTTATGCGGCCCGCTTCAATTTTTCGGGAGCCGACCAGCAGAAGAAGGTAGGGATGCTTTCAGGGGGGGAGCGCAATCGAGTCCATCTCGCCCGCATGCTGAAGTCCGGGGCCAATGTCCTTCTCCTGGACGAGCCCACCAACGACCTGGATGTGAACACCATGCGGGCATTGGAGGAAGCCCTGGAGAACTTCGCCGGCTGCGCCGTCGTCATCAGCCACGACCGCTGGTTTCTGGACCGGATCGCCACTCACATGCTGGCCTTCGAAGGCGACAGCAAGGTGGTCTGGTTCGACGGCAACTACTCGGAATACGAAGCCGATCGGAAAGCCCGCCTCGGCGCTGAGGCCGATCAACCCCACCGTATCAAGTATCGTCAATTGACACGTGCGTAGGGGACGCCTCTACCTGACCGACCAGATCTCGTCCCCGCAGGCTTTGTACCGAAAGCCTGCGGGGACGAGCTTCAGAGGGATACAGTGAAACCGGCACGCGGGAGGACAGAATGTCGAAGCACCTTTGGGTCAAAGGGTTTCCGGGCGCCATCACGGTGTGCGATACCGACGGCATCATCCTGGAGATGAATGACGCCGCCATCCATGCTTATCAAAAGTACGGGGGAGAGAAGCTCATCGGGACCAACCTGCTGGATTGCCACCCCAAGCCGGCGCGATCCAAACTGAAGGAACTGCTCGCCACACAGAGGGAAAACACTTACACCATCGAAAAGGGCGGCGTTAAAAGGCTCATTCACCAGGCACCCTGGTATGATGAGGGCCAGTACCGGGGCTTTTTGGAACTTGTGATGGAAATCCCAACGCAGGTTCCCCACTTCATTCGGGATGGAGCCTGACACGCTCGTTCGACGCAAGGACCCCGCCTTTTACAATTCATAATGAGGTGTCAAGTAGACCTTCCGAGCCGAAGGCATGCCAAGGCAGGTTGAGTCCGCAGATTTGAGAGATCAAAGCGCATGCGTACGGAAGGAGGGGCAGCCACTGGACATAGCAGGTGAACTGCTCCGTAGAAAGGATCTGAGGAAGCAGGGGCAGGTCATCCTCATCACTGCAGGCAAAAGAAGTCTCTGAAAGCGATAACGCAGATACTGGCAAGGCTCCAGGCCGCAAACTTTAACGGGCTCAGGGAACCGATAGAGGAGACTGCCGGAAATGCAAGTTATTGCATTAGATTGGAAAAATTATAGTGATGGGCATTTCTCCATCATTTTTTCTATTGCCTGATGATAAAGCTTGCGGAAAACCATGAATCGTTGCCAGATAACTTTCCAAATCTCTTCTTATACCAATTCTATGGACAGAGTCCGCCGCTTGATGGCCGTGTTGCAAGACATAGATTAGCCTGCATCTTGATTGTCGGTCATTTTTACAATCACCCCAAAAGGTAACTTCTCAATAAGTGTGGGTAGCAGCAATTTCAAGAACTTACGAGTTCACTTTTCGACGAATTTTGAAGCCGTTATGCATCATCGTTTTTGTAAGTCATTGAAATTCCAAGAGGCCAGGAAGTGGACCTGGTTCTTGCGAGTATAGTCTGTCGTGATGGTTCTCATATAACTACCTGATTCCAAAAACAATATTACTTACCCACACTTATTGAGAAGTTACCCCAAAAGAAACCAACTCATCGAAATAACATAACTTTTCATGTTAGAAAAATGGGTTATGTCGGGAAAAGTTACAAATCAAGGCCTTAATACGCATAAAGATATTTATATAACATTTTGATTTTACTGTTTTTTTTAAATGGCATAAATATTGCTTCAACCATTAAGAGGTTAGAAAATATTAATCAACAGTTGCTTAACTTTGACAGTTCGAAAGGAGATGAAGGATGAAAAAAATTTTACTAGGTGTTTTCTTGTTTCTATTCGGAATCTGCGGCGTGGCGAATGCTGTAGTGATTACTTACAGCACCGATCTCGGTAACGGCGGTTATACATCGCCGATTGTTGGTGCAAAAGTATATACTTTCGATAGTGGTGACGTGCCAACCATCGATTCTGGGGGAAATTCTGCAATAGTGAATGGGACGACCAATAGTTATGCCGCTCCTGCTTACGTGTCTGGCGGCACCACCTATCGAGATGAGACCCATTACTTGGTGGTCCCTGGCTCTGGCTCGACGGGTGAAGCCACAGTAACTTTCGCTGCACCAGGAGGCAATTACCTTGAACTTTGGTGGGGATCTATCGACAGCTATAACTCTCTTGTCTTTTCTTTTAAGACAATCGACGGCATAGATGTGATCTTAGATAGTGACTTTTGGGGGAGTCAAAGCGCTCCTCAGTCAAACCGCTATGTCAATATCTTCACCGATCAACTCTTTACCTCCGTTACCATCAAGAGCACTCAGGTCGCTTTTGAGCTCGATAACCTCGCGATAGCAACAGTCCCGGAGCCTTCAACCATTCTCCTGCTCGGTTTCGGCTTGGTGGGCGTTGGGTGCTTTAAGCTCAGAAAGAAGATCACCGGATAATCGAAAGCGGTGCATCCCTAACTGGTGGGAGTGGGAGTTACCCTCCCCCTCCTTCCAAGTCACCATCTCCTTTCTTTATCGAGTTCCAGCCGATCATTGCCTTTACCAAAGATAAATGCATTCAGCCTTACCGAAAGGACACGGTTAAAGTCTTACGTGTTCTGGAAGTCAAAGCCTTCGAAAGGGTTGGAGTCCATCAACCGCTGTCGGTGGATATGCGCGCCGCTATGCATTGCGACTTCCCGCCCTTGTCGCGGAGAAGAACTTCAGAGATAACCTCTTTTTCCCGCATCAACGTCATCCCGATTTATCTTCCAGGCCTTCGAGAACGGTTGGAAGATACCCTCCCTCATCGACCACTTCAGACGTCACCTCCGCGCCAAGAGTGGCCTCGACTAGGAGATCTTGAAGCTCTCCCTCCAAGGGGGATGTTTCGCAAGGTTCACCTCCCATGCCCCCCTCGAAGGGGGAATGTTTAGCCAGCCTCTCAGAGCTCCAGAGCATCGCCCGGCTCGGGAAGCAGCCCATGGATTCCCCCGGTTCCGTTCAGGAGCTCCTGGATCGCGTCGTAGCGGGTGCTCCGTTCGTCCCGCTGCAGGTGCACCAGGGCGAGGGTAGCGGCATGGGCCTGCAGGGCAAATTGGAGGCAGTCCCGAACGGTGCCGTGCCCCGGCGTCGTCCCTTCCATGCGGAAGGCTTCATGGATGACGAGATGACAGCCCTGCGCCAGCTGAAAGGTTTCGGGTGTCGGAGCGCCGTCGCCGCTGTAAAACACCGAACAGGAGTCATCCTCCACACGCACCGCCAGGTCTCTCTGGCCGTGGCTGTTCTCAGCAAACCGCCACTTGAGCCCCACCGCCAGGACCTCCCGCTCCGGCTCGGCGGCAATGAACTCCAGGGGAAACTGCAGCTTTTGCAGGAAATTGGGGTAGGCCAGCTCCATCGCATCCTTGACGCGATCCTCGACCCCGGATTGCCCCAGGATTGTCAGGGGCTTCTGTCGCTTCATTTCCCAAAATCTGACCAGGAGAGCCGGGATTCCGAAAAAGTGGTCCCCATGGAAGTGAGAAATCCAGAGGGCGTCCAGGTCTTCGGGATCGGGAGTCTGCCGCCAATACTGAGGGGGAACCGTGAAGCCGCAGTCCAGCAACAGGGAACGCCGGACACTCTCCGTCCGCGTTTGCAGCCAGACGGAGGTATTGGGATAGCTTTCGTCGCACGCCTCACCAACTCCCAGAAAGATGACCTTCATTCCACAACTCCTTCCATATCCATTTTAAGAACGTATTCGAGAGGGCAAAATCGCAAAAAACGACCCGAAGCCTTGAAGGCCTCTGGAGAGTATAGAATAATAGGAATCCGAACCCCTTGGAAGAAAAGAGTTGAAAAGAGATCGGGTGACGGGTAAACCCCGTGAATCACTCAAACCATTGGAGGAATAAATGGCGATCATTCACGGCTTCGAACTGCTCCGCGAGGAAAATATCGACGAGTTGAAAACCCGGGCAAAGCTCTACCGGCATGTACAAACCGGCGCGGAGCTCCTGTCCCTTGAAAACGATGATGAAAACAAGGTGTTCGGGATCAGCTTCCGTACGCCCCCGAAGGATTCCACGGGGGTCGCTCACATCCTGGAGCATTCCGTCCTCTGTGGATCACGCAAATATCCGGTGAAGGAGCCCTTCGTGGAGCTCCTGAAGGGCTCCCTCAAGACTTTTCTCAACGCTTTCACCTACCCCGACAAGACCTGTTATCCCGTCGCCAGTCAAAATGTGCAGGATTTTTACAATCTTGTGGACGTCTACCTGGACGCGGTGTTTTATCCCCGCATCACTCCCTTCGTCCTGCAGCAGGAAGGCTGGCACCTGGAGATGGAGCATCCCGAGGGGCCCCTCACCTACAAGGGCGTGGTCTACAATGAGATGAAAGGCGCCTATTCTTCCCCGGACAACGTTCTGGCGGAATATTCTCAGCAGTCCCTTTTTCCCGACAACACCTACGGATTGGATTCGGGCGGAAACCCCAAGGAAATTCCCAACCTGACCTTCCAGCAGTTCAAGGCCTTCCATAAAAAATACTATCACCCCTCCAACGCCCGCATCTTTTTCTGCGGCGATGACGCTCCCGAGGAACGCCTTCGCCTGGTGAACGCATACCTGGAGGATTTTCAAGCGATGCCCCTCGACTCCCAAGTCGCTCTGCAGCCCGTCTTTGTCACCCCCAGGCGCATCACACGGCCGTTCGTTTCAGGGGGTGAGGAAGCCGGAGGGGAAAAATCCGCGGCCAAGGGCATGATCACCGTCAACTGGCTGCTTCCGGAGACGACGGATCCCGAGTTGAACCTGAGCCTTCAGATCCTGCAGTACATCCTCCTCGGCATGCCGGGATCGCCCCTGCGAAAGGCCCTCATCGACTCCGGCCTTGGAGACGACCTCGCCGGCGTCGGCCTCGAAAGCGACCTTCGCCAAATGTACTTTTCCACGGGGCTGAAGGGAATCAGCACCGACAATGCCGACCGCATCGAGGCCCTCATCCTCGACACGTTGACCGGTCTCGCCGGGCGAGGCATCGATCCTCAAACCGTCGAAGCGGCAATGAATACCATCGAATTTCGCCTGAGGGAAAACAACACCGGGAGCTTCCCCCGGGGCCTCGTTCTCATGCTGCGGTCCCTCACCACGTGGCTTTACGACAGCGATCCCCTGGCTCTGCTGGCCTTCGAGGCGCCTCTTGCGGCCGTCAAAGCCGGCCGTCAATCCAATCCGCAGTATTTTGAAAATCTCATCCAGCGCTTCCTGCTGGAGAATCCTCACCGTACCACACTCGTGCTGACCCCCGACCCGGAGCTGGGGGAAAAGCAGGAAGCGGAAGAACGCGGGCGCCTGGAGCTCCTCCGGGCATCCATGAGCCCCGAAGAGCTGCAGCATGTCATCGCCAACGCCCGGGAGCTCCAGCGGCTCCAGGAAGCTCCTGACCCTCCCGAGGCTCTTGCAACCATTCCTACCCTCAAGATCAGCGATCTGGACAAAGAGAGCAAGCTGATTGCCAAAACCGTCCTGGAACAGCATTGCGCTACGGTTTTGTTCCACGATCTCTTCACCAGCGGCATCGCCTACCTGGATATGGGGTTCAATTTGCACGCCCTGCCACAGAGCTACCTGCCCTATGTACCGCTCTTCGGGAGGGCTCTCGTGGAGATGGGGACCGAACAGGAAGACTTCGTGGCCCTCACTCAGCGGATCAGCGCCAAGACCGGAGGGATACGCACGGAGATTTTCTCCTCGTCCGTAACGGACAATCGAAAGGCGACGGCCTGGATGATCCTGCGCGGCAAGAGCATGCTCTCGCAGACAGGGGAGCTCATGGCCATCCTGAAGGATGTCCTGCTGACAGTCAAATTGGACAACCGGGAACGCTTCCGCCAGATGGTCCTGGAAGAAAAGGCGCGCCAGGAGCAGAAGCTCGTGCCCAATGGTCACCAGGTGGTGAATGTCCGACTGCGCTCGCATTTCAGCGAAGCCGACTGGGCGGCGGAGCAGATGAGCGGGATCAGCTACCTCCTTTTCATTCGCGAATTGGCCCGGAGGGTGGATACGGACTGGCCCGGCGTCCTCCAGTCCCTCCAGGAGCTGCACCGGCTGCTGCTCAACCGTCGCGGGATGCTGTTCAATGTGACCCTGGATGCAGCGAGTTTTTCGCAGTTCGAGCCTCAACTGGCGGATTTTATGGGCTCACTGCCCGAGACGGCGGCAACCGACGTCGACTGGGTGCCCGCATATCCTCCCGAATTCGAAGGGCTGACCATCCCGGCCCAGGTGAATTACGTGGGAAAGGGCACCAACCTGTACGATCTCGGCTATCGTTTCCACGGTTCAACCCAGGTGATCACGGGGTACCTGCGAACTTCCTGGCTGTGGGAGAAGATCCGCGTGCAGGGCGGCGCCTACGGGGCTTTTTGCCTCTTCGACCGCCACTCCGGAATGTTCACTTTCGTGTCCTATCGAGACCCGAACCTCCTCAAGACCCTGGACAACTTCGACCAGACCTCGGAATTCCTGCGCAGCGCCCCCCTGGGGGACGACGAGCTCACCAAGAGCATCATCGGCGCCATCGGGAACCTCGACGCCTACCACCTCCCCGATGCCAAGGGATACATTTCCATGCTCCGCCACTTGACAAGAGACACGGACGCGATTCGTCAGAAGATTCGGGAAGAGGTGCTCGGCACCACGGCGAAGGATTTCCGGGACTTCGCGGATATCCTGGCGGGAGTGAAAGAAAAAGGTATCGTGAAGGTGCTGGGTTCCCAGGCAGCGATGGAAGAATCCACATCCACGCGGCCCGGGTGGCTGAACCTGCTGAAGGTGCTGTGAGCAAAAAGAGGATTCGGATACTGTGAGCGATTAAAATCTTGATTTTTGTAGGAGCGGCTTCCAGCCGCGATTCTATCGGAAACCGCCTATTTCTATCGCGGCTGGAAGCCGCTCCTACAGGGTCATCAATGAATCAGGATCTTATCGTTTTGGAATATAAGGGTTTAGATCTTTTAAACCATATATGGAGGATTTCCAGTATGTTGAAATCGTTTTTCGTTTGCCTGTTCGTGGGCCTCTGCATGATGCCGATGCATGGAGTGGCCGGTACGACTTATATGAGCAACGGCTCTGTCAATACCAGCAGTGGAACGCCCGACAGGGACCTGAAATACGAAGACTTCCAGATCACGGAAGACGGGTACATCACGGGCTATATCGTGAACAGCTCGGGGCGACCTCGAACGGGCATCCGCCTCGACATGTGGACGACCAACATGCAGGAGACCAGGATCGTCTGGAGGAAGTCGCTCAACATCGGTGATCTGGGGCCCCAGGGCAAATACCTGGTCAAAGAGCCCTACAAAGTCGACAACGAAGATCCTGCCAGGACGAAGTTCATGTTCCGCCTTCCCAGTGGGGCCAACTATCGGAACAATTAGGGACTCCGTCGTTGCTGAAATACCGTTTTCCCCCCCTTCACCTACGTTGGAAGGGGAAGGATTGCGCTCGTCATTCCGGCATGTTTTAAGCCGGAATCCAGAGCAATGCGTGGATGGATTCCGGCTTAAAACATGCCGGAATGACGAAAAATGGTATCCTGGTAACCTCCAAGTCCCTTAGCTGCCGTCAGTGCAGAAAGCCCTCCAAGTCTCCCCAAGGGAGACAGGTTGTCAAGCATTCCAGCCCGTCTCCTTTTTCTTGCTTTCATCTCGAAAACCATCCAGCTTCTTCAAGCCGTTCGATGTTCCGGCGTCACCCGATGATTATCATTGGGTGGTGTGGAACTTGAGGTGAAAACCCTTTGTTTCCTCCTGAACAATTTAATGTTTCACCGTGGGAGGCAAACTCATGAAGGCTATCTTGGCAGCCCTCATTTTCGTGCTATGGGGGGCCATCCTTGCGGGATGGGGACAGGCAGAAAATCCGAACCAGGCAAAGGAACCCATGATGAATGACGCGAACGGCACTCTGCAGAAGGCGGTTTTTGCGGGAGGATGTTTTTGGTGCGTGGAGGCGGACTTTGAAAAAGTGAACGGCGTGGTGGAGGTGATTTCCGGCTACACGGGGGGCAACGTTGAAAACCCCTCTTACGAGCAGGTTTCGGCGGGAAAGACGGGGCATGTGGAAGCGGTTCAGGTGCTCTATGACCCGGCAAAGGTTTCCTACCAGGAGCTCCTGGAGGTTTTCTGGAGGCATGTAGACCCCACCGACGCCGGTGGGCAGTTCGTGGACAGGGGCGCTCAGTATCGATCGGCCATCTTTTATGCCGACGATGAACAGCGCAGGACTGCGGAAGCATCCAGGCAGGCTCTGGGGCAATCGGGGCGGTTCGACAAACCCATCGCCACGGAGATCCTCCCTTTGACCCGATTCTACCCGGCGGAGAAATACCACCAGAATTATTACAAAGAGAACCCTGTTCGCTACAAGACCTACCGCGCTTTTTCCGGCCGGGACCAGTTCCTGAAAATGGCTTGGAAAGAGCCGGAGGTGAAAGCCTCCGGGACAGCATCGCCATCGAGCACCGTGAAGCCTTCGGAAGAGGTGCTCCGTCGGACGTTGACCCCGTTGCAGTATGATGTCACGCAGCGCGAGGGCACGGAGCCCCCTTTCAAGAACGAATACTGGGACAACAAAAAAGAGGGCATCTACGTGGACATCGTATCGGGAGAGCCCCTTTTCAGCTCCCTGGATAAGTTCGATTCCGGAACGGGGTGGCCGAGCTTCACCCGTCCCCTGGTGCCGGAAAACATTGTCGAGAAACAGGATAGCAAGCTGTTCATGACCCGCACCGAGGTTCGGAGCAAACAGGCTCAATCGCACCTGGGGCACGTATTTCCCGACGGCCCGAAGCCGACGGGCTTGCGCTACTGCATCAATTCGGCGTCTCTGAGATTCATCCCCAGGGAGGATCTGGAGAAGGAAGGCTACGACGAATACCTGAAGCTTTTTGCCAATTAGCCGAGGGGAGTGAACGTCACGACCCATCCCCCTCAATCCCCCTTCAAGGGGGGACTTCAAGACTTCGCGAAGGATATTATACTGTAAACGGGTAGTTTTTGGACTCACGCGGAGTCGCGGAGAACGCGGAGTCAACCTGGAGGGTCTCTGCGTTCTCCGCGACTCCGCGTGAGATGAAAAGGTGCGTTCTGAACCGTGTAGAGTATAATTTATTTATTATCCCCTGGAATTCTCAAAGACGAAAACGGTCTTGTATTCATTTTCATCGATCTTGAGGCGAGCCGAAAATTCCTTCCCCTTTTTGGAAATGAACCCTTGGAGGAGCTGTGTTTCACCGTGGGTCAACAGGTCCTTGACCGCCTCCATCGGCAGCTCGAGGCCGGCGATGACCTTCCAGACCACGAAGCGACATCCCCCGTCGGCATCCCGCCAGTTGGCGCATCCAAAGCCTTTCTTGCCTTCCACCACATCACCGCCGCACCGGGGACACTGCCCCAGCACCTCCGATGCTGTAGGGGGCGATGAGGAGGCAGACGCCCCCTCTTCCAAAGTCTGCTCAACGGGAACGAAGCGTGTCACCCACACCCCTTCCGCCTCATCCCGCTCGAGCTTCAGCCCTGCCGCGAACTCCCGGCCTTCCCTGGATCGGAAGTGCATGGGCGGAGTGGTCTTCCCCGACAAGAGCGCGCGCAGGGTTACCGGCCAGATCTTTTGCCCGTCGATCTCCTTCCACACCACGAAGCGGCACCCGCCGTCCTTTTCCCGCCAATTGGAGCACCCGAAGCCCTTCTTGCCCTCGATGATCTCCCCACCACACGCCGGGCATTTCCCCAACGCCGCCTGCATCCCCTGCCCGCCCTCACTCATCTTGAATTCCTCCACTCCATTTTGGACAAATTCCCGTATCCCTCGCATGAACGCCTCGGGATCCCCCTCTCCCAGGGCGATTTTCTCCAGTTCCATTTCCCAGCGCGCCGTTTCTTCCGGTGTGGCGATCGCTCTTGCGCGTTCGAACCGGCGCAGCCGGTCGATGAGGTAGCATCCCTTTTCGGTGGGATACAATTTCTTCTTCTCCCGGACAATGTATTTTCTCAGGAGCAGGGTTTCGATGATCTGGGCCCGAGTCGCCTGAGTCCCCAAGCCGATGTCTCCCTTGAAGATCTTCTGCAGCTCTTCCTCGGTGACGTAGCGGGAGGGATTGGTCATGTCCTTGAGGAGCAATGCCTCCGAATATTCAGGAGGCGGCTGCGTCATTTTCTCCTCGAGCCTGGTCTCCACCACTTGAGCCGGATCCCCCCGTTCCAGGAGGGGCAGGTTTTCCTCTTCCGGCTCCTCTTCGGGGCTGACAGACTGCGGAGCCTCTTTCAAGCCATAGACCGCTTTCCAGCCGGGAACAAGAGGTCGGCTCCCTTTGGTGCGGAAAGTCTCGCCCTGGACGTCGGTAACGATGAGGGTGGCTTCATACTCGTAATCCGGGTGGAAAGCGGCGGCAAAACGCTTCAGCACCAGGTCGTAGACTTGAGCCTGTTCCCGCGTCGCACCCTGCGGCAAAGGCGCCAGTGGAATCAGGGCGTGGTGATCGGTGAGCTTGGCATCGTTGAAAACGCGTTTATTGGTCTTGCTGATGCGGCTCTGCTGCACACCTGCAAAAATCTCGGGGGAGGCTTTGGAGAGCTTGGCGACGATCTTCCGGGCGAGATCCACATTCTGGCTGCCCAGGACCCTGGAATCCGTACGCGGGTAGGACAGGCATTTCTTTTCCTCGTAGAGCGCCTGGGCAATATCCAGGGTGTCCTTGGCCGAGAGGCCGAGCTTGGAATTGGCCTCACGCTGCAGATCCGTGAGGGAATAAAGGAGCGGTGGGGGGAGCTTCTTTTTTTCGCGCTTGACGGATCGGACTTTTCCCTTCTCGTTCTCCACCCGTGAGAGGATCGCTTCGGCGGCGTCTTTCTTCTGGAATCGGTCGGCTTCCCCCTGGAACCAGGTTCCCCACCAGGCTCCCTTCTCGTTGGAAAAATTGGCGCGCAGGAGCCAGTATGGCCTGGGGACAAAATCGTCCCGTTCCCGCTTCCGTTCCACCAGGAGCGCCAGGACAGCCGTCTGGACCCTTCCCACGGAAAAGACGTTTCGGGAAGCCCCCCTCAACTTCAGCGTGGCGGCGCGGGAGAGATTCATCCCCACGAGCCAGTCGGCGATCTGCCTGGACTGGCCGGCGTTCCAGAGGCGGTCATACTCGGAGGCGGGCTTGAGGTTCTGGAGGGTTTCCCGCACCACCTGCTCCGTCAGGGCCTGGGAAGTCCAAAAACGGTACATCGCTCCCTGCGGTTGCTGCACCTCCACCGTCCCCAGTATGGTACGGGCGATCACCTCGCCCTCGCGCCCGGCGTCCGTGGCGATGACGATCTTTCCCACGTCCTCTCTTCTGATTTGTCGTTGGATGACGGCCAATTGCTTTTCGGACCTGGAGATGGGCTTATACTTGAGACTCGCAGGGAGGATGGGAAGGCTTTCCAGCGTCCATTTCTTCCATTCTGCACCGTAGTCTTCAGGCTCTGCCAGTTCCACGAGATGTCCGACGGCCCAGGTGATGACATATCCGTTTCCTTCGAGGAAGCCGTCCCTTTTTCCGGAAACACCCAGCGCCCTGGCAAAATCCCGGGCCACCGAGGGCTTTTCCGTCAAAACCAGTGTGAGCACCCGCACTCCTCATTGCGACAAGAAGCGATCAATCGGTATCCATCTCCCGGGGTAGGGTGCATTTTATGCACCATCCTAAAAACCTGTCTATTCACCCTCTTTGCGTTTCACCTTCCTGGGCAGCACAATGGTGAAGGTAGACCCCTTTCCCAGGGTGCTGGCCACATAGACCCGCCCCCCGTGGCCCTCGACAATGGCTTTCACCGTGGCCAGTCCGATCCCGTAGCCTTCCCTCTTTTCACTGCCGCAGCCTCGATGGAAGAGGTCGAAGATGAAGGGAAGCTCCGCCGGATCGATGCCGATGCCCTCGTCCATGATTTTCACGACGACGCCATGGTTCACTTCCTTGGCGGAAATGGTGATGACTCCCTGCCCTTTGGAAAACTTGAGGGCATTGTCCAGAAGGTTGGTGAAAACCCTCCGGAGCCGGTTGGCGTCCGCCTCGATGATGGGGAGGGCCTCCTCGATCTGCAGCTCCATCCGTATGGCGGTCTGTGCCGTTTTGGCCCGGTAGGCTTCGAAGAGCTCCAGGAGCTCCTTCTCCAGGGAGATGAAATCGAAGTTCAGCTTCAATCGGCCCGTCTCCAGGCGTGAAAACTCGAGGAAATCGTCCACGAGGGATTCCAGCTTGGCGGCTTCCTTGTTGATGATGCGAAGATACTCGGTTTTCCTTTCTTCTTCCATACCGGCCGATTTGTTCAGGAGGCGCAGGGCAAGGCCGTGGATCCCCGTGAGGGAAGAGCGCATGTCATGCGCGAACATGGAGATCATATTGGCCTTTTCGCGCTCCAGGGCTTTCAGGTGCGAGATATCGGTGACCACGGCAAAGCTGCCCTTGTAGTCCCCGTCCGGCCCCACCATGGGAACCGACGAAACGATGGTGGAGATTTTTTCTCCTTCCCGGGCGGCCCAGGTGGTTTCGTACGAAACGATCTCACCCCGGTTGCGACGGAGGAGCTGCTCATGCACAATCTTCCGCTGAGCTTCTTCGATGAATTCCATCAGGGACCTGCCAATGATCTCGTCGCGGGAGCATCCCCACATGCGGCACAGCTTTTCGTTGACGTAGGTGATCATCCCATTCTCGTCTTCGATCTCCAGCCCCTCGTTCATCGTTTCCACAAGGCTGCGGTAGCGCTCCTCGCTTTCCTGCAGGGCGCGCTGAGCCCGCACCCGTTCGGCGATCTCCTTTTCCAGCTGGCTGATCTTTTCTTCCAGCTCCTCCGACTGCCGTACCAGGAGCATTTCCCGCTCCTGGTAATAGTCGATCTTCTGCTTCAGCTCCCCCGGAGTCACCTTCAGATCCGACAGGATTTCGGCATACACCTCCGACAGGTCCCGGGCTTCCCGGGGTGTGAAGATGATGGCGTTGGACAGGGCCTTGTACGCCGCAGCCGACCCGATGGACCCCGCCAGGGACTTTTCCACTTCGCTTTGCAGCTCCACCAACTGAACGATGGAGACCTTCTGACGCGCATCGATGCAGGCTTCCTTCATGCACTTATGGAGAATCGCGTCTGCATCCTGCTGTGAAAAATACTGCCCGAGGATTTTCCGGATGTCCCCCACCTTCTGTGAGAGATCGATGTAGGCCTCCCGACCTCGAGGACGGTAGAGAGGAGAGCCGGGGGCGAGAACGCCCACGAATTCTTCCGCCAGGCTGAGCTCCTCTTCGCTCGCATCGGCATAGAGAGACCCCAGCACATAACAGCAGACATTGAAGAGCATGGACCAGAAGACCGTATGGCTGAGAGGGTCCAGCCCCGTGAGACCAAAGAGATGCTCCGGATTCAGGAAGGCAATTCCCCAGGGTCCCTCATCCAGCAGGCGGTGAGCCACCCATCCGCTCTTGACGAAAGACGGAAAAAACAGCGTGTAGAACCAGACCAGGAAGCCCGCCCCCATTCCCAGGAGGGCTCCCGTCTTGTTGGCACGGCGCCAGAAAATCCCCCCGAGGATGGGGGGAGCGAACTGAAGCATGGCGGCGAAGGAGATGAGGCCGATATTCACCAGCATGTAGGATTCACCGACACGATCTTCAAACCAGTAACAGAGGAGCATGTAAAACGCCACGGCCGCCCACCGGCATTTGAGAAGATACCGTTTGAGGAAGCCGAGGAAGGGAATCCAGCCGACCAGGGGCAGCAGCAGATGGTTGGTCATCATGGTGGCCATGGTGACGGAGCTGATCATGATCATGCCCACGGCGGCGGAAAACCCACCGATGAACACGAGGAGGGAGAGCCAAGGCTCACCATGATTGAGGGGAAGCAGCAGCACGAAATTGTCCGCCTGGGCGACGGGATAGCCTTTGAGCAGCCCTCCCAGGGCGATGGGAACGACAAAAATATTGATGAGAAGCATATACAGCGGAAAAAGCCACATGGCCGTGCGGATATGCCTTTCATCACCGTTTTCCACGACGGCCACGTGGAACTGCCTCGGCAGGAAGAGAATGGCGGACATGGACAGGATGAAAAAGCTCGCCCAGCGCGTGTAATAGAGATCTTCCTTCCCCCAGAAGCTCACCATCATCCGGTAAGGAGTCTCCGTGACCTGGCGAAAAATGTCCTGAAAGCCGTCGAACATGACATAGGTCACGTAGAAGCCCGCGATCAGAAAAGCCAGGAGCTTCACCAGGCACTCCACCGCCACGGCCATGATCATACCTTCATGGCGCTCCGTGGGATCCAGCCTCCGTACTCCGAGAATGATGGTGAAAAGGATCATGACCACGGTGACGACGGGCCCCACATGCGCTCCGATCCAGGAAGACAAGGAAGCCCCCTGCTGAGCCGCCTGAGGCGAGGCGCCGGTAATGAGCACAAACGTGCTGATGATGGCCTTCAACTGCAGAGCAATGTAGGGAACGATCCCCACAATGGCAAAAAGGGTCGCCATGACGGCCAGGGGTTGGGACTTGTTGTAGCGGGCCGAGATAAAATCAGCGATGCTGGTGATATGGTGCAGGTTCTTGAGCCGCACCAGCTTTCGCAATACAGACCACCAGAGCACGATGAAGACGATGGGCCCCAGGTAGATGGGCAGAAAAAGGAGCCCGGATGTGGCGGCCATGCCCACGCTTCCGTAGTAGGTCCACGCACTGCAGTAGACCGCCAGGGACAGGGAATACCAGACCGGATGGTTCGCCGGACTCAGTCCCGCCGCCGACCTGCGCTCCACCCACAGGGCTACCAGGAAGAGAAAGCCCATGTAGGCACAAAAAACCCCCAGGACTATTCTCGGATCGAGCATGAGTGATCCTTATTTTTGCCCGAAATTTCCTCGGACTCTGAGTCGTTGCAGCAGCGGCTGATAACGAAAAGCAAAAGAACGGCCGCCCCCCAAAGGGAAAAGACCCAACAGAAAGTCGTCTGCGGATCTCCAACATGCAGCACTTTCAGGAAAGGCCAGCTGAAGAGAGCGATTCCCAGGAAAAAAAGGAGAAGATGAAATTCGTTCTGTTTGAAAAGATTTTGTACCCGTTTCATGGGGCTTCCTCCTTCTTCACACACAATACCCCAAATGCCCGGCGGAATCCATACTGCGAAGGGTTCAAACCTTGACTTTCGCAGGAGCGGCGTCAAGCCGCGATTCTATTGGGAGCCCGTCATTTCCGTCGCGGCTGGAAGCCGCTCCTACAGGAACATCAATGATTCAAGATCTCACCCGTTTGGAGCATGACTTGAAAAGTTGCCTTTCTTGGTTCACGCAGGGACGCGGAGAACGCGGAGAAAAGCAAATGGCACCAGGCTCCGCGACTCCGCGTTACGATGAAGTTTTTCAATCTCCAAAAGCATGGTACACGTCCACAGAATAAGATGTCCCTTTCGCTCCTCGTCATGCCGGCAGTTTTTAAGCCGGCATCTAGTTTTTTCTGTGGATTGCGGCTAATACGACAACGAGACATTGCTCTCCGGCGTAGGGTGGGCTTTGCCCACCAACCAATGTTTTCGGCGCAGGATGGTGGGCAAAGCCCACCCTAGGCAAGAACTCTCGTTGTAGTACTAAAGGACTGCCGGAATGACAAATCGAGTGGCGGACACTCTAATGTATTGAATTGTAATAAGCTCCGGCGTTCGGTTGCGGAATTTCGGGAATGGGTTCGTTAGGGACTTTTTCCAGCGCGACTTTTGAGAAGGTATATCCGGTGCCTCCGATGAAGCTTGACCACCATTTGCCTACGGATTATTCTGTGGATAAGAATCCACAGTAGAGGTGACACATGAAAACGATTCAAATGACCATAGATGAACCATTGCTCGATGAAGTGGATCAGGTGATCCAGGATCTCAAAACCACTCGCTCGGCTTTTATTCGCTCAGCCCTGCAGCTTGCAGTCAGGCAGCATGCCATCTCAAAACTTGAGCAGCAGCACGCCGAAGGCTATGCGAAATATCCCATCACACCAGGTGAATTCGACATCTGGGAATCAGAGCAAGCATGGGGGGAGCCATGACACAAGGAGATGTCTATTGGTACACTTTCAAAGAACCGGACAAACGCCGGCCGGTTCTGATTCTTACCCGTGATTCCGCCATCCACTTCCTCACCTCTCCGACTGTTGCTCCCATCACCACAACAATCCGAGGGATTCCAACCGAGGTGGTACTCGGTCAGGCTGACGGACTCTTTGCAGACTGTGCGGTGAACTTGGACAATATTCAAACGGTTCAAAGAGAGAAGGTCGGTGCCTTCATCACGCATCTTTCATTGCATCGCATGAGGGCAGTTAGAAAGGCCATTGAATTCGCCCTGGGCTTCGATGCCCTGCAATGAGCCTATGCATGCTCTACGTCCTGGCAGCCTCCCGGCGACCCCATCCGCCAGCTGATTAAATCTTGATGCTCTCTCACTGTGCCGGCATTTGAATGCAAATAGGAGTCTGCTCACGAAACGGAGAAAATCTTACGGTAAGACGAGGCAACGACCCAAAACCCGCAGCACACACCATGGCCACGGATCACGACTCTGAACATTTTCAAGCATCAAAGCCCGGAAACCCGGACGATGCTTGAATGGTGAATGGATTGCAGATGCGTAACTGATGGTCGATCAACAGTCCGTTCTGCATATCTTCGGAATACAAGGTTTTACATCCTCCGAGAAGAGCGGCGGCCACGATCATTGCATCGTACACGCTCATTCCGTACCGTTCAGCCACAACCCTACCTCTGTCATGGGTTTCAAGGGTCAATGGAGCAACCGAGCATACAGACCTTATCAGGGTCAGCACCTCATTGATTTCCCCCCATGACATCGACAGCTTACGACGTGCCACATTGGCCATCTCGTTCAACACCTGCACGCTGATCAGGCCGCCCGCCTGCACAATCTTCTCGGCTCGGTCAGCCTTATCATCGTCAGCGGACAAGAGATAAAGCAGGATATTGGTGGCGATGAACGCTTCAGCATCGGGCATTGGCATCTTCCCGATCAAATTTGAAATCGGCAGGCATCTTTCCTCGGAACCGGCGCAGCCGGGCGAGGACGGCTTCGGTGCCGGGTTTTTTCCCTACTTGAAAGACGCGCTCATCTGCGATCACCACTTCAATTTCGTCGCCCTCGCGGAGCTTCAGCGCTTCGACCACCGCGGCGGGCAATCGAATGGCCAAGCTGTTACCCCATTTTGAGACTCGCACGATCTTCTCCTTCCGGATATACATTTTACAAATGTGTATCATTCACTTGCACTCGGGTCAACTCGGAAGCGGGAAATTCTTTATTCCAGTGTCAGTCTGGGGTAGACTTTAATGAATCTTGGGTCCCCCCCGGCTTGTGCAGGGAGACTCCCAGGTTTGACTCTCGATCAGATGAATTTTTAGACAGCCTTTAATACCACAACTAGAGATTGATGTTCTACGTAGGGTGGGCTTTTGCCCACCAACCAATGCTTTCGGCGCAGAATGCTGGGCAAAGCCCCCTCTACGCAAGAACTCTCGTTGTAGTATTAAGGCTTTACCCAGTAATAGAAAGTTGGCAGAATACCAGGGGGCATCAACTGGTCTGCGGTGTCGCGTTGTGTCGGCAAAGGGGATAGTCTCCCACCCCGGATCATGGCGGTGAACCGGGATTATGCCAAAGAGGATTTGCTGTCCGCAGTAGCGGCTGAAAGGGGCAGGAAACAGCAATGCCGGAAATATCCCGTTTCCTCGGAATAGCAATCTACATGTATTACCGGGAACATGCACCACCACACTTTCATGCTTGATTATGGTGAGTTTGAGATCACGGTGGAAATTGAGACCGGCATTGTCTCTGGCCGCTTTCCAAGACGGGCTCTCGGGCTGGTCCTTGAATGGTGCATGCTGCACAAGGCAGAGCTCATCGCCAATTGGGATCTCGCGGCGAGTAGACTGCCGCTCAACCCAATATCTCCATTGGAGTAATGCCATGATCCTTCATGTCGAAGAAGCCAGACACCTTGGAGGCCACAGAGTATGGCTCAGATTCAATGATGCTTCCTGTGGAGAGGTCGATCTCTCTGACGAACTGGACGGTCCTATCTTTGAGCCTCTCAAAAAAGAGGACTACTTTCGTCAGTTCGTTGTCCGCTACCATACCCTTTCCTGGCAGAACGGGGCTGACTTTGCGCCAGAGTTTCTTCGTGACATACTTGCCCAACAAAACATTCAAGCGGACCGGGCGACCACATGTGTTGAGCATGCTCCAAGTCCTTAGTGTGCGGCCGCCCAGTACACGTCGACAGAATAGGATGTCCATTTCTCCGTTCGTCATGCGGCAGTCTTTAGAGGCTTTCTAAATATTCCCCCTTGAGCAAGGGGGGCCAGGGGATGTCAAGACTTGGCAACCCCAAAAAATACCCCCCTGCCCCCAAGGGGCAATGCTGTTGACTGAACGTCTCCCCATTGAAAATCGGGGTCCAGAAAGTCTTTATTTTCCTGGATTCCGGCTTTCCTCTGAATGACGGACGTTGGTTTAGTCAACAGTATTGCCCTGAAGGGGGGAATCGAAGCAGGTTTGACTCCCGAGCAGATGAATTTTTAGACAGCCTTCAGCCCTTAACTTTCCGATTCTGCAGGCGGGTTCCCAGCCATCGTTTGAAAGAGCGTTGGCTTTCTCCTGATGGCTTTCCAAACAGAATACCTTCAACGCTTATGTCCTCATCCAAATCAGGCCAGTGAGCACCCTCTCCCTTTCCGATGAGGCGCCAATTGTTCCGCTCCTCGGCCGTACCGTGGAGGAGTCGTGGAAACCACGCCAGGGGAACAGAGATAGTACGTCCGTCATCAAGATCTACAATCAAACTGTCCTCCGTGACGGAAACGTTCGCGGCCAAAGCCAGTCGATTTTCAATCGCCAAAGTAATCATCCCAAGCCCTCAATAAGTTATCCCTTTCCTGCTCCACGAGTCTATGGGGAAGCGGTGGACCACTGCAGTCTCCCCAGGCCGCTACCCCAGTCGAAGGCGCTGTCGTCAAGTCCCGATGGCAGACCTGTCGTGTCGTAAGAGCTTTCGTCGGCGTAGAAGGCCCAATCGGCGATTGGTTGTAATCTGCTGCTGCGATTGCTGAACTAAATGTTTTCTCCGCCGACTATCCTTATCTGGAGTGCGAAGACATCATGCAGGCGTTGTTCTATGCCGCATGGCGGGCTGAAGAACGCGAAATCGTGCTGGCCCACGCATGAATCTGCTGGGCGACATGAATTTGTCGCCGCGCTGGGTGAATCTGCTGACCGCTGCCGGCATCGAGGCGGTCCACTGGTCAACGCTTGGAGCGGCCAATGCCCCGGAGGAGGAAATCATGGCCTTTGCAAGGGTGAACGGGTATGTGGTGCTCACGCGCGGCTTGGACTTCAGCGCGATCCTGGCGGTCACTCGTGATCGCACATCGTCTGCCGAATGCCGCATCGCCGGGCGGCAACCTCCAGATGCAGTGGAGATAGTCGGGCAGCAGAACTTACCCCTCGATGGAGAATGGATGCACCGCCCTCGCCTCCCGGACTGCATGCCGCAGGGCGAACGATGCGTCCCCCGACCCCAAATCCATTGCGAACCCCATGGGTATCATGGGTAGGGTGCGTTTCACGCACCATTTCCAGCACCATCAATCCATGAGAGGGGCGCACCAAAGCCAAGGACCGACCATGCATGACCCAACGGCCATCGCGTTTGTCCCGTGAACCAGTCATTTCAGACCAACGAGGATGGTACATAGAATGCACCCTACCTGGCTACCGCATCGTATACGAGATCTTTGCGGATCGGCTCGTTGTCTTGACCGTTTTCGAGGGGCACGCGGTTTTCCTCATGAAAAACCTGGGTGAGCTTCCTGCCGAATAATCTACATTTGCCGGCCCCATTCCATGGACATGGTGTATAGAATACACCCTACGCGGCTATCCTTCCTACTCAGCCTGTATGCAAATCTTTGGTCGAAATGACGAACTGATGCAAGCCCGAAAAGGGGACACTATTAAAGACATATGAGGCCAATTGTGGCAAAACGGGGAACAGTACGGCAGGCACTCCAGGAACAGGGAAGCACTGGTGGTAGTCGTATCCGGGAAGAGACTCAAAGCGTGTTACATGAAGAAGACTTTCAGATTCACATTAATCTATGCTCAGCACCACCGCCAGAGCCCTTCCGATTGAAGTCATCACAGAGTCTGAGAGCTTTCCCAGTTTGCGAACAAATCGTTCTTGCGCCAGGGAGCGCACTTGAAAAGCATCTGCCGCAGAGACCTTATCCAGCCCATTCTCAGAATTCGCTTCAATCCGAACCATCCAGGGCGCAATGCTGTATCGATCTTTCCATTCCGTGACAGGTACGATCACCTTCAGTGGCAGCAATCCCACTGCATCGTCATTCACGATGACTGCGGGCCTTGTCTTCCTGATTTCAGCTCCAACGGTTGGGTCAAGGTTAATCAGCCACACTTCGCCTCTATGCATGGAAACTCTCGCCATCGAGAATCGAAAATGCCGTCAATTCCTCATCGGATGCGTAGTCCGCAAGCAGAGCTTCGGCTGCGGCGGCGAGCTGCTTCTTCCTATCCTCCTGAGCTGGAGGAGACCCTGTTTGTTGTAGCTCTCGGCGCAGTTCCTCCAGCGCGTCTTCAATGACAACCAACCGCCGTGATGGGGCAAGCCTTTTCAATGCTTCCAGGATTTCTCTCTCAGACATCTTGCTGCCGCCTTTCCAGGAACAAAATATGACCCATGACCAGATGGACCCTTGTCGTGCCTGTAAAATCGATGCAAAATCTCAACTCGCGTCTTCTCACGATCTCACTATGCCTCGACCTTCATACTGAGTCAAGAAAGCAGGCACCGCCCCCATTATCCTTGATGAGGAGGACACGCATGAACGAGCGGCCAAGTCCAGATGGAGTACGAATGGTCCGGCAGCAGAACCCAGCCGTCAATGGTGAAGGGATGCACCGCCCGAGTCTCCAGGACGGCATTCCGCAGAGCGTTTCGAACCGGTTCATCGCACAGAAACGCCTGCCGGCGAAACGTCACAACCGTAAAGAAATAAGTGCCACCCGTTATCGTCGCCCGCCGATACCTCGAAATTTTTCCCCACATGGATGGTAATGGATTGCCGACCGTAGGGTGCGTTTTACGCACCATTTTCAGCACCATCAATCCATGAGCGGGGCGCACCAAAGCCAAGGACCGACCATGCATGGCGCAGCGATCATGGCGTACATCCAGCGAGTCAGTCATTTCACAGCATTGAAGTTGGTGCATGGAATGCACCCAACCCTGCTCATAAGAACGGGTTCCGAATTGAAGCATCTAAGTACCCAAGCAAAAGTTTTCTAACAAAACGAACCGTTCGCCCTGAGCCTGTCGAAGGGCATGTCTGGTTGTGCCCTTCGACAGGCTCAGGGCGAACGGACAGCAAGACAAAATGTTAAGAAATA
>NZ_BQXM01000037.1 GCF_022836495.1 Desulforhabdus sp. TSK
ACCGCCTCCGCCCCGACCTCCACCACGCGCCTGGGCCTCAACGGCCAGAGAAAGCACAAAGAGCAGAACAGTCGTCAAGGAAAGGATTTTGTAGACTGTCTGATTTCTCATTTCTTCCCTCCTTTTTTCTCAGCGGGCTTGACCGGTTTGGGGACTTGGGAGAGGAATTCTATCCGATTGGCTTCCTTGGGTATGTCCAGGGCGAAAGTCGAATCGGATATGCTGGGGGAAAGGTTCCAGTCGGAGAAATCTGCCCAGTATTGAGGCTGTCCTTTTTCATTTTTATAGGTAAGGACAACCCTGCGGGGCAAAGGGTCTCCCTCAGCGGGGATCCACACCTGAAAATCCACGCTCTGACCACGAGCCGCAATATGGACACAAGGAGGACTCATGAGAGGAGTGGTTTCCACAATGTCGGCGGCAAGAACCCGCAGTTCCAATTCCTGGGGCAGCCGACTCACAAGGAGCATGGCCATAGGCAGGCGCATCCGGAGATCCTTCAGAAAGTAGGCCACCGCGCCATCGATATCCTCCGGGATGTCGGCCGTGGCATACATATTCCGTTTCGGGCTGAGCACCGTGACGGCCTTCCCGTCGAATACGACCGAGGACTTCTCCGCATCACTGCGCTCCACATCCACACGGAGGCGGTCGGGACGGACAATCGTAACACTTCGATTTTCATTGAATTCAATCTTTTGACCGGATTCCTGTACCACGTCGTATCCTGCCCGCAACGTGACGCTGAACTGCTTGAGCTGCGCCAGAAAATTTCCCATGCGCAAGAGTTGCTCCATGGCGGGACTGGGCTTGGAGGAATCCGTCGCAGCAGGGGCTTCAGCCGCTCCAACGGGACCTGCCAAAACCAGAGCCATCATGAACAAGACGCCGTAAATCATGTGTCTGTAGACTCGATGCATATGCACCCTCCTTGTGAGATGGACATGACGTGCGGGCAAACAGCGATTCTTTCAACGACGGATCCCATCCGTCTCACGCCAATGCCCTGCCCTAGTAGACAAATTCGATACGATTCACCACCTTTTCGACGACCTGAATTCCAAGCTTTGCCATTTCCTCCTTGGCGAGCTCGCTTACAGTGCCGGTGACCCATGCTTCGAATTTCTGGGAGCCGGGATTGGCCCCCTTGAAGGCAGCCATCGCCATGGGAACGCGCCGACTCGCCATCTCCGTCCAAATTCCGTGATCCAGCGGCAGAGGTATGAGCACCGTGTCATTGGCGGCCTTGGCAAAAACCAGGGGTCCATAAACGCTGAGATCCTTGATGGGCGCAACTTTTGACTGGTAGCCTCCCAGGGTTTCGGCGGTATTCATAAAAAAGTTCGCGGATTCCTCGTCGTCGGCAGAAAGGGCCAGCTTCAGGAGAACCTCCCGCCTCTTGGCGCCTGACAGGCTCGCCAGGGATTGGACAATGACCGTCTCCTGGGTCGGTGTGTAGGAAGGATGGTCCAGGAATCGCGTCACAAGATCGGAGGGAATGCCCATTGCCCGCAGTTTGTCGTCGTTCATCTGGCGGAGTCTTTGAGGTGGATATTCCCTGAGGACATCATTCAATTGCTGGGATACTCGGGTAGCGGACACGGTTGCCGCCGCAGCTCCTCCCACAGGCGCCAGCGCCGCCGAAAGGCTGAGGGACCCTATGGCCGTGGCCCACGCCAGGCTGTTGAGCTCCTTTTGCAGAGCAGTGTTGCTGGAATATACATCGACTCCCAGCTGAGCAGCCAGCTCTCTTTTATTGGAAGATACCGCCAGTGCCTGTTTGACCTTGCTGTCCTCCCCGGGAGCGGATTTGGTCGTGAGTCCGGTTTTTACGTTTTCGAACAGCCTGGCGACTCCTCGCGGAACACCCGTGATGGTATCGACCGGGTCCGTGATCAGGTTGGCACCAAACTCGATGGGCTGAGAAGCGGCATTCTTGAGACCCTTCAAATACGCTTCACTCTTCCTGGTTTCCTGCATAATTCCGATGGCCCAGATTTCTCGAAGCAGTTTTCGGAGTGCAATGCCCCCTGTCACCTCAAATGGGGCGAAGTCCGAATCCACCCGGTATGTATGCATATAACCGTAAGAAATTACCGTATTGTTGATGCGATAGTCCTTTCCCGCAAGCAGCTCCTTCGGAAGAATATCCGATGCCTGTTCGTTCACGGGAACCTCAAAACCGGCCGCACCGAATGCCTGAACGGCGTAAAACTGGCCAAGCATCAAGGCAAAAAAACAAATCAGAACGAATCCAAGGAAATGTCTGGCATATGAACCCAAATGGAACATCAGTGTTTCCTTTCTACAATGGTAAATAATCGAAAAAATTTTAGATCTCACGGGCGCCGTGGTATGCAACGGTGAACCGCCTGTGATGCCGTGCCGCCAAGGTCTCCACCGCATGAAACAGGCGCTGGTAGAACCCGCAATACGGGTCTTTGCGAAGTATGTCACCCCAGACGGTATAGGCCCTCACGGGGCATCCTCCATGGCAGAGGCTCAAATACTTACACTCCAGGCAGTCCTCCTTTTGAATGAGCCGGCCCGGTCTGGACCGAAGTCGTTGGCGAACAGGGCTGCCCAGCAACAATTCCGACAGGCTGTCTGCTTCAAGCACGTTGCCGAACCGGAATTGAGGGTAGCTGGCTACCCAGCAGTCACACTGGGCGACATGTCCACTCGGATCAATACAGAAAAAATCATTGGCACAGTTGCTTTGCCAGATACAGTGGAAGTCCCTGTGGCCATACAGGAAATGATCGAGCAGTTTATCGAAGGGCCCAATTCTGACCCCGTCTTCAAAACCTCTCTCCATCCAGATATCAGCCAGCTCGGCCGCAAACCGGCTCAGCCGTTCATTGTCCAGGGGAAATCCCATTTTGGCGGTGTGTCGAAAACCACCGGGGAAAGGGGTGTTGATCTGAAAGCTCCTGATTCCGAGCTCATTGACAAAATATGAATAAAACCGCTCGGCCCCCAGCTCCAGAGTCCACTGGTTGGGGACTGCAATGACGCCAATCTCGATGCCGGCTTCCCTGGCCTCACGGACCTTGCGCTCCCAGACCCGTTGGTACTCCCCGGGTCCTCCCCCCTTGAGCCTCCTGTAAGAGTTGGGGTAATCCATGGAAGTGCCGACCGTGTTGCCGAACATCTCCGAGACCACCTCATTCCAGTGCCTGCCGTAACTGATCCAATTGGACTGCAGGTAGTTGAATGCCTGCTTTTTTCGAGCCGCAAAGGTTTCTTGTATGAGCTCATAAGCTCGCCGAAACCAATCCGGCGGCAGAGTAAGGACTTCCCCCCCCTGCCAATAAATGGACAGGCCCTCGATGCCGGTCTCTTCCATGTAATCCGTGACTTTACCAAGAATATCATCAAGTTGTTCCAAATCTAGACTGCGTGTGGACTTGTTTTCGAAGCAGTAATCGCAGTCGGCATTGCATCTCAAGGTTGGCAGCAGAATGAGAGAGAAATGCCCGGTGTTCATCACAGCCCCTCTCGACCTCTGGCGGGAAACGATGCGAGATCGCCTCGCAGTTCATCCGCTGCTTCTTTGAGCGTCCGAAAAACAGCCTTGATTTCTTTGCAGTCATATCCGCCATGAGGCACCTGGAAATAACCAACGCAATGGTGGAAGAACTCGCAACGGGAGCACATCGCTTCTCGGGATTCCAACTCCCTTTTGAGCTCCGGAACGAAAGAGGCCGGGTCATCCCCCAATTTGGCCATACCCTCTCCCCTCGCGAGCCTTTCCTTTCCATCGGCACCCAGATAACGGATAAAAGCCGGATCTTCTTCCTGAATACTCCAAAGGGTGACAGTGTCTTCACGATAAAACGCCAGGAACATACTCTGAAAATACTCTATGGGCTGACTCATCGTCGTCTCGTGGAGATAGGCATGCAGCAACGACAGCATTTCTGCAACCCGGGCCGGGTCCGGTTGATCCGCGTGCAACTTCACTGCAAAGTTCAGTGCAGCCGCAAGCTTGGCCACTTTACTGAATCCGGAGACGACTGGTACGGTGATTCGGACAGGATGACTATCCAAAAGCGGTGACCAATGGTAGAGCATGGGAAGGTCACGCTCCGGCTCCTGCACGACCAGATCCAGGGGGACCCCGGCTCCCCAGCGCATGAGAGGATGCAGGTCAACATCAGAGCTCACGACCTGAAGGCACGCAACCCCCTGTAGGTCTTCACCGGTGAGACTTTCCGGGACCTCCGCCGGATTGTGTGCACGGACGATGAGGCGCCGCCCACGGTATGCAGCGACCATCGAAAGCGGAATATTGTAGACAAGGGAATCCATCAAAGCTGTTCGCCTTCAGCATACACTGGAAAACCAATAGGTTGTACCGGAAAGCTCCAACATCACCTGCGGCCATGCGAGCTTAAGTGCCTGTTTTGCGAATAGCTAAGCGCTATACTCGATAAGCTTGAAAAGTTGCCTTTTTTGACTCACGCGGAGACGCGGAGAGCGTGGGGAAAAGCAAGTGGCAATAGGCTCTGCGCCCTCTGCGGCTCCGCGTGAAAATGAAGTTTTTCAACTTCCAAAAGTATAACAGCTGAATCTTTACCTAAAATCGATTGACCCATGAACCGCCCCGATTGATCCAGCCGGCACCTCGATTAGCCCAGGCTCCACCTCCTCCGATTCGGTTGGCCCAGGCTCCACCGCCACCTCCATTGACCCACCCCGCACCACCGCCGCGGTTGACCCAGCCTGCACCACCTCCCCCGCGGTTCACCCACCCGGCCGCCGCCTCCCGATCCTGACTCAGCAACGCACCGCCCGCAACGACTCCCCCAATGATGGCCATTGACCACTTTCCAAGGCCGATGAGGAAGCGCCTCCGGTCTACCAGTTCAGCCTCCTCATTGATGCTTTCCTCACCTTCACGTGATTTGAGATCCTGGTCCATTTTCAACCTCCATTTTCGTTCTCGAGTGAATCAGGTTGGGCGCCAAGGCTCCATTTTCCTGCTCTCGCAAAATCCCTATTTCCATGTTGCTGAAGTCGAAGCCATGACAGGTTATCCAGACTGTTCGGGGTGAGACTCCTCAACGCCGAGGCGCGAAAAGTGCAAGCTAACGATCCTCCACTTGCCCCGGACTTTCATCAGCGTTCCGGACATATTGAATTCGCGCTCCTTCTTTTCGTTTTTCAGAGTGCTCTCGATACGGGTCGTCACGGCAAACCAGGCCATATCTCCTCTGGAACCGACCGCAATCCAGTCATACTTGAAATCCAGAGTCTTTGCGTCAAACTTTATAAAAAACTGGTTGTAGGCGCTTCCGATGGCTTCTTCCCCCAGGTAGGTCTCGCCCGGCCCCGTTCCCATCAGAACGATTTCCGGAACAGGTGCATAGGTTTCCATGATTGCTTTGAGGTTCTGAGCATTGAAGGCCTTATTGTGAAGCTCCACCAAACTCTTCACATCGGCATCCACGCCATTGCCTTTCTGCCTGGCAAGGCAGGGCGAAGCCAATACGATACAAAGGAAAAAGGACAACATCAGATTCCTTTTCAGGGCCATGGCTTTTCCTTTCTTCAAGTGTGTTAGGGTGGTCATGATAGCGGGGGCCAATTCAATCAGGAGAAGTATCGGCCCCCTCCCCCTTGCTGCAGGCAAGGGCTATGGCGCCGAGCAGCGCCTGCTCGTCAAAGGGTTTCTGCAGGAGGGCAAACGCCCCGGCTTCCCTGGAAAGGTTCATCCAGTGTGCGTCTTCACGGGACGTCATGAAGATGACGGGGCATTTCACTCCCGTAGATGCAAGCCTGGCATAGAGGTCAAAACCCGACAGTACAGGAAGTCGCACATCCAGGAGGAGACAAACCCTTTCCCAGATTACATCGGATTCCAACACCTCCTCGGCGGATCCATAAACGATGACAGGATAACCATTGGACATGAGCAACCTTTTCATGGCCTTTCGCACCGACTCATCATCATCCACAACAAGCACAGTCAAAGGTTTCTCATCCACAGTGCTATCACCTGTTATAAGGAAGGCATTTCGGCTGTTGGATCCCTGAACGACCCCTCCCCACGGGCAGTGTCCGGGGAAGGAAACGGCAGTTGGAGAAGGAAGATGACGACCTATGGCCGTTCGCATTTGACTTTAGCGAAACTGAAAAGGGAGAGATATTGGACTTTGGTCCAATAGGGCAGGTTAATCGGCTGAGGAGCCGATTCCCAGTTTTTCTGCCAGGCGGACGAGATCGGCGAGGGATTCCGCACCCAGTTTTTCCATAATGCGGGCGCGGTGTACTTTGATGGTCTTTTCGCTCGTTCCAAGGACGTAAGCGATCTGTTTGTTCAGCATGCCGGTAATGACCAGTCTGAAGACTTCATCTTCACGGGGGGTCAATGCCTTGATACGCAACTGGAGCCGTCCCAGTTCTCTCTGCTTCTGTCTTCCCTTGGAGTCCGCGCGAATAGCGCAGGTGACGATATCCAGCAGATCCCCATCCATAAAGGGCTTCTGAAGAAAATCCACCGCACCGGCCTTCATGGCTCGAACGCTCATGGGAACGGTTCCGTGACCGGAGATGAAGATGATGGGAAATGTGATCTTCCTTTTGACCAGAAGATCCTGGAGCTCGAGCCCATCCAGGCCGGGCATTTTCACGTCGAGGATGAGGCAGCTCGGCGCATCCAGATGCTGGAAGTCCAGGAACTCGATGGGTGAAGTGAAAGTACGGACGCTATATTCGGCCGAGCGAAGGAGCCTTTCCAGGGATTTCAGCACGGATGGATCGTCGTCGACTACGTATACGACCGGATTTACTTCTGTCATGGCCACCTCAAATGTCCATGGGCAATATGAAGTAAAAGGTGGCGCCGCCTTCAGGGTTGTTCCGGGCCCCGATCGTCCCACCGTGGGCCTTGATGATGGACCGACTGATGGAAAGACCCATGCCCAGCCCGTCCACCTTCTTGGTACAGAAGGGTTCGAACAGGCGATCCATAAAATCTTTGTCGATGCCGGTACCCGAGTCTCTGACAGAGACCATGACCGAGTGACTGTCCTGAACCACTGTTGTGATGACCAATTGTCTTGATTTCTGCGGGGTATCCTTCATGGCGGCTGCAGCGTTCAGCACCAGGTTCAAGAGCACCTGCTGCAGTTGGATGCGATCCCCCAGGACGGCGGGCTGCCGGGAATCCAGTTCGGTCACCAGGGAGGTCTCCTCCAGGGGCGACGCTGTCCGGACCAGCGCCAGGGTTTCCTGGACAGCCTCATTCAATCTCACCGTTTCGCGCCGGGAAGGCTCCTTCTTCACAAGATTCCGTATCCCCTGGATCACCTCGCTTGCCCTTTTATCATCCTGTATAATATCCGACAGGATTTTCCGAACCTCATCCAAATCAGGGGGATTAGCGGAGAGGAAACGCTGCGCCGCGCCGGCATTGCAGAGAATGGCCGTGAGGGGCTGGTTGATCTCATGGGCCAGCGAGGTGGCCAGTTCCCCGATGGTGACCGTTCTCGTGACATGGGCGAGTGCTTCCCTGTGCTGTTGCGCCTCCAGCTCGGCATTCTTTCGGTCGGTGATGTCCCGGTTACTGGCCCGAATGCCCAGGAATTCACCGCGCTCATCGGTCACCAGCCTGCACACATGCTCGATCCAGCGGACACTTCCATCCGGAGTTCGAATGCGCAATTGAATGGTACGGAACGGGTGCTCCAAGGGATTGGCACGAACATGCTCTTCCCAAATGGCATGGTCCTCCGGATCAAGAATTCTGCCAAAAAGCGAAGGGTCTTCCATGAAATGCCGAGATGAATAGCCGGTGATGCGTTCGCACGAGGGAGAATTATAGAGCAGCCTCCCGTCGGGCGCTGACCAATACTCCCAATCGTGGGTGAAATCGGCCACTGTCCGATATTTCAACTCGGCCTCGCGAAGCGCGCGATCCGCGAGGCGTTGTTTGCGGAGACTGACGATGAGGGCGGATATGAGGAATGCCTGGATAAAAAGGATCGCGGCAATCCCCAGGATCTGCCATCTGTATGTTTCCCACAGGGAAAACTCCCTGTAGCGCACAATGCTTCCCGGCGGTAGTTTTTCTTTAGAAATTCCCCAGCGCTTGAGCCAGCGTGCGTCGAAAACATATTGGATTCCACTCCCATCGGAAGATTCCACATGGCCAGGCTTTTCTCCTCGCAGGATGCGAAGAGCTACCCCGGCTACCCTGGCTCCATGAGCCGTGTGACTCAGAACGTGTCCCCCCACGATCCCGGACCCGATGTACGATTCGGCAACGCTGTAGATCGGCGCGTTCGCCTCCTCGGCAATGAGGGCAAGCACATCGGGGGATTTGAATGCTTTCCCGTTGCCATCCTTGAAAACAGACATGTAAAACAGCAGGGAGTGCTCAGGCAGTTGAGATGCGCGCTGGATGAGCTCTTCCATGGGGAGACCGGACAGGTAGTGGAATTCAACCCGGCTCTCGAAATTGCGAAAACGCTCTCTGGCCATCCCTTCCAACGATCGATCGAACTGTGAAGCGCCGGTCACGACAAAAACATTGCGGACGTCGGGATGAAGACGCATGGCCAGAGCCAGTGTTCCCTCCACATCGAGCACGTCCGTTACCACTGCCGCAACGGGCACCTCCAAGGGAGCGCCCAGGAGCCTGGGGTCCTGTTCGCTGAGGATGACGGGGACCTGACGTAAGGATTCCGGACCGTATCTCTCGAGAAAATCGAGGGATGGCCGTAAATTGGCAACAATGAGATCCATCTTCGGGTTGGAATACTTTTCATGGTATAGGTCCATCAACTTCTCGTAGTAGCGCTCGTCCGGGAATCGCGTCAGGTCCATGCATTCGAGGTAGAGCTCGAACTGGTAGTCCTTGGAAGCAGACAGCACGGATCGGAAGCCGTTGTCAAGATTGAGGAACCCCGGCATGTTGCTCTCGTAAGGGAACAGAACCAGGATGCGCTTTGTAGGTACTGCTGCCGATGCATCTCGAGGAATCAGGAGAAGAAACAGCCCCAGGATCAAAATTGCAATGGATTTTATTGTATATCGCAAGGATCTCATCGGATGATCGTTTTCAAATAACCCCGGGGGACAGAATGCTTCAGCTCACCACAGGCTTTTAGAGTAAGCCATTCAAGCTGTCAAGGCAATGAGAACCTTGGCCGGGACCACCCTGCCTACTCCACCCCATGCGATGTACCGGTCTTTCCTGGATGGTGACAGGTGCTCCGTCGGTCTGTGGACGCTTTATGGCAGGGTGGACTTGACAAGGTCTTTCGATTTGTTGGTTCCCTGTTCTTTTGTAGGAGCGGCTTCCAGCCGCGACAGTCTTACTGTCGCGGCTGGAAGCCGCTCCTACAAAAGTCAAGCTTTGACCATTTGCAGTGTATCATGGAGGAGTTTCGATGGAAGAGTCCACGAGGTCCCACGCAGCAAGGCTGGCGATTCGCAACTTCAGAATCGCCGCAGACGCTCTCCTGTTGATCGGTCGTTTCAAGTTGAACGGCCGATCTGGTCAGGTCCTGCAAGATGCCTTGAAAACTCTCAGTCCCGAAATTTACGGGACCATGAACGATCCCAGGAGCATCGAGCTCAGGGGTCTTGAGTACGTCATGGACAGACTGCCGCGCGGGATCGAGGAATGCACGCGTTTCGTCATGACCTCTGAAGAAGATTTAGGGGACACGCCATTCGTAATGCTCGAGCCGCCTAAGCGCAGGAGGACATCCTATCGAATCAACGAAAGGGAGATGTGCTTTGTTATCACACGTGGTTTCAGCGAGATATACGACATCTTGACGCACCTGACATTTTTGAACATCGAGGCCAAGAACATTCACAGCAAAATGAGGGATCAAGAGGGGGATCTGACGACGGAATGGAAGGAATTCGAGAAGTTCATGGAAGCAGAAAATGAAATGGATGGTGAAGGTCTCAATCGCGCACTATGGAACCTCAGCATCCTCCTGGGGAGGACATTTCATGAAACAAAAAGCAGCTATGAATACTTTGAGAAATCCAGGAAGGAGTTGAATGCCGGCAACGGTCTCTTCAAAATTGTTCACAGTCTCGCAAAAGGCATCGAATACCAGATCGATCAGCAGGTTGATGTAGAGATCCAGTTCACGCCGGATTTGAGCTATGTCATCCTACATCAGGTATACGGAAAACGATGGGCCAGGAATATCCTCGAGCAGCTTCTGGAACTGAATTTAGAGAAACGCCCTCTGCACTTGATCAGCTCGAACCTCCACAGCGTTCTCAATCTTCTGTATGGCTGCGCGGCGGCCGAGGCCGGCCAGGATCGGAGAATCACTTCTGATCTTTATTCTTTTGTTCAAGATGTGCGAAATAGAAGCCACGAAGTCAAGGAGTATGCGGGCAAACACGGCTTCTACGAGGTCCCGGATACGAGCGGTGCCCATATCGATTGTCAGATCATCGATACTGCACAGCTCAACCACGAGAGTCTACACCCTGATCTTCGGATCGACCTGCAAGCCCTGCCAGACGAAAAGCCGGTGATTCTCGTAATGGACTATGCATTTGGAACGCAGGCATTTGAGTTGATCGATTCTCTGTTGGAGCCCCTGATGATCGGAGGAGAAGAAAAAGACATGAACCTCTGTTCCATATCCATCATGGGAAAAGCGGGAACACTCTGCGGAAAGAAGGGCGACATCATGATACCGACTGCTCATGTCGTCGAAGGCTCCGCCCATAATTACATCCTGGACAACGACCTGACCGCAGCTGATTTCGAAGGTTATAAGGAGGTCTTCGTCGGTCCTGTCATCACGGTGCTGGGTACCTCTTTGCAAAATCGGGACGTGCTTGAAACGTTCCGAAGCACCAGCTGGAAAGCCGTGGGGCTGGAAATGGAAGGCGGGCATTACCACCGCGCCATCAGCGCCGCACTGATTCGACATCATATCTCCAAGGACGTGAAAGTCCGCTATGCCTATTATGCGTCGGACAATCCCCTCAAGAGTGGTCAGACCCTCGCTTCGGGCAGCCTCGGAGCCGAAGGGGTCCGACCCACCTACATGATCACCAGGTGCATTCTGGAAAAGATCTTCAGGTCCTGAGGGAAAAATCAGACACAATCAGCATCCGTGCATGCGCGCGCCCTTCGTCATTCCCACCGCGGCTCGCGGGAATGACCACTGGTCCGGGATGTTTTCAAGTCCCCCTTTGAAAGGGAATGCGCTGAGACGGTCACACCCCGCGTGCCCCCCCTCGACAATGTTGTTGACCTTACGTCACCCCGGTGGAAACCGGGGTCCATAAGATCTTTATTTTCCTGGATTCCGGCTTTCGCCGGAATGACGGGGCTGCTTAAGCCAACAACATTGGCCCCCCTCGAGGGGGGAATCGCACGGTCCCATGGGATGAAAACTCTCGCCAACCCGCCCTCATGCACGCCTTTACGCCATTTGAGGCAAAACGTGTGCTACTGGCTGATCACCCCTCCCGTCCGAACTTCGACAAGCCGCTTCGAGATGGTTTGCGCCCAATAGGTGAGGATATTCTCAGCATCTCCCCACTTCCACTGGGCCGCAGTCTTCAGCGACATACCGCCTTTTCGCTCATCGACCATGGCCGCCAGGCGCTCCCCTGTGAGGGAATCGGTGATTTCACCCTCCGCACGGGCCGAACCGGTAAAGGCGTAGCTATCCGTGGCAAGGGACTGGGCGGCATTGAGCAAACGCGCCTGGGGGATGACGACCGAAATCGACCTCAGGCATGGCGTGGCTGCGGTGGCATTGGTGATGGCCGTTCGCAATATCAGGACACCGGGTCCCGGCTGATCCACCAGTTTGAAATCTTTCTGAAGGTTTTCTCTGAGTGTATTGTAGAAGAAGGTGCTGAGGGTCTTTTGCTCCTCAATCGGTACCGTAGAGTTTGCTTTGTCCCAGAACTCAACGGGTACAATTATGACACTTTTATAGCTGCTCCATTGAGCGTTGGGATTGAGATAAACCAATCCAGCACGGTCCTTACCACCAGGTTTGAGCTGGGAATAATCTCCGAGAAATCCCGAGCAAAGGAGTGCACTCTTTTCACTTTCCCCTTGACCCGTCGCATCGGCTTTGGAGGCGACGGTCGTGGCGCACCCCAGCAATCCGGAAATCATTAAAAGTACGGCCGCTATGGCCACCAAACTTTTCACTGCCGGGTACTCTCTTTCCATTTCAACTCCTCCTGGTAAAGTCTCTCCCTGATGAATTTTCTCTTTGCCGGCCTACCCTTCGCTAATCCACTCCAATGCCGGTCGAAAGCCCGTAAAATCAAAGTTAACATTTTGCAGCACTATCGCTTCGACATGTTGATGGTCTCGGTTTCCTGCCAGCCCCCCCCAAGGGCTTTGTAAAGCTGAACCACTGTCAGGAGCTGCTCCAGTTCGGTCCGTGCCAGGGTGGTTTCGGCGGGAAAAAGGTTTTGCTGGTTCTGTAATACCTCATAGTAGCTCGCCTTGCCCGACACGTACCGCTTCAGAGCAACCTGGACCGCTTCCTCGTAGGCCTTCACCGTACGCAACTGCTGGGTGCGGGTTGCCGCAAGCTTCTGTCGGGAAATCAGGGCGTTGGAAACTTCCTGGAAAGCGTTCAGAGTCGTCTGCTCGTACTTCAGCCTGGCTTCTTCCCAAACCGCCTTCGCCTGTCGATATTGCGCGACCAGTGTGCCGCCCTGGAAAAGGGGACCCGCCATGGAGCCCCCAACAGACCAGAGGTTCGATTTGCCCGATGTAAATGAAGACAGCTCCGGGCTGACTTGACCCAGCAGGGCGGTGAGGCCTATCTGGGGAAAGAAGTTCGCCGTGGCGACACCGACCTGCGCATTGGCCGCACGCAGATTCTGTTCGGCCTGGCGTATGTCCGGACGCCGCTCCATCAATGCGGACGGCAGTCCTGCGGGGATTTCGGGTGGGCTGTACTGGTCGAGCAGGGCCGCACCGCGATCAACCGGTCCAGGATTGCGCCCCAGGAGAACATTGATCTGATTTTCTTTCAGCACGATCTGCCGCTCGATCTCGGGAATGTTGGCTGCGGCGGTACCCACCAGCGCCTCGGCGCTGGCAGTCTCCAGCTTGGAAGCCACCCCTCCTTCAAACCGCTGAGTGAAAATCTTCAAGGTTTCCTCAAAGGACTGTGCATTCTTCTTGGTGATCTCCAGCTGGCTCAGCATGCTGTAGCCGACGATGGACGAGTAGTATTTCACTCCCGGCGTCTTGCTCAGAATTTCTTCCGCCTGCCTCATGACTTCATCGGTGCGCTGCAGCGAAGCCGCATCGGGCAACTGCACTCCGGCGTACATGTAGCCTTGATCCTCCTCCGGCAGGAAGCTCATGGGAATACCCTTGCCGAGAAAACCCGCAAACACCGTGATACCCGCCAGGAGCAGAAGCGATATGAGGCTCCTCCGAATGAGCAGTCTGCACGTGCTGACGTACCCACCTGTAGCACGGTCGAACATGTGGTGCTCGACGGCCTCCACCACCACGATGGCGTCATCCACGACCAAACCGATGGCGAGCACCAGTCCGAAGAGAGACAAAGTGTTGATGGAGAAGCCAAAG
Source organism: Desulforhabdus sp. TSK (assembly GCF_022836495.1). GTDB lineage: Bacteria > Desulfobacterota > Syntrophobacteria > Syntrophobacterales > Syntrophobacteraceae > Desulforhabdus. The sequence continues at coordinate 13,577 of NZ_BQXM01000037.1, forward strand.
AGGGGAAAAAGTGCGAAGGTCCCCACGAGGGAGACCGGCACTGCCAGGAGCGGGATCAAAGTGGCGCGCCAGCCCTGGAGAAACAGGAAGACCACGATGATCACGAGGGCGAGGGCTTCATACAGCGTTTTCTGGATCTCCTTCATGCCTTCGGTGACGGCCAGGGTGGTGTCGAGGGCGATGGCATAGTCGAGGTCCGGGGGAAAGCTCTCCTTGAGCCGCTCCATGAGCTTTTTCGCCCCTTCCGCAGCCTCAATGGCGTTGGATCCCGGCAGCTGGTAGAGCGCCACGAGGGCTGCAGGCTTCCCATTCAGGCGGCCAATGAGGTTGTAGGTCTGAGATCCCAGTTCAATACGGGCGACATCTTTGAGACGCACGAAAGACCCGTCCGGCTGCGCTCTAATGATGATTTCGCCGAATTCCTGCTCGCTTTGCAAACGCCCCTGGGCACGAACCGCGTACGTGAACTCCTGCCCGGGAGGTACGGGCTCCGCGCCGATCTGGCCGGCGGGGTTCACGGTGTTTTGCGTCTTGATGGCGTTGACGATTTCGGGGATGGTGATGTTGAGCTTGGCCAGCTGGTCGGGCTTTACCCAGAAGCGCATGGAATACTGGCCCGCACCGAAGATCGTGACACTGGCGATCCCGGGCACGCGGGTCATCTGGTCGTTGATGTTGATATAAGAGTAATTGGCGAGGAAGATGCCGTCGTAGGTCCCGTTGGGTGAGTAAAGCGCGAACATGATGAGGGGGGCGGACGTGGACTTTTGCACCGTGACGCCGTAATCACGGACATCCGACGGCATTTGGGACTCGGCCTGCCCCTGGCGCATCTGTGCCAGGATCTGATCGGTGTTGGGATCGGTCTTCACATCGAAATTGACGTATAGCGTCATCTGCCCGTTGTTGGCATTGAGGGAATACATGTAATTCATGTTGTCCACACCGGACATCTGCTGTTCGATGGGTGTCGCGACGGACTGCTCGACGGTGACCGCATCGGCACCGGTGTAGGTGGTCTTCACCTGGATTTCCAGAGGGACAATGTTGGGAAACTGGGCGATGGGCAAACCCGACATCGCCACCAACCCAATGATGACCATCAGGATGGAAATCACCATGGCGACGATGGGGCGGTTGATAAAGAACTTGGCCATGGTTTATTCCTTCTTGGGAGTGGGGGTTGGCACGGGCTTTGGCTCGGGCTTCGGCGATGAGCCTGAGGGCGAATTCGATTCCACCTGCACGGGCTTGGGGCTCACCAGCATGCCTTCTTTCACCTTTTGAATTCCCTCCACAATGACGCGCTCACCCGGCTGCAGGCCGCTGGAAATGACCCACAGGTTCTCCACACGCTCCCCCGTCTTGACCGAACGAATGTTGACCTTGTTGTCGGGATTCACCACCGCGACCTGATAGCTCCCCTGCAGTTCAATGACCGCCCTCTGGGGAATCATGATGGCTCCCTTTTTCACGTCCATAATGGCGCGCACCCGACCAAACTGCCCTGGACGCAGCACATTCCCTGGATTGGGGAAAAGGGTTGCAAGACGAATGGTGCCGGTCTTCACGTCCACCTGCCGCTCGGCAAAGGAGAATTCTCCCTTGTAAGGATAGACGCTGCCGTCAGCCAGGATAAGATCCAGCTTTTGACGCGCAGCCTCGGGCATGGCTCCGCTTTTGGGGACTCCCCGAATTAAAACCATGTATTCCTGTTCGCTGATGGGGAAATAGACCTTGATGGGATCCACCGTGGAAACCATAGTCAGCTCTCCTGTCTGACTCGGGCCGACCAGGTCGCCGATCTGGGCGTTGGCACTGCCGGCAATGCCGTCGACGGGAGAGGTGATCCTGGTGAAGCTGAGATTCAGTCTGGCCTGTTCGACGTTTGCTTCCGCCGCCTGGACCCCGGCTTTCGCGGCAAGATCGGCCTGGACCGCGTCGTCGAGCTCCTGTTGACTGATGGCGCTCTCCTTGGCCAGGGGCCGATAGCGTTTCACGTCCAGTTGGGTTTTTCCTAACTTCGCCTTGGCAATTGCCAGCTGAGCTTCGGCCAGGTCCAATGCAGCTTTGAAGGTCCGAGGATCGATCTCGAACAAGAGATCGCCTTTCTTCACCGATGCGCCCTCTTTGTATGCCTGCCTGGCGAGATACGCCGTCACCTGCGCCCTGATTTTGGCATTCACGAGTCCTTCCGTCGTGCCGATCCATTCGGAATAAACGGGCAAATCCTTCTGGACAACGGTTGCGACCTCGACTTCAGGGGCTGAAGGTACCTGTGCCTGAACTGTTTCCTCCAACCCGGCCCAGAGGATGAAGCACGCTGATGCCAGAAGGATTCCCCTGAAGCCATTCTTTACGACAAACAGCCTCAGCAGGCCGCAAACACTCTGCCGACGTCTCACACTCAATGCCTTTTCATCTTGCATAGGGTCACTTCTGAATGATTCTGAACCAGACAGTTGACACACCCAAAGGAAAGGGACCGATTTCCCCAGTGAATGCATGATAGAGAATACTGCGCACAGGCTTCTGATTTGCCGTTTGGCTTCGATGATTATGGAGCATATCGTCACAGCACGGCTAAATGGGTTTCAGAGTGGAGCATATTATCTGGAGGTCCGTGAAAGTGCTATTGGACTTTGGTCCAATAGCTCGATATCGTGCATGGAATGCGCCCTGCATCGCTACCGGGCTTTGGCCCGGTAATACTGCGGGGCGTATCGTGGCCCATGGAATGAACCTCCATGTTCCTATACGCATTAAGGAACGGAAACTTCATTTTTGTAGGAGTGGCATCCTGCCACGACAATGAGCCGGTCGCGGCAGGATGCCGCTCCTACAAAAAACACGGAGTCATCGAATCGAATGTTTTCTACCTCATCAAGTATGCATACGTCATTGCTGCGGATGAAAACGGAGATGCCCTCCTCACCATGGCAAGATCATTGGGGGGCACTACGATCGTTCCGGTTGTCTTCTTTCCCTTGATGCAGAGTCATCAAACGCGCCACGATGACTACAAGGTACATCTGGCAGCTGATCGCTTCGGCCACAGCCAGCGCACGCGCCGGGCCACCGACCGGTATGATGTCACCGTACCCCACGGTGGCCATCGTTACAAAGCTGAAATAGATCGTATGCGCCAGCGGGTTTTGTTTGCTCTCCGCGAGCGGCAAGCCTTGAATGGAAAGCGATCCCGGCCACTGGGCTTCGAAGACGGAGAAGAGCAGCCCGCACATGACACCTACCAGCAGGTATGCGTCGAGAGCGGCAAAAAATGCGCTCGGAATTGACGGTCCCGTCGCTCAGGATGAAACGCAGCAGGATACAAATGGATACGAGGAAAATGGCTACGCCCCCTCCATGGCTTGTGGACAGGAGCGGTTCATAATCCAGCAGGGCATGACCACTCCTCAAAATGAGAACCAGTGCCAAAAGTCCTAATCCGACATAGGTCCCGAAACCGAACAGTGTGACAACAACCGCCGCAAAGATGTTGACAACCAGGAAGAGCTCCATGAACCTGTTGCTGAAGCCCATTGACGCGAGCACCGGTGCAGCCACCATCGTCAGGAGCAGCGAAAAAAACAAGCACGCGAAACGGCGCCGAAGGTAAAGATTTGCCAGACTACGAATAGTGGTCATCGCCTATTTTTCCTGAAGTTCAGGCGCGGAGGCATCCAGCATTGCGATTTTTCGAGCGTATAGGCTGATCCCCGGCACGGCGCTCAGCCCGTGGGCAAAAATACTCAGCAAGACCGTTGCCATTACCGCCAGTCTGATGGTGGATTCGCCCGGCAGGCGGGATTCCTGTTCCAGGTACACCAAACCGAGCACAATGGAAGCCAGTCCACGCAGTCCGAACCAACCCATGAAGACGGCAGTGACCACGCTCAGGCGCGTGCCGATGAGAGCCATTGCAACGGGGAGCATCCGCACCACCGTCAGGCTCAGCATCGCGTACACCGCAAGCGCTGGAGTAAACTGGCGCATGACGCGCGCGACCAGCATGCCGAAAAGAAAAAACACAAAAAAATCCAGCAGCCGCCCCCACCCTTCCGTGAATTCGACACTCTTTTGGCCGGCTTCTCCAAATCCCATCTGGACGACCAGACCGGCCACGTAGGCTGCGATGAACATGCTTCCGCCAATGGGCTCACACCCTATGACACAGAGGATCGGCAGCGCCACCAATCCGAACTGCTGCAGCGATTCAGCCATCCAACCCTTGCGATTGGCCAGTCCCAGCAGCCCGCCTCCCGCAAAGCCGATGGCTGCGCCGACCAGAGCACCGAAGCCGAGCTGCTCCCATACGAATTGCATCAAGACAGCTCCCGCACCCTTGGTGCTGACTTCGGCCAACGCGATGAAGCACATCATAAACGGGACCGACAATCCGTCGTTCAGGCCCGCTTCGACGTTGAGGGCCTGGCGAACACGCGTGGGAACCTGCGGGCTGTTCACAATCACCTCACCGAGGCCGGCATCGGTTGGAGCCAGGATCGCTGCAAGGATGCTCGCTTCCCACAGTGACAGCTCAGGAAATATAAAAGCCGCCGTGAGGGCGCCGAGCAGGATGGTCGGAAGCATGCCAATGCTCAACAGGCGTATCGGCAGATTCTCGTTGGCCCTCAGGACTCCGAGATTGATGCGGGTGGCGTCCGAAAAAAGCGTCAGCACGAGTCCTATTTCGGCAAGGAGAAGAAATGCCTTGCGCTCCGCATCCAGTTCACCCAGCACCGGGAGGGTGATAACGAGCAGCATCCCGACCCCGGTAAATACCATCGGGGCAGTCAGGATGGTGTGCTCCATCCGCCTGGATGCCAGGCTGTAGCCGAAAACCAATAGAATGAACACCACCAGAATGGTCATCGCCTCCTCCCGCTCCTCTATCCCGCCGGGATCGTCACAATGGGTGCACCTTCCTTGCCGCCGGTCTCCACGAGAGTAAATATGAACATAAGAAAGGAAAACATGCTCTTGGACGGGAGGTCACGGTCATCGATCCAAAACCAGTAGCCGTGATAGGGCACGGCGACGAATGCATCGGCCGGTTTTTGAGGAGAGCTGTGAATTCGGATCAGTGCGGGGAAAGAACTACCAGCAGGAGCGTCAACTTCGGTGCGATTGACTCGCTTCTCCTCCACGTGGACATCCGGAACATCGATATAGGAGGCGATGTCGATGATGATCTCAAGGATGGAGCGGCTCAGGATGGCCAGTTCCTGGTTGTTTTTGGCTATGGACGCATAGGCAACACTGAATTCCGGTGCTGCGGGATCGAGGCCCAGCAGCTTCTGCACGGCAAGACGGTCCTCTTCGGCAGCCTTGTCCAACCTGCCGCGAAAGGTCATGAACGTGGCTTCCTTCCCGTTCGTTTTCTGAACGCGCAGGCCGATGACACCCGCAGCCTGGAGTTTTCGAAGCCTCTCGATGAGCGGCTGGAACTCCGGATCTGCAGGCCTCGCTCTTGCCGCTCCTCCATAGCGGTTTCGGATTCCATTCACGGAATGCACGGACAGCCTCAGCACCAGGTCAACCGGATAATCCGCCTGGATCAGACTCAGGATTGCCCCGGGGGGAATCGGGGTCATGAAGCTTCGTGCGAATTTTTCTCCCGTGAGCGGACTGTAGGTGATCGTAGGACGATCGATGTAGCGCGCTGCCCCGCCTGCGGTCTGAGAATTGGTCACGGCCCCGGTGACAGGGTCCGCCCAGGTGAGCCGAAGGTCTAACTGGCTCTCGATGGAGTACTGGTTGATGACTGACGCCACATCCAGGAAGGTGGGAGTGTCCCCGTAGCGGATCTTCACCATGTTGATGAGCATCTGGGATTTCCACGAATCAGAAATGGCGGACGTGTAATCGAACCGGTCGCGTGCAACGGTGTGCGGTCCGATGCCCACACAACCTGTGAGAGTGAACAGCAGGCAGAGGAAAACCGCCGTTTTGAGCTCGTCTTTAAAAGTCATCACCGGCACCCCTTCGGTATATGCATTCCTTTATAACCATTCCAAAAAATGGAATCCCCAGGCCGCAAGGTCCACATAGAGCCCCTCACGGAACATTTCATTTCCGTCGCGTTCGTAGCCCGAGCCTGTGAAAACGTCCTTCAAGCGCCACACCTCGCCTTGGAGATCCTCCCATGGGACCCTCACACGCCCCTGGGCCGGCGACCCGGAACGATTCACCACGATGAGACCCCGCGCACCTCCGTTTTTCCAGCACCAGCTGACAAGGTTTTGAAAGGTCATATTATCCGGCCATCCCGTGCACTCACAAAGCTGCCAGGTCCCATCGATCAGTTTTCCCCTGCACAGCCCATCCAGCAGTTCCTTGTAGAAAGCCGGCAATTCGAGGTCCGGCGATTCCTCCGGACGCCTTGCCAGAAAAACGGGCAGATGAACGCGACGTCCCTCCAGCTGGCCTTCATGGATCAACCTGGCTCCCGGCAGCGTCAGGGCCGTCACCGCGGCGGCGCGGTGCTTTTCAGGCGTGAAAACAGCGGCAGCCCTGGGCTCGTCGTGGTTCTCGATGAAGCGCAGCAACTTTTGCTGGTAGGCCAGGTCTGCACTCAGATGCAGCCTTACGCTCTCGGCCGGATCGTGCTCGATGCGGTCGTAAAGCCGCTTGTCGTAGCAGAAATCACATCCCTGCTGCTGCAGCTCCCACTCCAGGTCCCAGTAAGCTTCGGCGATGAACTGGAAACCGGGGTGCTTCGCCTTGACGGCGCCGATGACTTCCGGCCAGTAATCCACTTCGGGCCGGGCTCCCGCACGATGGCCCCAGGTTCTTTCGAATATGGAGCTCATCAGGAGCATCGCCATGTCACAGCGAACACCATCGCACTGTTCAGCGATGCCGGAGAGGGTCTCGACAACGGCTGCCCGCAGTCCTTCGTCAAATGCGTTGAGCTGAAGCACATCGGGCCAGGCGGGAAAATAAGGGTCACGTCCGCACGCATAGACCTTACCGCCAACCGCCAGGAATGAGCCCGGATCGGCCTGCAGGTCCTCCTCGCTCCCCCCGATGAAGTAGGAGGGATGCTCTTCCACCCACGGGTGATCCGGGGCCACGTGATTGGGCACGAAATCGAGGATCAGGCGAAGACCCCGCTCGGCAAGACTGCTCCGTGCCGCAGCCAGGGCCTCGGTGCCACCCAGGTGAGGATCTACCGCATAGCGCCTGACACAATAGGGGGATCCTACATTGTCCCGGTCCTCAAAGTCCGGAAGGGCACGCCTGAAGTCCTCCAGGAGTCCGGCATTGGCCATGGAAATACGGATCCCCTCGGGACTGCGCTCCCAGACGCCCATGAGCCAGACGGCGTCAAAGCCGAGAGCGACCATCTTGTCCCACTCAGCGTTGGGAACTGAAGCAAGGGTGAGAGTCCTCTTTTCTCTCCGGCTCAGCTCGTCAAGCCAGACCCAGGTATTGATCTCATAAATGAGCGGATTTCTTGGCCAGTTTCCCATGATGCCCCCTCCCCTTTCGACCTCAGTTTGAAGGTTCGTCCTCGACAACCACATCATCGATCCAGGCCGACAACAACGTGTGGCCTACTGCCAGCACCACGGGGCCCACAAAAATGCCTATCAGTCCGAATGCGATGAGACCTCCCACCACTCCGGAGAAAATCAGCAGCAGCGGCAGATCGGCACCTTTTTTGATCAGGACCGGGCGCATGAAGTTGTCCATGGTTCCGACCACAAAGGCCCAGATGAGAAGAAATGTGCCCCAACCTGTGCTGCCGCTCCAGTAGACCCAAACCACCGCAGGGATCATCACGAGGAGCGGTCCGACCTGGGCGATGGCCGCCATGAAGATGAGAGCCGTGAGGATGGGTGTGAAAGGAACACGAGCAATCCCCAGGCCCACACCGCCAAGGACCGACTGAGCCAGGGCGGTCACCACCACTCCAAGAGCAACTCCTCGCACAGCCTGCCCGCTCAGCAGGACCATATTTTCCCCTCGCGGCCCAGCCAGACGGCGTCCAAAACGCTTGACCCGCAAGGCAGCAAGTTCACCTTTGGAATAAAGAATTGCCGAGAACAGCACCGTCAACAGGAACTGAAGGACCAGGCTCCCGAAGCTCCCCACCTCCGCAATGAACCACCGCACAGCGCTGCCGGCGTAAGGAGCCAGCTTTCTCATGAACTCCTGTATCCCTGTCATGGTAGCCTTCTCCCACGCCATCATCAGGTCGGAGCCGAGCAAAGGCACCCTTCCCGCCCACGCCGGCGGTGGCGGCACCTCAAACTCGGACAGGAACTTGGCCCAGCCGGCTATCCGATCGGCATTGGACACAATCGTGCCGATGGCCAGCCAGAGAGGCACTACCAACACGCAGAGAAGAACGACGGTCATCACCGCTACGGCCAGGGAACGCCGCCCCCAGAGTCGGCGCTGGATCATGACCAGCAGGGGCCATGTCGCCGTCACGATGGTCACCGCCCAGATCGCCGCCCCCAGGAACGGCTTGATGATCCAAATGGAAGTGCCGATCAGCGCCCCGAGGAAGAGCACTGCAAGAAAGATCCGGGTAATGTCGCGTTGGGCTTCCGGCATGGGAAAACCTTTCGTTGACCGAGGTTTAGACAGCCTCTAAGTACAACTCCACACATTAGAGTGTCCACCACTCGATTGGTCATTCCGGTGGTCTTTTAGCCGGAATCCACAGAAAAAAACTGGATGCCGGCTTAAAAACTGCCGGCATGACGAGCGGAGAGCCAGTAGGGATCCCTCTGAAACTTCTCCGTTCCTCCGTAGACCGGTCGCTTTCCTTCCTCATCCCGCAGGAAGATGCGCGTGAGGCGGGCGGAGATTTCCCTGACCACCTCGAAAAGATTCATCATCTTTCCGGAACCGGTGGGACACTCGATCCTGAAGTTGTCGCCATAAAAGAGGTAATATTGCAGGAGTGCCCGGATGATGAGGGCATTGACGGGCATCCAGATGGGGCCCCGCCAGTTGGAGTTCCCACCGAACATCCCGGTGTCCGATTCCGCCGGCAGGTATTGAACCCGGTATTCCTCGCCATGGACGTGAAAGACATACGGCTGTTCCAGGTGGCAACGGGAGAGTGCCCTTATACCGTAAGAGCTCAGGAATTCGTTTTCATCCAGCATCCGGGTGAGGATCCGCCGCAGCCTATCCTGGTTCACAAGAGCAAAAATGCCCCGGTCCGCCACACACTGATGGCCCGGCCCCGTGGGATGCACACTCTCGAGGAGCTCCGGCATCAGGAAACCCCCTTCAAACACGTTCTTGCCGAACCGGTCCTTGCGGTTCACCCACCAGGTGAAATTCAGCATGAGCTTGGCAAAGGCGCCCTTCAGGAAATCGATGTCCGCCTTTCCCCACAGGACCTGCTCCGTGTGGTGGAGGAAGAGCGTCGCCCAGGCATGGACCGGCGGATTCACGTCGCTGAAGTTCCATTCGCAGGCGGGAATCTGGCCGCTGGGGTGGAGGTATACCTCACGGAGCATGAGATCGAGCTGATCTTTGGCAAAATCCGGATCGACCACGGAGAGCGCAATGGTGTGAAACGCAAGGTCCCAGGCCGCATACCAGGGATATTCCCACTTGTCGGGCATGGAAATGATGTGGTCGTTCACCATGTGGAACCACTCGCGGTTGCGGATCTGGCGGGTATCCCCGTGGAGCGGGTGGGCATGGTGCTCTTCGAGCCATTTGTCGGCATCGAAATAGTAGTACTGCTTGCTCCAGAGCATCCCGGCGAGGGCCTGGCGCATGACGTTGGCCTCGTCCTGCCCGGTGGAAGGAGGAGTCACCGCACGGTAGAATGCGTCGGCTTCAGCAAGTCTGGCAGCGAAAACGTCATCGAAGGCCTTTCCGAAGGCGCTTTCCGTCGAACCGCTGGTTGCCGCCGAGAGTCTCAACCGGATGACGGCGCTTTCCCCTGCACCCACCTCGAGGTGGTATGCGGCGGAAGCCTTGCTTCCCGTCTGCTCGGGGTTCACCCCCGCCACCTTCCCGTTCACCACGTAATCGTTGATTCCATCCTTCACGTACGGGCCGGCATTGGGCTGACCGAAGATCCGCTCGTGATTTGTTTCGTTTTCCGTGAACAGGAGAAGCGGGGTCCCTTCACAGGCGAGGGTGTAATCCTGGAGGAATTCCTGGAAGAGTGGATCCGTGTGGTGGACATGGATGAGGGTGTCTTTCGCACCTTCGAGCAGCTTAAGCACAGGCTTCGACCCGCCGTCCGGCCAGGACCAGGTGTTGCGGAACCAGAGGTGGGCAGCACGTCGATGGGGGCGGAGTCGGGCCCTCGATTACAGATGGTGATGCGGATCAGCACATCCTCCGGGGCTGCCTTGGCATATTCGACAAACACATCGAAGTAGCGGTCGTCGTCGAAGATCCCCGTGTCGAGAAGCTCGTATTCCATCTCCTGCCGGGAACGGCTGCGGTTGGTCTCCACCAGATTAGAGTAGGGAAAAGGATTTTGCGGGTATTTGTAGAGAAACTTCATGTAGGAGTGCGTGGGCGTGCTGTCGAGGTAAAAGTAGTATTCCTTGACATCCTCCCCGTGGTTCCCCTCGCTGTTGGTGAGCCCAAACATCCGCTCCTTGAGGATGGGGTCCCTGCCGTTCCAGAGGGCCAGGGCGAAGCAGAGCACCTGGTGATCGTCACAGATCCCGCCCAGCCCGTCCTCTCCCCAACGGTAGGCGCGGGAGCGGGCCTGATCGTGGCTCAAATAGCTCCAGGCATCGCCGTTGTCGCTGTAGTCTTCATGCACCGTTCCCCCACTGGCGCTCACTCAGGTAGGGGCCCCATTTCTTCCATGGGGATACCCTTCTCTCGAGCTTCATCGAGCCTTTTCCCTTCCTCGCCTGTTTCCAGATCCTTCATGACGACCTCCTCGGTTTGGTGGTACGGGAACAGGAACGCACCTCTCGAGCTCACTCAAGGCTCACCTCTCCCTTACTCTGGCAGCATCACATCAATTCATTCGCAGGATCCGATGTTCTGTCAAATGCGTTATTCTGCAAGAGACTGAAATCTCGACTTTTGTAGGAGCGGCTTCCAGCCGCGATTCTCTCCGGAGCTGGCTGTTTCCGTCGGGGCTGGAAGCCGCTCCTACGGGGTCATCAAAAAATCAAGATCTCACCCGCCCAGCGTATAACTGGGCTCACTTATCGATCCGAGTGATCTTACTGCCCTGTAGGCCCAGCCCCGCCATAAGCCCCTTTTGGTCGAAGAAAAAAGCGTAGATGTCGGACCTTGCCGTCGTGGTCGTCAACGACTTGGCCAGACCTTCGTCCACGACCACAATAGATGGACCGATCCCAACCTCCCACCCGTCGCTCTTGTCAAGATAGCCGAGAGAATCGTCCGTCATGAAAAAGAGAGCGTAGCCGTATTTCTGCAGACCCGCCTGCAGTCCATAGGAGGCCGCTATGCTGTTGTAGTAGGCCACGGTCCTGGAACCCTTTCGCAAAGCACCTTCCCCGTATTGTCCTCCCACGATGAAGCCGCCTTTCACCATGTTCGGAAAAACGAGAACACCCTTGGCCCCTTGAGCCAGCATTTTAGCCGTGGGATATTTCGCATAGAGCTTTTCCAGCGCCGCGCTGACGCTCTGATCGATCTCACCCGCACTGGCTGCTGTTGCCTCACTCGCACCTGTTATGGGTCCTGCCGTCAGTCCGAGTAGGATGAAAACCACCCACAAACAACAACATTTATGTATGTTCATATTATGTCCTTTCTATTCTTGGAGTCTATCGTAGCTCTACACTCACTTCTCCGCTTCTTCTCTCTCACTGAACAAGTGGGATTTCCAATGCAAGGTCATAGTACAACGCAGCCTGGATCTTGTTCTCGATCTGGAAGTAGCGGGCCACCTTCTTTTCGGGAAGGACTTGACGGAACTTCGGCAGATAGTGCTGTCGAAGCTTCAGCCCCAGAGACTCTATGGTCAGGAGCTCATCGAGCAACCGTTTAGCTGTCTCGTTGCTCATATCCTTGTAGGCTTCCCCATAATCTTTGATCAATTTGCCCGTACGCGCGCGAAGCAGGAACAGCTCTTTCTGATATGCTTCGTAAACAGGCCAGAATTTCTTGGCCTCGGAATCGGTCAAATCCATGTTCGCGGCGACCAGCATCTTTTTGTCGGCCTTGACCTTGTCGATCAGCACCTGCATGTTTTCCGTCGGCTTGTCCTGGGCAAGAGCAGGTATCACGCCAAGAGCGATGAGTCCTGCCGCGAAGACTGCCACCAAAACCCTCTTGCTTACTTCTTTCATCTTTAGCCCCTTTCCATTTCTTTACATTGTGACCCCAAAGGCAGGTGCCCAATGACTCCTGCCGGCTTCCGACAGCGCAGTAGAATATCCATCTCGTTTAGAGGCTGTCTAATAAATGAGTGAATCACTCTGAGCATGCGCCTTGTTTCGTCATTCCGGCGGTCTTAAGCCCGGAATCCAGGTTTTTCGCCGGGGTGGATCCGGCTAAAAGACTGCCGGAATGACGAGGAAACGAATTTTTAGACAGCCTCTTATACTCGGATTTGCCGCATATCGCATTCTCCAAATGAGAGGGTTTCGATAAAGTAGTTATCTTCCCGGATTCCAGCCTTCGCGAGAATGACGAAAGTTGGTTAAGTGATCAGCATGAGCATTGCCGGAGGAAGGAGTCCCAATAAGGGGAAGCCCGCCTCGAAGCCCACTCCTACTCGGATTTCTTTTCGCCCATTTTCGCCAATGCCTCGGCCTCTGCCTGGGCGATGGCCGCCGCAGCCGCCGCGCCGGCAGCATCGAGACGCGCCTTTTGCGCCTCAGGGGACTCAGTACCTGCTGGGGATGCAGGCTGCGGCGGCAGGTAGACGGTCACGTTTCGAGCGGCGAATTCAATTCCCTTTTCCTTGAAGGCCCTCTGAATCCGGTGAAAAACCTCGCGGCGGAGAATGAATTGCTCCCCGGGGATGCATCTGAACTTCACCCGCATGATCATGGCCGAGTCATCCATGGCCCGCACCCCCACCGACTTGATGTCGCTCAGCAGGACTTTTGAAAACTCCTCTTCCTTCATCATCTCTTTGTTGATCTTCTTGACGATTTTTCGGATCACATCGGGGTCTGTGTCGAACCGGACGCGAATATCGAGCTTTTCTATGATGTAGTCGCGGGTAAAGTTCTGCATCATCTTGAGGTCACCGAAGGGGATCACGAAGATCTGCCCCCGGGGGTGCCGAAGCCTGAGAGAACGCAGGGAAATATGCTCCACGGTACCCTTGGCCGTACCCGCCTCGATGTAATCTCCCACTCGAAAGGCATCGTCGATGAGGAAAAAGATTCCGGCAATGATGTCCTTCACCAGCGATTGCGACCCAAAGCCGATGGCAAGGCCTACGACGCCGGCGCCGGCAAGGAGAGGCGCGATGTTCACACCCAGGGAAGCGAGAATACTGAAGCCGATGACGACAAAGAGGACGGCCATGATGAACTTGCGGAGCAGCAGGAGAAGTGTTCCGCTGCGCGACCCGCCTGATCCGCCCTCTTCAAATTCGCCGCTTTCAAGGGGCGTTTCCTCCCTGATCTTCTGATCGATGCGGGTCTTCACGACTTCCCAGACAATCAACCCCAGACCGAGGGCGATGATGGCGCCGAGCACGCTTCTGGCGAATATCCAGCCGACATCCATCTCGATGCCCCAGAGCCCCAGGCCTGCAAAGAAGAGGAAAAACAGGAGCACGAGGCGAAAAATTCTCTGAATCAGAGGGAAGTAAATGGTGATGTCCTTCCCTGATGTTTTATGATGCCTCTGCAGGGCTGTGCCCGGAGGTTTCTCCAGTGCTGCCTCCCCTTCTTCCTCCGGCATTCCAAAGTCGATCACCTCCCGGGTCTTTCCCTTCAGATGTGGGAGAAAGTGCTGGAACCACTGATCCAGGCCGATGCAGAAGGGAATGAGGAAAAGACTCAAGATGAGCCAGACAATCGGCACGTCGGCATACACGAGCACTCTTGCCCACCAATAGGCGCCAATGGCGAGTGTGAACAGAATCGCAGGATAATGCCAATAGTCCGCAAATTTGCGACCGAGCGACTGCTCGGGAATGGAGCCCGGCTCTCCAGACGGACAAATCACGCCTGCCACGCGACGCCGCGCCTGCCAGATCATCACGGAGAGAAGGATGCTCACAAGGGGCCCGGCGAGGGAATAGACAAACAGGAACAAGTCACGGTCGGCTCCAGCCTTCTTCAGGGCAAAGGCCAGAATGGATGTCGGCACGACAGAGGCGCTTATCCAAAGGATCCAATTGTAAAGAAACCGGGCATCGGAATCGGATATGAACAACAGCCGCAGCTCAGGGACCTTGGGAGAGGCCATGATTCGAGCCGCCAGCATAACGACCCGAAAATAGTAGCTCAAAATGACAGCGCTGGAGACAAGGAACACTTTTTGGCTCTGACCGTAGAGGATGAAATAGGTTAGAAAAGTAACCAATACGTAAACGCCGAGCCCAACGGTCTCAAAGATGAGCCTTGAAAAGAAGACTCCCACCCGTTCCCATCCCTCGTGCGGGATTTCGGCCAACAACCGGCTCCGAATCTTTTCCGTCTTTCGCAGGAAGAGATATTCCGCCGCCCAGCCCATGAGAATGATGACGCCCAGCAAAACCATAGCCTTCAGAAATGCCGGGATACCTCTGTCTCCGACCAGGTTCTCCCACACATCCGTCTCAGCCGCCGTGTGAGCTTCGGAGAGAATGCCGGCGATTTGATCGGAAATCGCCACCAAGGCGTTCCTCGCTTTATAAAAGCCAGCGACTACAAGAGATTCTCTCTCCAAGACACGACTTTTCCCTTCATCAACGCTTTTGGCAGCGGCCTTTCCCTTGAGCTCCGCAGCAAGCAGCTTTCTCGCCTGCGCATCGGTAAGGCCGGCCAGGTAACTGTCGACCTGTTCCGGGGAGAGATTCTCGGGGATCTTGTCTTCCTTGGGTGGAGACTTTTGCTTGACCTTTCCAAGACTCTGACACCACCCTGTCGTGGAGCTCAAAAGAAAAATGGCGAGTAGTACGATGCTCGCGGTCCTGGCACCCTGCAGGGAGGTCATGCTTCCTCTCCTCTCTCCATCTGTAAAGGCCCATGTCCTATCCATCCCCTTCGCCCCTGTCAACGGCTGCATCAAGGAATTGCTGCAGGAGCCCCTCTCGCTCCTTGCTCACCGAGTTCACAAGGACCTTGCCGCCGAAGCCCAAAAAGGCCTCTCCCACAGGGCCGGGGTCCGCCTTCCGCACCAAAGTGAACAGTGCAGAGCAGCCCGGCTTGAACTTCTGAGCCAGATCCCGCATGAAATGGTCGTCAATGCCCACGTCGGTAAGAGACGCCGACACGGCCCCTGTAACCGCTCCAAAGAGCGCCCCGGCGAGAGGGCTGAAAAAAATGCTCCCAACGATCAACCCCGTGAGACTCCCAACCAGCCCTCCCTTCCGGGCCATCTTGTGCATCTGGTGGTATCGGACGGTCTCATCCTTCTCCTTCACCACCACCACGACGTCCTCCAGTTCCACGAAACCCTCGCTCTGGAGCTTCAGGAGCTTGAGACGCGCTTCTTCAGCCTTCTTCTCAGTGTCGAAGACGACGACACTCAGATTGCTGGCGTATTTGTCCCGGAGCGTCGCTCTCAAAAGATCCGGCGTGATCCACTCTTCAAAACCGTCCGCGATTTTTCTCCGGCCGCCGAGGGAATCCACACCGTGGAGGCTTCCATCCCTCGTATCCAGCACCAGGTATTCGTCAAATTCCTCATACATTTTGTTGACAATGATGGTCTTGATGCCCACATAGCCAATCACCACATACTCTGTACGGAGAGCGGGCAAGCTCGATCGGAAAGCCAGCGTGGTTCCCACGACAAAATCCGGAGACCCGAGTCTTCCGATCCAGCTCTCCTTGTGGAGGGGATCCTCAGACAGCTTTTTCCCATGGGTCTCCATAAAGCCAGCATAATATTCAGGCAGCCTGACACCAAGACTCTCCAGGGCATACGCAGCAAACTGTCCCATCGCGCCATCCTTTCTAGTGATCCGATTCCCCCTCACCGCCTGCAATACCCAGGATCGCCGCCCCATAGGCCGTTTTGAGCGCCGCCAGGTAGGCTTCGTCCAGCTTTCCCTTCCAAGTTTCAATTTCCAGAAACCGTTGAGGAATGGACACTGCGCAGGGATCGAAGCCCGTCGCCAGGCGTGCTCTCCACCGCAGCTTTTGAATGGTGCCGGCAACGCGGCCAATCCCTTCCGCGAGGTTTGTGTACCCCACCGACCGGAGGCAATCCGACAGGATCTCTTCCCCATACACTCCCCGCGCGAAGAGACAGCTCACCATGGAAGTCAGCAAAACCCTGGCACGCTCGTCTTGCACCAGGAACTTCACCGCCCCGTCAACGTCCGGCTCCTTGCTTTTCTGGTCGTAGGAATAGCCGCCCGCATCCAGGTGAGAGTGCCGAAAGCCGAGTGCCTGGGAAATGAAGAACACCTCGCCGGTGGCATAGCCTGCCATCTCCTGCCCGAGAACACAGGCAAAATCCCCTCCGCCGTAGTGCCCGGCGGCCCTGGAAGTTCCCTGAGCCAAAAGCCGGTAGAAATCGTTGGAGGCCGCCCCCAGGTGATGGACTGCTTCAATGTAGGCTTTGGCGTCGCCAAACTGGAAAGGAAGGAGGGTCTCGCGGGTAGAAAGGACCCCCTTTTCGAGGGCTTCCGTAGCCCATGCCAGGGCAACGCCCGCGGACATGACGTCGAGTCCCTCCCGTTCGACGGCATCGAGGAGCGACAGGACGGAGAAGGCATCGGTCACCTGGAGCATTGCGCCGGCCGCAAAGATGGGCTCATGGTCATAGGAAACCTGCCGGTAGAGGTAACGGTTCTCCTCCATGAACCTCTCCCGGACAAATCCAATATGGATACAGCCGACGGGGCAGCCCGCACAGGCGGCATTGCGCAGCAGAGTGTCCCTGGCAAAAGTTTCGCCCGAAATCCCCTCCATAGCCGGGTCGGTCGTCTTCTGGAGATTTCGGATGGGGAGAGCGCGGATCCCGTTCAAGACCGCCATGTTGATGGGCGTGCCGACATTGTGGTATTTCTCCATCATGTCGGTGTCCGTCATTTTGCGGTGAACCTCGGCAAATAGCCTGGGATAGTCCTTTCCCTCGGGAAGGGGAAACGTGCCATCGCCCATGATGACGATACCCTTGAGGTTCTTGGCCCCCATGACCGCTCCGCACCCGAGCCTCCCGAAATGGCGGTACGTGTCCACATTGATGCAGGCCATGGCGGAGAGATTCTCCCCCGCAGGCCCGATGCGCAGGATGCTCCGGTGACCGGACCCCTTGTACATGCGACGGAGCATCTTGCCCGTCTTCAGAAGATCCATCCCCCACAGGTAATGCACATCCTTGAGATCCAGGTGCCTGGACCCGATGGACAAACAGGATGGCGTGGGCGCTTTCCCCCGAATGACGAGTCCGTCGAAATCCGCAAATCGCAGGGAAAGGGCCGAACGCCCCCCACCATGGCTTTCGGCATACTGGTCGTGATAAGGCGACTTGAAGGCACACACGGTCTTGCTCATGAGGGGAAAGTACCCCGTCAGCGGGCCGATGGCAAAGATGAGCGGCTGCTCCGGGTCATCCCAGGGTTGCCCGGGGCGGCCGTACTTTTCGAAAAGCATGGCCGCAAGCCCGCTTCCCCCGGCGACAGTGTCCCTGCCCTGCAGGTTTTCGATCACGCCCCGTCCTGCCGCCAGATCGACCGAAAGTATCCTGAAGTGATCCCTGATCATGATGCACCCTCCCGCACTTCGCCGGCAGCCCCACTTTCTGCCCCGACCTCCCTGAGCTCGAGGCAGTCATGCGGGCAGAAGGCAACACAGCGTCCGCAATGGATGCACACGTACGGTTCGCTCGCCGGGTCGAGGTAAATGGCATCGACTGGGCAGGCCCGGGCACACTCGCCACAGCGTATGCAGAGGCTTTTCTTCACCACCACCCCCCCGCCCTTGCGCTGTGAATAGGCCCCGGTAGGACAGGCCGACGCACAGGGTGCCGGCTGGCAGGCAAGGCAGGTCCTGGCTTCGAACCCCGTCGAGAGCCCACCCGATGAGGAGATTCGAATTCCGGCCGTATCCCACGAGAGGTTTTTGTGCACCAGGCGGGCACATGCCAGAGAACAGGAATGGCACCCGATGCACCGCTCCATTCGAGGGGCCGTGAGGATTTTCATAGGAGCCTCCTTTAAAGTCCATCCGAGGTTTCCACGGACGGCCGGCCCGATTCGAGAACTTCATGATTTGTCGATCCTTCCTTGCCTGAATTGCGGAAGAGATCAATCCAACTCAACGCGGACCGGCTTGACATTCCAAATATCCCGGCAATATTCACGAATGGCCCGGTCGGAAGAGAACTTGCCCATGCGGGAGACGTTGAGAATGGACATGCGCGTCCAGCGCTCGGGGTCTCGGTACGCCGCGTCGACCTGCTGTTGGGCGTTCACATAAGCCCCAAAATCGGCGAACAACATGAACGTGTCGTGGTATAAGAGTGAATCGATGAGAGGCTTGAAAAGCTCCTGGTCACCCCATGAAAAATGGCCCGACGTCAGGCGCTCGATCACACCCTGGAGCACCGGGTTGTCCCGGTAAAACTCCATGGGCTGGTAGCCGTTTCTTTGCAGAGAATCCACTTCCTCGGCCGTCAAACCGAAAAGGAAGAAGTTCTCCGCACCCACTTCCTCCCTGATCTCGACATTGGCCCCATCCAGGGTTCCGACGGTCAGCGCACCGTTCATGGAAAACTTCATGTTGCCCGTTCCGGAAGCTTCCTTGCCCGCCGTGGAGATCTGTTCCGACAGGTCGGCGGCGGGATAGACGAATTTGGTATTCTTGACGTTGAAGTCGGGGAAGAAGACCACCTTCAGTTTCCGGCTCACATCGGGATCGTTGTTGACCACCTCCGCCACAGAGTTGATCAGTTTGATGATGCGCTTGGCCATGAAATAACCGGGTGCGGCTTTCCCTCCGAAGATGAAGGTCCTGGGGCATAGATCACAGGCCGGGTCCTGTTTGAGGCGATTGTACAGGGCGATGATGTGGAGCACGTTGAGGTGCTGCCGTTTGTATTCATGGATTCGCTTGACCTGTATGTCGAACATGGAAGATGGGTCCACTTCAATCCCGGTGCGGGCATGGATCAGCCTGGCGAGATTTTGCTTATTTTCATGCTTCACCCGGCGCCAGGCTTCTCGAAAATCGCCGTCGTCGACAAACTGCTCGAGCCGCCTCAGTTCTTCAGGACGGCTGACCCACGCTTCGCCGATTTTTGACGTGATGAGCCGACTCAGGCCGGGGTTGCTCAAGACCATGAAGCGGCGCGGCGTGACCCCATTGGTCTTGTTGCTGAACTTTTCCGGCATCATGTCATGAAAGTCGCGCAGAACATCTTCTTGCAGCAGTCGGGTGTGTAGCTCAGCCACGCCGTTGACGGCACGACTGCCGGCACAGGCCAGGTGTGCCATGCGCACGTAGCGCTCGCCGCTTTCGTCAATGAGCGACATCCGGGCCACCCGCCCTTCATCCCCTGGGAATCGATTTCTCACCTCATCCAGAAAGCGACGGTTGATCTCGTAGATGATTTCCATGTGCCTGGGGAACAGACCGGCAAACAAAGCAACGGGCCACTTTTCGAGGGCCTCCGGCAAAAGGGTGTGATTGGTATAGCCGAACGTATTCCGAGTGACGTCCCAGGCCGTATCCCAGTCCATCCCATTTTCGTCGAGGAGCAGGCGCATGAGCTCGGCAACGCCTATGGCGGGATGGGTGTCGTTGAGCTGGATGGCGAAGTGGCCGGCAAACTGCTTCAGGTCACCTCCGAACAATTTATAGATGCGCAGCATATCCTGGAGGGAACACGAAACGAAGAAGTACTGCTGTTCAAGGCGAAGCGCCTTGCCCTGAACGGGCTCATCGTTGGGATAGAGCACCTTGGTGATGTTTTCCGAGGTGATCTTCTGGTCCACCGCCCCGTAGTAGTCCCCCACATTGAAGGCCTCGAACTCAAAGGATTCAACAGCTTCGGCCTTCCAGAGCCGGAGCAGATTGCAGGTGTTCACTCGGTATCCCAGGATGGGTGTGTCGTATGCGACCCCCTTCACGGTCCGGTGGGGAATCCATCGGACCCGGAAACGCCCCTGATCGTCCTGGTAGGATTCCGTGCGTCCCCCAAAACCGACATCGCAGGTGATTTCGGGCCGGCGGATCTCCCAGGGATTGCCCAGCCGGAGCCATTGGTCCGTGCGCTCCACCTGCCAGCCGTCCCGGATTTCCTGATCGAAAATGCCGAATTCGTAGCGTATCCCGTATCCGATAGCGGGTATCTCGAGGGTTGCCAGAGAATCGAGATAGCAGGCGGCGAGCCTTCCCAGCCCTCCATTGCCCAACCCCGGCTCTTCTTCCTGGTCGAAAAGGGCCTGAATGTCCTGGCCGGCATCCTCGGCAGTCCTTCGGACTTCATCGTAGATACCCAGGTTGATCATGTTGTTTTCCAGGTGGGGCCCCAGGAGGAATTCGGCCGAGAGATAGCTCACCACTTTGAGGTTTTCTCGCCCCATTTGCTCGACGGTTTTGATCCAGCGGTGCAGGAGCTGATCCCTCACGGTAAAGGAGAGCGCCATATAAAGATCATTTGTCGTGGCGACCACCGGCAGCCGCCCCTGGGTGTAGAAAACGTGCTCACGGAAGGTGCGTCGCAACCCTTCGAGGCTCATGTCCGAACGGCTGCCCAGGTGAGCATCCGCAAGCGACGGCACTGATTTGACTTTTTTCTCCATTTTCCTGCTCCCCCAAAAGCTATTGCGCAGCCAGAAGGCTGGTGTTGCCGCCCCGAAGAGCAGCCACTGCCGCTTTGACCCGTTCCGCCATGGAGGCTTCGGCCAACGCCAGGTAGGCTCGAGGATCATATTGCTTCTTGTTCCCCACTTCGCCGTCGACTTTGAGGACTCCGTCGTAGTTTTTGAACATGTGGTCCGCGATGGCCCGCGTGAAGGCGTACTGGGTGTCCGTGTCGATGTTCATTTTGACGACGCCGTAGTCGATGGCCTCATGAATCTCTTCCGGTAGAGAGCCTGAGCCGCCATGGAATACCAGGTCGAACCGGGCATCCCTGCCGTACTCCTTCTCCACGGCATCCTGTCCATCTCTCAGTATGGAGGGTTTGAGCTTCACATGCCCGGGCTTGTAAACTCCATGGACGTTCCCGAAAGTGGCGGCCAGGAGAAAGCGTGCTCCCCGGACGGCTCCCAGGCGGCGAGCGACTTCCAGCATGTCCTCGGGAGTGGTGTAAAGCTTTTCGGCGGGCGCGCCTTCGGCTTTGATTCCATCTTCTTCACCTCCCACCACCCCGGCTTCGACCTCGAGGATCAATTGGCTCCGGTGGCAACGTTCCAGGAGGGGCACGGCAATATCGAGATTTTCTTTGAGAGGCAGGGCACTTCCGTCAAACATGTGGCTGTTGAACAGGTTGGGAAGGCCGGCTTTCCGGCGCCGCTCCGTTTCTTCCACCAGAGGGATGAGGAAACCGTCCAGTACCTGAGCCTGGCAATGATCCGTGTGGAGCGCGACGTAAATATTGTAACGGTCGGCTGCCCTGTGGACGTGCTCCGCAATGGATATGGCCCCCAAAACCATGTCCTTCACCGAGGAACCGGAGGCGAAGGCCGCACCACCCGTCGAAACCTGGATGATTCCATCGCTCCGAGTCTCGGCCAATCCCTTCAAAACAGCGTTGGCAGTCGTGAGAGAGCTGACATTGATGGCGGGATAGGCGAAACGATTCGCTCTGGCTCTGTCAAGCATTTTGCAGTAGGTTGCATAATCAGCGACCGGCATAAGGCCTCCTCATTTTTGGGAAAAGCATTTGCATCCAGTTTGTTTTGGCACCGATAGACTCGAAATGGATCACTCCCTGGACCTTTTTGATCTTATAAGTGAACCATGTGTTCATTAATATTGGACTTTGGTCCAATATTATTAATGCTTCCGGGGAATCCATTAAAATGCTGTTCATGAGCCAGGAGTGGCTGGCGGGAAATCACTCTCCACCCTGTTTGTCCATCCTCCATCATCACGAGCTCCAGGCGGGAATCCGAAAGGGGTGGTCCCGCCTGACTGCCCGGTCTTGTTTGACAAACGGACGGCAAGAGACTAAGTACCCATACACAAGTTTTTGAACATTTTGGATAGCCCTCATACCTCTGCGTCATTCCGGCATGTTTCTAGCCGGAATCCAGTTTTTGCGCCGGCCCGGATTCCGGCTTAGAGACTGCCGGAATGACGTGGGAGTGTTCGAAAACATGTGTTCAGGTACTAAAGTACAGGTCTTCGTGAGGTTCTATGTTCCAGCCTTTGCCTGTGGAGAGCTCAGAGAAGCAACATTGACGGTAACGGGTCGGCACCGCGGGAAAAGGCAGTCCCCTCGATGCACTATGGAGGAAAAATCATGCTGGCCACTCGATTTCAGGCGCTTCTCATCATCATCAAAAATGTTCTTGTGACCTTTTGGATTTCCATCATCATCATCTACAAGTCCTATCGAGGCATTTATCGGCGCGACTACTGCGATCAGATCCTGCGCTGGTGGGCCCGCAAAATCCTCCAGTTCGCCAGGCTCTCCTACGACCTCTACAACCCGCACGATGTGCGGTTCGAGCCGGGACGTCCCTACATTCTCATGAGCAATCACAGCAGCCTCTACGACATCCCCCTGACCTTTGCCGCGCTGCCCGGAAGCATCCGCATGCTCACCAAGAAGGAGCTCTTCCAGGTGCCCATATGGGGAAAAGGGATGGCCGCGGGCGAATTCATTTCCATCGACCGCGACAATCGCCGCCAAGCCTTTCGGGACCTGCAGGAGGCCCGAAAAAAGATGGAAAGCGGGATCATCCTGTGGGTGGCTCCCGAAGGAACGCGGTCCCGGACAGGCAGTTTGGGGCCGTTCAAAAAGGGGGGATTCATGCTGGCCATCCAAACCCGCGCGACCATCATTCCCGTGGGAATTCGCGGAGCGTACGACGTCCTGCCTGCCAAAACCGCCCAATTCCGCACGGGCTGTCACGCGGAGTTGCACGTGGGACGTCCGGTGGAAACGACGCAGTATTCCAAGAAAAATATCGGTGCGCTGATGGAAGAGGTGGAACATCAGATCAGGGAACTGGCCGCCCTGCCCCATTAAAAGTGTAGGGTGCGTTCTACGCACCCTTGTGGACACAAGCATTTTTTCAGTACCGATGGTGCATGAAATGCACCCTACCCCATGCGCCTCACGTTTCGGCGCGGGAGCTCGCACCCTACCCCCGGCACCTCAGCCTTCCGAGCGGTAACCAAATTCCGAGAGCATTCTCATGTCTTTGCGCCAATTCTTCTGGACCCGCACAAAAAGCCCTAAAAACACGTGGGACCCCAAAAGGGCTTCAATGTCGGTGCGCGCCTGCTTTCCGATTTCTTTCAACATCTGCCCCTTCTTGCCGATGAGGATCGCTTTCTGCGAATCCTTTTCCACATGGATCGTGGCTTCGATGTCGATGCGGTTTCGTTCGGGAACCTCCGTGAAGGTGTCCACCACCACCGCGACGGCGTAAGGAATTTCCTCCCGCAGCAGATGAAAGACCTTTTCCCGGATCAATTCAGCCACCAGGAAGCGTTCGGGCTGATCCGTGAGGTAGTCTTCGGGATAGTATCGGGGGCCTTCAGGAAGCAGGCCGATGGTCTCGTCCAGGAGCGTCTGCACTCCATCGCCGGTGAGGGCTGAAATGGGAATGAAGGCCTGAAAGGCGTGCAGACTCTGGAATCGTGCCATGAGAGGAAGCAAAGCCTGTTTGTTGGGGAGAAGGTCGATTTTGTTGATCACCAGAAAAACGGGGGTGTTGACCCTGGCCAGATTCTCCAGAATAAACGAATTGATTTCGCGATCCGCGTCGGGCGCTTCTACCAGAAAGTAGATGACATCGACTTCGCTCAGGGTGGAAAGGGCCGTATCCACAAGGATTTTGTTGAATTGGTCCCTCGCCCGGTGTATGCCCGGCGTATCCACGAAGATCACCTGGAAGTCCTCCGTCGTGAGGATCCCCATGATGCGATTGCGTGTCGTTTGCGGCTTGGGAGCGGTGATGGAGATCTTCTCCTGCAGCAGTTGGTTCAAAAGGGTCGATTTCCCCACATTGGGGGCACCCACGAGGCCGACATACCCGGATCTGAAGGGTTTGGCCGATCCGTTCGGAGTCATACGGTTCCTGTCCTCTCATCTGAGATGTTACGCATCATAAAGGGTTCCTTGCTGCACGCCCGCAAGAATTGGAATCTCGATTCACCCACCGGCACTGGAAACCGTTTGCAGAGATCGAGGGGCTTCCGTTCACCTGTACCCGAGCCAGCCCATACTTTTCCCGCCAATGGTGCAGATTGCTCTGTCGGGGCCCGATGACCTCGCTCAACTGATCCTTCGGTACATCCAGGAGGAGAACACCGGCATGCCTTGGTTCCCCCTCCCCCTCCAGGACCCGGTCGATCGACTCTCTCCAGCGGCGGACTCGAACCAGGTAACCGAAAGCGGGATGGTAGGGACCGGCCAGGATGCGCCCCGGTTTTTCCAGCTCGGGATCCCCGTGCAGCCCCATGCGGGCAATGGGAATGCGGGCGTTCAGGAGAATATCGTACGCCGAAGCGCACCATTCCACGGCTTCATCCAGGGTCAGAGGGCGGAATTTCCCGGCGCGGTGCCATTCGGCCAGGAGCGTCCCTTCCAGGACGAGGGTGGGATAGAGGCGCATCATGTGCGGTCGGAGCTCCAACGCTTTTCCAACGGAAGCGAGAAACCGCTCCCGGGAATCTCCCGGCAGGCCGAGCATCAACTGGACCCCGAGCTGCCAACCGTGGTCGTGCACCAAGGCAGCCGCCCGCTCCACCACTTCCACCCCATACCCGCGCCGACTCTCCCGCAGCACCTCATGGGAAAGGCTCTGAACCCCCAGTTCCACCGTGCGCACGGGATAGTCCTCCAGAAGCGCACACACCTCCCGACTCATGCAGTCGGGGCGGGTGGAGAAGCGGATTCCCGTGAACACCCCCTCCTTCACCCAGGGGGAAACCCGTTCCAGCAGGGCTTTGAGTGTCGGCACCGGCAAAGCGGTGAAAGTGCCTCCGTAGAAGGCAATTTCACCCGGGGCCGCGCCGGCCAAAGCCTGATCGAGCAGGGGTGTAAATGTGGAATCGAAACAAGCCGCCAGGTCTTCGGGTTGCGGCTTTTGTCCGGAAAACGAGGCGGTGACAGCATGCTGATTGCAATAGACGCACTGAAAGGGGCACCCTGCGTGAGGAAGAAAAACAGGGTAAATTTTCCTTTTGGAATTCATGACGCGTCAGCAATTCCCGGACCCTGCTCGATGATGTCCAAAGCCTTTTTCGCAGCTTCCTGCTGAGCCTCCTTCTTGCTCCTGCCCGAGCCCCGAGCCAGAATTTTGTCATCGAGGGCCACGCTCATGTAAAAGGTTTTGAGATGATCGGGCCCCTCTTCATCTTCCAGGAAATAGGTGGGAGTCAGTTTGAAGCGGGCTTGAGTGATTTCCTGAAGCTGCGTTTTATAGTCCTTGTCCAGCGCTTTGAGGGGGTGCTCCTCGGGCTCGAGATTCAGGTAGGCTCCAAAGAGCCGCTTCACCACCCCCATGACGGCCGACAGACCCTTATCCAGGTAAATGGCCGCCAAGAGAGCTTCCAGGCTGTCGGCGAGCAGGGAGGGCTTCTGCCGTCCTCCCGTCAGATCCTCGCCCCTGCCCAGGAGCAGATGCCCGCCCAGGTCCAGCTGCTGAGCGATGGCAGCCAGTTCCCGTTCATTGACGATGGCCGATCGCATGCGGGAAAGATCCCCCTCTTTGTAATCGGGAAACTGCAGCAGGAGGAGGTGGCTCACGGTCAGGCTCAATACGGAATCTCCCAGAAATTCGAGGGTTTCATTGTCCGAGAGCAGCAGATGGACATTTTCATGCACGTAGGACCGGTGCACCAGCGCCTGCCGCAAAAGATCGACATTTTCGAACCGGTATCCCAGAGCATCCTGCAAGTCTTCAAGATCATTTGCCTGATTCAGCACTTTTTGCTACCTTAAACACAAAGGCATGTTTTGAAATCTTTCCGAAAATTGTGTGAAAGACATAATGTTTCCCGATCTTCGGTGGATGTCAAGGACGAATCGCCCCCCCTGCCCCTGGAGTCCAGGCTTTTGCTCCAGTCATGCCAGAAAAGGGGAGGCACTTTTTTCCTGCAGCTTTGCGAGCACCCTATCCGAGGCAGCCCCACGAGGAGTCTTATGCTCAGCTGGATACGCTCTCCCGAAACTCCCCACCGGAACTTTGCATTCCTGGATCGCGACGGCGTCATCAATGTCGACCGCCCGGACTACATCAAGGGTTGGGGAGAATACCATTTTTATCCCGATGCTCTCGAAGCCCTTCGATGGCTGCGGGAGCAATCCATCAACGCGATCCTCATCAGCAATCAGTCGGCCTTGAACCGTGGCATCGTCCGGCGGGAGGATTTCTGGGATATCCACGACCGAATGATTCATGGCATCCGGGAAGCTGGAGGAGACCTTCTGGCCGCCTTCTACTGCCCGCACCGCCCCGACGAGAAATGCGCCTGCCGGAAGCCCGAACCGGGCATGCTCCTGGCGGCGTGTGCCGTCTACCGGATTTCCATGGAAAACGTCTGCATGATCGGCGACAGGGAAACGGACCTGTCTGCCGCCGCTCGCGCCGGGTGTCGGGGCATTCTCCTGGAGCGTCTCTCGGGCGAGGCGGGGGCCGGGGAATCATCGCCACCTGCCGTGCCGTCTCCTGGAGCGGCAGCCGGCCGCAGCGTCTATCGCGATCTCCTGCAGGCCGTCCTATCCGTCTACCGCTTTGCCGTCATGCCCTGATTTTCATTCTCAGAGGCAGAAAGGATCTCACATGTTCTATCCCCCGTTTCTCATGTTCTTTCTCTTCATTTGTGTATTTCTCCTCTTCATGGCTTTCGCCATGGTGCAGTTCGGCATTTTTGCATGGGCTTTCACACGGCTGGGGATACCCCCTGAATACCTCTTCTCGCTTCTCTTTCTGTCCATCGCGGGAAGCATGATCAATATTCCCATTCGTAAAATCCATCTCGAAGACGAAACCAATGAACTTCCGACGGTTTCTTTCTACGGAATGCGATTCCAGCCGCCGCCCTGGCGCAACCGCCACGAAATGGTGCTGGCCGTCAACCTGGGAGGAGCCGTCATCCCCACCTGCCTGTCCATCTATCTCCTGGCCCATGCGGAAAACCCCTTCCGCATGCTGCTGGCTCTGGGCGCCGTCACCTACATCGTCTATCGGCTGGCGCGCCCCATTCCGGGACTCGGCATCGCGACCCCCATGTTCATCCCTCCCATTGCCGCGGCCCTGGTCGCCATGGTGCTCAACAGCGAATGGGCGGCTCCGACGGCTTACGTGGCGGGAACCCTGGGGACCCTCATCGGGGCGGATCTGCTCCATCTGAACGACTTAAAGCATCTCAACGCCCCCGTGGCTTCCATCGGAGGAGCGGGGACCTTCGACGGCATCTTCCTGACAGGAATTCTTGCCGTCCTCCTGTCTTGACGATAGACCGCAAGGTGCACTAAAATCCCCCCTGCAATTCCATCGCGCCGGGTGGGGGACATTCGTGCGCAGACAGTGCGAAAAAAATCATTGACGCGAGGATTCAAACATCATGAGCAGCCAGGTATTCTTCACCGATTTGCGCGCCACGGATTCCGAGAACCTCTTGCAGAAGATCTCCAACCTCGTGGACAAGGCGGGGATCAAGCAGGTTGTCAAGCGGAAGGGGCTCACCGCTATCAAGATTCATTTCGGAGAACGGGGCAACACGGCCTTCATCCGTCCCCTCCTCGTGCGGCCCGTTGTGGACGCCGTCAAGGCCGCGGGCGGCAAACCCTTTCTCGCCGACGCCAATACCCTCTACGTGGGTTCGCGGGGCAACGCCGTGGACCATCTCAAGACGGCCGTTCTCAACGGCTTTTCCCCGTCGGTGGTGGACGCTCCCCTCATCATTGCCGATGGAATCGATGGGCGGGACGAGGTGGTGGTGCCCATCGGACTGAAGCATTGCAAGGAAGCCTACGTGGCATCGGCCGTGGCCAGAGCCGACACGCTGATTTCCCTGGCGCATTTCAAGCTGCATGAAACGGCGGGCTTCGGCGGCGCCATCAAGAACGTGGGAATGGGCTCCGGGTCCAGGAGGGGAAAAATGGCTCAGCATTCCGATGTCGCCCCGGTGATTTATTTCGACAAGTGCATCGGCTGCGGCACGTGCATGGAACAGTGCGCCCACGGGGCACTGAGCCTCGTGGACCGGCCGGAGGACATGCCCCGCCCGACCCCGGAAGCCAAAAAGGTCATTCGAATCGATGCGAAGGTCTGCGTGGGATGCGCCGGGTGCATCCATTCCTGCCTTCAGGGAGCCCTCGGAGTCGATTGGGAAGCCGACATCCCCCCCTTCATGGAGCGCATGGTGGAGTACACTGTGGGAGCCCTCAAGGGAAAAGAAAAACGATCCCTCTTCGTGAACTTTCTGACCCAGATTTCACCCGCCTGCGATTGCCACCCTCACTCGGATGCCCCCATCGTAGCGGACATCGGCATTCTCGCTTCCCGTGACATCGTGGCCATCGATCAAGCCTCCATGGATCTTCTCAACGCTCAGCCCCCGCTGCAGTCCTCGTGCATCCAGGGTTCTCCCCATGCCCACACGGACAAAGTGAAAGCTGTCTATCCCAACGTCGACTGGCAGCATCAACTGGACTACGCCGAAAAGGTGGGACTGGGTAGCAGGTCCTATGAACTGATCCGTCTTTAAGAGGGTGTGAAGGCTGAAGGAGTGGAAAAGCGGCGTGGCCGTATCGCTCAGGAGCATTCGGGGACGAAGGAGCGACGTTCCGTATTTTTCAAAAAGAACTTGTCAAAGAAGGGCCTATTGAGTACATTCACGCGGTGGAAGCGCCAAGCTCACTGGTGGGGCTCCCGGACTTCAAATCCGGTGTAGGGGCGTGAAGGCGTTCCTAGGTGGGTTCGATTCCCATGCGCTTCCGCCAGCTTTTTGTTACTCATGGTGACAAGGGTTTTGTTACCTATTTGTTACCTTAGAGCGAGAAATCCCATGAGGCCCATACGGCGATACCATGGGATTTTTCATTTACGGCATCAAGCATAAGTCTAGTAGACTTTGCTGGTTGAAGGTTCAAGTTCATCGCGGCCCGCCAAAAAATTCACGGGAAAATGAGCAAGAAAGCCTCTTTCTTTTCTTCGCAAATCTTCAGACAACAGGTCACTCCGTTAAAGAACAAGGGCCGGGATTGATTGAAAAGGGACAATCAGTAGCCAAGCATTTCGGCGGCGGGAGTTGAACCCGCCGTCACATAGGCCCCGTAAGAGTTTGCGAGTGTTCAGAACACCCATGTAACACCGGGCCGATAATCTGCCGTCCATTGAATTCCTTTCCCCTCAGAAACCTCCTGAAATTTTTCCTCAAGCTCGATAAGAGATCAGGAGTCTCCGTCGAAGTGCAACAACTTCGCATCCAGATTTTGGACGCCGGTTCGGTTCCCAAACTCGGAATCGAATTGGCCGGGGCATTACCCTTTGGGGGGATACGGATCGTTCCCATGACTGTCCTTGTTTCGGATCTTCCCGTCCTTGCCGCGAATGTAGAACTCGGTGCCTTGGTTCTGACTGATCCTGGATCTGGCATCGACAGCATCCTGTTTCTTGTCGACGTGGCCGCTGCCGCGGGTCGCGTCCTCTTTTTTGACGTCCCATCCGTTATTGGCATTCGGGACTACATGATGTGATCCGGATTTCTTTGGCATGGTAGCCTCTTGTTTACTTGTGAAAATTACTCGGCGAAATTTGGAGTATGTACATCAGCCACGAATCGGTCTTGAGGAGAATGGCCCTGAGCTGCTCGTCGGTCAGCTCAATCTCCAACTCGTGGACCCGGTTGAACAGCTCAATCAGTTTCACCAGCGCCCGGGTGTCGTGCGTCAAGAACTCAGTCAGCGGATCGTTGTTCAGCTCCCGGCAGACATACAGTACCTTGGCTCGACGGGTTGGCTTGCCTTCATGTAACAGGTCCTTCTGATTGGCAATCCCCGGAATCCATGCGGCAACGAGATCTTCGGGTGCCAATCGTCTGAGCAGATGGTTCCACAGTTCTCTGAGCGAGCTTAGAATGTGCCTAGACCGGTCGGCATTGTTACCATGTAGGGCGTCCCGAGCGCCGATGTATGGCCGAGCGAGCCCTGGATCGACTTGCTGCAAGAGAGCGATACAACCCAACGTTTCCAGCTCCGCCTCAGCGACAAGCTGAATTTCCGTTTCGGTCTCTTCCTCATCCCGTTCATCCTCTGGACGAAGGGTCTCGAGCGCGAAGCTGGTGGTGTAGATTTCACGGGTGGCTCCAGGCAAAACGAAGGCAGGTAAGCGCGTGATGTCTGAAATCTCTCGGATTGACTCGGCCAAACTTCCATACGAGGCAGTCACGTGGGCTATGGAGCTCTCCAGCCCCGAAATAACAGGCATCTCGATTTTGAAACGACTTCTTATCGCCTCGAAGTCGATGCCTGCCATGAGCCGTTCCGTGGCGCTCAATCGCAAAGAGGCATCGCACAGGACCAACTTGGCGGATGCTTGAAGCCCTGAAAGCTCCGAGAAGTCGTACTGGACGGGCTTTATATGCTCAAGCCATGATTGATGTGCAGCCGCAAGGCTCTCGGCAAGGCTTGTCACAGTAGCCTGTTTGATCACTTCATGCCAGTGTTGATTTGCACTGACGATCTCCTTTATCCGGGCCGCTGCTCCAGACATTTCAAGGGCGCGACCGATTTTCAACTGCTGACGACGGATAGGTTCCAGCGTGCGTTCCATCTGCTCGATCACGCTCAGGTAGGACGGCCTGGCCAGCATGTTGATCGCTTCCATGTCCTGATGGAGCTTCGCGAGAGCGGTTTTGGCTGTTTTGAAATCGTCGGGCATGGCTTCCTATCCTTGTGGCTCAACAGAGTCATTATCGCCGACCAGTGAGCCCAGCTTCTGCTTGAGGAATGCTGCACGCGCCTCGATAAACGACTCGAACGCCCCGAAAGACAGATCGGTTCCCGTCGGTATCAGAAGATCCTCCGCTTTCGTTCCATCCTGTTTGGCCAACCATTGATCAAGCGGCACATCCTGTTTGGATTTGTTCTTGGACGAATTCAGCAGATGAAGGTTGGCGATACCGTTCCAGTTCTCGGGATTTTCATAGAAAAACCGGCCTCCCGGATTACCAAAACCGACGTGCGAATCCAATCTCTTCTTTCTGAAAGAGGATGCAGGATGCAGGTGGTCGATATCGAGAGATTGGGTGAAATCCAGGTCCGGGAACAAGAGCGCCAGAATCGAAAAGCAGGAAGAATCATCTTTTTGAGTTTTCAGCAATCGGTCGATGAAGTCGTAGTCAAAAGTCAGATCCTTTGCCGTACCTCTGTAGTCGGACACTATTTCGTCCAGCGGGAACCCCGCAGAGCTCGAAAAACCCGAACGAATGATCTTCCGAAGGTTGGAGAGCAGAGCGTCCCCTTGACCGCCGAATACACCTTTGAGCAAAGACATGTGTAGCCACTGACGGATTCGCTTCCGTTCATCCTCGTGCCGGACTCTGTTGTTGATGTCCGCATACAGGCCTTGCTTGTCGTTCGTCTTGTCCCGACCTTTGTGGAAAAGATAATAGGCAACTGGAATGGCCGCATTCTTGGCTCTCAGGGCGGCATCGTTGAGGCCAAAGGACCGGATGAGGCGGAACACCTCCAAGATACAAGTCTTGATGTCGTCCCACTCTTGCTCGATTTTGGCGACCTGGTCTCCGGTGAAATTCTTGACCTTGAATCGCACATCTGCGTCGGAGAGCATCAAGGCCGTTTTCAGAACAAAATCACGGTTGATGGAAAATTCCATATCGGACCCAAAACGGACCTGATCCACCAGATCGTCGATCTGTTGCCTCGCATCCTTCTTCCAGTTGGCCACAGCAATGGACATCAACAGATCCGAGAACGCGAGGGGTGTTCCTCCATGGTTGGTGCGGATGAAGATGTCGAGGACATGATCGATGGATTGATTGGTTTCGTTGTAGAAATGGATGGTGCTATCCCGACGAATGGCGAAATACAAACGGGTAAGAGCCTTGCGGGCATACTTGTTGGATTCCTGCCCCATCCCTTGGAGAAAATCCATTACGATATCGAGAACGTCATCGTCGGTTTCGGCCGCATCGAAATCAAGGATTTCACCGACCTGAAACCAAATCTTGTCTGGCTTGCCCAAGTCCTCCTTGAACTGCACGTTAGTCAGGAACTTGAACTCGTGACTCATCATCTCCTCGTTCGATTCTTCGTCGAGAGGAGCCGCAAGATTGAGATAGAGCTTGCGCGGCGGAAGGACACTGTCGTCCTTGGTTCGAGGCCACCATTTTCTCGGCAGTTTGTATGCGTAGGTTCCCTTGAGCCCTATGTAAAGCGAAGTCAGTCGCTGTTGGCCGTCGATGACAGCGAAGAAGTCCCCATGCCCCTTGGTGTCGAAGTCCGGATTGTTTTCCTCGAAGCGTTCGCAATATCGTTCGAGGAATTGGTAAAAACGAAAACTCTTTTTGACCTCCGGCTCCCGGACCTCCCAGAACATGAAGGTATTGATCGGATAACCGCGCATGATCGAGTCGAAGAGGACGCATATCTGCGAACTGCTCCAGGTGAATTTTCTCTGAATAGATGGCAGCAAATAGCGACGGTTGACGATTTGATGGATCGCTTTCTCGATTGATATCGCCTTCTCATACTCGCCAGCCATCTATTCCTCGCTCTCCGTTTGCATTGTTTCGTTATCCTGTCCTACGCTCTCATCAAGCCTTCAATTTCAACAGCTCATCGTCCAGTCCATAGCGAACCACATCGATCCGGTCGCTGCGCTGCGATACAAAGTCGCCGGTCATCACCGGAAGCTGGAATGGGAAAAATGCCGGATTGTTCAGGAGCAACCCCAATGCGCCCTTGGCCTCCGGGGTGGCCAGGAGTGCGGATTCGAACATCAGGATGGCCAGGTTTGGCTCGGCAATGCTCACCGCAGCGGCTTTCTCATAGCAGCCTTTGGCCTCGGAATCCTTCAGGGCTCCCCAGGCGACAAAGGAGCGGATGACAAATCGTGCACAGCGGCTTACGGTCTGTCGGTCGCCATACTGTTCTTTCAGGCGGTTGGTGATCTGCATCTGGGTTACCTGATCCTGTAAAGCCAGCAATCGGCCAGTCTGCCGGGACACATTGAACCAGAACGGATAGGCTGCCGAGATCATCCCCCAGTGAACGGCCAGGGCCATCGACGTGTTTTCCCGCACAAACGCCAGTGAGGCATCCCGGAATGGAATCAACTCGGGGTCTGGAGAGACCCAGATCTTCATCAGCATGTTGACAACTTGTGTTCTCGATGTTTCGCCTCGTTCGCCCTCGGAGCCACTGCCTTTTCTGTCAGCGAGGAAGTCATGCAGCTCCTGGCGGATGGTTTTAACGTCGAGTCCCACCAGCAGCAGATTGACTGCTTTCTGCATCCACTCGAAACGAATCGCCTGCTTGATGCCTATGGCTCCGTGTCTCTTGCCCATCACTGTGTTCTCCTTTCGAACCTCACAAGGGGCACGATGACTTCTTCGATGGCTACACCGCCATGACCTACGATGGCCTCTCCTGGATTCACAAATGCGTCGCGGCCACCCGCCACCAGAGGGAAATAGCCCGCTGGCAACCCGACCGGCTGCCACTTGTGGGCAAATGGGAAGGCCCTAGCGACCTGAGAGCGGAGTTCTGGCGTGGGGTACACACGACTACGCTCGCCGCGAGTTTCGGCAATCACGCCCTCAGATGGGCGGCCTTTGCCGTCGCATTGGATGTTGCCATGGTCGGCTGTCAGCCAGACCTCATAGCCGTATTCCAACAGTTGGCCGACCAGCGCCGCCAGGAACCCACCCTGGCACCATTGCTTGATTTGGTTGTGCATCCCCGCCGAGCCGAGTTGCATGCCGTGCATGATCTTGTCGACCTTGTCCACGACCAGCCCCACCACCTTAGTCTTGCCGGGATGGATCACGACGTCGAGTACACTGGATACATCACCGTCGCCAAGGCCGCGCTGGTAGGCGACATCCAGTCGGGACAGGCCATGGCCTTCCCAAAACTGCTTCCAGAGTTTTTCTTCGCTGTTGGTTGAGTTGATGGATGACGGGAAATAGAGCGGTGGCTTGCCCGAGAAGACCGATTGCCGCGATACCGAGGTCAGCGTCGGAATCCAGGCGAAGGCCGCGGATTCGCGCAGGACCAGATTGGCGTCCTGCTTTTGCAGAAGCTGGCGGATGGTCACCCACTGGTCCAGGGCCAGGCCATCGACCACGATCAGCGCAGCACGGCTGCTACCGGAGTCCTCGATGTCCCGAGCCAGGCGACGCGGCACGTGGTGGAGCATGGCCGGATTGGTCGGCGGCAAGTTGATCAGACTGGAGTAGTGGTCAGCCAGCCAACCGGCAAAGGTCGTGTTTAGTGCGTCGCCGATTTCCCTGAGACGAGTCTGATACTCGGTGCTGTTGCCGCAATGAACCAGCGAAGAGAGTTCGGCCCATTTCAGCGCGAAGGTGGTCCAGTCCGAGTAACGTGCTTCCGCAGTGGGTAGCTCCTTCTCGATAAGACCAAACAGGCGGTAGATCCGCAGCTCGTCATCGTCCACACCGGAGGTGGCGATACCGCTTCGAACCCAGGACCCAGCTTCCACTTCAATGCCTTTGGCCCCGACCGGGGTGAGTTTCCCCTCAAGGAATAGGTTGTCGATGTAGACCTTGATGTCCTGATGGTCGAACGGCAGGCGATCAGGACCGGGATACTTGAGGCCGTATTCCGGTGAATCTTCCCGCACCTGGTTGGCGCTACCGATCCGGGAAAGAAATAGCGGCCAGCGTTCCTGCAAAAAGGCGAAGAAGGCCTCATCGTCCGGAACGATTTCGGAGAGCGGCCAGGCTTTGAACCCATCATGGCCTTTGAGAACCTGGATGAGCCGCTCGGCCAACATCAGTGGAATTTGGAGCTTTCCATAGTGCAGACGGAGCAAGGCGTGAAGCAGCTCCACCTCGTTGGCAATAAGTTCTGCCGCGATGCCGAACACATGACGGAGAATGAAATCCTTGGTGGCCTTGTCGCCCATGCGATCCGGCGGGGACTTGCGCTGAGCGTCAAAAAGCGCGTCCAACAGTCTCCGGTCAAGCTTCTCGATGACCGGGTAGCTCAGATTGGGAAAAAGATCCCCCAGGTTGAACGACAGTTTCCGACCCACCTGGAGCAGGTCGTAAGGCAGCGATTCCAGCTCCGCGTCCTGCAAGCGGAGGACCACCACCAGATCGGTATGTTCGCCCCGGTCCCAGATCGAGCGATACTTGGACTCATAGGCGTATCTGAATTCGACCGGGTCACTGAACTCGATCAGGTCGAAGCCGCGCCCGCGAAGCTCCAATGCCAGCTTCTCCTCGGTCAGCAGGCAATCCGGGTCCGCGACAAGAGTCAGCTTGCTGACGTTGGGTACAAAATCGTTCAGGATGGCGTCTCGCCAACTACTCATTGAGCGCCTCCCTTGATGATCCGCAGCATCAGCAGCGGCCGGATTTCCGGCACGATCTGCCTTGCCGATTGCAGTTCATGCTGCCACTCGGATTCGTCCGCATCGCAACGGGACAGTCTGAATTGCCGCACCTCCGGCAGTCCAACCCGTTCGATGGCCTTGCGGCGCGAGGCAAAGGAGACGATTCCGCGTTCCTCTTCGCGAGCCACTGAGGCGAGGTGCGCCTGCTGCAGGGCGTCGAACAGCTCCTGTCCGGCGTGCTCGGCTGCTTCCTGCAAACGCGCATGGGCGGTGATGGATTCATCCTGGCCGAGGGTGGCTTGCACTTCGGCTTCGGCTGTCTGTAGCGCATCCCAGATATGCCGGGCCGTGGGCAGAAACAGTTTGCCTTCCTCACTCAGGAACACACTGACATAACCACGCCGCACCATGGGGATGCGCAGGATCTGCGTTTTCTGGTGCATGCCGGCCTGAAGACGGATCTCAAAAAGCCCCCAGATCCCGGAGATGCTGGCTGGCAGCCCGCTCACGCTGACACATGGCAATGGTTGGCCAGCCGCGATCTGCGGCAGGTTCAAAGCCAGCCCACGGACGCGGCTGTTTTCAAGATTGAGCAGGGTTGCGTCGGTCAGGCGGTCCGCTTCCCGGGCGTTGAACACGGCTTTGCGATGCTCCTGGCCGTCCGGCCAATTCAGATCCCACCAGGAGCGTTTACGGCTGGCCGCGCCGCCGTGAGAATTGAGATAGCCCACCGTCATCCGTTCCACCCAGTGAGGCAGCGGATGGGAGCGCAGCCTTTCAGCCGCCTGCACATCCGGTTCTTCGGAGATGCCATAGATGGCGGAGGACTCGCGCACCTGCTGAATCTCATCACGAAGCCGAGCCACCGTGTGATCGACGGAGGTTTCGATACCGTCAGGATCAAGGATGGCCGAGGCGAACACATCCTCGAACAACTCGCCGGCCTGGGCCGAGTCGAGCACGTCGCCGGTCTTGTCGATACCGAACTCGTCGAAGATTACCGAGAGCTTCTGCTCCAGCACCTCGCGGACGCGGAACTCGACCGAGTCTTCAAACACGAAGTTGATTGCCCGCACCTTCTTGGGCTGGCCGATACGGTCCACACGCCCGATTCGCTGTTCCAGCCGCATCGGGTTCCAGGGGATGTCGTAGTTGATGATGACATGGGCGAACTGCAGGTTCAGACCCTCACCACCCGCATCGGTGGAAACCAGCACGCGGTGCGATTTGCGGAAGGCATCCTGGGCCTGCTTGCGTTCCTCCATATCCATGGAGCCGTTCAGGGTGACGACCGAGATGCCCCGGGCTTCCAGAAACTCCTTCAGCATCTGCTGAGTCGGTACGAACTCAGTGAAGATCAACACCTTCAGGTCCGGCTCGTTTTCCTCGGCCTGCAGCTCGTAGATCCACTCGATCAACGCCTCGGCCTTGGCGTCCGGTCCAGCCTGTTCGCAGCGAACCGCCGCATCCAGCAGGGTCTCCACATGACTGCCTTCGCTCTGCAGAGCCGATACATGGGATTTCAGCAGCTCGTCGAGCAGCTCCTGGCCGTCCATGTCGTACAGCTCGTCGAAGCTTTCCGATCCCTCCGTGCCGTTTTCAAGCTCCGCCAGGCGCAGACTGGCCTGCTGTTCGCCTTCCTTGAGTGCGGCCAGTCGCCGTTCCAGCGTGGTGCGGATCGCCCGGGTGCTTGAGACCACCAGGCGCTGCATCAGAATCATCAAAAAGCCGATGTGGCGCTTCTTCTCACGCAGGGCCTGGTTGTAGCCCTCGCGCACATAGTCGGTCACCGCTTCGTAGAGAAGCTGCTGCAGGTGATGACGGTGGGTCCAGGCCACCGGAGCCATCTGTGTGCGGCGGGGTTTGAAGAGCGGCTTGCCGTCGGCATCAATGGCCTTGCGCTTTTCGGTACGGATGACATAGGGGGCCACCCGGTCGCGGGAGACGCTGTCCATATCCGGGAAGGCGTCATCATCCAGCAGGTTCATCAGGCGATGGAAGGCATCGGTCTTCCCCTGGTGGGGCGTAGCCGAAAGGAGCAGCACATAGGGCGCGGCCTCCGCCAGCCCCTTGCCGAGTTTGTAGCGGGCGACCTGATCGGTGCTGCCGCCCAGGCGGTGCGCTTCGTCCACCACCACCAAATCCCAACCGGCGGTAATCAGATCCTCGAACCGGCTGCGGTTGTATTCGACAACGCGTTCGGCCGGCCAGCCGCGTCGCTTGTCCATTGGCTTGACCGAATCCAGGGAGACGATGACCTGATTAAAAAGAGTCCACGGGTTAAGATTCGCGAGCCGCGTATCAAAAAGACCCGGGACCCGAGACTCTTGACTCGCGACCGGCATTAGCCGTTGAAGCGTGCCGATGTCGTCGCCCAGAACAAGCTGGAACTGCTCGTTGAAGTGGGTCTGCATTTCCGCCACCCACTGGGTAGAGATGCCTTTCGGAGAGACGACCAGGATTCGCCGAACCAGTCCGCGCAGCTTGAGCTCGCGCATGACCAGACCGGCCTCGATAGTCTTGCCGAGACCCACCTCGTCGGCCAGCAGGTAGCGCACACGGTCGCCGGAGATGGCTCGGGACAAAGCGTGGATCTGGTGCGGCAGCGGGATGACGTTGGACTCCATGGGAGCCAGCAGCACATGGCCGTCAGTGGCACTGGTGGAGCCTTCGATCACCTCGGCCACCTTGGCTGCAGCAGCCACATAGGCAATGCGTCCGGCCTCAATCTCCGGCTGCAGGTCGGCACTTAGCGGTCGCAAGGCGGAGCGGGGCACAAGCACCACCGCGTCCTGGTTCGGCAACCAGACACGGCAAACCGACTGCCCCCACAAAGTCTGCTCCTCAACGACCTTGCAGGCGCTGTTATGAACGGTGCTGTATAGCCAGGGTGATGCCATTAAAACCTCAGTAAATCAGAGACTTGATGATATCTCTCAAATCATCAACAAGGTGGCAAAGAGCATCGATCTGATTATCTGAGAAAGGACCCAATAGAAATGGCTCCTTCTCCCCTAACTTGCTATGAACAAGTGAACAACGAATGTAATAGATTAACGTCGCAACCAAATCATCTGGTGGATTGGCAAAAGGAGATGATGATGATGCTGCATTGAGCCATTTTGCTATTTTTTGATAATTTCCCTCAGGCTTGTGTTCACCATAAAGCTCTTTGAAATCGGCCAATGTGAATGATGGAAGACGGATTGAAGAACCCTCTAAAAGAGTAGACAGCATATCGAGTTCGGATAATCGCTGAAAATCCTTCATCACTCGAAGGACTTCGGTCACGGGGGATCTTTCAATTTTTGTCTTGAGCCCTACTGCAAATAAAATCTCTAATACCCTATAAAGCCTGGTGAAAGCGATATCTGGCGCCCTGGAGCTGCTTAAAGCTGCGATGTAAGCGGTCTCGGCATCTTGCGGTATATTGCCTTTTCTGCTTCTGAAGCCTTGAGGTATTTCATTTATCCATGAGAAGGTGAAAGATCTTGTCTCTGGGGAAAAAATTCCACAATCAGCTAACAAGCCGTATGGAACTTGCTCCTCTGTGAAAATTGCGAATGAACCAATCGCTTCGAAGATTTCTGCCCAGCCGACTTCATTTACAAGATGAATGGCATCCAGCAGGCATACAGCAAGCATGGCCTCTTGAAAGCCTGTAAGATTTGGTTGATCTATAGATCCCGCAAGACTTCCAGTAAAAATGATACCGCTCCGGGCGCCGTTTTTGTCTAAAACCTCATAGAACCCATGCTGAATATTTTTGTTTTCAACTCTTAGCCTAGGGCGTCCAAAAATGGCCTCTGAGGGCCGGTTTTAGTGCTCGGGATTTGGCCCCAGAAGTAGTGGACAGGTTGTGTCCACAGTAGTACGATAACCTGGATTCTATCATCCATAATCCAGGGGG
>NZ_BQXM01000038.1 GCF_022836495.1 Desulforhabdus sp. TSK
CCCCACCCCCGGCCATGTGGTGCCAAGGCCCCTTACTGTTCCGGAAATCCAGTCCATTATCACCCGTTTCGAGGAAGGCGCTGCGAGGGCGGTCAAAGCCGGTTTCGACATGATAGGCCTCCACTGCGCCCACATGTATCTTTGCGGCCAGTTTCTCTCGCCCTGGGCCAACAAACGCACCGATGAATACGGCGGAAGCCTTGAAAACAGGATGCGGTTTGTTCTGGAAATCGTACGACGCATCAAGGACAGGGTCGGCACCAAGGTCCCGATCGTTTGCAGGATGAACGGGCGGGAGCCGGAAGAAGGCAACACGCAGGAAGAGCTTATGCAGTTTGCGAACGCATTGCAGCAAGCGGGGGTCGATGCCCTGCACGTATCGGTGGGGTTTGCAAGCGTGTTGTGGGACAAAGACTTTATTCCCGCCGAGGCCTTCACGGGAATGCCGGAAGGTTGCATCGTGGATCTGGCAGCGACGATAAAGAAGGCGGTAACCATCCCTGTCATCACAGTAAACAAGATCAGGCACGTCGAGTTTGCCGAAAATGTGCTTCAGGAAGGCAAAGCGGACATGATCGCCCTTGGGCGAACGCTTCTCGCAGACCCCGACTGGCCGCTCAAGGCCCGGCGGAACTGCCCCGAGGATATCCGTCCCTGCATCTCGTGTTGCCGAGGGTGTGTCGGCAATATCGAAAGAGGCCGTCCGATAGAGTGTCTTGTCAATCCACAACTTGGGCGGGACGAGGAGTTTTCCGTACCGCCCGCTCATCCCGCATGCCAAAAGAAGGTTCTCGTTATAGGCGCCGGCCCGGCCGGGCTCGAAGCAGCCCGCAGCGCCGCAGCGAGTGGGCACTCCGTGAGCGTTTGGGAATGGGACGAGACCGTCGGCGGCAAGCTCCGGCTGGCCGCAAAGCCTCCCGGGAAAGCCGAGCTCAGCGAACTGACGGAGTATCTGGAACGGGCGGCCAGAAAGGAAGGCGTTGAAATCGTCCTTGGCAGGAAAGCCGATTTGGATGCGATCAAGCAGTTCAATCCCGATGTGGTGATCCTGGCGACAGGAAGCCGTCCGGCCCTGCCTTCTCAACTAACATGCAGCGAGGATGCCCGATTCATCCAGGCGGCGGAAGTGGTTGGCGGCTGCAATTCCATCGGTCAAACGGTGGCCATTGTCGGCGGCGGAATGGTCGGACTTGAAACCGCAAAAATCCTTGCTGAAAGCGGGCATTCCGTGACGGTCCTCGAGATGCTCGAAGAGATCGGGGCGGATATACCGGCCATAACACGCGTCCCCCTGTTGCTCGGTCTGAGAGAGAAAGGGGTGCGGCTATTGGGCGGCACTACGGTAAAGGAACTCTGCCGGCAACAGGTCAGGTGGACGGGAGCTGAGGGCTCTAGCGGATTTTTGACTGTGGACACTATTGTTTTGGCCACGGGGGAGCGACCGGATGAGACGTTCAAAAGAGAACTCGACAGAGTTTTTTCCCGTGTATATTCCGTGGGCGACTGCAAGAAACCGGGCGACCTGCTTTCCGCCTTTTCGGATGCCTATTCGGTGGGACTCTGCATTTGACCGGGGAGGCGGTTGTCTATGAAAGCCGATCCTGACTATCAATGGGTTGAGGACAAGATTCGGCTCAACGAGGTTTCTTTCTCGGAACACATTGTGCGGGAGTTGCTCGGGCGCAGGGTGAGCCTGCCCGGAATCATTTCCGTGCTGACATCGGGGGCGGTAATCGAAGTTCACACCAATCCGCGCAGAAAGCCCTTCCACGTTGCCGTGGGCCATGAGTGCGGGAAACCGCTGCACGTTGTATTCTCGGGCTCCGGGGAATCCCGCCTTGCCGTTTTGATCGCCTACGAACCCACTTTGCCCCAGTGGATGGATCCGCGGACACGGTCGAAAGAAAGGGATGGTCAAATGCAACGTAACGAGGGCAGGTGTTTTTTTTGTGGAGGGGTAGTAGAGCCGATTGTTGTGGGAAATTTCGATTACCGGCTCGACGGCCAGCTGCACGTGCTTAAAGACGTCCCGGCAGGCTTGTGCCTGCAATGCGGTGAAAAGTATATAAGCGTCGAGACGGCCCGCAAGATCGACGAACTGATCGCGACGCAGCAGCCGGATGAACAGGAGACGGTTTCGGTACTGAGATTTCCTTTGAGTTGACTGAAGCCGGTCCGCCGGAACACTCTCATGTCATGCTCGCGAAAAGGGGGTGCATGAAGGGGCTCGATCTTTGTGAAGGATACTACCGCGCTTGCGGCGAGACAATGATAAGAGCCGCCTTTCCGGAACTCGACAATAGAATTGCCGTTGGGTTGGTTGGTGAGGGCTCCGATTGTTTCGGTTTCGACGACGAAGTCTCCCGCGATCATGACTGGGGCCCCGGCTTCTGCCTGTGGCTGGAGTCGGATGACTATCGCACCTTCGGCCCCGCGCTCCAGTCCGAATATGAAAAGTTGCCGGAATCTTTCGAAGGCTATCGGAGAATACCCTCACGTTGGGGAAAGTCCAGGGTGGGAGTGTTTGAAATAGGTGATTTTTATCGACGCTTTATAGGGACCACCGCTGCTCCCGACGATCCGGTCAAGTGGTTTTATCTGCCCGAACCGAATCTCGCCGCCTGTACAAACGGCAAGGTATTTGACGATCCGTTGGGAAGGTTTTCAGCCGTCAGGGAGGAGATATTGTCGTTTTTCCCCGAGGACGTGCGGCTCGCGAAAATCGCGTCCCGTTGCGTCGCCGCCGCTCAGGCCGGTCAGTACAACTACCCGAGAACGGCCCATCGTAATGAGCCTTTCGCGACCCAATATGCTGTCATAAAATTCGCCTCCGAGATCATCTCGCTGGTATTCCTTCTCAATCGCCGCTTTTGTCCATTCTATAAGTGGAGCCACCGAGCTGTGCGCTCGCTCCCGATCCTCGGCGATTCCGTATTCTGTCGAATTACCGAACTTATCACAGAAACCGATGTGAGCAGGAAAACAGGGCTCATCGAACAGATAAGCTCCGATATAATCGCAGAAATCCGACAGCAGCAGCTTAGTTCCGACGGCAGTGACTTTCTTCTCGACCATGTGGGAGAGATTAAAAAGAAAATCTTCGACCCCGCAATAAAGCGGCTGGTAGGGCTATAGGATTCGCATCGATGGAAAATCTACTAATTGTCGGCGGCAGCTATTTCGCAGGGCGGGTTTTCATTGAGAAGCTGCTCGAACGCAGAGAGTTCAATATCTATGTCTATAACCGCGGCAACCTGGCGCTCAATAAGAAAGATGTCACAGAAATAGCAGGAGACCGGGAACGCCCTGAACAAATCCGCACGCGCATACCCGACCTGGACTGGACAGCGGTGATCGATTTTTGCGCCTATACTCCGGAGCATATCCGCTCCATGGTAGACAACCTTCCAGGGACGCTGAATCACTATATCTTCATCAGTACGACAACGGTTTGCACGGAGACTAACAACCTGCCGATACTGGAATCGGCCGACAAGGTCTTGGCGCCCAAACCGGAATTGGGGCCTTATGCCGACTACGG
Source organism: Desulforhabdus sp. TSK (assembly GCF_022836495.1). Classification (GTDB taxonomy): domain Bacteria; phylum Desulfobacterota; class Syntrophobacteria; order Syntrophobacterales; family Syntrophobacteraceae; genus Desulforhabdus. Next base: position 3,542 of record NZ_BQXM01000038.1, read on the forward strand.
CTTCAACAAGTACCGGGCCGAGTGCGAGCTGGCGGAGCTAAGCCGCTCTAACGGCTTCCATTATACCGTTTTAAGGCCTGCCGTCATCTACGGCCGCTACAATTACGCGCCTCGGGAGTCCTATTTTTTCGACCTCATCGAAGCCAACCGCATCATCACCATCCCGGACTCGGGCCTACCGCTTTATAGCTTTCTTTGGGTAGACGACCTTGCCTCCCTTATTTTGCAGAGCATCAATAATGAACGACTAATTGGGGAGGCGTTCAACGTCTGCGGACCAGAACTGATCTCCTACGAAAGGCTGCTCGAAGCCTTGAAAATTATCTGCGGCCGCCTGCCCGCAGTGCAACGGCTCTCGGCTGGCGAGATCGACCGACGCAGGCTTCCGTTACCGTTCCCCCTGGACCGTCATTTGATCTACTCCTGCGACAAAATCCGAAAGGCAACCGGCTTCGATTTTACTCCGTTTGTCGACGGTCTCCGGGCCACCTGGCACCATTACCGCCTTCGCGCAAGATCGCGATAAAGCGGCAATCCGGATGCATCAAGACTCTAAATCCCGGCAGGAACTGTCTTTGTACGGTCTGGAAGAAGCGTTCAATTTTGCCGCGGCCCTGGGGTTTGTAAGGTTTGGAGTGGATCAAGGCGATACCCAGAGAAGTAGTGATCTCCTGGAGATGCGTGGAACGGAAGGCCGGACCGTTATCCACGTAGGGCTTTCTGGGCAGTCCTCGTTTGAGCAGAGCTTGAGTCATTAGCGGTGTGTCAAAAGACACGTTGAGGGCTTCTGGTTTCCCATAGGTTACCCCAAACCCAAAAAAGGGTTAGACGAAATCGTCTAACCCTCTGAATTTCCTGGAGCCGGCGAAGGGATTTGAACCCATGGCCTGCTGATTACGAATCAGCTGCTCTACCACTGAGCTACGCCGGCCTGAATGATGGATGGGTAATAGCATGGAGGGTGAACGGTGTCAAGCTTTGGGGCGGTATGGCGCGCAATTTCAGCTGACACACCGGGGAAAGCCATCGGCCTCAAGTGCACCGATTGCTTTCCATGCCGGCTTCGACTGCCTTAGCCTGTGGAAATATCCAGCAAAATGAACCAGCGCATCAGCCCAGAGTCTCGTGCGGCTCCTCGAAATGCGCAATCAATTGCCGAAAGGCGCATTCCCCAAGAAAGCTTCGCAGCTTTTCCGCCTGTCCGCATCGACCTGTATATTCATGCCAGAATGCTTCCAGCTCCATCAAATTGCCGTCAGAGCCTCCAAAAAGAACATTCCATTCATCCCGGAAGGCGTCCAATCCTTCCAGCATCCTGCAGCCGGTGGCATCCAGCGCCAGCATGAACATGACATCGGACAGGGAGACGGGGGCTTCGTCCATATGGAGTGAAAGGTAGACCTGGATCTCTTTCCCGGGCTTCGCCAGGTGGAACTGGTAGTGCACAGCATCAGCCGCCGGGTTGAGCTCCTTCACAATCGGATTGTACCGAATCCGCTTCGCCACCATCGTGATTTCTTGCCTCGAAATGAAACGGTCCAGAGTGGCCTTCTTTTCCATAGTCCCCTCCTTCTGAATCTTCAGCAACGTGGAATGCTTTCATTTGTACCGGCTTACAGCACAGCACAACGCCCTCATTCCAGAATGGGCGATCCGGCAGAATTGACTGCATAACGACAGACTGAGATTGCTTACCAGAGGTTTTCGAAATCGTTTGATCAAACGTCCTGCGCGGATACATACAGGACGGGAAAAAGATGAGAGTCACAACATAAGTCGACCAAGAAACTGTATCCTGAAGCCATAACAAAGCCTTTTTATAGCTAACATGATTATGGAAGAGAGTAAAGCCTCTATTTATACTTTCTTTAAATGGATTCCATATGTGCAAAGTCATGCATTTCATGGAAGAATCCAGTCATGATAACTATGATTTTCCTTCCATATATATCGAATATAGCAACCATTCCGCATCTATTTTCCCAGAGGCCTATGGAAGGTTGATTTGAGATCCGATCGTCATTCCGGCGAAAGCAGAAATCCGCTCAGATTCAAAGTATTTGGACCCAGGGCTTTCACTGGGGTGACGTAGAGTCAACGGCATTGCCAACATTCGGAATGACTCCAGGCATATCTGTCACGTGAAGGATTTGTGTGACAGAGCAGTCTCTTTATGGTAACCCATCAAACACGCTCAGGGGGTTGATTCCGGAAGGGTTCCACAGGCCCAATGACGATCCGCCCCCATTTTTGCGCTTATTGCCTCCTCGGGGGCAAACCTCAGGGAATATTTTTAGACTGCAAGCGGGTAGTTTTGGTCTCATGCGGAGTCGCGGAGAAGGCGGAGATCCTCCTGGTTTTCTCCGCGTTCTCCGCGTGAAATGAAAAGCCCAGTTCTGAACCGGAGCATACCATGAACTGGACGATGGGAGTGCAATCATGGAAGTCGAAAGCAACCTGATCCCTATTCTGCGGGATGGAATCGACGTCATCAAGATGCTGTTTTTTCAAAAACTCAAGACAAACCTTGCCGGCCGGTATGCCGAAGCGGAGCCTGCGCACATCAACCGGCTGGCTGGAGCCATCATCAACGAGCTCTTCGGAACGGTACATCAGGCGGGTCCCCACGCCGAGTTTGCCGAGAAAAATCGCTCAAGCATTCAACAGGAAATGGGCGGGATTCCCGTGCACTTCCCGGAAATGCTCATTCCCCTGACGGATGCTCTCCGAGTGCAGTTCCTCTGCGACTGCCGGGAAAACGTGGACAGCACCTCCGTGCTTTCCCGTGCCAAAGAATGGGGAATCCTTTTGACGGAGCGGGAGGTGCCCCTTCCGGCCCAGTTCATGAGCCTTGTGCGAAAACTGGGAAGCTCCATGGGGGTATTGCAGGAAATGCAGGGATATCAGCGTGACGGAAATGTTCCGCCGAGGCTTTGTTGATTTGGACTCCCGGCGGAGGGCGGGTCTGACGAGCGGTTATTTCGGAAGCACCGAAAGGCCGACGCCATTCCACCCCCGTGCACTCCGGCCTGAGATCAAAAATGCCTGAAACACCCCCCCCCAGGCACTCGAATCTATTTCAATTTCTTTTCGGCGATCTGTGCCTGAGGCGTGCCGGGATATTTTTCAGTAATCCGTTCGTAGAGAATGCGGGCCGCGGTGGCATCTCCCAGCTTTTCGAAGGCAGCCCCCTGTTTGAGGAGCGCATTGGGGACCCGGTTGCCGCCGGGATAGCGGTCGACTACCTGCTGAAAAACTTCGATGGCGTCCTGGTATTTCTGCTCCGCCAGGTAGCATTCCCCGGCCGAAAAGAGCGCATTGTCGGCCAATTCGGACTTGGGGTACTTAGCTGAAAAGCTCTGATATTCTTTTCGAGCTGCCGCGTACTGCTTCTGTTGGAAAAGCTGCGTTGCTTTGTCGTATGCCGCTTTTTCCGGGTCGGGCTGCTGCGACGGTGCCACCGGCTGGGGCTGCTGCTGCGGCGGCTGGGGAGGCGCTTCCTTCGTGGGGGCTTTGGCCACGGCCGCTGCCGGCTTCGGCGGACTGGCCGCCGGCGTCGGAGATGCAGTCTGCGCGGGTGCCGGCGGCGCAGCGGGTGCGGCCGGCGGCGTCTGCGTCGCAGGCTGAGCCGCAGTTGCGGCGGGTTTTGGTGCTGCTGCCTGCGCCGCAGGAGAAACGGGTTGAACCGGCGACGCCGGAGTCGTCACGTTGGGCACACCTGGGATGGTGACGACAGGTTGAGGGGCCTGGGGTGCTGCCGTCGTTTGTGATGCGGCCTGCTCCGCCAGGGATTGGGAGAGCCGATCGATCTTTTGAACCTTGTGATCCAGTTCCTCTATCTGTCCTGTCAGGGCGCCAATCCTCACCTGGAGCTCCTGCATGCGCGCATAGAGATCGGCATTGGAAGATGAGCTCTGCCCTTCGCTCGGAACGACTTCGGTCTTCCGCTCCAGCTTATTCACCCGTTCATTCAGCATCCCCATGTTCTGTTCCAGCATGGAAGTCTGCTGAGGCGTGACACATCCTCCCACAAGGCCGGCAGAAGCAAAGAGGACCCAGAAGCCCACAGCCCTCCATCCATTTGATACCATCATTTCCATCCCTCGCTTTATCTGTATCTGCATCTTTCCACCACGTGCAATAGAGCCCATGCACGCTCATTGTTAGAGCATTTTATAAATAGAAATCAAGAGAATGTTTGATGATTTGGATCGTCCGGCGCAGGGCGGGCGCATGGTAATCCAGATATGTTGAACCACGTTGGACGAGACGGGAATCGCTGCCATGACAGGTCGTGCCATGATGGGGTGGAGTCCCCCTGGAATCCTTTCGGCTGCGGAGAGCAATCGAGGCTTCCACAGCCGAAAGGGACATTCTACCTGCAACGGAGGATCAGTAAGTCACTACGAAATGGGCACGCCGGTTCTTGGCGAAAGACGATTCATCATTCCCACCCGCCAGCGGGCGTTCTTCCCCATAGCTGACAATGTTCAGGTTTGCCGAGCTCAAGCCAGAATTGGCCAGATATTGGAGAGCGCTGTTGGCCCGGCGTTCGCCCAGAGCGAGGTTGTATTCGTTGGTGCCACGGTTGTCGCAATGGCCTTCCACCGTCACCCGAACCTTTGGATAACGCTTGAGAAAAGCGACTTTTGTGTCCAGGATTTTTTTGGCCGGCTCACTCAGGACGTAGGAATCATAATCAAAGTAGACATCCTGGTTTTCAAACCCTTCGACTTTGGCAAGAAACTCCTGCTTTTCCGCTTCAGAATTAATGCCCATCTCCCGCCACTTGGCGTCATCCAGGCCGCCCCCACCACTTCCACTGCCATATCCGCCTTCACCCGTCCCGCCCGAGCCATAACCGTCGGCTCCCGGGCCCCCGGCGCCGAAGCCGGGTTGGACGGGGACGTTCTTCTTGGAGCACGCCGCTGCTGACGCCATGAACAACAGAACCAAAAGAATACGACCCAGTTTACCCATTTCCATTTTCATCCCTCTTCTCCAACGATTGACTCTGAGAAACTGCCACATGCCTTCAGCAATACAAATGCACCGCGTTGATGCGGGCGGGATGGTCGCTGCATCATCCTCCGCCCATGCGGGGAGACCAATCCGGCAGTTCCTGCCCCCCCCCCTTTGTCACGCGCCTGATCCCGGTTCCATTGGTCTGAAGCACCCAGATGGCCGATCCGCCCTGCCGTGTGGAGCTGAAGGCGATCATGCGTCCGTCGGGAGACCATGTGGCGGATTCATTGTCGCCCTCGCCATGTGTCAACTGGCGCGCCCCTCCCCCATCGGGACGGATGATGAAAATATTGTGCCGGCCTCCAACCATGCCGTTGTAGGCGATCCAGTCCCCCTGGGGAGACCACGCAGGGGATGTGTTGTACGTCCCGCTGAAAGTGAGGCGCCGCTTTTGACCGCTGCCCACGTCCAGAATGTAGATCTGCGGCGTGCCCGTCTCGTTGGAGACGTAGGCCAGCCGTTTTCCATCGGGGGACCAGGCGGGCGACACATTGATGGCCCAGCTTTGCACCAGCTTGCGCACGATATCCCCGGACGAAGAGATCAAATAGATGTCGGGGTTTCCACCCTCCGAAAGGGTCACCGCCAGCTGCCGGCTCTGAGGGCGCCATGCCGGGGCGATATTCAACCCCTTGTGCCCAGAAATGAGATACTGCGAACCGGTGGCGACATTCATCCCGTATATCTTGGCATTGCCGTCCTTGTAGCTGACATAGGCCAAATCCTGTCCATCCCCGCTCCAGGCCGGCGAAAGATTGATGCTTTGATTATTGGTGACCTGTATGGATTCGCCGCCGTCAAAATCGACGATGAAGATCTCTTTGGACTTTCCCATATCCTGAACATAGGCAATGCGCGTGTCGAAAACTCCGTGCTCTCCCGTCAGGAGAAAAAGGATTTCATCGGCAAAACGGTGCACCATGGGACGCCAGTTGCGCGCATCCCCCTCATAGACTTTGCCCAGGATCATCTTGGATCCCGGAACATCGAACAACCTGGCCTCCAGTCGGATGGAGGAGCCCTGTATCTGGTAACTGGCCCGCACCAGAAAGTCCGCTCCCACCCGACGCCACTCGGGAAATTTGATGTCCGCCGCAGTCAGTCCCGAAGCCTGAGGGTCCTCGAAAAAACCCCTGGGGTCAAGGGGGCGAAATACCCCGGAATTGTCCAGGTCCTGGGACAGGGTTTCGCCCATTTGCCGAGCCAGTTGCGGCTGCCCCGACAAAAATTTGAAATCGGGGATGGCAATGGGGATGCGTTCAAAGCTGGGCTGCGTGATATCGATGGTGACACGCTCCTGTGCCCGGGCGGTTCCCGCCCAGACCATCAGAACGCAACATAACAGAAGCCAAGGCATCCATTGGAATGAAAGGGATTTCCTGAACGTCATATTGGCCGGCTGTCCTTTCCATGCAAAGAGGGGTTAGGATAAAAGCTCAGGAGTGAACCGCAGGGCGATTTCTTCCTGAGGCGCCGTATACACGTCGGGGAAGGGCGGCAGAGGGTCGGCCTTACGCACGGCGCGCTTCGCCGAATCGTCATAGAGTGCATTGCCCGATCCCTTCTCGACCCTCAAGTCCAGGACCTTCCCGTCTCTTCTCACCACCACGATGAGAACCGTCTCCAGATGCTGGGATTTGAGGAATTCCGGGAGGGCCCAGTTCTGGCGCACGGCGCTCCAGATCTTCGTATAATAAGCCCTTCGAGCCATATTGACCTGGGCTCCGTCGGGACTTCCGCCAGGGGCTCCCTGGCCGCTGCCGGGGGTCGTCCCCTTGCCCGTGCTGCCTGCGGCGCCGGAGCCTTTTCCTCCCACTTTCCCTGCATCCGTCCCCGCTCCGCCCGGTCTACCCGTCTCCGAGCCACCCGAAGGAGAGCCCGGGGGCCCTTGAGCCGTCGTCGCCGTCGCTTCCCTGGAAGATCCACCGCCGTCCACCCTGGACCCTCCGCCGCCCGCATCCTTTGCTTCTTTGCTCTCTTTACCTCCTTTGACATCTTTATCTTTGGAGGTGTCTTTGGCGTCTTTTGAAGCTTCCTTAGAGTCCTTGGGCTCCTTCGACTCCTTGACCGCAGTTTCGGTGGTGCTCGCCCGGGCAATCTTCGTTGGAGCCGCATCCTTGACCGGTGGAGGCTCCGTGGGAGTACTCTTGGCAGTCTGTGTAATGGGCGTCGGTTTAGGCTCCGCCTTGGGCTTGGGAATGAGGCTGTCCAGCTTCTTTTCCACGGCCGGCCGGTTCTGAGTCGGCTCCGGCACCTTTGGGGCTTCAGCGATCTCCAGCTTCTTGACGGGGGGAGAAGAAGCCCTGGGGGCCGGCTCGTCCATCTGAAGGCGCTTCACGGGCACAAAGGGCTTCGCTTTTGCCCCACTCGATGCAGAGGAGGACTTGGGGGCATCGGGAACCTTCGGGCCTTCGGCGCTCTTCCCACTCTGTCCCTTGGGGGCGGGTGCGGGCTCACCTCCAATGTCCTCGAGGGAGACGAGATTTACTGTGGAATAAGGAAGCTGTACCGTCGGCTTCGGTTTACCCCAGGGCGAAATGATCGCCGTGGCAAACACGAGAATATGGACAAGCACTGACGCGCTCAATCCCTTAAAGATCTCTTCCCTCGACAGTTTGCGTTCAGAGAACGACAGGGATTCCATACGATTGTCCTTTATGCATATTGCCTGGAACCGATCGAAATACTGCCATACCGCCGACGGCTCATTTTTTCTTCGCGGGTGCGCTGAGCGGCTCCGTCACCATTCCAATCTGATCGATTCCGGCCTGTCGGATCGTTCCCATGACTTCCACGACAAAACCATAGGGCAGCTTTTCGTCGGCTCGGAGAAAAACTCCCTTGTGCTGCTGCTGGTTTTGGTACATGGCGCTCAATTTGGGGCCCAGCACGTTCAGATCCACCTGGTTTTCGTTGATGAATATTTTCTGATCCTTATTGATGGTCACCATGAGACGCTCTTCTTCCGAAGGGATGGCCGGTGCCGCCGATTCGGGCAGCTTCACGTCGATCCCCTGTGTCATCATGGGTGCAGTGACCATGAAGATGATCAAAAGAACCAGCATGACATCCACGAAGGGGGTGACATTGATTTCAGAGACCATCTGTCCCCTCCCTCCATTTCCATTGAGCTGCATACCCATTTGGCTACTCCCGCACTGCCGGAGCGACGCTGAAATCCAGCGGCCGCTCGCGTGCTTTTCGTGTCATCCCCCGCTGCTATCAGAGAGGGACGCGTTCAACCTTCCTGAGCGGCAAAACGCTGCTGCTCGGAGGGATATTCTTCCTGTCTTCCACGCCGCATCAAATCTCTTTTGAGGATATTTAAGAAATCTGACGAAAAATGGCTCATTTCATTTTCCACCACCCGAATGCGGTTGGAGAAGTGGTTGTAAGCCACGACGGCGGGGATAGCCGCTGCCAGACCCATGGCTGTGGCCACGAGGGCCTCGGAAATACCCGGTGCCACGACGGCGAGGTTTGCCGCTCCCTTGGCGCCGATCTCCTGAAAGCTCGTCATGATGCCCCAGACCGTCCCGAACAGCCCGATAAAAGGCGCGGTGCTTCCCGTTGTGGCGAGGAGGGGGAGGAAGCGTTCGAATCGCTGGCGTTCGGACATCATCCCCCCCTGGATGGCCCGTTCCACATTTTCCAGGAGGACTTCGGGATTATCCCGCAGTTCATGCAGGTTTTTGGTTTCCAGGGACTTCCCCACGCGGGTCAATTCCGTGTAGCCGATGCGAAAGATCTGGGCCAGGTGGCTGTCTTCCAAGAACTGGCTGTCCCGCAAGAGCGTCGAATAGTTCTTCCGCTGTCGAAACAGATTGATGAAATTCACGGACTCCTTGCTCGCCCTGCGGATCAGCTGAAACTTCACCAGGATGACGAACCAGCAGGCAACGGACAGGAGCAGCAGGGCCAGGAGTATGAGCTTGACCATGGGGCCGGCATGCTGGACCATTTCAAAGATGCCGTTTCCCGTGTTTGGATGGGGAGCGGCGACGTTTTCCGCGGCCGCGTAAGCCGTTACAATCAGAGAGCTCGTCATCATTTACTTTTCTTCCTCCGTTCCGCGCGCAGGGCTTCCAATGCCGCCATGACGGCGGGAAGCGCCTTGCCCGCGGGCTCGGCAAGGTGGAGATCGGATGTGTCATGGGAAAGCTGTGTGACTTTGGGATTGACTTCAACCACCGCTGCGCCGCGTCTTTTGGCGGTTCGCGGGAGGTACGAAGCCGGGGCTACCGTGGCGGATGTTCCCACCACGAGCATCAGATCGCAGTGCTGAGCCGCCGCCATTGCCTGCTGGTACGCTTCCAAGGGAATTTCCTCACCAAAAAAGACGAACTCGGGTCGCAAAGGAGAACCACAAGAACAAAGAGGCGGAATTTTATCCAGGAAAACATTCTCACGGGCAATTCGCCTCCTGCACTCCTCACAGCGCAGTGTCCGATTGTGGCCGTGGAATTCGATGACCTGGACGCTCCCCGCCTTCTGGTGCAGACTGTCGACGTTCTGGGTCACGACCGCCTTGAGAATTCCCTGCTGTTCCAGTTGGGCCAAAGCCACATGCCCTGGATTCGGCAGAGCCCTGCTCAACAGTGTATCCATTTCCAATAACATTTTCCATACCTTTGCAGGATTGGACCGAAAGGATTCGATGTCCCCGTATTCCATGGGATCGTACTTGGCCCACAGACCGTTTTCACTTCTAAAATCGGGGATCCCGCTCTCCACGGATATACCGGCTCCCGTCAAGGCAACTGCGTAATGGCTTTGGAGGAGCATTTCCGCCATTCGTTCATAATCGTTCATAGTACACCGAAATATATTGTGTTTTTAGTGGCTTAAATTAAATCATCCTAAATCCATCCTCCACCCTTGTCAAGCCTTTCATGGGGATGGTGCCGGGAATGAAATGAAGGGATGATTTGCCTGTTCGCTTTTTCCGTCAACGGTTGATCTTCTCTAATGCAACGACCGTTCCAAATGCTTGGAGAGTGTCTTCTGCCTCCGGGGATCACTTGTAGATCTTGATCAACTGATCCACAAGGAGTGTATCACCGTTCAGCTGATTCCATTCGCGGAGGTTGTGGGTAGAAACCTCGTACTGAGCGGCAATGCCCGTCAGGGTTTCTCCCCGACCGACCTTGTGCGTGAGAACGGTCGGCTGATAGCTCGCAAGGGTCTGTTCCATCCGGGACTTGAAGGCATTGCCCCTGCCCGCCGGAACCTTGAGAACATGGGAGCCCGAGGGAATCTTTTCGGAAATGTATGCGGGATTGAGCCTTTTGAAATCCCGGTAGCTCAAATCCCCTGCGCCGGCCACCATATAAACGGGCATGGGATAAGGGAGGCTCACCTCGGCCAGGTCGAACTTCAGAGGCCGGTAACCGGACCCTCCGGGCAGGGAATAGCCATAGCGTTCGGGATGGCTCAAAACCTCCTTGATGGCGAGGATGCGAAAAATGTAGCGCTCGGTCTCCAATGGAAGCTTCAGGGCATAGTAACTGTTGCTCTTCTGCCTGTTGATTTCGCTCTGAACCCTGTTCTCTCCACAGTTGTATGCCGCAATGGCCAACGCCCAGTTGTTGAACATTCCGTAAAGATCCTTCAAATAGCTGAAGGCGCTTTCGGTGGCGCGCTCGAAATCATAGCGCTCATCGATGTCCTTGGATTTGCTCAACCCATAGCGCATCCCCGTCTCGGAAATAAACTGCCAGGGGCCGGCGGCTCCCGCCGGAGAAACCGCCTGGAGCATCAGGTCGCTCTCCGCGACGGCGACATACTTCAGATCGTCGGGCAGCTTGTTCACCGCCAACTGATTTTCTATCCATGGGAGATAGCGCTCCATGCGTTTCAACCAGAGAAAAACCTGGGAGTGACTGTGAACGACAATGGTGAATTCCCGATCGAAGCGCTCCCAGACATCGGAATCGTCAAGAGGAACAGGCTCGCCGCACAATTCCATGTTGGAGGGTGGAGCAAAGTAGGGAACGACGTAGGAGGCCGGGGGAGTCGACGGGGCATCTCCCTGCCCCCATGCGCCGTAAGACAGATAACCTGCCCACATCAAAATCATCATTATTCCGCACGCGATGATCCTGTTATTCATCAGCAAAGCTATCTCCTTTTCTCCGCACGGGGGTGTGGCTTTAGCGGTGTGAAACGGCGGGAACGATGCAGCCGTGTACCCACCCTGCCGAAGAACCTTCGTTGCAGCCCTCAACGGGTATGGTAGAGCGAAGGTCATCACCTGGTTCGGGAGGTTTTCAAGTCCCCCTTCGAAGAGGAATGCAGGGGGATGCGCTCTGACGTTCACACCCCCCTGCCCCACTCGAGGCGGGAATCGCACTGCCCCAAACGATTGAAAATTTTCGTCAACCTTATACTAGGAGCAGATTTCCAGAGCATTGAAAAAGTATGAAATTTCAAAGGCGGCGGTTTCAGGTGCGTCCGACCCGTGGACGACGTTCTGCTCGATGTCCGTGGCGAAATCGCGGCGAATGGTTCCCGGGGCTGCATCCTTGAAATTGGTCGCCCCCATGAGCTCACGATTCTTCTTGATGACCTCCTCGCCTTCCATCACCATCACCACGATAGGGCCCGAAGACATGAAATCCGTGAGGCTGTCGAAAAAGGGACGTTCCTTGTGCACGGCATAGAAGCCCTGGGCTTCAGCCTTGGTCAATCTGAGCATTTTCATGGCGGCGATGTGGATGCCGGCCGCTTCAAAGCGGCGAATGACTTCACCGATGACGTTTTTCCTGACTCCATCGGGCTTGATGATGGATAGCGTACGCTCCATGTTTCCTTCTCCTTCGGTCTTGTGGATGAATCCAGTGCATGAAACCATGCATGAAACTTAAAGGCATGCCCATCGACACGCAGGCAGTATTTCGCAAATTCCAGGCCCGGAAGGCAAGGATTAATTCAAAAATTATTGCCCGAAATGGATCGCGCCGCCGCATGATCCCTTCCAGGGCAGGAAAAAAATCCTGTTCTGGCTTCCTTCACCGGGGCAGGGGCAGGGAGCAATGCTGTTGACTTAGGCGACGTTCGTCATTCCGGCGAAAGCCGGAATCCAGGAAAATAAAAACTTTCTGGACCCCGGTTTTCACCGGGGTGACGTTAAGTCAACAACATTGGGAGCAGGGAGAGGACCGTCCTGAAACGGCTGATTATGAAGGGGAGCGCTTCGAGGGGAAAAGAGGGCAGGCTCTCCTGCCCTCTCGGGCTATTTCCGAAGAATATGACATTCACCGCACGTGACGGGGGTATTGGGCTTTCCCTCGCGCTGCATCACTTCATGGCAGCCTTTGCATTGCCCGTGAAAGGCCTCCAGCAGGGATAGCTTTCCATCCATGGGGCTTTGGACATGACAGTCGGAGCAGACGCCCCCTTCTCCTCCCTTATTGTTAAGGTATTCATCATAATCGTGATGACATTGCACACAGTCCATCTTGGCTGCATGCTGTTCATGAGTGAAGCGAACCAAGGGCCTCTGGTGGGGATCCAGTTCTTTATGATTCATGATCATGACGGCGTCCTGGGAAAAAGCAAACGGCATCATGAGGAAAAATGCCAAAGCAGCAAAACCCAATCTTGCGTAACGCATCAACCCCCCTCCGCCCATCGGTGCTCCTGCACCGGGGCTCCCTGTTTTCATTTTATGAAGCAGCCTGCGCTGAATTCAGCCCCATTGGCGGCTCCCGTTTCGATTACTCCTCGTCATCCCCTTCCACCGGTTTGAATTTGTCGGGAACGATCATGGTCTCACAAATGATCTCCTTGAAGGAAAGCACTTTGACCCCGAGATTGTACTCCTTGTTCAGATCATTGATCTGGTCATAGCAGTTGTGGCAGGGGGCGATAACGATTTTTGCTCCGGTAGCTCTGATCTGATCGGCCTTCAATCGCCCTGAAATCATGCGCCGCTTCTTGAATTCCGGACCCATGGGAATGAACCCGCCCCCACCGCCACAGCAATGATTGTGCTCCCGGTTGGGAGTCATCTCTCTGAAATCCTTGGCTAAAAATGCAGTAAGCTTCCGTCCCTCCTCCCAAAGCCCGCCATTGCGCGACACATTGCATGGATCCTGGTACGTGACGGGTTCCGTGAGCATCTTGTCGGGGTCGATTTTGATGCGGCCGTCTCGGAGGTATTCGTAAAACAGTTGCACCGAATGGACGACCGCCACCGGCGGCTTTCCACCGGCATACCCCGCAAAGTACGGCCCCTCGAAAGCGGCGGAACGGAAAGCGTGGCCGCATTCCGTGATGGCAATGTTTTGGACTCCCAGTTCCACGGCCTTTTCATACATGTTCTTCACCACCTGCCCCGCCAGGGCACGGTCGCCCGCGTACATTGCCAGGTTTGTGGCTTCCCATCCCGTGCTGGACATGGTCCAGTCTTCCTCGGCCACCGTGAAGATCTTCGCCGCCATCCCGATGTCCTGGGGATAGTACATGGGCTCCCGGGCATTGAGGCAGTACATGTACTTGGCCCCCTTTTTGTCGATGGGGATGGTGAGTCCGGTGAGTTCCTCCCCCGTTTCCTCTTCCATCCAGGAACAGGTATCGAGAAAATCATCCGTACTCATGCCCATTTGGTTGCCCGTTTCCCGGTAATTGACGGAGGTGCGCTCCAGTCCATCAGGAACAACCCCCTGGGACTGGCAGACGGTCCGGGCCGTCGAAATCATTGTGGCGATGTCGATGCCGAAGGGGCAGTACATGGAGCACCGCCGGCACGTCGTACATTCGCCCCAGATGATGTCGTAGCATTTCCGGAGGAAATCCCGGTCCACGTTCCCTTTCCGGCGGTACATCTCGGCCAGGGTGCTCTTGAACTTGTACGCGGGACTGAAGCGCGGGTCTCGGTTGTTGGTCAGGTAAAAGAAGCAGCTTTCGGCGCAGAGTCCGCACCGTGAACAGATGCTCAGCCAGGTTTTGATGCGAGCACCATCGTTGGCATTCAAAATTTCCCTGATCTTATGAGTATCGACAGGCTTTTCAAGCACATCGTTCATTTTGAGGCATTCTCCTCTCAAATTGTGGATCCACATACTTCATAGCTGCGAAGCCTCCCGTATGGGGGCTCACCACGTTCTCGCACCCCGGCGTCCTCCAAACTCGAAGCCGATGAAAGCCCTCGAGAAGAAAAACAGGATGATGTGGGCAAGCTTGCTGAAGGGAATGACGATCAGCAAGAGCTCCGCAAACAGTATGTGCAGTATCAAAAGTGTTTTATAATCGCCGACCTGGTGGTAGGCCAGAAAACCCGTCACGAAGGGGATCCCCGTCAGCAGGAGAAGTGTGTAATCCCAGGCCGTGGTCAAAATACGCACTTCCGGACGCACCATGCGCCTGGCGAGCAAGAACACGAAGCTCACCAGGAAGACGATCGTCAGGATATCTGCGGTTCCGTCACTCATGGAAGGCAGGCTGATGCCGAAAGCCTCCTGCCACATCATGTTGTGGGCGAGCAGAAAGAGCGGAACGGCGAAGAGGCAGATGTGGAACAGAAAAAACATCAGGGTGAAAACCGGCTGGTTCCGCATGGAGACACTGCCCCAGGGGATGAGCCAGTGAAAGATGGAGCGCACTCCCCAGCTCATGTCTGCATGATTGTAGATCACCTTGTCTCTGTCCTTGCTGAGGCCATAGAGAAAGGCCACCCGCAGGCACAATCCTCCCAGAAAAACGATAAAGGCCACCCACAGGGCCGGTCCTATCAAAAACGCATACAAGTCATCCATCGCACTTCACTCCCTCATTCTTTTTGCAAAACGGCAGGCTGCGCAAACACCAACCCGGGCTGTTCGCGAACAGCCCCTACCCCCTCAATCCTTGTGTAAAACGGTAGCCTGCACAACCACGAACCCGGGCTGTTCGCGAACAGCCCCTACCCCCTCAATCCTTGTTCAAAAAGGCCGTTCGCGAACCGCCCCTACGCCCTCATTCCTTGTGCAAAACGGCAGGCTACGCAACAGGTATGTTCATCCTTTCACTTCCACTGGAACATGACTTTTATTTCATATCACAAAATGAATGATCTTCAAGAAGGACTGCAAGGGAACAGCGATATTCCTTCCCTCATGCGATCCATCCAGGAGAAATCCTTGCGCTCCCCCCTCTCGTCGAAAGTGTCCAGGGGCAGGATCAGAAAGGATCCGTTGCCATCGCCCCCAGGCAGGATACCCATGGAATGCGAGTCATGCCTTTACAGTAGGGAGCGACCGTGGCATATAGCCAATCTCGGTACGTGTGAGGGATGCGCTCGTGCGGTTACTGAGCACGGGACGAAGTTGCAGGAAAAAGGCCGCCGAAAGGATCCGGGGAATGAAGCTATCAACGCGAAGTCGCTACGGGACGAGGCTCTTGCTGGAAATGGCCATCCATTATAAGGAAGGGCCCATCCAGCTTGCAGAAATCGCGCGACGGCAGGAGGTTTCCACCAAGTATCTGGAGCAGATCATCATCCCCCTCAAAAAGGCCGGCTATGTCAACAGCATGCGGGGTCCCAAGGGTGGGCACATGTTGGCCATGTCTCCCGACACCATCAGGCTGGGAGAAGTTGTAGCGCTCCTGGAGGGAGGACTGGGGGTGACGGAATGTGTGGATCATCCTGAAGGCTGCCGACGGGCGGGCTTTTGTATGACACGGTTTTTATGGAAGGAAATCAGTGAGGCCATCCGCGATCGCCTGGACAGTTTCACGCTGCTGGACCTGGTGCACATGCGCCCCGAGGACCGAGACGGCGTTTTTAACTGCATTTCGGGTCCCCGCTGAGGAGATGGAGCAAAAACCGGAAAGGCAGGCAGGGACTCACGTCTCCTGCTTGTACTGAGAATAAAAATCCAGGACTTTCTTGAGATATTCCTTCGTTTCATTGAAGGGCGGGACACAGCCGTAGCGTCTGACGGTCTCAGGGCCGGCGTTGTAGGCGGCGAGAGCCAGCGTGACGTCGTTATTGAAGCGTTTGAGGAGATATTTCAGGTAGCGCACGCCGCCTTCGATGTTCTCCCTGGGGTCATAGGGATCTTTCACTCCCATGTCTTTGGCGGTGGCGGGCATGAGCTGCATGAGCCCGATGGCTCCCCTGGAGGACAGGGCCTCGTGGTCGAAGCGCGATTCCGCCCGGATGAGCGCCTTCACCAAGCGGGGATCGAGCCCGTATTCCCTGCTGATGCTTTGAATGTGGGGGTCGTAATAGGTGGTGTCACCCGTAAGATAGATCCACCAGGATGAGATGCTGCAGGATCCCTTGCAAAGCATGAAAAAGGGGATGCAGTACAGCAGAGCACAGAGGCTGAAAATGATTCGGCGGCGCATGACTTTCATGAGCATACTCCGCATTCGGTTTAAGCACATCAGCGTCACGATTACAAGCAATTCCCTTCGACTCGCCGGAGCATCGACCGTCTCTACCACACTGTACGCATGCCTATTAATTAAACGGATGCGCCGCGAAAAATCAAGACCGCCGGGGGGCGTTTTTTTATTTGCCTCGGTTTGTCCGTGACTTCATGTTATATTGCCCCCTCAGAATGGGTGCCTCGAAATGGAGCGGCAAGCCTGCCCCGGTGCGCTTCTCTATTTTGAGAATCGGCGGAATGCTCCACACAGGAGAAGTTTTTCATGCTTAAGAATTACTGGCCCGACGATTATTTGTCGAAAGTACGCTCCCCGAAGGATGCCATTGGATTGATCCATGCCGGACAGCGGATTTTTATCGGATCCTCCTGCGGAGAGCCGCAGTGTCTTGTGAGGGAGCTGGCGTCGCAATCCGCCAATTTCACCGACCTGGAGATCGTGCGGCTTTTGAGCCTCGAAACGACCCCTTTGACCCTGATGGCCAGCGAGGGTTCCCGGGAAACCTTTCACATCCGGTCCTTTTACTCCGGTTCCACATTGCCCGAAGTCCTGGCGGTGAATCGGCGCTTCTTCACGCCCATCAATCTCTCCGCCCTCCCCTACCTGTTCCAGACTCGGCAGATTCCCATTCACGTGGCTCTCATCCAAGTCACGCCCCCCGATGATTTCGGGTGGATGAGCCTCGGCATTTCCGTGGACATCACGCTGGCGGCAGCGCTTTCCGCCGACATCATCATTGCTCAGGTCAACCCCAGAATGCCGCGGGTCCTGGGAAACAGCTTCCTTCATGTCAACGATGTCGATTTTGTGGTGGAGTGCGAAGAAGAGCTCCTCACCATCGGCGAGTTTCCGGAGCCTGAAACGGCGGAGCTCCTCGCCAACAACTCGGCCAAGCTCATCGACGACGGCGCAACGTTGCAGGTAGGGCTGGGCGCCACTCCACGGGCGACGGCACTGGCCCTTTCCCAGAAAAACGACCTGGGCATCCACACCCAGTCTCTGACCCAGAGCATCATGGAGCTCGTCTCCCGCGGGGTCATCAACAACCGGAAGAAGGGCGTCAACGTCGGGAAGGTGGTGGCCAGCAGCGCCATCGGGACGTCGAACCTCTACGAGTTCCTCCATGACAATCCCAGCATCGAGTTCCATCCCTCCGATTACGTGAACAGCCCGGCCGTCATCGCCAGCCACAACCGCATGACCTCCATCAATGTGGTCAGCGTCATGGACCTCACAGGGCAGGTGGCGGTGGACGCCGCTTCCCAGAGTCATTTCGCGGGAGTGACGGGGATGCTGGACTTTGTGCGGGGCGCTGCTCAATCGCCCGGCGGAAAGTCCATACTGCTGATCCCCTCAACCTCCCTGAGCGGCAAAACGAGCCGCATCGTGCCCATGCTGGAGAACCTCCCCGTAGTGGTGCCGCGGAGCGACGTCTATTACGTCGTGAGCGAATACGGCGCGGTGAACCTCTTCGGCAAGAGCATCCAGGAGCGGGCCATCGCCATGATCAGCCTGGCACACCCGAATTTCCGGGATGAGCTCTTTTACAACGCCAAAAAACTTGGACTCATCGGGCCGGAAAGAAGTCTCAAGGAGTCCATTCACGCCGTCTACCCCGTGAAATGGGAGGAAAACATCGAGATCGACGGGAAGCGGGTCACCATTCGTCCGGTCAAGCCGGTGGATGAACGGCGCATCCAGGAGCACTTTTACAATCTGGACATGAACGACATCATTTCACGCTTTTTCCACCGCAAGAACACCTTCGTGCGGGATGATGTGGCGTCCATGTATCAGATTGATTATTTAAAGGAAATGACCATCGTGGCCGTCACGGGCGAGTTCGGCTTCGGCAAGATCATCGCCATGGGCGGCTACGTTCTGGATCCGCACAACAACGTGGCCGAGGTCGCTTTCAGCGTGAGCAAGGATTGGCAGAAAAAGGGCCTGGCCAAGAGGATCCTGAAAAAGCTTGCCGAGGTGGCCAGGGAAAACGGCATCAAGGGCCTCGCCGCCTACACTTCCATGAACAATCAATCCATGATCCATCTGTTCAAATCGCTCTCGTGTGATGTGACGACCAGCTACGACGACGATCTGGTGTGCCTCCATTGCATGTTCGAATCGGAACAGAAAGAGAGATAGGACGGCCCCCATCCCCGAACTCAGCTCGACTCAGGAACGTGGCCGACACGATGGCCTCATCCCGGTTGTTGTGAAGAAAGGGATGGGGGGCCCCAAAGGCGCAGACGGCTCATGAAGCGTGCCGGTGGACGTCTCCGGCAAGGGGCCGGGGACAGAAAATACCCTGTTTGTGCATCTACTCACAAACACAAGGATTTCTCTTTATCCCCCGCATATTTTTTGTTGACAGCCGATAATCTCATTGGTAGTATTGCTTCTGAATTCAGAGGTTATATTTTCACACACCAGTTGTTCTCCCTTCTCTAACCCATACGCGTTATTGGTTTCATTTAGGCAGCGAATCCTGATCGCATTCCTAGTTGTTGAGTTCTGTTTTCAGCGGGTTTTTTTAAGTACCAGTATAGGAAGGGCCGTCGTGTTGACGGTATGCAACAAACACCAGCTTCAAGGAGGAATCCATGGCTAATGAGTTGTTTCCCGTTCCTGAATCTTGGAAAAAATCTGCTTACTGTGACAACGCAACCTATTTGAAAATGTACGAACAGTCGGTCAAGGACCCTGAGGGCTTTTGGGGGGAACAGGCCAAGCGGTTGGATTGGTTCAAGCCCTGGACCAAGGTGAAAGAAGGCTCTTTTGACGGTGACATTCGCATCAAGTGGTTCGTAGACGGGAAGATCAACCTCAGTTACAACTGCCTGGACCGTCACCTGGCAAAGCGTGGCGACCAGGTCGCTATTATCTATGAGGGCGACGATCCGGGAGTGAGCAAGAGCTTCACGTACCGCCAGTTGTACGAAGAAGTGTGCCGCTGCGCGAACGTCCTCAAGTCTCTGGGACTCAAGAAGGGCGACCGCGTCACCATCTACCTTCCCATGATCCCGGAACTGGCCATCACCATGCTGGCCTGTACCCGCATCGGGGTCATTCATTCCATCGTCTTTGCAGGATTTTCACCCGACTCCCTGGCGGGCCGTATTCAGGACTGCGGCGGCAAAGTCGTCATCACGGCGGATGAAGGCCTCCGCGGCGGCAAGACCGTTCCTCTCAAGCTGAATACCGACGAAGCCATCACCAAATGTGAAGGCGTCGAGAAAGTCCTCGTCGTCAAGCACACCGGAGGTAAGGTCCCCATCACGCCGGGACGCGATGTCGACTATCACGAAGTCATGAGCAAAGCCTCTACGGAATGCCCCCCCGAAGAAATGGATGCGGAAGATCCTCTCTTCATCCTTTACACTTCGGGATCGACGGGCAAGCCCAAGGGCGTTCTGCACACCACGGGCGGTTATCTCGTCTATATATCCCTCACGCATCAGTATGTCTTCGACTATCACGAAGGGGACATCTACTGGTGTACGGCGGACATCGGCTGGATCACCGGCCACAGCTACATCGTCTATGGCCCTCTGGCCAACGGCGCCACCAGCCTCATGTTCGAAGGCATCCCCAACTATCCCGACTGGTCTCGTTTCTGGAGTGTTGTGGACAAACACAAGGTCAACATTTTCTATACGGCTCCCACCGCCATCCGCGCGCTCATGCGCCAGGGCGATGCACCTGTGAAGAAAACCTCGCGCAAGAGCCTGAAGCTGCTCGGAACGGTGGGCGAGCCCATCAACCCCGAAGCATGGCTCTGGTACTACAATACCGTCGGCGAACAACGATGCCCCATCGTGGACACCTGGTGGCAGACGGAAACCGGAGGCATCCTCATCACACCGCTGCCCGGAGCCACGGATATGAAGCCCGGTTCGGCGACGCGGCCCTTCTTCGGGGTGCAACCGGCCATTGTGGATCCTGACGGGAAATTCCTCGAAGGTGCCGCCAGCGGCTATCTCGTCATAAAAGAACCCTGGCCCGGCATGCTGAGGACCGTTTACGGGGATCACGAACGCTTCAAACAAACCTACTTTTCCAATTACAAGGGACTTTATTTCACCGGTGACGGAGCCCGCCGCGATGAGGACGGCTACTACTGGATCACGGGCCGGGTCGACGACGTCATCAACGTTTCCGGACACCGCATGGGCACCGCCGAAATCGAAAGCGCCTTGGTAGCTCATTCCGCCGTGGCGGAGGCAGCAGTCGTCGGCTTCCCCCATGACATCAAGGGCCAGGGGATCTATGCCTACGTTACGCTCAATGCCGACCAGCAACCGACGGAAGAGCTTCGCGCCGAACTGGTAAAATGGGTTCGAAAGGAAATCGGCCCCATCGCTTCACCCGATTTCATCCAATGGGCACCGGGACTTCCCAAGACCCGTTCGGGCAAGATCATGCGGCGTATTCTTCGTAAGGTCGCCGCCAATGAAGTCAGCGAACTGGGCGATACCTCTACACTCGCCGAACCCGCGGTGGTCGACGATCTGGTAAAGAACCGCCAGGCCGCGCAATCATAATTTCATTCCAACTTAATCCTTAATAGAAAAAGGGGGGCGCAAGTCCCCCTTTGTTGTTGTGACATGTCTTTTTGATTCCCTTGAAGATCCCTTTTTTCGGAGGCCGAAAATAAATGGCGGTACACGACCTGGCAGGAAAGCCTGCTCCCCGATCCATGCTCGCGAACATTCCCCGTTTGATCACTGAATACTATACCCTTCAACCCGATCCATCGAACCCTGTCCACAAGGTGGAGTTCGGCACTTCCGGACATCGCGGCTCTTCGACCAGGAAAAGCTTCAACGAGAGCCACATCCTCGCGACGACCCAGGCCATATGCGACCACCGCAAAGCCGGTGGCGTCAAGGGCCCTCTCTTCCTGGGCATGGACACCCACGCCCTCTCGGAGCCCAGTTTCGTCACCGCACTGGAAGTCCTGGCGGGCAACGGCGTGGAGGTCATGATCCAGGAGGGCTCCGGGTATACCCCGACCCCCGTCATTTCCCATGCCATCCTCGTCCACAATCGTCGGAACCCCTCGGCTCCCGCGGACGGCATCGTCATCACCCCTTCGCACAACCCGCCTGAGGATGGGGGCTTCAAGTACAATCCACCCCACGGCGGACCTGCCGACACGAACATCACCCAATGGGTTCAGGACAGGGCCAATGAGCTCCTGAGAGAGGGAAACAAGGACGTTGTGCGGATCGGGATTGAAAAAGCCCTCTCCCTCAGCACCACCCATCGCTATGACTATATCCGTCCCTACGTGGAGGACCTGCGCAGTGTCATCGACATGGATGCCATCCGATCCGCCGGCATCCGCATCGGGGTCGACCCCATGGGAGGCTCGTCCGTGGCTTTCTGGGAGCCCATCGCCGAAACTTACGGTCTGAATCTTCAGCTGGTCAATCCCGTCGTCGATCCCACCTTCGGCTTCATGACTCTCGACAAGGACGGGAAAATCCGCATGGATTGCTCTTCTCCCTATGCCATGGCGAGCCTCATCCACCTCAAGGACAACTACGACGTCGCCTTCGGCAACGATCCCGATTCCGACCGTCATGGAATCGTGACCCGCAGCGTGGGCCTCATGAACCCCAACCACTACCTGTCCGTGGCCATCTGGTTCCTCTTTCAAAACCGTCCCCAATGGGGCGCAGATACGGCCGTCGGAAAAACGCTCGTGAGCAGCAGCATGATCGACCGCATTGCCGGTCACCTGAACCGCAGGCTCCTGGAAGTCCCGGTGGGGTTCAAGTGGTTTGTGGAGGGGCTCATCACGGGGGACTACGGCTTCGCCGGCGAAGAGAGTGCGGGGGCGTCTTTTCTGCGCAGGGACGGGACCGTCTGGACGACGGACAAGGACGGCATTATCCTGGATCTCCTGGCAGCAGAAATCACGGCCAAGACTGGACATGATCCGGGAGAACATTACAAGGACCTGGTGGAAAAATTCGGAGACCCCGTTTACGAAAGAATCGACGCTCCCGCCACGTCACAGCAGAAGACGATCCTCAAGGCACTCTCGCCGGAGCAAATCGCCGCATCAACTCTGGCGGGCGAGACCATCCTGGGCAAGCTCACCGCCGCACCCGGCAACGGCGCAGCCATCGGAGGCCTGAAGGTCGTTACGGAAAACGGCTGGTTCGCTGCACGCCCTTCAGGAACGGAGGATGTCTACAAGATCTACACGGAAAGTTTCAAAGGGAGGACGCATCTCCTGCAAATCCAGGAGGAGGCTCAGTCTATCGTCAGCAGCGCCTTTCGAAGCGGGGGGGCTTAGGACTACAACGAGAGCTCCTGCGTAAGGGTGGGCTTTGCCCACCACCCAATGCTTTCGGCGCAGAATGGTGGGCAAAGCCCACCCTACGCGGGAGAGCAATGTTTCGTTGTCGTATCAGGACAACTCAATACCTTACAGTGCCCATCACTTGAGTCGCCATTCCGGCGGGCGGTTAGCCGGAATCCACAGAAAAAAACTGGATGCCGGCCTAAAACTGCCGGCATGACAAAGAACGAAAGTATTGAAGCTGTAAAACAGTGCGATCCCCCCTCAAGGAGGGAATCGAAGCAGGTTTGACTCCCGAGTAGATGAATTTTGGACGGCCTCTGAGACAGGGCGTGGGATGGTCACCGAAAGGATAGGGGAAAAGGGTCGGACGATGACGAAATGGTCTTGCAGGTATTCCTCAATTCAGGAATCCATCTGCGCAGGTGCAGCGCTTCCAACGTAATGCCGGATTGCTCCATGGACCGGGCCTGATTTTCGATGAATTCCGAAAAGTTTTTGACGTCACAGGCTGCCCCGTTTGCCTCGGTCTTCCAATCGGTATCCCATGTATACTCTGACATTGCATAGCCTCCTCAAGGATTCGATCCGATCCGGATCCTGCTACCCAAATATGTTCATCCCGGCATTCTTTTCACAACTTACATTTTTTGAGAGATTGAGGGCTTGGGACTCCATCTTCGGTGACGCCCTCAGGGGGTCCGCAATGTCTTTGACTCCATGTCACCCCGTTGAAAACGGGTGCCCGGAGCCTCTTCCTGTTCCTGGGTTCCGGCTTTTGCCGGAATGACGAAAGGTTGTTAAGTCAACTGCACTGCGGAAGTCAGGCGGATCAGAATGCCCCGCCATCGATGTTAGTGAAACTATAGCGCATAGATTATTTTTTATCCACACTAAATATTACAGAAATGAAGCAACAGGACGATTGGAAGGATTTTCATGGAAGGAAATAGGCCACGGTGTTATTTATATTCTCGACCCGATGCGTTTCAAGTGAGGCCCCAAGCAGGGTGCAGATCACGCACCCCATGAACAATGGAACGGGCAGGGCGGATCTGTTGTATGGCCTGCCTGACGCCCAGAAGGAAGGAACCCGCGCATGCTCCATCCGCTTTCATCCGGTTTTTCCAGAATCTTCCTCCCCACGATGGCCCTGACAATGCTGCTGTTCACCCTCTCCTGCTCCACCTGGGGAAAACCCAAAAACAACATGAATGACCTGCTCCTGGCGGAACAGGATTTCATCAAGGCGATGAAATGGGGAGACTACAAGCATGCCTCGGGTTGGATCGCCCCCGAGGCCAAAGAGGATTTCTGGAGGAATGTGGATGGATTCCAGAACCATCTCCACATCATGGATTATGACATTCGAGACGTGATTTTCGAGGGCGGGGACGGTTTCAGCACCGTGCTCCTGAAATGCCGCTACTATTTTACTTCGGATCCCCAATTGAAGACAAAAACCCTCCGCCAGAAATGGACCTACGGGGAGGAACCTTCGGGATGGCAATTGCAGCAGCACGCTCTGGGTGAGCTTCTCGTTCAGTGACCGGGGTGTGAGTGAACCCTGCCCCCGCTGTCCCCATATCGATGCAGCCCAATCCCTGTTGACCCGGAGTACATTACCATGGAAGCAGCCGTCAAGAAAGCAGCCCTGGAAATCCTCGGTCGCATCGCCCCTGAAGCGGACCTCCGCAGCCTCGATCCCGGCAGGAGCTTCAGGGACCAGATCGATTTCGATTCAGTGGATTTTCTGAACTTCGTGTTTGGACTCCAGGAGAAATTTCAGCTGACCATCCCCGAGCGGGACTATCCCAGGCTGGCCACTCTCAACGGATGCCTGGAATATCTCACGGCTCAGCTTGGAGAGTGAAGATCCAAGGTCACGTGAATCACGGTGGGGTCGTCGGGTATCCGTTGGTGCCTGAAGCCGAAGGCCTTGCAAAGCTTCAACATGGGGGTGTTCTCCGACAGCACTTCGCCGTAAACGTTTTGAATTCCCCGCCGCCGTGCATAGTCGATGATCCTCCGCAGAAGCATGGGTCCCAGCCCCAGCCCCGTCTTGTCTTTGCGCAGGAGTATGGCGAATTCCGCGTTGTCCAGGTCGGGATCAGCGATGATGCGGACACCGCCATAGAGCTCTTCACCGCCTTCGGCGTGCTCATCGACAACGGCCAGGGCCATTTCCCGGTCGTAGTCGATCTGAGTCAGGCGCGCGGCCAGGCTGTGGGGAAGATGATGCATAGGGTGCAGGAATCTCAGGCGAATTTCTTCGGGTGAAAGGCGGGAAAAAATCCCATAAAATCCCGGCTCGTCTTCGGGGCGGATGGGACGGATGAGCAGCTCCTGCCCGTCGGGCAGCACCAGGCGCTCCTCCAGCTCCTTCGGATAGGGGCAGATGGCCAGACGGTCGGTGGCGGAACCACCGGTCTGCCGGACCCTGATGCGGGCGTCCAGGGCGAGCGCCCCCTCCCGGTCCGCCAGGAGCGGATTGATATCGAGCTCGACGACTTCTCCCAGATCGCAAACCAGCTGCGACAGCTTGACGCACGTGAAGGCGACGGCCTCCAGGTCCGCCGCCGGAAGATCTTCATTCCCCTGGAGCAGGCGGAAGATGCGCGTACGCTGCATGACTTCACGGGCCAGGTGCATGTTCAGGGGAGGGAGTGCCAGGGCCTTGTCTCCCAGCGCTTCGGCGGCGATTCCCCCCTGCCCGAAAAGAATGACTGGCCCGAAAAGCTTATCCTCCATCATTCCCAGGATGAGCTCGTGCGAATGGAATCTCCGGATCATCGGCTCCACGGCAAATCCCACGATGTGGGCATCGGGACACGCCCGGCGCACACGCTCCAGCATGGCCCCCGCCGCCTGCAGGACGAGGGACGGATTCGCCAGGTCGAGGGCCACGCCGCCCACCCGGTTTTTGTGCAGGATATCGGGAGAGAGTATCTTCAGAACCGCAGGCCCGCCGAGCGCTTCAGCAAGGGCGGCGGCTTCATCGGGGTTTTTCGCCACGTGCGTGGGAACCACGGGAATGCCGTAAGCGGAGAGCACCTCCTTGGCCTCTGTTTCCATGAGCCACTGGCGTCCTTCCTCCAGGACCTTCCGGATGATTTCCCGAGCCCGTTCCGTTTGCGGTGAGAACGCCTCGGGAACGTTCGGCGGGGTCTCCATGAGGAGCTCCTGACTCCGGCGGTAACGCAGCAACTGCATGTAGGCGCGTACGGCGTCGGCGGGATCGTCGTAGGTGGGGATCTTGTTTTCCTCGAGCATCCGCCGCCCTTCCACCGGGGAGGCGCCCCCGAGCCAGCACGTGAACAGGGCGGGAGCATTCCCCCGGGCGGCCCGTTTGTTGTACCGGTCGATCACCGCTGCGGCCACTTCCGATCCTTCCACGATGCCGTTGGGGCAATGAAGCACCAGGACGGCATCCACTCCCTCATCCTCCAGGAGTGCCTCCAGCACGACGCCGTACCGCTCGCCCGTGGAGTCCCCAATCATGTCCACGGGGTTGCTGCGGGACCAGATGGGGGGCAGCACCGTATGGAGACGCTGCAGGGTTTCGGGGGAAAGCTCCGCAAGGCGGCCGCCTTCCTCCATGAGGGAATCCGTGGCCATCACCCCCACCCCGCCCCCGTTGGTCATGATGGCCAGGCGGTCTCCGCGCACCGATGGGGTGCCGGCGAGGGTTTCCACGGCATCGAAGAGCTCCTGGAGGGTGTACACGCGCAGCATTCCCGCACGGCGGAAGGCGGCGTCGTAGACGGCGTCGTTCCCCACCATGGCCCCCGTGTGCGAGGCGGCGGCTCTCGCACCTTCCTCGTGGCGCCCGGCCTTGAGGACGATCACCGGCTTCATGCGTGCCGCCGCGCGGGCCGCCGACATGAATTTGCGGGAATGAACGACGGATTCCATGTACAGGAGGATGGCGCGCACCGAAGGTTCATTGGCCAGGTAGTCCAGCATGTCCCCGAAATCCACGTCGGCCATGTCTCCGAGAGCGACAAAATGAGAAAACCCGATCTTACGTTCAGCCGCCCAATCCAGTACGACCGTCTGCACGGCCCCCGACTGGGCCACAAAAGCGATGCTCCCGGGCAGAGCGCGCACACGGGAGAAGTTCACGTGAAGACCATGGCGGGGAACCGTCACCCCCATGCAGTTGGGTCCCAGGATCCGCAGCAGGTAAGGCTTCGCCGCTTCCAGGATGGGGGTGTACCCGCCCTCGCCGCCCTGTTCGCCTGCCGGACCGAATCCCGAAGTAATGACGATCGCCGCTTTCGTCCCCCGCTTTCCCAGCTCCCCAATCAATTCCGGTACCGATGCCGGAGGGGTGGCGATGATCGCCAGTTCCGGGGCTTTCGGAAGACTCTCCAGGTTGGGATAGGTCGGAATGCCGTCGATGGTTTCCCGGTTCGGGTTGACTGCAAACAGTTCCCCCCGGAAGCCTCCATTCCAGAGATTTTCCGTCAGCACCCGCCCGATGGAGGCCTTCCTGGAAGTGGCTCCGATGAGGGCAACGGATGCGGGCTTGAAAAAATATTCAAGGTTGCGGACTGTCATGTCCTCCTCTCCATGAGCTCATAGACCTGGGATTGTTTTATGCAGGTATACAATAAACGGGCGGAGCCGTGCAAAACAATCTCGACTTCATCCGGCCGGATGTGGGATATTGGGCGGGCAGTGAAGCTCGAATGATTCTGGGGAACGGCGGGAGAGATGGCAAAGCTCATTTATGTGATGATAGGAGGAAGCCTGGGCGCCCTGAGCCGCTACGGAGCGACGCTTCTGGCTGTGAGGCTCTTCGGCCCCCAGTTTCCATGGGGCACGCTGTTCGTGAACCTCGTGGGCTGCTTTTTCATCGGCCTCTCCTTTGCCCTGGCCGAACGTGCCTCTTTCATGACACCTTCTGTCCGCCTCTTCTTCGTCACGGGCTACCTCGGGGCTTTGACGACCTTTTCCACCTATGCCATCGAGAGCGTGAACGCCTTCACCTCCGAAGCCTATTTCACCGCACTGGCCAATGTGCTCTCCAACAACCTCGGCGGCGCCGGCATGGTCTTTCTGGGCCTGTGGCTGGGCCGAATCCTCTGATCCCCCTCCCCCCATTCAATGCTGTTGACTCAACGTCACCCCGGTGAAAACCGGGGTCCAGAAAGTCTTTATTTTTTGGATTCCGGCTTTCGCCGGAATGACGAACGTTGGTTAAGTCAACAACATTGCCCCCCTTCAGGCACAAGTCTTGCATATCTCAAAAAACGGTGGGACGCTGAAAACGCTGACAGGCGCTGATGCACGCTGACTGGAACCCCGAGAAAAATAGACATGACCCGAAGACAAGCCATGAAGCTCCTTCTGCTGGGAACAGCCGCTGTTGCCGGCGCCCCGGTCTTACCGCGCAGAACGGAAGCCGCTGTGGACCTGAGATATCTCTGCAGCGGAAAACTCGATTTCTTCAATGCTCACACCAACGAATACCTGAGCATCCGGTACCTCAACCGCGAAGGCCGCTTCGATGGAAAAGCCCTGGTCCGCCTGGACCACCTCTTCCGATGCTCCTACGACGACGCACCGCACCCCATCGCCCCGGACCTCTTCCTGCTCCTGGATGCCGTCCGCACCAAACTGGGCTCTCGTGACCGACCGTATATCCTGCTCTCCGGCTATCGCTCCCCCAGCTACAATGAAATGCTCCGGCTGGAAGGGGGCGGAGTTGCCCGAAACAGCTATCATCTCAGGGGGATGGCCGCCGATGTCCGCATGGAGGGGGTGGACCTTGTCGACATCGAGAGAACGGCCCTGCTGCTGAGTATGGGGGGGGTGGGGTGTTATCCCGAGTTCGTACACATCGATGTGGGCCCCGCACGCCAGTGGTAGATTCCATGCCGATGAGTTTTTGACACTCCCGGGAGGAGCCCCGCTACAGGGGGCTCTGAGGACTCTTTTCTCCCCGATTCACCGCACCCAGGAAGCTTTCGGCGATGCGCCGGGCGATGGAGGGCGCGTTGCCGCCCGCCCGATTGTTGACCATGACATTCACGTCCACATCCTGGGCCATGCCCGCCTGCATGAGCTGAACGGTCTCCTCCACCATGGAGGGCTGCAGCATCCCCTCCACCATCCGGTCGAAAGGATGCGCCCGGGCATAGGCATCTTCGTAGCGCATTCCCCGGGGCGTCATGAGCCGCAGGACACTCTGCCCACCGGCATTGGTGAAGCGGCTCCCGCCCTTCTCGAACTGCTTCCTCAGCGGAGGGAGCCATGTCCAGTGAGACAGCACCTGCCCCACTCCATGCTTTTCCAGCACATCCAGGACGACCGGGGCGAGGTAAGATTCCGTCCTCAGCTCCACATGGTAACGGCTGTCCCGGGGGATCCCGCCAAAGAAGGAGTCCAGGGACCGGGCCAGCTCCGCCGGCGGAATCCGCTCTTCCCTGCGCTGATACTCCTGTTCGAAAATGAACCCCCGCAGATATGGGCCGAGAATCTCCCGGGCCGGTTCATAAAACCGCCGCGCGAAAGCATCGCGATCGAGATACTGCTCGTTGGGAACATACTTCCCCTGCACCAGCAGCTTCTGCGCGAAAATGGCCTGGGGCACCTTCAGGAAGAGGCCGTCACCCTCCTTCAGATGCTCCCTGTAGCGATGCAGCACGTGGAAATTTTGAGAGGCCTCACCGGCCCGTTCCAGGAGAAAGCGGTAGAACGTGAAGTCGATCTCCAGCACGCGGAAATGAGTGAAATATTCTTCCACGCTCTCCACCGGCAGGACGTCTTCGCGGAAAGACTTCCCCTTGATCTGCTTCGTGCGGCTGGTGATCCTGTCCCGGTAGCGTTCTTCGGAATAAATCTGTCCGATCCACCCGGCATAGCGATCGCTCGCCGTTCCGATAAAAATCCGCGGATGCAGCTCCCGAAAATGGTAATGCTCCAGGTCGGGAATGTTTGTGTTGGACAGTGGCATGGCCTTCCTGTCAGCGTGAGTCGGCGCCTGTCAGCGTTTTCAGCGTCCACCCTCTTTCGCATCTGAAAACAACGGGCGCGGCTTTCCATCCTTGAGGTTCACCATGCCTTCGTCGCAGATTCGCAGGTAGGGAATGGCCGCCCCCGTGAGAGCGACGAGACTCAGCAGCGGATCGGGAAAAGACACACCCCGCGCCTGCGCCGCTTCGTTGATTCCCTTTACCCCGTCGGCGAGATCGCCCAGGGGCGCCTGTGAGAGCAGCCCGAACAGGGGCAGGGGCAGCTCCCGGACAATCTTGCCGGCATCGCAGAAGACGGCCCCTCCCTGAAGCTCCGCGATGCGGTTGACGGCCACCGCCATATCCGACTCGTCGGCGCCCACGACAATGATGTCCGACGTATCCCAGGCAGCGCTGGAGGCCAGAGCGCCCGTCTTCAGGCCGAATCCTCGAATGAATGCGGTGAACAGCTCCCCGGGAGTCCCAGCCCTGTCCACTGCGGCTATTTTCAGAAGGTCCTGGTCCCTGGAAATGGCGATTTCCCCATCCTGGACGGGTACGACGGCCGTTTTTTCCGCCGTCACCAGGTCCGTCACCATCTGAATGACGCAGACATCCACCGTCGACTCCGTGGAAGGCGCCTGGACCCTGAAATCCGACGCCGTCAAGGGCCTCGGCAGACGAACCGTTTCCCTGCTCCCGGCCTGGTAAAGGTGCCGCCTGGGGGATACCGTCATGCGGCCGTTTTCGGCAACGACCTTACCGCAGCTGATCACCAAATCCGGTGAAAAATGGGACAGGTCCGGCAGGAGGACCATATCGGCATATTTGCCCGGCGCGATGCCGCCCACCAGGTGGTCGATGCCGAAATGCTCCGCCACGTTGAGGGTCGCCATCTGGACGGCACGGATGGGGTCGAAGCCATACTCCACGGCCCGCCGCACCACGCAATCCATGTATCCATGCTCCATCAATTCGCCCGGGGTAACGCCGTCGGTGCAGATGATCAAGCGCCGGAGGTCCACGGCCTCGTCCTTGACTTCCGCAATGGCCTTGAGGTCCTTTCGAATGCTGCCTTCCCTCGCCATGACGTAGATGCCCAGCCGCAGACGCTCCAGGGCCTCCTGAGCGGTGATGGGCTCATGGCAGGATGAAACGCCGCAGGCCCCGTAGGCGCAAAGCTTGTGGCCCCGAGCGCCCGCCGTATGCCCCTCGAGCACTTTGCCCTTTTCAAGGGCAAGCTCCAGTGCGGGTAGATAGACCTCCGGGGTCTGCACGACGGACTGCCAGTAGGATTCACCGAGGCCCAGCACGTCGTCCCGTTCCAGCAGGGCCTGCAGGTCTTCGGCGGAAATCCCCCGGGCTTTTCGAGAGATGGAAACCATGGCCGGGGCCGTGGAGAATATCTTGATGGGCTGGTCCTGGAACGATGCCAGGAAATCCAGTGTACCGGCCAGTCCCCCCACGGGATAGACCTCCAAAATCTCGCTGATGATGGTGGTGGCGCCGCCGGGAACCGCGTATTTGAGGAACTCTTCGATGCCGAACAGCCATGCCAGGTGGGTGTGCCCGTCGATGTAGCCGGGCGCCAGGAAGCGTCCCGCTGCATCGATGACGCGCGTGGACGGCCCCACAAGGAAACCGGAGGCTTCACCGACGGTGGCGATCCACTCGCCCTTGACGGCCACCGCGCATGGGTCCAGTATTTCTGCGGTGTAGACATTGATGACTTTTGCGTTGACAATGACGAGGTCGGCTTCGACCTTCCCCAGTGCAACATCCATGAGCCGGCACGCATTGCGTTTCTTTGCCGCCGCCAGGGGACCAAAACCATTCATCATGAGGGCTCCTTCATGCTGTCTTTTTGTATTGTACTATGGGTGAAATCGATGCCATTGCCCCTCCAGGAGACGCATTTCACGTGTCGAATGCCTTTCAATTGCCTTTTACCTTAGGCCATTTGCGTCACGGTGTTCAAGGATGTTTTTGCCGGGGCTCGGGGGCGAATGGCGCTCGATGACCCTTTTCCATGACTTCTGCCCCGCTTTTCTATTGCCGCTATCGTGGTATGATGGGTGTCAACATGGCCTCATGCCGTCATGCCGTTCTGAACATGAAATGGTGCACTTCCGGCTCATCAGCCGCGCGAAGATCGAGCAACGGGTTGAACAGCGTATGGAACCAACGCAGGGTAAACGCATCCTTGCAGTGGATGCTTTTCGCGGATTCACAATCGCCGCAATGATATTGGTGGACAGCCCGGGCTCATACCGGGACGTCTATCCACAGCTCAAACATGCCGCTTGGAACGGCTGGACATTCGCCGATACGATATTTCCCTTCTTTCTGTTCATCATGGGCGTTTCCATGGTCTTTTCCTTTGCCGGCCGCAAAGAGGCTGCACCCGGCGCAAAGGGACTGGATGTCCAGGTCGTGGACCGGACGGTCGTACTTTTCCTCCTCGGGCTTTTCATGAACGCCTACCCTCTTTTTCACCTCTCCACGCTCCGCGTCATGGGTATCCTGCAAAGGACAGCCCTGTGCTATTTTTTCGCGGCCCTGATCATGATCCGCAATGGCCCCAGGGGCCAATGCCTCTGGCTTGCCGGCCTGCTCGCCGCCTATTCGCTCATGATGCGCTTTATCCCGGTGCCCGGTGTCGGGGCATTCGTCCTGGAGCCCGGCAAAAATTTAGCCGGTTACCTGGACTCAATTCTGCTCCACGGCCATATGTACGGAGCCTGGGAACCGGAGGGTGTGCTCAGCACCCTCCCTGCCATCGTGACAACTCTCTTTGGTGCACTTGCCGGTAACTGCCTCCGCCTGCCACTCGCCGGGTCAACCAAGACACTCGCCATGGCGGCCTCGGGCATGGGGCTGGCCATCCTTGGGGTCATGCTCGATCGCTGGATGCCCATCAATAAAACCATTTGGACCAGTTCCTTCAGCATCCTCATGGCAGGTCTTGCATTCCTGGCTTTATCCGTGTTTTACTGGCTGACTGAGGTCAGACGATACACGACATGGGCGAAGGTTTTCATGCTTTTCGGGATGAATTCCATTGCCATTTATGTTCTGGCTCAAATCGTGGATCCCCTGGTGAGGGTGGTCCTGCACCGCACCGGGGAGGTTGCCGTAGCGTGGGGAAGTCGCCTGCCGACGGCATGGACCTCGGGGTTGGAAAGTCCCCAGAATGAGTCCCTGCTGTTCGGGCTTTCCTATGTCCTTGTCATGTACCTGGTCGCATGGTCGCTGTGGAAGAGAAAAATCTTCATCAAGATATGACGGAGAGATAGTCGGGACGTACATCTGTTTCATTCCGGAGTCCATTAAAAGGGAGGTAATTCCGAATGCGGAGAAAAGTGTGGCTCATGTTTGCCCTTCTCGCCCTATTTGCTTCTCATGCGGCTCGCGCGGCGGAGCTGCGGTCGTTGGAACCGCCCATTTCTCAGCAGACACGCCTCCTGGTTTTTTCGCCCCACCCGGACGATGAATGCCTCGGAGCCGGCGGGCTCATCCAACGAGTGCTCAGTGAGGGGGGAAAGGTGAAGGTGGCTTTCATGACCAGTGGGGACGGCTATCCCGAAGGGGTGGAAATGGAAGAGCACATTTCCCACCCAAAGTCGGAGGACTACCTCGAATATGGAAAAGAGCGTGAGGAGGAGGCCATCAAGGCACTGACTCTCCTCGGCATGCAAAAGCAGGATATCGTTTTCCTGGGATTCCCTGATGGCGGACTCAACTACCTGCTTTGGAAGTACCGCTCCGACCCGCAGGCATATACGTCCCCCTTCACCCTGAAGCGGCAGCCGATGCCGAAAGATATGATTGTGCCGGATACCCAGTACAATGGCCGGGATTTGACGAAAGAAATCGAACAGCTGCTGCTGGATTTTCGCCCCACCCTGGTGGCTTCGACCTCTTCTGAAGACCTGCATCCCGACCATTCCTCGACCTACTATTTTGTCAACGGGGCATTGAAGGCCCTGAAAAAGAAAGGTCCTTCCAGTGAACCGAAGATGATCACCTTTTTGATTCACTTCGGCCAATGGCCGGTGGGCCAGGGCTCCGGTACCGGTTCACGCATGAACCCTCCCGAAGAGTTCACCAATCCCCATGCGCAATGGATATCTTTCAAGCTTCAGCCGGGGGAAACAAGGAAAAAACGGGAGGCCATTCTCCAGTACCACACGCAAATGCTCGTTTTGGGACGATTTCTCTTGAGCTTTGGACGGAGCAACGAGCTGTTCATCCTGGAATAGCCAGGGAATGCCCCGAATGGTGTTGATTTAACGCCCGTTCCATTTTCACGGTAATGTCACCCCGGTGAAAACCGGGGTCCAGAAAGTCTTTATTTTCCTGGATTCCGGCTTTCGCCGGAATGACAAAAGTTGGTTAAGTCAACACCATTGGGGAATGTCGCTGCGTTGCCTCTTGCGGAGCTTCTCGATGATGATGTCAACACCCCACGAAGGAAGACAGGAGATCTGCATGAAATACGTGATTGGCATGGATGACGGGAGGAATGAACCGATCAAGGACCTCGACAACGCCAGGCGGGTGGTGCTTGTCGACAAGGATACGGTGGGTGCGGAAGACATCACCTTCGCGTTTTGCCGGTTCGAGGCCATGACGTCCTCTCACAAGAAGCACGTCCACAAGGATGCGGAGGAGGTCATATACATCCTGTCGGGGAGAGGGATCAGCGGCGTGGGCGACACTGAAGTGGAGATGAAGCAGGGAGACACCATGTTTGTGCCGAGGGGAGCCGTCCACTGGTTCTACAATCCCTTCCCCGAGGCCGTCGAGATGCTCTTCGCTTACACGAGGCCCTCCCTCCAGTCTGCCGGATACCGGATCGTCGAGTGAGATCGGTGGATCGATCGGCGAAAGGCCGCGCTGGATGGCCAAATGCTGTCGTCCCATGAGGCGAAAGGCAACAAATGGGCAAAATGGATGGTTCGAAACTCGGCGGCCCTGTGGTAGGATGGAATCTTCAAGATTCCATCGGCAAGAGAAACGGAGACATCGGAGTGCAGCGGGCGGAATACTCCGGACAGGCTCGTGGCGGCCCGGTGCAGTCGGAGCTCAAGTCCACTCTCCGAAACGCGTTGGACAAGCTCAATGGGCAGAGGAGATCAGTCGTGAAAACTATGGGCCTGATGAGAGCCACCTCCATCATTCTAGCGGTTTTTGCAGCGTCGATTTTATCCCCGGGAAAGGCGCAATCGTGGAACCCAGCCACCCACGCCTATATGGAAGAGTCCCTCTGCAGGAAGATCCGGCAGTTGGATGACGGCGAACTTCACAACAGGATCTACGGAGCGAATGCTCTGGACCTCTTCAACAATAATTTCACGGCAACCTCCCTCAAATTCGCCGCATATCTGCATGACCCGACCCAGGACAATTTCCTCAAGGTTTGGAAGGCGGCCGGCAGCAAAGGAGAAAAGGCCTTTGCCCACGGTTTCGTCAGCCATAACAACAGCTGGGGAATGGACTCCACAGGGCACCTCTCGGGAATCACACTGGGCCGGGGCGAGGGGTATGTCATCGCAAAAGCGAACGTACTCGCATCCCTGCTCAAGCCGTTGCTTGAAGAGCAATTGGGTCCTCTGTCCGACGCCGTCGTGCTGGACCTTTGTCATCACTTCATCGAGGTGGGCGTGGACTTTTTGGTCCGCAGAATGGACCCGTGCATCGGAGAAAAGCTCATGGCGGCTGCCACCTACCGCACGGATGAAGTCCCACAGCTCCTGGCAACGGCTTTTAAGGCCGATTTTTCCGCTCTTGCGGGGATCCCCGAGGAAGATGCCGCCCCGCTGATCGTGGATGCCGAAGGCGATTTCCGACCCTCATTGTGGTTATACGGGGCTGCGCTCGACCTGGATGCGGAAGACGATGCTCTGGACCTGGTTTCCGAGGGAGTGGCCAAGGTGGGCGCGGAATATCTCGGGCTGCCCGAGGGCTGGGATAGAGCCCTGGCCCCCACCGTCAAGCAGGGGATCCTGGTCGCCATAATGCTCTGCTCGCCCGATATCAAGAAAGAGCTGAGCGCAACTACGGAACGGGTGAACCTCAACCTGAGCGCTCATGGCATTTTCTGGTGATTCCCCCAGGGTATGGTTGATGGGAACAAACCATATATCGCAATGGTGTTGACTTAACGTCACCCCGGTGAAAACCGGTGTCCAGAAAGTCTTTATTTTCCTGGATTCCAGCTTTCGCCGGAATGACGAAAGTTGGTGAAGTCAACAGCATTGCCATATATCGTGCCCCTGTGTTTTGGCTATCAAGATGATGTCCTTTTCTTTCATGGTTCCATAAAAGGCAAGAAGATTGACCTGCTGCATACGAATCCAAACGTATGCTTTCGTCAGAACAGCAATTAGGGGAAGCCGGGAATTGCTGCCGCACCAATCCCTAGTTTCCCATGAGACTATATATTTTTAAAAAAGAAAAATATTATCAAAATATATTTCTCTAAAAGGATAATTGCTGTGACTGCTCATCATGATATATAAATAGAAAGATTGAAAATTAATTTCATTTGAATCAATATCGTAAAGTAATGATCCATTTTCCAGTATATTAAACCGTAGTTTCTCAAGAATGAGCTTAATTTCCTGCAATCCTATATGGCGACCAATTCGTTCCTCCGGCCACTTTTCTGTATAGAGATACTTAACAGTCCCTCTTTCCTTAATTGAAATCACAGCTCTGGCGTTATATCCTGGTGGAACCCCGATATATTCCAGTTTTAACCAGTCATCTTCCTTTTCGGGATTAGTGTTTGTAACTGTGGGACAAAGGTAAACGGCAGCTGTCAGATAACATCCATTACTCTGGTTGTTCCAGTCAAGATCCAAGGATATCTCGCTTAAGGCATGTAAGCTGAATTTCTTAACGCTCCTGACGCCGATATACTTAACTGTATCATCCCGTGTTCCGATTGTGTTCATGCCCAGTCTCAGCCGGCACTCATCCGACTTTATGGGATCGACTGCGATCACATCGATGATATTCTGTTGAATGTCTCCTTCCTGGATAATCCTCCACCGTTCAGGGTCCAGGAACCCAGCGTTAAAATTGTCTTGGAATTCAATCAACTTAGTTGTCGCGGAGACGATTGTTTTACTCGGATGGGGGGGTATATCCCATGTAACAAACCCATCGCATGTTAAAATCCCACAAAAGAGAGTAGTAAAGATGAACATTCTAATCGGTTTGCCCATACGGTGTCCCCCTATAAAGCGACACAAGAATTGACCGCTGGCGCTAAAGAATCCTCCGATCAGCACTAAAATTCTGTTCCGGGAGACCGGCACCCGCGTGCTAAAACCTGCCGAGGCTCACAAAATGGAATATCCTTTGTCGCGGCAATAAGAACCGGTGTGCAAAAATGTCCACTACGCACTGCCGTTGCCCTGGCGATAGTCTCCCGCGGGGAGCTCATAGCCATGCGGGCAGTAGTCGTTCGAGTAAATTCTCGTCTTGACCTTTACGCTATGCTTCAGCATTTGCTCCACGCCGCCTCCAGTATCGGTAGCCGGTTTGCGACGTGCCTGCGACCTGCCGAAGCATAGCTTTAGCCAGTCTGAAAATTTTTCAGGTATTTCTCTCGCTTTGAATATCCCCCATTGCTGTCGTCTTACCTGTTCTGTGGTACGAGAACAGCTGCACTGCCATTCGCGCTATTGCCGGACGCATCCGTCGCACTGTAGGTGATCATGTAGACCCGACCATCACCGTTTCCATCTCGTTCCGCTCTCAGTTGGAACCGATAATCCTCCGAGTTGAAAATTGCGCCCTGAATATC
The DNA here is from genome assembly GCF_022836495.1 of Desulforhabdus sp. TSK. Lineage (GTDB taxonomy): Bacteria > Desulfobacterota > Syntrophobacteria > Syntrophobacterales > Syntrophobacteraceae > Desulforhabdus. The sequence goes on from NZ_BQXM01000038.1 coordinate 41,040, forward strand.
GTTTTTGGTCTCTCCGTCCCCGACACCATTTGCATCATCGGGTTCATTACTGGTGATACTCACAAGGCGAACCGTTGGATGAGCATCACAGATATCACTCACCGTGACCATCGCGGTGATATCCGCCATCTTGTGGTTCGGGGGCCACAGGGTATCGGGAGTAACCCTGACGCTGATCGTGGGCGGAGTGGTATCAACAACCGTCACCGTTGTCGAACCGCTGGCGCTGTTCCCGGAAGCATCCGTGGCGGTGAACGTGACGGTGGTGGTGCCCAGGGGGAAGACCGCCGGCGCATTATTGGTGATGACCGGATGAGCGTCGCAGATGTCCGTTGCCGTCGCCGGGGGCAGCGTGACGGGAGTGCCGGCAGCACTCGTCTGCTCCACCGTTACCGCGGCAGGAACGGTAAGGACCGGCGGGGTGGTATCAACAACCGTCACCGTTGTCGAACCGCTGGCGCTGTTCCCGGAAGCATCCGTGGCGGAGAATGTGACGGTGGTGTTGCCCAGGGGAAAGACCGCCGGCGCATTATTGGTGATGACCGGATGAGCGTCGCAGATGTCCGTTGCCGTCGCCGGGGGCAGCGTGACGGGAGTGCCGGCAGCGCTCGTCTGCTCCACTGTTACCGCGGCAGGAACGGCAAGGACCGGCGGGGTGGTATCCCGAACGGTGATGGAAACCGTGTCTGACCTCTCGTCGATATCAAGGGGGGAACCGTATCCATCGTCCACAGTCAATGTAGCGATAGTTGTGCCCAGGGGGAATGACGCAGTTGGGTTCACCCCAGTCGCCGCCCCACCAGTCCAGCTCCAGGTATAGGTCAGGGGCGCGCCGTTCGGTCCGACCGATCCGGATCCATCGAGGGTGACCGAGGTTCCTGCCAGGTTGGTCTGCTCTACATTCTGATCCAAGCCTGCGTTCGCGGTTGGCAAGCTCCCTCTGATCAAAGTCGCACCTGCTGTTGGTACGAGTTTGAGGTTATTGTCTCCGTCCAGCCGCATGCATTGCGACCCGTCGCCGCACATGGGGTAGTCAGCCAGAGCATGGTCGAAGGCATCTTTGACGGTTTCCCCATTCTTCAGGCGGTTGAAGAGGTTGTCTTGCCAGGCGACGGAGTTTGACCAGCAATCAGTGCAGCTATAGCTCTCACCTATTGCCCCCGTCCAGTCCATGTGACAGTATCCAACTGCCGCGGTATTACTTGAGGATCCCTTCCTGAATTCATAGGAGAATGTTCCCGGGCCATTGTCGCACAGGCCTCCGCAGCTCCCGATGAAGGCGAAGGGCATCTTCGTGTAACCGCTGATCCAGGTTCCCACCTGCGTCCCAGTGATATTTTCGGAATCAGGGCAGATGTTGTGGAAACTCGTGGATCCACCATGGTCCAGTTCGTAGAAAAGGGCAGTACTGCTGCTCTGGACATGGCCCCGTATCTGTGCCTCAGTAGCCACGTCGATGCCCTCTGTGTCGTATCCCATGGCATTGAACCCATTTTTTGCACTCGTCATCCACTCGTGCCAGATAGGATCGCATGAAGGGAAAGTGGCCCCCCAGTCGGGCCCATTGATGGAGAGCGCAGTGAAAGGTGGAGGAGTACCGTATCCCAGGAACCCTCCTGTGACCGCATCGAAGATGCTGATCACCAATTTATTGCTCCCATCGGGATAGAGACCATCAGAACTGTAGACCACCCAACTCGGGTGAGTCGGGTCACTCTTGACAGGGAAGACGGGGGAGTCCTGCTTCAGGATATAAAGCTGCGCACCCAGAAAACTCCCAATGACTTGGGGCATGGAGGTGATTTGCTCCCTGGTGAACATTGGAGAAACGATCGCGTCGTCCACTACCTCCAGGCGCGAGGACTGCACTTCAACATACTCCTTGGTAAGTGGATTGAACTGGACAACAGTCGTAGCACCTTCAACGATGGCCTCACCCACCATACGCTGATTCCAGTAGATTTCCTTGTCCCCGATAGTGATATGTTGGTTGAGATTAATCCGTCTCTCACTCAGATAATTATTGAGGACATCGCCTATTTTCTCATACTGTATGGCAGCCGTTCTTATGATAGCTGCCTCCGCACCCCATGCAGAAAATACTAAGAGGAGCAGCACCATACCGATCTTCGCAAATCTCATTCCACGTTTCATAATTACCTCCCATACGTTGTGTGGAGTAGAATCATTTTGGAATGGGCAAAAATCAAAGCCATCTCTTCACAGTAGATGCCGTGGCCACAAAATCATACTACGTTCAGTTGCACCCCCTGTTGACTCAACACGGGGGATTTTCTTATGTTCCAGGTGGTGTGGTTCGAATGGATGGTTGAGACGGTTTGCTGCCAGGCGAAAGGCCGGCCGGTGGCGGGGGAAGGCCATATCCGAGGACTGCTCCCGTCACCGCATCGACAATTGTTACAGTAATCTTTCGGTCTTTGCTGCTTCTCACTACCCAGCACGGATGCTTCGGGGGGGGATTTATTGGGAATACTTTCGATTCTGGCGAGATGATGTATAACGTGGCCGACGCATTCTGACCATCTACTATAGATTCAGCTTGCTCTTTTGAAATAGCGACAGTTATCTGCTCCGGTAAATCATCTCTCCAATGGACTTCCCTTTTAAGAAATCCTTTCGTGCTCTTATCAAACTGTAACAAAATAAAATCGCCTTCGACCAAAGCATCACCTATAGTCCTCTGATGCCAATAGACAATCCTGTCTCCAATCTCAAGTTTTTCGAACTCCATATTGCCTGTCTCATACCGGCCGAGCAGTACATCGTCTCTTGGAGTTACGAGGGTACCCATGGATTAGGGCGTCCAAAAAAGATCTGAATCGCCCAGATTCTTTACCCGGTTTTTGGTCTCCCGGATTTTCCGGGAAAATGGCCGCCAGAGCTTGACTTGGGAGGCTTTCGCCGGGTCCAAAAACCGGGCAACGGCCGAAAGCCGATTTGGACGCCCTACCCATGGATAGGAAGCCCGCAATAACAATCAATTCAGGGAGGATCGAGATGCTTTTCATGTTGTCACCACTCGGCCTGATAAGAAGTCACTTCTTGATGATATTCGATCAAAGATTGAGAAAGCCTTTCAAGGACTTTCGCCTGGCTGTAATAGATTTTTTTCTTCCATTTATCATGGTTTCTGACGGGATTACTGCCATCCTCGGCCATTACAGCTCCTGTTCAGGCTGGGAGTCATGGCACTTGATTCTAACAGCAGCAGGACAGCTGTCGAGACGAGAGCCAATGCCAGGATTCTTTTGCTTCGTAGGGTGATTCCTCCTTTGAAAGAGACCGTTGTTGGACAGATGAGAAATCCGGCACTATACGACCATAGAGGAAGAGTGCCGCCAAGCCGACCTGGTTGGTCTTTCCGGGTGTCACCTCCTTTCAGAAAGGTATCGCGGCTGCCGATAGCCATAGCACCCACCCTTCCAGGTCAATGCTGTTGACTTAACCAGCTTTCGTCATTCCGGCGAAGGCCGCAATCCAGGTAAATAAAGACTTTCTGGACCCAGGTTTTCACCGGGGTGACGTTAAGTCAACAACATTGTCCTTCCAGGTAGACCCTGCAGGGGAAGGCTACGTACCAATACGCACTGCCACTGGCCTCACTCGGGCTCCATCGTTCAAAGAGAACCTTGAGTAAGTTCTGTGTTACCCACAAATGATTGGTCGCTGAGGGACAAAGCGGTTCAAAACAAAAAAAGCCGAACCACCTCATGCGACCTTGACGCGGTCGCGATCGGCAGCCCGGCTGTCTTCGTTGAAGACCCGCAGCTTTCCGCCTCCAGATCACTCTGGATTTGGCTTTAGAGAAAAAACAAAAAATTCTTCCGAGCTACCCTGTCAAATAGCCATGGAGCTCTTAAGGAAGTGCTGGAGAAGATATTTGAGATTCACACGCTCCTCCACAGTGAGAGAGACTGTCAGACGAGGCATCAGAATCCAATGGCCTCTGTTTTGAATATTTTAAGCCTTTGTATCATAATGTTAATACAAATACAAGAAAAAAAGGCTCATCGCAAATTGACGTGAAAAGTCGTTGGCGATGTCACTTTTGACGGGACATCCCTTTCAATTTAGCATAGATAAGCAGTGGATACCCTAACCGAGAGGTTTTCCCATGAAACTGCTCATCGGCGGCAATCCACAAGCGGTACGAAACAAACTCCCCCACGCCAAAGTGGTGGTCGATCGATTCCATGTCATGAAACAACTGAACACCCGACTGGCCCAGCTTCGTACTGCGCACCAGAAGCGGCTCCCACCCGAAATGCGATCAGTGGTCAAAGGCAGCCGGTGGATCCTTGTGCGGAATCGATGCGAGTTGTCACCTTTGGAGGAAGCCCACCTGAGCAAGATACTCGAATCCTGCCCCGACCTTCGAACATTGTACTTGCTCAAAGAGGAGTTCCGGCACTTCTTTGAAAAAGTCCACGACAGGCAGAAAGCTGCTCGATTTCTATCTGCCTGGATTCTCAGAGCGAGGTTAACCGGGAACAAATACCTGGCCAAATTCGTGACCACCCTTCGCAACTGGTGGGAGGAAATCCTCAACTACTTCATTGACCGAATTACCAATGGGTTCGTCGAGGGGCTCAATGGCGTCTTGAGGACCATGAGGCCCTCCCTCCAGTCTGCCGGATACCGGATCGTCGAATGAGATCGGCGGATCGATGGGCAGAAGCCCCTCCTGCAAGGAGTCCGTGGCCCAGGTGAACACGAACTTGAACGCTCACGGCATTTCCTGGTGATTTTCCGAGGCCGGGAGAGTCGAATACTGTTTCCCTGAAAAGTCCCTCAGGAGGGGGCGCATTTTATTCTCCCCTGTGAGCGAAAACCCATGGGAGGTTGACTGAACCAACCTTCATCATTCCGGCAAGAGCCGAAGTCCAGGAAAATGAAGACTTCCTGGACCCCGGTTTTCAACGGGGCGACGTTGGCTCAACAGCATCGCCCCCACACCCAATGTCATTTCAATCCTTCAATGACTTTTAAAACATCCTCAAACCGTGACACGACGTAATCGGGGATGACATTTTCATAAGATTTGCTCCCCTGGTTGGAATCGACGAAAATGGACCGGATGCCCAGCCGGGCTGCCCCATGGATGTCGCGATACATGTCGTTGCCCACGTATAGCACGTCGGCAGGCCCGAGGCGCAGGCGGTCGAGGGCCATCTGCATGAGCCGCGTATCCGGCTTCCTGTAGCCGTAGCTCCCCGAGAGGATGACAGGATCGAAGTAGCCATCCAGTGTCACGGCCTTCATTTCGGGCAGGGCATAACAGGGCTGAGCGTCGGAAACGAGGGCCATGGGGCAGGTGGTGCGGAGCTGGTCCAGCACCCCCGTGACACCGGGGTAGAGCCGGAGGCGCTTGCGCGACACAGCACGGTGGATGTGGGCGAGGACCGTGGACAGGCTTCCGCGGGCGGCCGGCTCCCGTATTCCTTCCTGCTCGAGGAGGCTGCTCCAGATGGCCTCCACGTCGATTTCCGGGTATTCCTCGGCACTCGCCTCCTTCTGCCCCTTCATGATGTCGTAGTAGCGGTCCCGCACTTCCCACCGGTGGAGGTAGACTCCCTGGTAGGTCAGATAATGGGCGACAGCACGGTAAATTTCTTCCAGAGACTCGTCGGTCTCGATATCCAGCAGCGTTCCATAGAGATCGAACAGGATGCCCTTGATGGCCATGGCCCTCTACCTCAGTGTTTTCCTGGCTTCGTCCAGGAGCTGCCGCCGGTACTTTGCATCGATCCAGGTGTTGCGGGCGATGCGCAGCAGGGTTACCCCCATGTGAAAGGGAAGGCGGCGGGTAATGCTCGCAAAGGCGCTGTGGCGGTCTGGAAAATGACCGGCATACTCCCAGACGAAATGGCCGATGAAGGGCTCCGCCGCCGAAGGGTTGCCCGCGTGCCGCATGAAGAAATGCTTGAGCTCCCCGGCCACACGCCCCACGTCCAGCACCCGGTCGGCCGTCTTCATCCGCTCCAGGTCGATGGCGATGACCCAGGGGCCGTCGCCGAAGAGAATATTGGCGGGCGTCACGTCGCCATGGACGAGCACCCGGCTGTCCTGCCACATGCATTCCTTTTCACGCCAGCGTTCCTTGAGGCGGTGGAGCTCCCGCGCTTCGTGACAGTCCATATGCCTCCAGTTTTCCAGCCGGCCGACAATCCGATCGAAGTAATCGCAGTCCCTCGCGAAATCCACCCGCTCACCGGAAGCGGTCCTGTTGTGCAGCGTCGCGAGAAAACAGGCGAGCGCGCCGAGCTTTTCAAAGAGGGGCTCTCTCGCTCCCTCCCGAATCGCCTCGAGGATGAAATCGATGAGCGGCCTGCCGTGGCAGTACTCCTCCACCAGCACGCAGCCGAGGTCGGCATTGCGGCCGAGGGGGCGGGCGATGTAATGGGGATAGCCGGTGAACCCGAGGCCCCGCAGGTGATGCAGGTTGTTGAATTCGCGCTCCATGCAGTGAAAAGCGGATTCCGGCGAGCGATCCGACGTGCCTCCGAAAAACTTTCCCACCAGGCGCACCCCGGTGTGCCGGTCTTCGTAAAGGTAGACGTGGTTGGAGCCGACAAGGCGATACACCCGAAAGTCGGGGGAAGTTCCGCCGACGCCGAGCTGCGGGAGGATCTCGCGGGAGAGATAACCGTAGAGCGGATCGTTTCGGGACAGGCGGCCAAGATATTTCATGAAGGCTCAACGGTTGAGTTGTCGTTTTTGATATAAAACCCCCGCCTTCGATCGTTTCTCTGCACTCTTGGCTTCTCCGCAGTGAAAAATGTCGTTTATGGCTACTCCGGCAACGCGAACAGATCTCTTGCCTTGAGCTCCAACTCGATGGTATCGATCCGGAAAGTTTCTCCTTCTTCGTAGAGCTCAGGCTTTTTATAGATCCCGGCGTCCAAAGTGTATTTCTCCACATACTGTCGATCCGGGTGAACTATGAAATACTCTCTGACACCGAACCGCTCGAACTGGTCTCGTTTTTTCTTGCGGTCTTTCGTTTCCGTGCTCGGCGAGATCACTTCGAAGAGAACATCCGGAGCGCCGAAAATCCCGGCCTCTTTGATCTTCGACCGGTCGCAGACAATGAGGACATCCGGCTGTACAACGTCCTTATCCGAGAGGATTACGTCCGTTGGAGCCATGAACACCCGGCAAGGGTGCCCTTTGCTTTCCATGTCCCTCTCGAGGAGAAACACTATCCTTAACGCTACTGCCTGATGGACGGTAGTAGGGGCTGGCGTCATATCGTAGATTTCTCCATCCAGGATTTCGCAGCGCAGGTGATCCGGAAAGCCTTTGTAGTCCTCGTACGTATATGAAGCCTTTTCGTGTGCGAGGTTTATTGCCATGCCCTGTTTCCTCCTGAGAGGGTTAGGTGAACTGATCGTTGCAGCCTTCACCCCCACCCCCGCTGCACATCTCTCAAGCGTTGGAGGCCATATCCTCCTCCATCCAGGCAGGAACATGGCTTCCATAGAGAAGATCCGGGTCGATATCCGCTCCATTTTCCCAGGCAACGGTGCCGAGCTCTTCATCTACGCGCACGGTTCGGAAGTAATTTGGGGCGGTGCAAACTTTCTCTTGGAGGTCTCTCGGAAATATAAGTCCTTATTTTAGATTGAGAAAAGTATAGAGTCAGGCATTTCTCAATCATTTTTTCTATAGGCAGATAAAACTCTCGGAAATTCATGGATCATTGACGGATAATCTG
>NZ_BQXM01000039.1 GCF_022836495.1 Desulforhabdus sp. TSK
CTTCTCAGCCTATCTCTCCTTTAGTTTACTACAGGAGGCCATTGATCACATATTGAAGAACTTTGGAACGAAATACACAATCAACTTCTCCACCTAGAATGTTGTGAAACTTTTGCTTGGGTACTTATGATATATCTGTGCCCATGCTTTAATGATGTGCACGATGCCACCTTCGTGGTTCGGGTGGGCTGCGGGTAGTCGTGGTGAGCAAGCTTTTGTCACGTCAATGGTTATGAATCGAAATTCTCCTGTGTGCAGGGTTATCGACATGTCCGCTGTGGTGGCGGGAATTCAGAAGAGATGTCCGTCGTCCCTTCTCCCGAAAAACCTTTCGGAGGGACGGCAGGGATGCCAGGACGGGTATCCATACACCGGCGGAGGCGTTGTCCTGGTTTAAACTTTTTGCAGGAGGGACAGTCATGTTTGGGCAACCCATCGATCGGACTCCGTCAGCGTACGATTCTCCTCTCATCATCAAGAGGTTGCTGGATACTCCTTTGACTTATTTTCCTCATCAGGAAATTGTCTATCGGGATCTGAATCGCTACGACTACCTCATCTTGAGGAACCGCATCGGACAGTTGGCCAATGCCTTGACTTCCCTGGGGGTGAAGCCCGGGGATACCGTCGGGGTGATCGAATGGGACAGCCACCGGTACCTGGAGTGCTTTTTCGCCATCCCCATGATGGGGGCCGTTCTTCACATGGTGAACATTCGGCTGTCGCCGGAGCAGATCGTTTATACCATCAATCACGCAGAAGATGACATTCTGCTGGTGAGCTCCGATTTTCTTGCCGCCATCGAGGGCAGCCGGGAAGAGCTCAGAACGGTCAAGAAGATCGTTGTCATGACGGATGCGTCGGCGGTGCCCGAGACGGGCTTCGAAATCGCCGGCGAATATGAAGACCTTTTGAAGAAGAGCTCAGCGGAATACGATTTTCCCGATTTCGAAGAAAACACCAAGGCCACGACCTTTTACACGACGGGAACCACGGGCATGCCCAAGGGGGTTTACTTCAGCCACCGGCAGATTGTGCTCCACACCCTGGGAGTACTGACGGCGCTCGGGAGCATCAAGACACACACCTCCTTCGATTCCGGCGATGTCTACATGCCCCTCACTCCCATGTTCCATGTTCATGCCTGGGGGCTGCCTTACGCGGCGACCTTCATTGGCGCCAAGCAGGTGTATCCCGGTCGCTACGACCCCGACACGATCCTGAAGCTGGTGGAGAAGGAAAAGGTGACCTTTTCCCATTGTGTGCCCACGATCCTCCACATGCTCCTCAACAGTCCCCTGTCAGAAAAGGTGGATCTGTCGCGTTGGAAGGTCATCATCGGAGGATCCGCCCTGTCCAAAGCCATGTGCCGTAAGGCCTTGTCCCTGGGAATCGATGTGTATTCGGGCTATGGCATGTCTGAAACCTGCCCCATCCTGACACTGGCACAGCTGAAGCCTCACATGCTCGAGTGGGACGAAGACAAGCAGGTGTCCATGCGCTGCCGGACGGGAATTCCCGTGCCCCTCGTGGAGCTGCGTGTGGCGGACATGGAAGGGAATCCTCTCCCCCATGACGGTGTCAGCACCGGGGAAGTGCTTGTGCGATCTCCCTGGCTCACCCAAGGCTATTCCAAGGAGGATCAGAGCTCCGAAGATCTCTGGCATGGGGGCTGGTTGCACACCGCAGACATTGGATTTGTCGATACCGAAGGATATCTCCAGGTTACAGATCGCTTGAGAGACGTCATCAAAACAGGTGGGGAATGGCTTTCATCCCTGGTATTGGAAGACATCCTTCTGCAGCACGAAGCGGTGAGCGAGGGGAGCGTGATCGGAGTCCCCGACGAACGGTGGGGGGAAAGGCCGGTCGCCATGGTCGTCATCAAGGACGAGTATAAAGAAACCACAACTCCGGAGACCATCAAAGCGTACTTCATGGAATTCGTCGAGAAGGGCGTTATTTCCAAGTGGGGAGTCCCCGACAAAGTTTTCTTCCTCAATAATCTGCCCAAAACAAGCGTTGGAAAGCTCAACAAGCGCCAGATGCGCCAGCGCTATATGCCCCGCTGAGTCCTTACCATGAAAATCCCCCTCAATCCCCTTTGATTTTGATAAAGGGGGGCCAGGGGGGATTTTTATTGGTGGGGGTGAACATCACCATATTCATGACCATTAAGGTCGAAAAGGGTGGGGCGGACCTGTGAGCATCGACGTGTCCGGGATTTTTAGCCGCCCGGTTTTGAACATCGCTCACCGGGGAGCGAGATCGCTGGCGCCTGAGAACACCCTGGCTGCCGCGCGCAAGGCACTGGAGTGCGGAGCTCACATGTGGGAGCTCGATGTGGGCGTCACGAGGGACGGTGAGCTCGTGGTGGTCCATGACGCAACCCTGGATCGCACGACGAACGTCCAGGAAATCTATCCCTTCCGCAGCCCGTGGCGCACCGAAGATTTTACCCTGGAAGAATTGCGCCGCCTGGATTTCGGCTCCTGGTTCACGCGGGAGGACCCTTTCGGAGAGCTCTCGGCGGGGAGAGTTTCCCCCGCTGAGGGGGAGGGCTATCTCGGAGAGCCGGTGCTGACCCTCCAGGACGCCTTTGGCTTTACTGCTGAGCATGCTTGGCTGGTCAACGTGGAGATCAAGGACCTGAAGGGTTCCCCCCGGGAAAAGGGCTTGGTGGAAAAGGTGGTTTCCCTGATAGAAGCGTTGCACCTGACGGGCCAGGCCATAGTCTCCTCGTTCAACCTGGACTACCTCGAGCGGGTGCGTACCGTCAGCCCCGGAATGCCGGTGGGAGTCTTGACGGATGATCACCATCCCCGACCGGTCGAGCTCCTCCGAAGCCTGAGCGCTCAAGCCTACCATCCCAGGTTGAGCACCATCGCCCTCGACGAGATCTCAGCACTGCGGGAAGAAGGGTTCCACGTCATGGTTTGGGTGGTAAATGATGAAATAGACATGCGCGCTCTCATTGCTGCGGGAGCGAGCGGCATCTTTACGGATTACCCCCAGCGCATGGCGAGGGTCCTCGAGGAGGCCAATCTTTCGGCGGGAATGAAGCCTGCTCCAATCGGACGGTAGCGCTGCTTTATCAGTCTATGGGAAGCTGAACCCCGGGAAATTGCATCATGCGCATCGCCATGACGGTAGCTTTGCCCCAGGAATATGGTCCCTTTCTCAAATGCTGCGGGCCCTGGCGGCGTCTTTCCACGCGCCCTTTCAAGCAATACCTCCATGCAGCATGCGACCGGGAAATCCTGCTTGTGGAAACGGGTATGGGGCAGAAGCCCGTGCAAGCTGCCCTGGACACGGTGGTTCGGGAATTTGCGCCGGACCTGTTGATATCCTTCGGTTTTGCCGGCAGCCTGCATGAAAGTCTGGAGGTGGGGACTCTCTGCCTTGTGGAAGCCTTTTTCCATCTGGATGCCGCCTCCCCGCCGGGTCTGGGGGAACCGCCGCTTCATGCGGCAGCGTCCGCCGCTCCGGGAGATTTTTCCGTCACACGCCTTGTCCACAAGGCCGCAATCCTCACCGTCGCATCCCCCAAGCCCAAAGCCTCCCTGGTGAAGCTTTGCCGGGACATTCCTTCCCTGCTCGACATGGAAAGCTACCATGTCGCACGGTTCGCCATGGAGGCGAAGCTCCCGTTTCTTTGCCTTCGTTCGGTCAGTGACGGGTCTCGCCATGAAATCGATTTCGATTTGGAAGCCATTACCGATGGGTCGGGGCGGGTTCGCATGATGAGGGTCCTGGCTGCGGTGGTGCGGCACCCCCAATGGATTCGGTCCTTCCTGCAGTCGTGGAAGCGCTCCAGGACAGCCGGGAAAACCCTGGCAGACGGGCTCTGCTCCCTATTGACTCTCCCTCCGGAAGAACTCCGGAGAATGGGCGCAACCGTGGTCCCGGGCTTCGTATGCAACGAAGCAAGGCGTCTTTTCGGCAAGTCGGTGTGGGAGAGGCAAGGGGCATCCTGAGTGGGATCCGTTCCCGCATGGAACGGCTCAAGAGCATGATGTCTCATTCAGCCGGAGTGCATGGAGTCCGGGGGGAATGGGAAATGGGGGAAGTCTTTCCGGTGTCGTTCCAGGTCCTGGGGCTGCGTGTGGTCCTGTTTGTAGAGAGTAAAGAAGAAGGCCAGCAGAGCCGGGAAAAAGGAGAGGATGCATCCCACAAGAGCCAGGAGGTGTTCCCCGATCCAGATCGTGACGGAGAGATTGAAAACGAGCACGGAAATGTAGAGGAGGGGACCCAGGAGGCTGATGAATGGGACCTGGTGAAGGGGAGAAGGTTGCTTCGGTTCCAGTGCCTGGATGGAATCGAGGCACTGCAGTGCTGCCGTCATGGCGAATCCCACCGCCAGCCACCCGGCGAAATTGCTCAGGGGAATTCCGAAGTAGACCCCCGCCTGGCGGTATCCGTAGATCTGCCCCAGGAACCACCGGTACCCCTGCAGCGCCACGGGGTCGATGATGATGTCCAGAAACACGAACAAAAATGCCCCCAGGACGAGGGTCCGCCGGGAGCGCCTCAAGGCGTGACTTTCTAAAATGTACGCGTTCGCAGCGGTGAACCGCACCGGACTCAGAAGAAAGATCGCGGTGGAAAAACTGCAATAGGCCAGAAAGACATAGGAAAGGGAATCCATGAAGGGAACTCCCAGCACCCAGAGCTCCCGGTCGAGGGTATCTTCGATGTAAAAATAGTCCCCGTAGGGAAAACCCCAGTGGATGGAGGAGAATTCTGAAATCCAGGCGATGGAGTAGCCGAGGGGAATGAAAAGCAGGGTGCGCCGCCACCCCGATTGAGCGGAGGAGGCGAGAAGGTAGACGGCGAGAAATGCAAAAACATATGGGCGCAGGAGTACCGTTCCCCCAAGGAGGTGCAGAAGGTCAGACATGGAGGTTCCATTTGATCATGCGCAGGAGATCTTTTCCCGTCATCTGCCGGACGACGGTCGGTTCGTAGCCGCAGTGCACCATGCATTGGGAACAGCGGGGGTCCTTGCCCGATGCATAATAGTCCCAGTCGGTCCGTTTCATGAGCTCGGAAAACGTCGAGTAGTGCGTATCGGTGATGAGATAGCAGGGGGATTTCCACCCTTCCGTATTGCGTGTGGGGTTTCCCCAGGGGGTGCACTGAAGGCTTCGCGTCCCCGTAAGAAAATCCAGGTAAATGGGATTGCTGATGAGGGGAAAACGGCGGTCCCATGAACGGATCGTTCGGAATTTCTCCATGATTTCCTGCCGCGTGAGGAAAACATCCTGCGTCACCTCTCCATAACTGAAACCGGGCGCCACCAGGATTCCGTCCACTCCTGCCTGGGTCAACTGTTCAAAAAGCCTTTCCACATCCGCGACGTCCGTTTCACGGTACACCGTCGTGTTGGTGCTGACGCGGAATCCCGCGGCCTTGGCTGCGCGGACTCCGGCCAGCGCCCGCCGGAAGCCTCCCTGCTTACAGATGATCTGGTCATGAACGGTTTCGGTCCCGTCGAAGTGCACGTTCCAGGTGAAGCGAGAGCTCGGGCGAAACCGGTGGAGGTTTTCTTCCATCAAAAGTCCATTGGTGCAGAAGTAGATATGCTTGCCTCGGGCCAGGAGTCCTTCCACCAGTTCCTGGATGTGGGAATAGAGCAGGGGCTCGCCGCCTGTGACCGTTACGACAGGTGTTGCGGCCTCGTCCACGGCATGGAGGCATTCCTGGAGAGACATTTCCCTGTGGAGGGTGTCGTGGTATTCGCGGATGCGGCCACACCCCGAGCAGGTGAGATTGCAGCGGTGCGTCGGTTCAAGCATCAACACGAGGGGGTAGGATGCTTCTCCCCGGATGTTTTTTTTGAGGAGATATCCTGTCATGGAAGCATAAAGACTCATGGGAAAACGCATGGTAAGCTCGACTTTCTTGTGGTCATCTTCGGTTTGGGTGAAAGGAATCTGAAGTAGCGTGCGTTTTACGCACCATTGTTGACACAGCCATTATTTCAGTTCGCAGGGTGCCTATCCGTGCTCTCTGTACCAGGAGACCGCCTCCCTCAAAGCGTCCTCCACAGGGGTTTGGGGGAGCCCCAGCTCCCGGACAGCTTTTCCAGAATCGAAGAACATCGATTTACGGGCCATCTTGACGCCATCGAGGGGAATCAACGGCTCCCGGTGTGTGAACCTGGAAAGCGCCTTGAAAAAATGTGCCAGCGCCAGGATGGGGGTGTAGGGAAGACAGATTCGCGGGGCCGGGATTTGTGATATGTCTTCCAGGAGCCCGAAAATTTCAGCGAGTGTCAGGTTCCGGTTCCCCAGAATGTATTTTTCGCCCACGCGTCCTTTTTCCAGGGCGAGGAGATGTCCCGCGGCAACGTCCTTCACATGGATGAGATTGAGCCCCGTGTCGAGATAAGCCGGCATCCGGCCATTGAGATAATCCACGATGATTTTGCCGGTGGGCGTCGGCTTCCAATCTCCCGGCCCGACAGGAGTGCTGGGGTTGACAATGACCACCGGCAGGCCGCGCGCTGCGAATTTTTCCGCTTCCCGTTCTGCAAGGAACTTGGATCGCTTGTAATCTCCCACCCTATCCTGGAGCCGCACGGGAGTCTCCTCGTGGGCGGGGGAGCCATCGGCATTCAAACCCAGGGCACCGACGCTGCTCGTGTAGACGACGCGGGGCACGCGGGCTGCCAGGCACGCCTCCAGCACATGGATGGTCCCAGCCACGTTGCTCGCGTAGATTTCCTCGGGATGTCTCGCCCACAAACGGTAATCGGCAGCCACATGGAACACGGCGTCGCAGCCGCCCGTCGCCCGGCAGACCTCCTGGAAATTTCGAAGATCTCCCTCATGCCACTCAATGTCGGAAGGGGGTGAGGGCGTTCTGCGAGAACCCCTCCGTCGCAGCCCCCGGACGTTCCATCCCTTTTGGAGAAGAAGGGCTGCGACGTGCCCCCCGATGAAACCGGTCGCTCCTGTCACCAAAGCTGTTGCCATGAAAGTCTTTTCCCTCTCGGTTTCGGATTGCTTCTGAAATGGTCGGCCTGTTGCGCTTCCCCTATATCAGAATAAGTCGCTCTTCGCAATGCACTGGGGTTATCCCTTGCCTAACCTTTTTCATTGACAGGAAAAAAGCTGTAGAGTAGACAATAATGGACCGTTCGATCGCAACATATTCATTTAGTGCATTATTCGGAAATTGAAGGGCTCGGATAGCGAGTGAAATGGACACTTCATTCAGGGAGGAAATAATGGGAAAAAAAAGCGTATGGGCTCTTATGGCAGTCATGTCCCTTCTTTTCACGTCTTTGGCCATTCCTGCTCTGGCAGCGGATACCATTAAAATCGGCATGTACCTGCCGTTGACGGGTGCTGTGGCGGCGTACGGTTCCATGGCCTACGAAGGCATAAAGATTGCCAATGAAATGGAGCCCGAGGTGCTGGGAAAGAAGATAGAGCTGGTACTGGTGGATACGAAGAGTGACAAGATTGAAGCCGCCAATGCCATGACGCGTCTCCTGGAGAAGGAAAAGGTCGTGGCGGTTATTGGGGAAGCCATCAGCGGAAACAGCATGGCTGGAAACCCCATCTCCGAAGCTGCCAAGATTCCCACGGTGAGCCCCAGCGCCACCAATCCTCTGGTGAACCAGGGCAAGAACTACGCTTTTCGGGCGTGCTTCATCGATCCCGTCCAGGGCGAAGTGGCTGCACGTTTTGCCCGAAACGAATTGAAGGCTCAGACGGCTGCCGTGATCATCGATATCGGTCAGGACTACTGTGTGGGGCTGGGGAATTTTTTCATCAAGGAATTTGTGAAGCTGGGGGGGAAAATCGTTTCTACCACTTACATCCAGACGGGTGACCAGGATTTTTCCGCTCAACTCTCCGCCGTACAAGCCGCCAAACCCGATATCATTTACGCCCCGAACTATTACACGGAAGACGCTTTGATGGCCAAGCAGGCCCGTGACCTGGGAATCAAGCAGCCCATTCTGACGGGTGACGGGGCCCAGGCCGACCCCTTGCTGGAAATCGGCGGAGCGGCGGTGGAAGACATGTATTTCACGGGTCATTTCCACAAGCAGGCGGCTAATACGGACCGGGCCAAAGAATACATCAAACGGTTCGAAGAAAAGAACAAGAAGGATGCAGACGCCTTTGGCGCCCTGGGAGCCGATTCCTACTTCCTGCTGGTGGACGCCATCAAACGTGCCGGCACCACCGATGGAACGAAGGTGCGGGATGCCCTGGCCGCCACGAAGGACTTCAAGGGTGTTTCAGGAACCATCAGCATGGGAGAAAACGGGAATCCCATCAAGAGCATGGTCATCAACAAGGTGGAAAAAGGAAAGTTCATTTATGTAACGACCATCAATCCTTGATGGTGGATGGCGAAGGTCGGAGAGTTTTTGTCGCCAGGGAAGATTTCCAGGTAGCTTGAGGGGCAGGGGGCAGTGATGCTTCCTGCCCTTTTTGGTGTCAATGCATACCTCCCCTTATTTTTTCAGAAATAGATGCTAAAATTGCATGCTTTGCATTCCTTCACAGTGCAGATCCGTGGAGGGAGTGAAAGAGAGTCGATCCATCCATTTTCCGCGGAAACGAGAAAAGGGAGCTCCGGCGTGACTTCAACCATTTTGCTCCAGCAACTGATCAACGGGATTTCCCTGGGAAGCCTCTATGGCCTGGTGGCCATCGGCTATACGATGGTCTACGGCATTTTGCGGCTCATCAATTTTGCCCACGGCGATCTCCTCATGTTTGCGGCGTATATTGCCATTTATGCCGCCGCGCTCCTGGCTCTGCCCTGGTATCTGAGCTTTCCCCTCGCGGTCATCGCCACCGGACTGCTGGGCATCCTCCTGGACCGTGCGGCCTACAAACCTCTTCGAAATGCACCCCGCATTTCTCTTCTCATTTCTGCCATCGGGGCGTCTTTCCTCCTGGAAAATCTCGCGCTGGTGTTTATTGGGGGGGTTCCCAAGGCTTTCCCCAGACCGGAGATTTTCGACAGGGTCATTCCGATCCTGGGCCTGCGCATCCAGGTCCTGACATTGTACACTCCCGTCGTCACCCTCGTTCTGCTCTTCGGACTCCTTTATATCGTTTTCCACACCAAAGTGGGGAAAGCCATGCGGGCGGCTTCCAAGGACTTTGAAACGACGCGCCTCATGGGGATCAATCTGGACCGGATCATTTCCATTACCTTCCTCCTGGGGTCCATGCTCGCGGCAGCCGGAGGAATCATGTGGGCCATGAAGTATCCCCAGGTCAACCCCTTCATGGGCGTCTTCCCCGGGCTGAAGGCCTTCATTGCGGCGGTTCTGGGAGGCATCGGGAATATCGTGGGAGCGGTGCTGGGGGGATTCCTCCTGGGACTGGGGGAGATCCTCATTGTGGCGCTGGTGCCCGAGATGGCTCAATACCGCGACGCCTTCGCCTTTGTCATATTGATCCTCGTGCTGCTCTTTCGGCCAACGGGGATCATGGGAGAGCCCATCATCGATAAGAGTTGAGGAATGGAGAGCATGGACAGGCAAAAACGAAATCTTTTACTCAATGGAGTCGGCCTCATCCTCCTGGGCGGCGTTCTTTTCCTTTTCAGTCGATACGGCTCGGACTACCACATACGCATTCTCAACAACATGGCCATCTTCATCACGCTGGCCGTGAGCTACAATCTCATCAACGGCATTTGTGGCATCCTGCACCTGGGTCCCAATGCCTTCGTGGCCATCGGGGCGTATACCGCGGCACTCCTCACCATGAGCCCCATGGAAAAGCAGCTGAACTTCATCATCCAGCCCCTCATCTGGCCCTTCAGTGCCGTGCAGGCGCCTTTCCTCCTGTCCCTCCTGGCAGGGGGCGTCATGGCAACGGTATTCGCCTTTCTCATCAGCTTCCCGGTATTTCGGGTGCGGGGGGATTACCTGGCGATCGTGACCCTGGGATTTGGAGAAGTCATCCGCGTCCTCTGCAACGCTTTGCAGGGCGTGACGAACGGGCCCCTGGGGCTGAAGGGGCTGTCTCCATTCACCAATCTCTGGTGGTCCTGGGGGGTGGCTGTCGTGACGGTGCTGCTGATCACCCGGCTCATCAACAGCAGTTACGGGCTGGCCATGAAGGCCATCCGGGATGATGAAACGGCGGCCCGTGCCATGGGAGTGGACCCCTTCAGGCACCTGCTGCTGGCCTTCCTCATCAGCGCATTCTTTTCGGGAGTCGCGGGAGGTCTACTCGCCCATCTCATCACGACGATTTCTCCGAGCCTCTTCACGTTCTTTCTCACTTTCAATCTGCTCATCATGATTGTGGTGGGGGGGCTGGGCAGCACGACGGGAGCCGTCCTTGGAGCCATGCTCTTTGCCTGGGGAGGAGAAGCGCTGCGCATCGTGGAAAGCCCCATGAACCTGGGGTTGTTCACCATCCCCGGGATTCCCGGCATGCGCATGGTGATTTTCAGCGTCATCCTCATGGTCGTGATCATTTTCGTACGCCGCGGAATCATGGGACAGAAGGAGCTGAGCTGGGGCTGGATTTTTGACAGGAATCCACGGTGAGATGAAGGGGAGTCTTTGGTGATGGGCACATTTTTTCAGGCAGACCGCCTGGTAATGCAGTTCGGGGGGCTAACGGCCGTGAATGAGTTTTCCATGACGCTTCAGCCGGGGGAGCTGGTGGGACTCATTGGACCGAACGGAGCGGGAAAAACCACGGTTTTCAATATGATCACGGGAGCCTATACCCCTACGTCGGGAGACGTCCTGTGGCAGGAAGAAAAGATCACCCGGCTCCCCGTACAGTTGATCACCGCGCGGGGCATCGCGCGGACTTTCCAGAACATCCGGCTTTTCAACGACCTGACGGTTCTGGAGAATGTCATGGTGTCCATGCATCACAAGATCCGGTCGCGATTTTGGGAGGCCATGTTGGGCTTTTCGCGCTATCGGGAGGAAAGACGCAGGATGTACGAGGAATCCATGGACTACCTCCAGGAAATGGGACTGGCCCACCTGGCGGAGGAAAAAGCTTCCTCCCTGGCCTACGGCCAGCAGCGCCGTCTGGAAATAGCCAGGGCTCTGGCCACACGCCCCAGACTGCTGCTTCTGGATGAGCCCGCGGCAGGAATGAACCCTCTGGAAACCATGGAATTGGCGGAAATGGTGCGGGGCTTGCGCCAGAAGTACGGGCTTACGATTTTTCTCATCGAGCACGACATGAAATTTGTCATGGGTCTGTGCGAACGGATCAAGGTGCTCGACTACGGCATCACCATCGCCGAGGGGACTCCCGCCGAGATCCAGAAGAATCCCGATGTCATCAAAGCTTACCTTGGAGAGCAGAAGAATGCTTAAAGTGAACGATCTCCATGTCTACTACGGGGGAATTCATGCTTTGAAAGGCGTGCACCTGTCTGTGGAGCAGGGGCAGATCGTGACCCTCATCGGAGCCAACGGAGCGGGAAAGAGCACTACGCTCCGAACCATCGTCGGCCTGGAACGGCCCCGCACCGGGACGGTGCTGTTCAACAGCGAAGACCTGACGAAGCTCGATACCCATCGCATCATCCAGCGGGGCATCGGCATCAGTCCCGAAGGACGCAAGGTCTTTCCCAACCTGACAGTGATGGAAAATCTCGAGCTGGGAGCCTATCATCAAAGCCAGAAGGATGCCGCGGTCCAGATGGAGTGGGTTTATACGCTCTTCCCGCGCCTGCGGGAGCGGAGCAGGCAATTGACCGGGACCCTGAGCGGCGGCGAGCAGCAGATGGTGGCCCTCGGCAGGGCGCTCATGAGTCGTCCGAAGCTGGTGCTTCTGGACGAGCCTTCCCTGGGCTTGGCCCCTCTCGTGGTGGAAGAGGTCTTCAGGACGATTCAAACCACCAATGAACAGGGTGCGACCATTTTGCTGGTGGAGCAGAATGCCATGGCGGCCCTTCACGTGGCTCATTATGCTTATGTCCTGGAAACGGGCAGGGTAATCCTGGAAGGCCCGGGTAAAACGCTTCTCGCCGACGAGCGGGTGCGGCAGGCCTATCTCGGGGAATAGTCGAATTGACAATGGTTCAGCAGCTCAATCTTTTTGAAAGCCGTTCCCAGGAGAAACTGCGGGATTTTGCCCCGTTGGCCGAAAGACTGCGCCCCACCTGCATCGACGACTTTGTGGGGCAGCGCCACCTCCTGGCGGAGGGCAGGATCCTGCACCGCCTCCTTCAAACCCGAAAGCTCCAGTCTTTGATATTCTGGGGGCCTCCAGGGTGTGGCAAAACGACTCTGGCAGCGATCATCGCTCAACACACCGGAACGCACCTCGTATCCCTTTCCGCCGTCATGGCAGGCACGCGGGAAATTCGGGGCGCCGTGGACGAAGCGTTGAGTGTTTGGGGCCGGGAAAAGAAGCGCACCTGGCTCTTCATGGATGAAATCCATCGGCTGAACAAAGCGCAGCAGGACACGCTCCTCCCGCACGTGGAAAACGGGACCCTGCTGCTCCTGGGAGCCACGACGGAAAATCCCTCCTTCGAGATCATCCGTCCTCTCCTTTCGCGGGCTCAGGTCCTTGTCCTGGAGCCCCTTGGGGAGGAAGACCTCCGGGCGCTCATTGCACGCGCCTTGGCGGACCGCGACAAAGGGTTGGGAAGCTATCCCGCAAAACTCTCGCAGGAAGCCGAAGACTACCTCCTGGCCGCATCGGGCGGCGACGCACGCATTGTCCTCAACGCGCTGGAAACGGCGGTTCTCACGGCACCCCCCACCGGGGAAGGGTCCGTCAGGGTGATCGACCTGCAGATGATGCAGGAATCGCTGCAGCGTAAGTCCGTCCATTATGACAAAGGAGGGGAGGAGCATTTCAATCTCATTTCCGCGCTCCACAAGAGTGTACGGGGGAGCGACCCCGATGCCTCTCTCTACTGGCTGGCGCGGATGTTGAGCGCCGGTGAGGACCCCCTGTACATTGCTCGGCGCCTGGTGCGCATGGCTTCAGAAGACATCGGCCTGGCGGAGCCGGATGCCCTGATGGAGGCCATGGCAGGCATGCAGGCGTATCAGTTGCTGGGAAGCCCGGAGGGGGAGCTGGCGCTGGCCCAGGTGACCGTCTATCTGGCGCTGGCTCCCAAGAGCAACTCCCTTTACACCGCCTTCAGGAAATCCAAGGAATACGCTGAAAAAACAGGAACCTACCCGGTGCCCCTCCATCTTCGCAACGCCCCCACCACCCTGTTGAAGGAGCTGGGGTATGGCCGGAAATATCGCTACCCCCACGATGACCCCACCGGATGGGTGGAGGAGGTTTATCTTCCGGAACCCCTGAAAGAGACGGTCTTTTACCAGCCGACAGCGAGGGGCTGGGAAGGGAAATGGCGCCAGCTGCTGGCTCGGCGACGGCAAATGGTTCAAAAGGGAGTATGAAGACACCTTTTTCTCACAGCAGGCAAACGTTGGATGGGGGAGCGCCCTTTCAACTGGTCAAGTATGTCTCCTTGTCGAGCCTCATGGTGATTCTCGTCTGTACCTTTTTTCTGTCGGGTTTTATTTCAGAAAGAGTCAAAGATATCCTCTATGAAAAGAGTGTGCAGTATGCTTCGCTGGTGGGAGAAAATCTCAATCACCAGGTTTTCTTCCAGTTCACGCTTCCCACTCTCATCAGTGACGGGGAAATACGGCTCAGCCGGGACAGCCAGTACGAGCGTCTCGACAAGGTCGTGCGGAATACCATCCATGGCTTTTCCCTCGAACGCGTGAATATCTACGACACGCAGCAGGTGCTCACTTACAGCACGGAATTCGAGAAGGTCGGCACCAAGGGCAATCTTGCCGATGTCTTCGATCGCGCTCTGCGGGAGGAGTCGGTTTCCATCCTGGTGAGCGAAAAAAAGTCCTTCCTGGGGATCATCAAATGGAAGGGGGGCGTACGCAAGCTCAAAACCTATTTTCCCATGTGGGAAGAAAAGCCCATGAGCTGGAAGAGGGGCAAGATCCTGGGGGTATTTGAAATCATCCAGGACATCACGTATGATTACACCATCATCCACCGTTTTCAGCTCATCGTCCTCCTGAGCTTCCTCGCTTTTGTGGGGGTCGTCTTTGTGACGATTCTTCTTTTCGCCGGGAGAGCGGAAAAAATCATTGCCGCCCGATCCAATGAGCAGAGAAAGCTGGAAGATCGGCTCCACCAGGCGGAGCGGCTCGCAGCCCTGGGGGAAATGGTGGCCGGTGTGTCCCACGAAATTCGAAATCCCTTGGGGATCATCAGGAGCTCGGCGGAGCTGCTGCATAAACGCATCGAAAATGAGCGGGAGAAGCGGTTCACATCCATCATCGTGGAAGAGGCCACGCGGCTCAACGGCATCGTGACGGAATTTTTGGATTTTGCACGCCCGAAGACGATTCGTCCGGTTCCCTGCCACATCGAGGATATTCTGGACCGCAATCTTCAGACCCTGGAGCCTGAATGCATCAAGCTGGGAGTCTCGGTGGAAAAAGACTACCAGAGCGGGTTTTACACCCTCGAGGCTGATACGGACCTGCTCTACCGGGCCTTTTTTAACCTCATGGCCAACGCTCTGCAGGCCATGCCAGAAGGGGGCACCTTGCGGGTAAAGTCTTCCCTCATCGCCAATGCCAAGCGTCCGACGGAGATGGAAGTCCGGGTAGAGGACACAGGGGTGGGGCTCCCCAGGGAACTTCTGAAGAAGATTTTCAACCCGTTTTTCACCACCCGGGAAAAGGGGACGGGGCTGGGGCTGTCCATCGTGCAATCCATCATCGACAGCCACAACGGATACATCGAGATCGAGAGCACCGAGGGAAAGGGGACGGTCATCGTCATTCGACTGCCCTTGTCTCAGCCGGTGAGAAAAGAAGAGAAAGTAACAGCGGTGCAGTTGTCATGAAGAATATTTTGATTGTAGACGACGAGAAAAACTATCTGCTGGTCCTGGAAGATCTCCTGGAGGAGGAAGGATATCGCGTACTGACGGCCGATTCAGCCCTGAAGGCGTTGGAGATTCTTCAGGAGAGCGATCTGGATGTGGTGATCACCGATATGAAGATGCCCGGGATGGATGGGATGGCTCTGCTGGATGCCGTCCACTCCCTGAATCCGGATCTTCCCGTCATCATGATGACCGCCTTCGGTTCGGTGGAGCGGGCTGTGGAAGCCATGCGGAAGGGGGCTTTCGACTACATTTTGAAGCCCTTCCAAAACGATGAGCTGAAGCTCACCATTCGCAAGGGTATCGAGCACTACCAGCTTGTCTGCCGGAATCGATATTTGACGAAGGAACTGCAGGAAAGATACAGCTTCAGCAGCATCATCGGCAAAAGTGCTCCCATGCAGCGCATCTACCAGCTGATCGAGAAGGTGGCGCCCACCAAGGCCACGGTGCTCATCACGGGGGAATCGGGAACGGGGAAGGAATTGATCGCCCGGGCCATCCATTTCAACAGCACCCGACGAGATCAGCCGTTCATCTCCGTCAATTGCGGAGCCCTGCCCGAAACCCTCCTGGAGAGCGAGCTCTTCGGCCACGAAAAAGGGGCGTTCAGCGGTGCCATCCAGCAACGGAAAGGCCGTTTTGAAATGGCCCACCAGGGGACTCTGTTCCTGGATGAGATCAGTGAAATGTCCACATCACTGCAGGTAAAGCTGCTGCGAGTCCTGCAGGAGATGGAATTCGAGCGGGTAGGGGGGAGTCAGACCGTTCGGGTGGATGTCCGGGTCGTGGCCGCTTCCAACCGAAAACTGAAAGAAGAGGTGGCCATGGCTCGATTCCGCGCCGATCTCTTCTATCGACTCAACGTGGTTCATGTGGCTCTTCCTCCCCTGAGGGACCGGATCGATGATATCCCCCTGCTCGTCACTCACTTTCTGGAAAAATACGGGAAGGAAAGCAATCGCAGCGGCATCGGGATGGATCCTGACGCCATGAGGGTTCTACTGGAATATCCCTGGCCCGGAAACGTGAGAGAATTGGAAAATATCGTGGAGCGGGCCGTGATCCTTTCCAACGGGAAGCAGATCACTGTCAAGGATCTGCCCGCAGACGTGCGGGAGCCATTGCAGGGGAATTCC
The DNA here is from genome assembly GCF_022836495.1 of Desulforhabdus sp. TSK. Taxonomy (GTDB): domain Bacteria; phylum Desulfobacterota; class Syntrophobacteria; order Syntrophobacterales; family Syntrophobacteraceae; genus Desulforhabdus. The sequence continues at coordinate 16,059 of NZ_BQXM01000039.1, forward strand.
TCCGTCCCTCGGCAGGAAGAAGGGGAAGCGCCGGAGGAGATCCACTCCATGGACCTCGGGGAAGATCTGCCGCCTCTGGAGCCTGGAGAAAGGCTTCAGTCATCCGGCTTGAAGCCCAGGCAAATGAAAGCCATTGAATTCTTGAAGGCACATGGTTTTATTACCAATAAATACTATTCTCAGATGAACAAAATTTCCGAACGTCAAGCGCTGCGGGAACTGAATGAAATGGTGGATGGAAATGTATTGAATAGAACGGGAAAGGGACGGGCATGCCGTTATCTTTTAGTCAATGATTCAATCGATGATTCAGGCTTTGAGGAATGAAATTCATTCCCTATCATTGTGGATCCTGCAAAAAATACCCTGCCAAAAAAGCGATTCCTGCCACGAAGATATGCTTTAAATCGCACGGTTGTTTTAAATGTTGACTTGTATATAAAATATATTCATAATTTTTCTTATGAAATGTTGAAATTCCGTGTTGGAGTTTGCACTATTGATACGGACTTTTTATTTCAATGATGGGTTCAGGATGTATACATAAGGAGGATATTCATGACAAAAAAACTGTTGGAAATTGCTGCTGATATTGTCCAGGTACAGGCTTCTTCCGGGCAGATGAGTGCGGAACAGGTGGAGACGGCTCTCATCAAGACCTTTACGACCCTCCAGCGCATGCAAAGGGCTGAAGAGGAAGGGACGGCTCTGGACTTGCTCAAAGGACATGAAGACAGGGGCGTTGAAGAGCGAGCGCCCGAAAAGACCGATCCAAAAGAATCCATTCAGGAAGACAAGGTGATTTGCCTGGAATGCGGCGCAGCCATGAAGCAACTGACGGCCAAGCATCTCCTTGCCCACGGTCTGACTATCCGTGAATACAAGCAAAAATGGGGATTTCCCTTGAAGCAGTCACTTTCGGCGCGCGCTCTGTCCAAGGCCCGCAGCAAGGCGGCGAAAAGGCGGGGATTACCTGAAAACCTCGTGAAATACCGGGAAAGTCGCAAGCTGATGAAGAGCGGGGAAAGCTTGATGGATGCTTCGCCGCAAGGAGTTCCCGCTGAAGAGCCCGCGCCCGTCGGAGCAAACAAAAAGAACGGCCCCAATTCGTAACGGTGAGGGAAGGGGGGAGCTGCAAAACCCAGGCAGTTCCCGCCTTTTTCATCTGCACAGGAAGAGAAATTTTAAGGGGAGAGTGCCTTTATCAGGAATTGCTCGATGCTGGAGGGACTCACCTCGGGAAGCTCTTTTTTCAATTTGTTCAGGGGGAGCTCCGCTCTGGCCATGGATTGATGCCCGCCTGCACATCCGATGTCTCCGAGAGCCTGTCGAACGATTTTGCCGGCGTCTTTCCCGGCGCCCCCGTTTCGGATGACGACGATGAGGGCACCTTCGTATATGCCGGAAATGACGCTCCAGGAAATATCATGAATTTTCAGAAAAAATTCTGCGATCAAAACGAGGATGTCGGAGCTGGGGACTTCACCGAGATGAGCGAAGATGCGGTCCTTGATGATCTGTTTGTGCTCGACAGCCTCCTGGAAGAACTTGAGATCCCCCAGCGTTAAATCGGAAATTTCAATTTTCCTCAGCACGTTGCGATTGGCCAGTGGAAAAAGATAACGGAAGGCCGCAATATCATCCACGATGGTGTGGCGCTCGAAATTGCGCGTGTCTGTTTTGATGCCGTACAGGAGCGTTGTCGACAGGGATTTGGACGGCTTTATTTTTGCTTCCCTCAGATATTCCGTCAGCATCGTGGCCGTGGATCCATATTCCGGGCGTATGTCGACAAAAGGCGCGTCGATTTTGCCATCCTCAAGGGGATGATGGTCGATGACCACGTCGTAGTTGAAATGACGGAAGAATTCATTATGGGTCGGTTGCCCGTCCACGACGGCAACCTTGTCGAACGGCTGCAGCTGGTTCTTGTCGAGGATCACCAGGGGAAGGTTCAAAAGACGCACCATGGTGATGTTGTTGAGGCGCCTCATGGGGCGGATCATGCCGACGGTGACGGACTGCACCTTGTGCCAGAGGAGCCGCTTGAGGGCCAGTGCTGAACCGATGGCGTCCGGGTCCGGGTCGATGGTGATGAGGACCGAATCTTTCGTGTTGAAAACGGAAAAGAGCTCTTCAAGGTTTTCCTTGCGCGTTCTCTTCTTGGCCGGAGTCTTTGATTCGGTGGATGGCACTGGTGCTTTTTTCATAGCATGGCCATGGGAGTGTGAGGGAGTGAGGTGGAAAAAAAAGGGCGGTCGAACCGCCCTGCATTGCATTTTTTGATGGAGCGGGAAACGGGATTTGAACCCGCGACTTCAACCTTGGCAAGGTTGCACTCTACCGCTGAGTTATTCCCGCTCAGCACAGGAAGAGTTAATACTTGAGACGGTCTTGAATGTCAAGGCGAAAAACGGAAAGTCAGTGTTTTTGTTTTAGTGACCGATAAGATATATTATGTAAACTCAAATGCCATGAGCATTGGGAGGTCTCCCCTGCATGACTGCGCAGTACATGCCCAAAACCCTGGCCAAGACTCTCACCTATCTCCTCACGGTGGCTCCCGGGGAGCACGGACTCTTCTGGAGCCCCGATGGAACCATGCCGTGGAAAGAGCTCTACTGGACGCTCCAGGAAGATGAATCCCTCCGGTATGTGCGAGAGATGCACCTGAAGGAGATCGCATACCTCGGAATCGAGCTTCCCGTCATGGTGGACGGCAGTCTCCTGCGCCTCAAAGAAGGCATTCTCGTTCCGGTTTATCCTCCCGTTCAGGAGCCGCCCGAAAGACTCTACCATGCCTGCCGGCGAAAACAGTACCTCACGGCCTCCAGGAATGGCTTCGTGCCCGCCGGTCGGCCTTTCATACCCCTCAGCTCAGACAAGGGGCTGGCCCTGCGGCTGGGTTCCCGGAGGGATCCCGAACCGCTCCTGGTGGAGATTTTCGCCGCCCGGGCGGCTTCGGAGGGCATCGCCTTTCTACAGGCGGGACCGACGCTCTTCCTCGCCGAAGCCCTTCCGGTGCAGTACCTGCTCTTCCCCCCCGTGCGGGAGGATTTTCTAGCGAAAGCCGCCGCCAGGAGTAAGGTCAGAAGCGAAGCCAGGAGCGAGAGGGTTCAATCTTCACCCACACCGGGGTCTTTCTTCATGGATGTGGGCCATTTTCAGGAAAGTGCTCCGGGGGGAGGACTCCAGGGGAAGGACGGGAAAAAAGGCAGGAGAGGTGCCGAATGGAAGCGGGCGGCACGCAAGGAGCGCAACAAGCGCAATGTGTAGAAAGGGGGAGATTGCCCCCCCCAGGGGGGTTACCGCGTGGATTCTCCCCCGAGATAGGCCGCCTGCACTTTGGGGTTGGCCATCAGGGCCTGGGAAGAGTCTTCCAGAACGATATTTCCAAGCTCCAGGACGTAGCCGCGGTGAGCCAGCCGAAGGGCTGCCCGGGCATTCTGCTCCACCAGCACAATCGTGACTCCTGATGCGTTGATTTCCCGGAGCGTCTGAAAAATGGCTTTGACGAGTAGAGGCGCCAGCCCCAGACTGGGCTCATCCAGGAGAAGGATCTTCGGCTGGCTCATGAGGGCCCGCCCGATGGCGAGCATCTGCTGCTCTCCCCCGCTCAGAGTGCCCGCCAGTTGTTGGCGCCGCTCGGCCAGTACGGGAAAGAGCTCGTAAATCCATTCCTGTGTCTTCTGTATGGCGGCGGCATCCCTGCAAACGAAGGCACCGAGGTTGATGTTCTCCTGGACCGTGAGGGTTCCAAACACGCGCCGGCCTTCAGGCACCTGAGCAATGCCCCGTTTGACAATGTCGTGTGCCGGCAGCTTGTGGATGGAAGTCCTGTCAAAATAGATGGCTCCGGCTCCGGCCTTCACCAGACCGCTCAAGGTCAAGAGGGTCGTCGACTTCCCTGCCCCGTTGGCTCCGAGGATGGTGACGATCTCCCCCTCCCCTACCCTCAGGTTGATGCGGTGAAGCACTTCGATGTTTCCGTACTTGACGACCAGGTCCACAACTTCCAGCAGTGTCTTGTTATCCATCTTCCGTACCCAGATAGGCTGCGATCACGCGCTCATTGCGCTGGATTTCCTCGGGCGATCCCTCGGCGATCTTGGAACCGTATTCAAGGACGACGATTTGCTCGCACACCCGCATGACAAGACTCATATCATGCTCGATGAGCAGAACCGTGATGCCCATCCCCCGGATGCGCTCGATGAGGGAAACCAGTTGGGCCGTCTCGTTTTCATTCATACCTCCCGCCGGTTCATCGAGCACCAGCAGTCGCGGCTCGGTGCCGAGAGCCCGCGCAATTTCCAGGAGACGCTGGTTCCCGTAAGAAAGGTTTTTGGAGAGATTTTCGGCCTGGTCCCGCAGCCCCACAAAGTCCAGCGCCTTGAGAGCCCTGTCTATGGCGGCCCTTTCCTCCCTCTGCTGGCGGGGAAAATGAAACATGGAGGATAAAATCCCGGATTTCATGCGGCAGTGGCATCCCGCCAGGACATTCTCGAGAACGGACATGTTCTGAAAGAGTCGGATCGTCTGAAAGGTTCTGGCAATGCCCAGGGAAACGATGCGGTGGGTGGGAAGGCGAAGGAGGGAGGCCTGTTCGAAGGAAATCGCCCCCTGATCCGGTTGATAGATTCCCGTGATGAGATTGAAGACCGTCGTCTTTCCCGCTCCGTTGGGACCGATGAGCCCAACCACGCTCCCCTGCTCCACGTCAAAGGAAACATTGTTCACCGCCGTGAGGCCGCCAAAATTCTTGGTGAGCCGCTGGATGGAAAGAAGGCTCATGCTTTGCGCTCTCCTTCCACCGTTTCGAAGAGGTCGTAGGAGCGGGGGCGCGGAGGAAGAATCCCCTGGGTGCGAAAAATCATCATGGCCACCATGGCCGCCCCGAATACCAGCATGCGTGCGCTGGCGAACTCCCGAAACAGCTCCGGAAGTCCCACAATGAGGGCAGCGCCCAGCAAAACTCCGAAGATGCTGCCGGAGCCGCCCAGGATGACGATGGCGAACATGAGAACGGATTCCCAGAAAGTGAAGGATTCAGGTGAGATGATGGTCATTTTGGCCGCATAAATGTTGCCCACCATCCCCGCCCAGGCCGCGCCCAGCACAAAAGCAGCCAGCTTATAATGGGCGGTGTTGATGCCGCTCCCTTCGGCAGCGACTGCATCTTCCCTCAGAAAATTGAGGGCACGGCCGAAGCGTGAGTATTCCAGGAGATGAAACAAAAAGATCGTCAACAGCGTAAAAACGAGAATGAGATAAAAAAAATGTGTCGGGGTCCGGAGGGTCAATCCCAGGATCGAGGGGCGGGAGATCCCGAAGATGCCGTTGGCTCCACCCGTGATGCCGAAAATATTGTTGATGAGTGCGATGCGAACGATTTCACCGATTCCGATGGTGACAATGCACAGGTAATCCCCTCTCAGGTGGATGATGGGACGGGCGATGACCAGTGCAAACAGACCTGCCGTGAGGGCACAGAGGGGAAGCAGCCACAGGACGGGAATATGAAAATGGGTATTGAGGATGGCTGCCGTGTAGGCACCGACGGCGTAAAACGCAGCGTGCCCCAGGTTGAAGAGGCCCGAGTGCCCCACGATGAGGTTCAAGCTGAGTCCGAGAATGGCATAGATGCCGATGCTGTTGAGTACGTCCACCCAGTAGGAATTCAGGAAAAGCGGCAGCAGCCCCAGAATTGCCAGGAAGACGGCACCGAGCACGTTTTTTCTATGGATGCTCATACCTTTTCCGCCACTCGCTCCCCCAGGAGTCCGGTGGGCCGGACAATGAGGATTAAAATCAGGACCAGGAAGGCGATGGCGTCCTTCCAGGCAAAGGAAAGATAGGCGGCTCCCATGGCTTCGATGACTCCCAGAAGGATTCCTCCCACCATGGCGCCGGGTATGTTGCCGATGCCTCCCAGAATTGCGGCGGTGAAGGCTTTCAATCCATACCCCCATCCCATGGTGAAGTTCACCTGGCCATAGTAAAGGCCGACCATCAAGCCCGCGGCCCCCCCCAGGCTCGGCCCGAGCATGAAGACCAGCAGGATGACGCGGTTGACATCGATTCCCATGAGGCGTGCGGCTCCCTGGTCGATGGCCGCAGCGCGTATGGCGGTTCCGATCCGTGTTTTCTGGATGAACAGGTAGAGTCCCGTCATCATGATGAGGGAGACGCAGAGCACCAGGATGCGCACGAGGGGAATATCGAGACCAAACAGGTGAAGGACGGTTTTGGGCAGGATATTGGAGGGGTAAACCAGGAGGCGGGCTCCGTAAATGAGCATCACGGTATTCTGCAGAAAAATGGATGCACCCAGAGCGGACACCACGGCGGAGAGTCGCGGTGACTCCCTCAGGGGGCGGTAGGCCACTCGGTCCAGGAGCGCTCCCGCCAGAGCGACGAACCCCATGACCATGACCGCGAGGATGAGGACTCCCCAGACAGGCCCCAGACGGTCGGTGAGGCTCATGGAGGTGAGAAGCGTCAAACCCAGGTAGGCCCCAAGAGTGAATAGATCGCTGTGAGCGAAATTGATCAACTTGAGCACGCCGTAGACCATCGTGTAGCCCAGGGCAATGAGAGCGTAAATGCTCCCCACCGCCAGGCCGTTTGTCAGTTGTTGAAAGAATTGCTCCATAAATGGTTTGTGCCCAGGTGCGATTCGATTCAAAGGGTGAAGGAGAAAAAGCAACAGGGTGGGTTGCGCGGCGCCAACCCACCCCGAGGACCATCAGCCGCACGCAAGAAAGGGAATGAGACGGCATTCCTTTCTAGGGCTGCAGAATGAACTGTCCCTCTTTGTTGACTTTGTAGACACGGTAGACTTCACCCACGCGGTCGCCCTTTTCGTTGAAGGAAATCTTCCCCGTCAAGCCGGGAAAGTCCTTCAAATCCTTGTGCAGATAATCGGCGATTTTGTCGGGGTCCGTGGATTTTGTCTGTTCCATGGCATGAACAACCACGCGGAAACCGTCGCCCGCCAGAACGGGATAGATGGAGTTGGGCGGGTGTCCGTATTTCTTGGTGAAACCCGCAAGAAAAGCCTTGGCTTCCTCGGAGGGCAGATCTTTGGGCAGAGGGGCGCTCAGGAAGTAGAACCCTTCTGCGGCATCGCTCCCGGCAATCTTCACCAGGTCGGGATTGTTGGTGGCATCTCCACCCATGAACCCGACATTCCAGTTCATTTCCTTCTTTTGCTTCAGCATGAGCCCCGCTTCCCCATAGTAGCCCGTGAAGAAAACCAGGTCGGGCTGAGTTTCCTTCAGCTTGGTGAGAATGGCGGTGTAGTCTTGCTCTTTGGGCGTCAAAGCATCGAAGAAAACGATTTTCAGGTCTTTAACTCCATCCAGCAGGGTCTTGGTCTCGTCGGCGAGTCCCTTGGCATACGTGCTGTTGTCGTGCAGGATGGCGAGCTTTTTTACTCCAAGCTTTTGGATGGTTTGGGCCGCCACTTTCGCTTGTTCATCGTCGCGGGGGCAGGTGCGGAAAAAGTACTTGAGGCCCTTTTCCGACAGGCGGATGGCGGTGGAACCGTTGGCCACCTGGATGATTTTGGCTTCGTTATAGATGTTCTGAGTTGCTTCCGTCACTGCCGAACCGTAAGTGCCGATGACAGCGGCGATGCCCTGGGTCGACAATCGTTGAGCCGCCAAGGCCGCCGTGCGGGGGTCTCCGCCGTCGTCTTCGCTCACGACCTCGATCTTACCGCCCAGCACTCCCCCCTTGGCGTTGTATTCTTCCGCCAGGAGATCGAGCACCTGCTTCATTTCAGCTCCTTCGCTGGCCCATGAGCCGGTCATGGGACCCATGAGTCCGATTTTGGCCGACTGTGCCGTGTGAGCTGTTCCCAACATGAGGGATAACGCCAGGGCAAAATAAAGCAACTTTTTCATGAGACCCTCCTCTTTGAAATGGTGCCGTCGTCTTACGTTAAATGGTGAAAAAAAGAAAGGTTTCCCCCATTTGGGGGCTTCTCCCTAGAAGTATGCGGAAAATAACAGAGAATCGATTTTCTGTCAACGCATAGCTCCTCCATGCGGTGTACCGTGACCATATTTTTAGTTTTTTTTTGCAGTCAGTGACTGTCTAAAAATTCGTTTGCTCATCGTTCCGGCTTGAAGCATCCCGCACAACGGCGGGTTGTAAGTGTTGGAAAATATCTCTTCGCGTGCGGAGCAGACTACAGGAAGGATTGCATTTCCAGAAAGAGTTCATAGAAAAAGTGTGTCGAAGATAAACCCTGAGGCTTGAAGCAAGGAGGATACATGAGCTCCGAACTGGAAACCAGAATTGTGGAAACGGGTCTGAGACTCTACGACCTGATGGAAGGTGAATCCCCGTCCGTGTTCAGAAAAGACTATTGGACGGGAAAAATGATGGAATGGTGCATGAGGGATGAGGCCTTCAAGATCGAGATGTTTCGGTTTGTGGATGTTTTTCCCTATCTCACCCGCACCGAGTCCATCGCCGGCCATCTTCAGGAGTATTTCTCACGCCCCGACCTGAACCTTCCATCGACCCTCCAGTGGGGAATGAAATTCGTTTCGCCGTCCTCCCTCACCGCCAAAATGATTGCCAGGAGTGTCGCCGGAAACATTTCATCCATGGCCGGACAGTTCATCGTGGGCTCCAGCGCTCAGGACGCTCTCAAGAAACTCGAGCGGCTGCGCACCCAGGGGATGGCTTTCACGGTGGATCTCCTGGGCGAGGCCGTCGTATCCGAAGCGGAAGCCGACACCTATCTGGAGCGCTACCTGGAGCTCTTGGACATCCTGGACGGCGCTCAAAGGGGATGGGCTCCGTTGGGCGGCGAGGCCTCGGGCGGGGATTGGGGGGGTGCCCCCATGGTCAACCTTTCCGTCAAGGCTTCGGCCATGTATTCACAAATGGACCCCGTCGCTTTCGAGCACTCCATCGATCGGGCCAAGGATCGGCTCCGGCCGCTGTTTCGCAAGGCCATGCAAACAGGGGCCTTTGTCTACCTTGACATGGAGCACCGGGCCATCAAGAATTTGACCCTGTCCCTTTACAGGAGCCTCATGGAGGAGGCGGAATTCCGTGACTATCCCCACACGGGGATTGTCATCCAGGCGTACCTGCGCGACAGCGGCGCCGACCTGGACGACCTCATCGAGTGGGCCAGGAAGCGGAATGTTTCCTTCACGGTACGCCTCGTGAAGGGGGCCTACTGGGATTCAGAAGTCATTCACGCGCGCCAGAACCACTGGCCCATCCCCGTTTTCACGCGTAAACAGGAGACCGACGCCAATTTTGAAAAGCTCGCCCGCACCATTCTCGAGAATCACCCATGGGTGCGCCTGGCCTGTGCTTCCCACAACATCCGGTCCATCGCCTGCGTCGTGGAGACGGCCAAGGCGCTGGAAACGCCCCCGGACCGGGTGGAATACCAGGTGCTCTACGGCATGGGAGAACCCGTGCGCAACGCCCTCAACAAGGCGGGCCTTCCTGTGCGGCTCTACACTCCCGTGGGGGACATGATCCAGGGAATGTCGTACCTGGTTCGCCGACTTCTGGAAAACACCGCCAACGAATCTTTCCTCCGCCAGAGTTTCGCACAGCACCTGTCGCGTGAGGATCTTCTGCGCAATCCATTGGATATCCTGAAAGACCTTCCCACGGCTTCGCCCGAGGCATCGGAGTCTCGCGAGGGCCGGCAGCGAGGCCCCTTCCAAAGCGAGCCCCTGCTGGACTGGAGCCAGGCCGAAACCAGGACGCGCTTCGAAGAAGCTCTGAAAACCCTCCGCGGGCAGTTTCCGTTCAAGGTTCCTCTCGTCGTGGAAGGCAAGCCGGTCTTTACCGAAAAGCAAATCCGCTCCACCAACCCCAATGCAGCTCATGAAATCGTTGGACTTGTTGCATCCGGCAGTGAAGCAGAAGCTGAAAACGCCGTGCTGGCGGCGAAGCGTGCCTTCCCCGGTTGGCGGGACACCGCCCCGGAATCCCGCGCCGAATATCTTTTCAAGGCGGCTCAGGTTGCCCGCAGGATGCGCTACGAGCTTGCTGCCCTCCAGGTTTATGAAGTGGGCAAAGCGCGCGATGAGGCTGACGCCGATGTCTGTGAGGCCATCGACTTTCTGGAATACTACGGGCGGGAGATGCTGCGCCTGGGCATCCCCCGGCGCATGGGGGATGTACCGGGGGAGATCAGCCAGCTCTTCTATGAGCCTCGTGGGACGGCTGTCGTCATCGCGCCGTGGAATTTCCCCCTGGCCATTTCCATGGGAATGGTTTCGGCGGCCATCGTGACGGGAAACACGGTCGTATACAAACCGGCCTCTCAGTCGCCGGTGATCGGCTCCATGGTTTCCAGGATTTTCGAGGAGGCGGGTCTGCCGGCGGGGGTGCTGAACTTCCTGCCCGGTCCGGGCGAGCTCGTGGGCGACAGACTGGTGGCGCATCCCGAGGTGGCTCTCATCGCCTTCACAGGGAGCAAGGAAGTGGGGCTGCGCATTGTGGAGCATGCTGCACGAAGGGACCCTCGAGCCGGTGCCGTCAAGCAGGTCATTACCGAGATGGGTGGGAAAAACGCCATCATCCTGGATTCGGATGCGGACCTGGACGAGGCCGTTGTGCACGTTCTCCATTCGGCCTTTGGCTACCAGGGGCAGAAGTGCTCGGCATGTTCCCGGCTCATCGTCCTCGAAGAAAATTACGAACGGTTTGTGGATCGGCTCAAAGCGGCGGCGGAAAGCCTCAACCTCGGGTCGCCCGAAGATCCCCAAAACGTCGTCGGGGCAGTCATTGACGCATCGGCACAGAGGAAAATCATGGAGTATATCGAGATCGGAAAGCGGGAAGGAACCCTCCTGCTGGAGCGCCCAATCCCCGGGAACGGAGGCCATTTTACGTCTCTGGCCATTTTCACGGGCATTCTCCCTGAACATCGACTGGCCCGGGAGGAAATTTTCGGTCCCGTTCTTGCCGTCATGAAAGCCCGGGACTTCGAAGAAGCCCTGACCCTGGCCAACGATAGCTCATATGCCCTGACCGGCGCCGTTTTTTCCAGGAGCCCCGCGAACATCGCCCGCGCAACACGGGAATTTCGTACAGGCAATCTCTATATCAACAGGGGGTGCACCGGAGCGGTTGTCGGACGCCATCCCTTCGGCGGCTTCAAACTGTCGGGAATGGGGTCCAAGACGGGAGGACCGGATTATCTGCTTCAATTCATGGTTCCCCGAAACGTTGCGGAAAATACTCTGCGCCGCGGCTTTGCGCCTCTGGATGTCTGATCTTCGGGGAAATGGGGGAGCGTGAGAGGCAGGGGTTGGGTAAAACGCCCTTTCGTCATTCCGGCGAGCTCCAGGCGGGAATGACGAGCGGCGGTTGGGGACGCATTGGTGTGTACCCGGGCGGTGGATGCTTGTATCATGCAAGGCGTTTCAGATGACGATAGTCCCCTTCCTGGTAGAGGGAATATTTCACTCCCTGAAATTCGAACTGGTCATGATACCCAAAGGGCAGGCCCAGGTCCTGGGCCGTGGAGATGCTCTCCAGCAAAAAGGAAAGGACCATGGCGTATTCCTCCAGCCCTCCAAGAACGTCGGGGGAATCGATGGTGATCTCCTTCACGCTGAAGAGGTCTTTGAGACCGTCCGTTATGAATTGCCCTCTTTCCTTATCATAGACCAGGGACACGGTCTGATGAGGCTTCTTGCTGTTCTGGATCTGAAGCAGCACGCTTTTTTCTGCTTGGGTCTGCAGTTCCATCATGATCGCACACCTTCCCTTTTCGACATCGTTGTGTAGTGAATCGTCACCTTCTGCATTCATTTGCTGTAGTCAAAAAAATAATATCAGAGAGACCTTCCTGCATCAACCGGGTTAAGACTCGGGCAAGCAATAAAAAAAGCGACGGTCGTTTCCCATGAAATGACGAAAACGGGATCAAACAGGTGCGCCTCGGGGAGAATGAGGCGTCAATCCGCGACGACACGTTGGAATACCGTGCCATACAGACCTTGTAAGCCCTGCCTCCATGGAATATTGTTCCGCCGCCGGAAGATTTTTTTCAACAGCATGATGAATCAGGAGCAAAGTTCATGGCCTTGGAGCACCTTTCACCACCCCAACAGGCGGCCGTCTGTTATGTTGCCAGCCCCACCATTGTCACCGCGGGAGCAGGCAGTGGAAAAACCCGTACCCTCACCCATAAGATCGCTCACCTGGTGAATGACCTGGGATATCACCCCGAAAGAATCCTGGCCATCACATTCACCAACAAGGCGGCGGCTGAGATGAAAAGCAGGCTGCAGCGAGCCACTCAACGGCCCGCCGGCGATTTTCCCTGGGTCAGGACCTTTCACAGCGCTTGTTTTAGAATCCTCAAAGTCCACTGCGAGCTCCTGGGGTACCAGAAGCCCCTCCTGATCCACGACGATTCCCAGCAGAAAAGTCACCTCAAGAAAGTCCTCGCCGACTTGAACCTGGACAAGAAATTTCTCTACGGAGCGGGGAGCATGATTTCCCATGCCAAGAATTCGGGAGATCCGCAGAAATTTCTCAATATCCACGGAAAGCTGCCGCGCAAGCTGGAAATCTACCGCAAGTACAATGAACTGCTGGAACAGAACAATTCCGTGGACTTCGACGACATCCTCCTCCTCACGCGGGACCTCATGCAGAAATTTCCCGACATTCGAAAACAGTACCAGGAGTCCTTCGACTATATTCTCATCGACGAGTTCCAGGATTCCAACGACATTCAGAACCAGATCATCGATATGCTCCTGAGGGACGGCAATCTCACCGTCGTGGGAGACGACTACCAGAGCATTTACAAGTTCAGGGGCGCCGACCCGTTCCATTTCATCAATTTTCCCCAGAAGTACAATAATGCCCGCGTCTTCAAGCTGGAGGAAAATTACCGTTCCACGGCCGAGATCGTCGCGGCATCCGATGCGCTGATCGCCCACAACGCTCAGCGCATGGAAAAGACCTGCTTCAGCAGGCGCCAGGGAGACCCCGTGCACATCAAGATTCTCCCTACCGAAGAAGCCGAAGCCCTCTGGGTGGCAAGAACGTGCTGGGAATATGCGAGCTACAAGAAAATCCCCCTGGAAGAGATCGCCATTCTCTATCGGACAAAATTCACCTCCCTCCCCTTTGAACGGGCGCTGCGCTCCCAACGGCTCCCTTATACCATGGTGGGGGCCCAGGGGTTTTTCCAGCGCAGGGAGGTACAAGACCTGAATGCCTACCTCATTTGCGCCGTCAATCCACGGGACGACGTCTCCTTCGAGCGCATCATCAATGTTCCCAAACGGGGCATCGGGCCGGGAGCCCTCAAAAAGATCTTCGCGGCCAGGGAGCGGGATATGTCGCTCCAGGATGCGTGCCGCAAGGCGGTGCGTGAGAACCTTTTGCCCAAGAAGGCTGTGGCGGAGCTGGGCAGGCTGCTGTCATTTGTCGAAGCCATCGCCCGGGAGCGGCCCGACACGGCCTTGAGAAAAGTCGTCATGGAAATGGATTACGGCGAATATATTCAGTCCATTGCGGAAAACGAGGAGGATGTGGTGAGCCGCATGGAGAACATCAAGCAGATGATCTACGATGCGTCTCAAAAGGGCAGCATTGCGGACTACCTGGAAGATGCCGCCCTCATCCGGGACGATCAGGATGCAGCGGACAAGAAGCACGGCATCCGCCTTTCCACCATCCATGCGGCCAAGGGGCTGGAATTCAAGGTGGTATTTGTCGTGGCCCTCGAAGAGAACATCCTGCCTCACGGGCGATCCTTCGATCTAAAGGACGAGGCAAAGCACGACGAAGGCATCGAGGAAGAGCGGCGCCTCATGTATGTGGCCATGACCCGTGCTTCGGACCTTCTCTATCTGACGGCCGCCCTGACGCGCAGGGGGGAGCCAGCCGTTGAAAGCCGTTTTCTTGACGAAATCCCCGAGGAGTATCTCGCGCGGTGAGCCTGTTTTCTCCTGCTCATGACGGCAAGACGTGTATTTTTATTTTTGACATTTCATAGAATACTCCGTAGGATGTCAGCACTCAGAATTAGTACCACTAATAGGCTCCATCCTCAAAACGCCCTTCGGCAAAAACGTTCCTGATGAGGTTCCAACTCATGGCTGCATGGAAAAACAACAGATGGAAGATCCTGGCGGGGATATTCGTGCTGGCTGTCGCGGGAGGGCTGTTCGTGAGCTTTGGTCCTCCTCAGTTACTGGCCAAAACGGAGACTCCGCTCTTCTGCTCCTCGTGCCATGTCATGCAGTCCCAGTATGAGGCATGGATTCATGTGGGGGCACACCGCACCATCAAATGCGTCGACTGCCATCTCCCTCATAAAAACATGGGCGTGTATTATGTTTGGAAATCCATCGACGGCATGAAGGACATGATCGTTTTTTATTCGGGGCAGGCGCCGGAAATCATCGAGATCTCCAACCGTCAACAACGGGTCGTGCAGTCCAACTGCATCCGCTGCCACGAAGCCCGTGTCGAGATGATTGACCAGGAGCGCAATTGCTGGGAATGCCATCGCTGGCTGCAGCACAACCTGGCCGGCGTCCGCATCACGAATTAGGTCACAGTGTTCTAATCCATTACATACGTAGACAAAGAGGAGTTGGAGATGTTGTGGGGAAAAAGCATGCTGGCTGTTTGCCTGGGGGTAGCCCTGGTGATGGGACTTGGAGGCTGTGAGAAACCCAAGCCGGTGGCGGTGCAGCCTGTCACGATCCCGGATGGTGAGATCAACCCGGTGATCTGGGGAAAAGCCTATCCCGAAGAGTACGAGTCGTGGAAGAAGACGGAAGAGCCCGTGAGTGCTGACAGGAGCAGATACAAGAGGGGCATGGTCGGCAGCGGTCGGGTTACGGTGGACAAGCTGTCCCAGTTCCCTTATATGGCGCTTTTGTTCAACGGCTGGGGCTTCGGCGTGGAGTATAACGAACCCAGGGGCCATGCATACATGATTCGGGACCAACTGGAAATCGACGCCTCCCGCCTCAAATCCGGCGGCGTCTGCCTGAGCTGCAAAACGCCCTACGCGCCTTCCCTTCATAAGGAGTTGGGTACAGACTATTTCCGAAAGCCTTTCAAGGAAGTCCTCGACAAGATTCCTGAGCCCAATCGAACCCTTGGGGTGGCCTGCATCGACTGCCACGACAACAAGGATTTGAGCCTCAGGATTTCGCGCGGATTCACCCTGCTGGAAGCCTTCAAAGTCATCGGCACCGACCCGGCTACCCTGACACGACAGCAGATGCGTTCCGCCGTCTGCGGACAATGCCACGTCACCTATGCCATTCCAAAGGATGCCGAAGGCAAGTCCGTCGGCCTTTACTTCCCCTGGCAGAAGAGCAAATGGGGAGCCATCACCATCGAAAACATCATTCAGCAGCTTCGGACCGACCAGACGGTCAAGGAATGGAAGCAGAACGTCACCGGGTTCAAGCTGGCCTTTATCCGCCACCCGGAATTCGAGTTCTGGACCAACAACAGTGTGCATTACAAGGCCGGCGCTTCCTGTGCGGATTGCCACATGCCTTACAGTGTTGTCGGGGTCAAGAAGATTTCCGATCACCGTGTCATGAGTCCTGTTCAGGCAGACATGAAGGCCTGTAAGCAATGTCATGCCGAAAGCTCCGACTGGTTGAAGGAGCGTGTCTTCTCCATCCAGGATCGGACAGTTTCCCTCATGAACCGCGCGGGCTATGCCACGGCCACCACCGCCAAGCTGTTTGAAATCGTCCATAAGGCCAAAGAATCCGGGAAGCAGATCGACGAAGAGCTCTACGCCAAGGCGAAAGACTTTTATGAAGAAGCCTTCTACCGTCAGCTGTTCATGGGGGCGGAAAATTCCGTCGGCTTCCACAATCCGCCGGAAGGTCTGCGTATTCTCGGCGATTCCATCGCTTTCGCCACCAAGGCCGAAGGCTACCTGCGGCAGCTCCTGGCCAAAGTGGATGTTGATGTCCCCATCAAAGTGGACTTGGAGCTCAAGAAGTACCTGGACGATCGGGGTGAGAAAAAGCTGAAGTTCGATCCGTCGCTGGAGTTCAAGGATCCCATGGGAATTCAAGAGAAATTCTAGGAGAAACCTTGTCATCCCGCCCCGGGCGGAGCAGCAGGGCATAAGGAACAAAAAAGCCCTCCGGTCTGGAACCGGAGGGCTTTTTTTATGGGAGGCTCTTGCCGTCAACGTTGTTGGCTTAACGTCACCCAGGTGAAAACCGGGGTCCAGTAAGTTTTTATTTTCCTGGATTACGGCTTTCGCCGGAATGACGAAAAATGGTTGAGTCAACAACCCTGGTACTCGCCTTATCCTATTTCACCAGCATCACCGGGCAGCGAGATAAAATCCCCACCTTGTAACTGATGGTCCCCCAGCCCTGCAGGGTGTTGTCCACGTCCACCTTGTGCGAGCTCAGAATGATCAGATCAATGGCCTGGTCGCTGGCGAAATTGATGATCTCCCGCACTCTCCTTCCGTAAGTGATCTGCATGGCGATGGTGGATGCGCTCTGAGGGTAGCGGCCGACCATCTGCTCCATTTTTCTCCCTGCGCGGCGTCCCAGTTTTTCGTAAAATTCCTTGAAGTCGTCGGATTCCGTATCTTGAATGACTTCTATGACGTGAAGAAGCGTCACCTGGGCCGATTCACCGCAAGCAAGCTTGATGGCAATCTCCAGGGCATGCAGGCTCCTCTCCGTCAGATCTGTCGGGACGAGAATATGTTTGAACATTTCAAAACCTCCGCTCCAACTTTTCGCACAATCCATGGGATCAGGCTGATTTTAAATTTTTCTCAGAGAATGCACAACCGGTATCCATTTTCCTCAAGGGCCTCTGAAATCTCCCGAATATGCTCGGGGCCCCTCGTTTCGAGCTCGAGCTCCACGTGGCTGAGGTGAATGGGAATGTCCCGCCCCGTGCGCTCGTGGTAGATGTGCAGGACGTTAGCTCCCTTGCGGGCCACAAGGGAGAGAATCTGCATGAGAGACCCCGGCACGTCTTCAAGACACACCGAAAAACGCAGGATGCGCCCACTGCGGACAAGACCCTGCCGGATGACACGATCCAGAAGAGGACTGTCCACATTCCCACCGCTGATCACCAGGACCACCCTGCTGCCCGGTAGAATCTCGGAATCCTTGTTGAAAAGCGCGGCCAGAGGGACGACTCCCGCTCCTTCAGCCAGTACCTTTCGTCGTTCCAGCAGCAGGACGATGGCTGCCGCGATCTGCTCTTCCTCCACCAGGACGATTCGATCCACGTGCTCGCGAAGGATCTTGAAGGGGATGTCCCCGACCTGCGTCACAGCGATGCCGTCGGCGATGCTTTTTGCGGCTTCCACCCGTGCAACCCGCCCGTCCCTGAGAGCGTGATGGGCCGAGGGACATGCAGCTGCCTGCACTCCAAGGATGCGGACCCTCGGGCGCATGGCCTTCATGGCCGAAGCGATCCCTGCCATGAGCCCGCCTCCGCCGACGGGCACGAGAACGGCATCGACATCGGGCAGGTCTTCCAGGATTTCCAGTCCGATGGTCCCTTGTCCACAGATGATGTCCGGGTCGTCGAAGGGATGGATGAAGACCCTGCCTTCCCGAGCGAGCGTTCGAGCCTTCTCGATGGAAGCATCGATGCTTTGCCCTTCCAGGATCACTTCTCCGCCGTAGGCTCGTGTCGCTTCCTGCTTGGAAATGGAAGCCCATTCCGGCATGACGATGGTGGAGGGAAGTCCGGCTCTCCCGGCTGCCAGGGCCACTCCCTGGGCGTGGTTGCCCGCCGATGCCGCCACAACCCCCGTGCAGGAATGATCCTTCAGGAGGGACTCGATCCTGCATGTGGCCCCGCGCAGCTTGAAGGAGCCCGTCTGCTGCAGATTCTCCAATTTGAGGTACACTTCCGCGCCGCTCATCCGGCTGAAGCTCGCCGAGTAAATCAACGGGGTTCGAATCACCTTCCCGTGGATGATCCGGGATGCCTTTTGGATGTCTCTCAGTGCGATCATGCCTTCGGGTCCCCTCCCTCCAAAGCCGTCAGACTTTTTCCTTGGCAATGGTGAATACGAAATCCGACCCGTCCGGTCTGGCCTCGTACCAGATGGTGCCGCCGTGCTTGTTGATGATTTCCTTGATGAGATACAAACCCAGGCCGATGCCGTCGCGCACGGGGCTCCCATCCACCTGGACCCGGCCGAATTTCGTGAAGAGCCTGTCGCGATGCTCCTCGGGAATGGGACTGCCGCTGTTGTAGACATTCAGCCGGTAGTGAGAGCCATGGTCCTGAAATCCAAAGGCGATGCGGCACCCCTTCCCCCCATACTTGATGGCATTTTTGAAAAGGTTCCTGAAAACCGCTTTCAACCAGATTTTGTTGGTGTGCACGGGGATGGTTCCCCCGGGAATAGCTCCGAAAAAATTGTCGATCAAGATGCCCTGCTGTTCAATATCATTGGACAATTCATCCAGGACGGGATCGATGATGTCCTGTCTCAGGTCCAGCGTTTCCAAATCCATTCGGCTGAAGGAGCCATCGACGGATTGGGCCTTACCCAGAAAGTCTTCCGCAACCCCGATCACCTGCGAGACCCTGGACAACAGGTCCTTGACGGTATTGGTCACGCTTTCATCCATCTTGCCGTACGCTCCCCGCAGGAGGAGCTTCAGTGTCGCCCCGATGGACACCAGGGGTCCTCGAATGTCGTGCGACATGAGCATCAACATCTGCAGGATGTGTTCATTGAGGGTGCGAATCCGATCTTCAGATTCCGACAATTCCCGGTTTTGTCTTTCAGCTTCAATGAATGCCGTCTGCCAGTGACGCAGCTCGGAAACATCCGTCAGCAGCCCTTCGTAGGAGACGCCGCCGTTGGTGTCAAACCAGTAGTTGGCGGTGATGCTGGCGATGAAACGACTGCCATCCTTCCGCTTCAACTCCACTTCGTAGTCCTTGATGTAACCGTCTTCCTCGAGCTTGTTCCGCAGGGCCTCCAGATCTTCCGGGTCTTGAAAAAGGCGTTCGATGGATTCCAGCTGCAGCATCTCTTCTGGACTGTCATAACCCAAAAGATCGGCACCAGCCTGGTTGATTTCGATGAAGCTCCCCTTCCGGTTGACAATGAACCGCATGTCCTGCGACGCATTGAGGAACCTTTTGAATTTGAGCTCCATTGCCTTCAAATGCTCCAGGCAGCTCGACACTCTGGATCCGTTGACGTCCGGGACCTGCGGCGCAGCCGATTCAGAGGGACGTGCCTGATGCTCTGGTTTCATGACCATAACGAGCTCACCTGTTCTGAGACATACCGGCAGCTGGAGCCGGCATACCCCTTCAAATTCTGCATATCCGACTGTAATCGATGCAAATATCGGAATCTACCCCATTTTCGTATCGGAGAGAAAGAATGATGCGATTGGCTCTTTCTTCAACCTCAGGGACCAACTCCACCAATGCCTTCAAGGACTTGATGACTTTTTTGATCTGCTGCTTGTGGCAAACAGGAAGCTCGGGATGGTCCAGGATCTGGAGAATATCCTCCAAGAAATTCAGCTTGTCGGGTGTGAAGTAGATATAGGCCACCCTGGCCCATTTTTCGATGAGATCTCTGGGCAGGTGGTCCAGTTTATCAATGAGCTGACGGTTCTTCCCCATATGGAGGGCTTCCTGCAACTGGTCCAGGAGCGTAAGGATTTCGTCCCGGTCCTGATGCCAGGCATGAGAGCACTTCAACAGGCGTTCCCAGTTGGGCTTGATTTTGTGGTAGATCCACTGTTCGCTCTGTTCCGGAAGCAACGAAAGGGACGCCAGCTCCGATTGTTCGCGCAGGAGGAGCCGGCAGACAGGCAGGCATTCATCCCCGTTGCGCAGGTTGGGCATCTGCGAGCGGATCAGTTCACTGAGGCGGCCCAGAAGGGAGGCCTTGGACTTCAGGTGGGGAAAGGACTTGCTCAAAAGCTCTTCCCACTCTTCACGCAAAACGCCGATCTCGGCATTCACCGCCGCAAAGACGAATCCAAACTTGGTGAGGGTATTGCGAAGCTCATGGGCCAGAAGCTCACCGCTTTTGAGCTGGCGGCGGGTGAACTCCTGTTGGGAACGGAAGAGTTTTTCGCGGAGCTGGAGTGAGAGGAGCTCTGTACCCAGACTTCTGGAGAGCTCTTTGATGATGCGCGTGGATCGGTCATCCCGACGGATGGAATAGGGCATGAAATGGATTTTGATGACGGCGGAAACGACATATTCCGAGTCTTGCCAGATGGGATTTCCTGCCCAGTCTCGAGGATATTCCACAATGCCCTGCCCTCCTCCATACAAATCGCTTTTGCGTACCAGGACGGGCTCCATGTGGTAGAAGTCTTCGATTTCACCCCTCAGCTGCTTCCCGACACTGCGAACATCCTCGAAGGGGTTTTCCGCCGTCCAGCTTTTCTGCTTTTCCACACACCACCCCATGGCTTCCAGTACGTGGTCCGGACGGTCGCGGTACTGCTCCCAGCTCTTGCCGGGGGGGTTGTAATCGGAGACGGCGGGCAGGCCCCATTCTATTTCGTCGGTCCCTTTCCTTCGAATGCCGGAAGTGACGCGGACGGCCTGGAGCTTGGGAATTGGCCCCACCCTGTATATGGTTCCCTTGGTGGCATTTTCAAGGCAAAAGAGAATTGTTTTGATCATGTTCTTACAGGTATTCTCGAGCAGGTCCTCCATCATCGTCATTCCCATCTCCCCGAGGCGAAGAAGGTTGTCCGTGAAATCAGGCACAGGAAGGAAATCTCCACTCAGCAACGGTCCATAGGACTGGAAACCCGGCTTCCCCTCCACAGGCTTTACGCCTCAAGCGGATGGGGAATTGTACGCGAATCACAAGGTTTTATCAAGCTCGTGAAAAATGAGGATTACCCGGAGGGAGACGCTGTTGGCGAGAGTGGAAGGCAGAGCCCACCATGGAAACAAAAACGGTCGGGAGGATTGCCTCCCGACCGTTGGACTCTCTCATTGAACCGAATGGAGTCGGTCACTACAGCTTTTTAACATTAACAGCCTGAGGCCCTTTGGGACCACGCTCGACTTCAAAACTGACCTTGTCCCCCTCCGACAGGGAACGAAAACCTTCTGCCTGGATAGCGCTATGATGTACAAACACATCGCCCTGATCCTGTGTTTCGATGAAACCATAGCCCTTCTTGTCATTGAACCATTTCACTCGGCCTTCAGGCATTTCGAATTCCTTTCTTCAGTGCTGTTTTCTGCTGTTGTGCGGCTCACTACCGTGAAGCACTTTCCGAGCCTCCCCCACACGACTCGACCGGCACGCTCACGACTTCAAAATAGCAGGCCTAATTCTATAGATAACGCCAAAAAACATTAGCTTATAACTTTTTAGGTGTCAAGCAAATGAAAGCTCTAATTGAAGTTTTATTTGTGGCATTGCGCAGAATAAACACATAACACAGGGGCCACCTGCTGCGGAATCATATGGAAGGCGTCTCCGTACCTCAAAAGTCCACCATGAACCTGGATTCATAGACGTCGAGGGTCCCATCCCCGTCCAAATCTTCACGGTGGTCAACGTTGGCACGCACATAATTGAACATCACGCGCGTGTTGGGATTGAGGTACCAGTTCAGGCCGGCGGTGAAATTGTCTTCCTCGCCTCCGCGAACGCCGGCATCGTTGTCCGTCAGATCGATTCTCGAATACCGTGCCGCGACCTCCCATGCCCCCCATCCACATTTTTTGATGCTGAAGTTGTTGAAAGGTTTGACGCGGTCGAAAGCCCCCGTGCTGGGCTTGTAGGCCCTGTGCTCACCCGTGATGAAGTAGCTGGCATAGATGTAGAAACCGTTGAAGGTGGGATCATCGAGAAGGTCCGAGTCTCCGGATGCGTTCACGAAGGTCTGAAAATATTCCCCCTGGAGTGAGAAAGGGCCATAGACCAGGGCAAATTCAGGGTTGATGACATCGACCCCGTCTGCCGGCATATTCCCGGTGTCGACAGTATTCAGGTCCGTCAGATGCGTTTCGCGGCGCGTTCTGAACCTGACGGGGTTGTTGTCTCCAGCACGAAACCTGTGATTGTAGCTCAGCCCCAGGTGGACGAGCTCCCTGCCCTCTTTCTCATACCATGGCAGTCCCGTGATGCGCCCACTGACGTTGTAATCCGAATAGTTGGCAAAAGCATCGCCGAAGTTGTCCGTATCCTCGAAGGTGCCGACCCCCCAGGTCATTCGGCCGTCGAGGGCTGTGTGGATCTTCTCTTCTGCACATGCGTCTTGCAGAGGAGCAGCGGGTATCCACTGAATCATCGGGACGACGGTGGGTCGGCCCCAAGGTAAGGGTTGACTGAACTGACAGCCTTGAAGGAAGAAAACAGCCGAGATTAGCAAAAAAACGGAGGGATTCAGCCGTAGACGGTCACATAACTCGATCAACCGATCTGCAGCCTCAATAGTCTGAATCGTGACATTTTTTCGAACAGGTGCATGACACGGGAACGTGAGCTGTCACCATCTGCAGGGTTTCTTCAAATCATCGAAAGTCCGAACACGAAATAAGTGGACGTCAGCCCCATCTGCCTCACGTAGCCGGCGTCAGTCTTTGGCAAGCATGACACTGGTTGCCTTGATCAAAACCTGGATGTCTTCGCTGACCTTCACATCCAACTCCTGGACGGCATCCGTGCTGACGAGGGCAGTGACGACATTTCCATTCCCTATGTCGACCTTCACCTTCGCCATAACCATACCCTCCTTCACTTCGGTCACCTTGCCTTTCAGGATGTTTCTCGTGCTCAGCCTCATGCAATACATCCTCGTTGTGTGGGGGAGAAGAAACCGGCGGGCCGATGAACCCTAAAAGGTCCGTCCCTCGGCATCCAGCCTGGAAGGGATCTTTGCGTTTCTCCAGGGGAATGTCAAGAGGTATATGTGCCTGAATTCCCATATTGTCGTAACAGGCGGGAAGCCGACTCACGTGGAAAACTGCCGTGAGATTCCCTGGCGATTTCGCTTGACTCTTCTCCCTGCGTTCCTGTACTGATAGGACATTTATGTCACGTTCGACATAATGTAGCGGGCAATGATTGCAAGGGCGGTCCTGCTTGTTCCGCCGCCGGTTTTGGATGTGTGCTTGGTCCGCGTTTGATGGCGTCGGGAGATCCGTCGGCGCTGTCCATCATTGACTGCTGGGCCGAAGGAACGGGTTGTTGCAGTCCTTTTATCTGTCTGTTGATATGTCTGCATGTGCACAAAGGAGGTACCATAATGGGAGTGGTGAAGCTGACCATAGATGGCAGGGATGTTTCAGCTCCGGCTGAGAGCACCATCCTGCAGGCGGCTCAAAGCATGGGGATCAGGATCCCAACGCTTTGTTTTCATGAAAGATTAAAACCGGCAGGATCCTGCGGCATCTGTGTTGTCGAAGTCGATGGAAATCCAACCCCGGTGACTTCCTGCAACACGCCTGTTTCGGAGGGGATGACGGTCACTACGCATTCGGAGCATCTCTTTTCCATTCGCCAGGAAATATTGAAAGGGATCCTCGCGCATCATCCCCTGGATTGCCCCATCTGCGACAAGGCGGGTGAGTGCCTGTTGCAGGACCTTGTTGTTGAGCACGGCATTACGGGAGTAGAATCGCCGACGCCGACGACAAAATTCACTTCGGCCTACAGCAAGACCATGCTCAAATCCTGGCCGGAACGCTGCGTGTTGTGCCTCCGCTGCGTGAGAGCCTGCTCGGAGATACAGGGGCATTATGCGCTTTCGGTCACGGAAGGACCGGATGGCCCCCAGATTTCCTACGACGCCGATAAATGCGTTTCATGCGGCGAATGCATCCAGCTGTGTCCCACAGGCGCCCTCGTTGAGAAAAAGACGGACCTGCGCTGGCGAAATTGGGAAATAGAAAATAAGGTTCGAACCACTTGCCCGTATTGCGGTGTTGGATGCCAGCAACTGCTCCATATCAAGGACGGCAGGATTGTCAAAGTCACCGGTGTGGAGGATGCCGAGCCCAACCAGGGCCGGTTGTGTGTCAAGGGAAGATACGGGTTCGATTTCATTTATTCCGATGAGCGATTGAAAACACCGCTGATCCGAGAGAACGGCGGGTTCAGGGAGGCCTCGTTCGATGAGGCGACCCGGCTCGTCGCCAGGAAATTCAAGGAGATCATCGCCGAGAGCGGCCCCGACGCCATCGCCGGAGTCAGTTGCTCCCGCAGCATCAACGAAGATTCCTACCAGATGCAGAAGCTCTTCCGCGCGGTCATCGGTACGAACAATATCGATAACTGCGCACGTACCTGACACGCTCCAACGGTCGCCGGGTTGGCGACCTCGTTCGGTTCAGGTGCAATGACCAATTCGTTCAATGAATTTGCCAGGGCCAAAATGATCATGGTGATCGGGTCCAATATGACCGAGGCCCATCCCGTGGCGGCGACGTTTATCAAAAATGCCGTGGCAAACGGTGCGGAATTGATCGTCGTCGATCCGCGCAGGCATAAGCTCTGCGACTACGCAACGCTCCATCTGCCTCTCAAGGTCGGCAGCGATATCGCTCTGCTCAATGCCATGATGCATGTCTTGATCAAAGAAGACCTCTACGACCGTCGCTTTGTGGAATCCTGCACCATGGGCTTCGATGAAGTCAAAGAAAAAGTCATGGAATACCCGCCGGAGCGCGCGGCAGAGATCTGCGGCATCGACGCCGAGCTCATCCGGAGCACGGCACGGCGCTTTGTGTCCATTAAGCCGGCAATGCTCTGTTACACCCTGGGAATTACCGAGCATACCTGCGGCGTCAACAATGTTTTGACCGTGGCCAACTTCCAGATGCTCACAGGCAATATGGGGATGGAATGCGGTGGCGTCAATCCGCTCCGCGGCCAAAACAATGTTCAGGGTGCCTGCGACATGGGGGCCCTGCCCAATGTCTTTCCGGGATATCAGGCTGTCACCAATCCCGACGCCCGTGCGAAATTTGAAAAGGCATGGGGCGTGAAAAATCTCCCAGGGAATGTGGGATTGATGATTCCCCAAATGATGGAAGGCCTCGTGGACAAGAAAATCCGGGCTTTCTACATCTTTGGAGAAAATCTGGCCAATACGGAGCCCGATATCCACAAGGTCGAGCACGAGCTCTCATCTGCGGAATTTCTTATCTGCCAGGATATTTTCCCCAATGAAACCACGCGCTTTGCCCATGTGATTTTTCCAGCTGCAGCGTGGAGCGAAAACGAAGGCACGTTTGCCAACAGCGAACGGCGCATCAGCCGCGTCCGCACTGCCAGTCCACCTCCCGGGCTGGCCAAGCCGAACTGGTGGATCTTCAAGGAGATCGCCAAAAAGATGGGTCATGACTGGGAATCCGACAGCGCCCAGGAGCTCTGGGACAACGAAATATCCGTCCTGGCTCCCAACCTCATGGGAATCAAGTACCGGCGCCTGGAGGGGAATGGGCTCCAATGGCCGTGTCCTCACGAGGAGCACCCGGGAACCTGCTTCCTCCACCAGGATGGAGAGTTCACCTGCGGCCTCGGCAGATTCACTCCGGTTGACTGGACACCGCCTGCCGAGGTGCCGGATGCAGAATATCCCTTCACCCTCTCCACGGGAAGGCGGCTGTACCACTACCATACGAGAACGCAGACCGGCCGGTGCGAGGGGCTGAACGACCTCCTCGGAGAAGAGAGCGCGGATATTTCTCCCCAGGATGCAAGCACCATGGGCATAGAATCCCATGAGAAAATCAAGGTGAAATCCCGCCGCGGCGAGGTCATCGTCAAGGCCAGGGTGACGCCGGAAGTGCCGCCCGGCATGGTGTGGATGGCATTCCATTTCCGGGAAAATTGCGCCAATTGGCTCACCAACGCGGCATTTGATCCCGTATCCTTCACTGCCGAATACAAAGCGTGCGCCGTACAGATCGAAAAGCTGTAAAGGCTGTCGAGTCCTAAAAATGAAAGAAGGGGGAACCGTTCACGGCAGGAATTCTGCTGATGAAGGGAACGGTTCCCCCCCAGTTCGTGATCATCCAGATGGGCTGAAGCTTCCATAGACCTGCCTCTGAGCCTGCCGAACTCTTGATTCCACTCGACCCTCCTTGACTTTGCGGTACCCTCCCCCTAAGATGACGTCGCTCATGGTGATGGCACATCCCTGCCAAACAGGAATGATCATGGAAATTTCAATCACCCCGGCTCGTCCGGCGGGCAAATCGGAAGCGAGGTGAGTCATGTCGAAGCTTGTAAAAGAAGAGAGTGAGGCGGGAAGGCTCCACATCGAATCCCCGCTCATGGGTGAATCCCTGGTGAGCAAGGAGTTCCTCAAGAGGACCGAAAGCAAAGAATACTTTCGCATGCAGCCCGAGATCAATGTCATCAAAATTGGGGGGCAGAGTATCATCGACCGGGGAGCGAAAGCGGTACTGCCCATCGTCGATGTTCTTGTGGAGGCGAAAGAAAATTACAAGATCATTTTGATGACCGGCGGCGGTACGCGTGCCCGTCACGTCTACAGCATCGGAATCGATCTCGGCATGCCCACCGGTGTGCTGTCAAAGCTGGGCGACAAGGTGTCCTGGCAAAATGCGGAAATCATGAGCGTGCTCCTCAACAAGCACGGAGGGGTCAAGATCGGCCACGGTGACAACCTGGAGCAGCTCACCATGTTCTGCCGGCGCGGATACCTGCCCATCACCTACGGAATTCCACCCTACGGTTTTTTTGAGCACCCCGCCGAATACGGCTCCATCCCGCCGCACCGTACGGATTGCGGAGCCTTTCTGCTGGCTGAGAACATAGGGGCTCGCTCCCTCATTTACTTGAAGGATGAGCGAGGGCTCTTCAGCAACGATCCCAAGAAGGTTGCAGAAGCCGAGCGTAAAAATCTCAAGTTTTACGACAGGATTTCCGCCAGGGAGCTCCTTGAGCTGGACTTGGACGACCTCATCATCGAGCGGCCGATCCTCACCCTGCTGCAGCGAGCAAAATGCCTCAAGGAGCTCCAGATCATCGATGCCTTGAGCCATCCCGAGCATATCCTCGATGCCCTGGAAGGAAAGCACGTGGGCACCATCATCTACAAGGAAGAATGATCCGGGATTCGGGCGGGTATTCCAGAAATGCCCCGTATGAAGCAGGCCGCTCAATCGCCTTTTTCGCCGCCCTGCTCCGCCTGCTTCCCCTTTTCCTCTTTGCCGCCCATGAGGACGACCACGTCGGCACCGGTGACCGCCGCCAGCTGGTCCAGCTCTCTTTTGCGGATGTGCTCCACATAGATCCTGAGGTTGAGGTCATGGACGCCGACGACGCGATAGCGTGGCTTCTTTTCGCCGGCTTCGATCTTACGCCTCTCACGCACGAAAATGGTGGGCATGGCTTTCTCCTTTGCGGATGTTGTGGACCGGTTGTCCTACGGATCTGAACGTCTTGGACTGAGTTCAACTAGAATATATATCCTTATAGGATATAGGTCAAGAAAAGATATGCCCAATCCACAGAACAAAAGCAAACCAGGGCGCCCCAAGCAGGGAAAGCGCGAACGCTACATTCAGCCATCCATCCTGCTGGGCCTCTACCCCAGGCCGTCGTACGGATATGAGCTCATCCAGAGCATTCAAAAGTTCGGGTTTGTGGAAGGGCAGGCTCCGCCGGGAATGATCTACCGGCACCTGCACCAACTGGAGGAGGATGGGTGGGTCTCTTCAGAGTGGAATACGGAGGCGGGTGGGCCGGCCAAGCGTATGTATTACCTCACGGAAGAGGGCAAGGAGATGCTGGCCCTCTGGGTCGATTACATGGACCGGCAGGCCAAGACCTTGAGTGCCTTCGTCGAGCAGTACCATGCGGTTCGCAGCGAGGAGAACGGGAGGCCGCAGTAGCAAATTTGGCCAGGATGCCCGCAGCCCCCTTCTGTTGCAGG
>NZ_BQXM01000040.1 GCF_022836495.1 Desulforhabdus sp. TSK
TCTCAGCCTATCTCTCCTTTAGTTTACTACAGGAGGCCATTGATCACATATTGAAGAACTTTGGAACGAAATACACAATCAACTTCTCCACCTAGAATGTTGTGAAACTTTTGCTTGGGTACTTAAATACTTTACAGTGAGGCGAAGGGGATTTCATGTGGGATGAAACGCAATTCATAACCATACAAGAAGCGAGTGAGCGTCTTTCATGCACAACGCGAACGGTGTTCACTCATATCAAAGCCGGCCGCCTGGAGACAAAAAAGGAAGGGAACCGAACATTCATCAGCATGGCATCCCTGCAGGCGTTCATTGATCGTGAAACCTTTTCATATGAGTCGTTACCAGACACTGCGGATAGTGGCCTCTGCCCTCAAACTCAAAGCCGCTTTGCGGGTCGAGCTCCTTTCGGATCTCAGGGGTTGCGGGCAGATCGTATTTGGATCCATCAAAGGCAATGACCCTCATTCCATGCCAACGATGGGAGGGATCACGAGGGAAGAGGCTGTAGGCCAAATCAACGGCTTGCGGCAAGAGATCTCGAAAGATCGTCCAGGGAACCTTCCTTCTGGCCTTG
This sequence comes from Desulforhabdus sp. TSK, assembly GCF_022836495.1. Lineage (GTDB taxonomy): Bacteria > Desulfobacterota > Syntrophobacteria > Syntrophobacterales > Syntrophobacteraceae > Desulforhabdus. The sequence continues at coordinate 578 of NZ_BQXM01000040.1, forward strand.
GTGAGGGCGCTTCGGTGCACGGGCTCGGCATCGGGCCACAATCCATTGCGAAGGGAATCATGGAAAAAATCGCCCGACTTGATGTCAACCCCCTTGCTTTTTCCGCTCGCAGTCAGGGAGAGAATGAAGGCAATGAGCTTGGGGAAAGGAAGCTTGCGATCGCGGGTAAAATCCTGTGGCAGCCGCTTGTCATGGTCGGCAATGTTTTTCGGGATAATGTTCAGAAAAGATGGGATGACATTGGCGAGTTGGCATGAACTTTCAAGGCAGGATCTGTGCCATCTTGATCAACTCCTCTGTAATTTTATTGGTTTACGATGCACCCGTTTGCAAACTTTGAGCGGTTCACAAGAGGGAGGCTTTCGCATACTCCCGCAAATGTCAAACTGTGGGAGTCCCCCGGCAAAGCCGGGGGTTTACCCAAGGGCAATTATCACAGCGACCACTGCGGACTGGCTGCAACAATCCGGGAAAGATCGGGGGCTGCAATCTACATGGCCAGCCAGGACTTCGAGCTGCTGGACGCATTTCGGTAACACCCCTAACTGATGACAGGCCCCGAGGAGTTCTATGTCGAGCACGGCATGCCCCGAAAGATCGTGCGCAGACTGGAAGCCGCAACGGCTTCGCTCATGGATTTGATCATCCCTTTTCGTCCCTATTATTTCTATCGCCACGGGGAAGAAATCGTAAAGGAGCCATACTCTTTCCTGCCCATTCACACTCCGGGGCACACGGTCGGCCACACCTGCATCTTCGAGCGGAGATCGGGGCTTCTTTTCAGTGGCGACCATGTACTGGAGACCATAGCTTCCAACATCCCCGCCCATCCCGCCAACCCCCTTCCCGATCCACTGCACTCCTACCTCGCCTCACTCGAAGAGCTGCGTTCCCTGAAGGTCTCGAACACCCTGCCGGCTCACGGCAACGCCATCGAGGATCTGCCCCGGAGAATCCAGGAGATCCTGGCCCACCACGAAGAGAGAAAGCAACGGGTGTTGGATGCGCTGGCAAGCGGCCCGGCCAACGCCTACGCCGTCTCTTCCATTATCTTCGGAAGCGATTTGGATCTCATGGACGAATGGCTCGCTTTCCTGGAAACTCTCGCGCACCTGGTGAATTTCGAGCATGCCCGGCGTGTCGCGAGAGTCTCCGAAGAATCGAGAACGTTTTTCCTGCTATCCTGACGGACGGTCCGCTAGGAAGCCCCAAGCAGGACGCAAAGCACGTAAAGACCGGCCCCGAGGGCGGCTATTAGGATCATTACGTCCCTTGACCGCTGTCCGCCTCATCTGCTTGTTTTGCGGCGAATTCCAATGTCGGCAAGGCTTATGCCGTATCTTTTGAGCCTGAAGTAGAGGGTTGCCCGGTGGATGTTGAGAAGAGCGGCCGCCTTGGTTCTGTTGCCTCCACTCCTCCGAAGGGCCTCGATGAGCTGCTCTTTCTCGGCATTGAAAACGGCCAGAAGAAGCGGACCGCCGGGAGCCTGTGTTATCGGCACGGTTCTTTCCTTCACATGCACGAGGCTTTCGGGAAGGTGCTCGGGCTCAATGGCCGATCCCGAACAGAGTGAGAGAGCCCGCTCCATGACGTTTTCGAGCTCACGGATATTTCCCGGCCACTCATGGACCATGAGCAAACGCATCGTTTCCGGTGCAATATGCTCGACACCGGACGATAATCTTTGCCGCAGCTTCATAAGGAAATGCCCGGCAAGGACCGGGATATCTTCCTTCACTTCCCTCAAGGGGGGAAGGGTGACCGTTATCACGTTCAGGCGATAAAAGAGGTCCTTCCTGAAGTAGCCCTCTCGTATACGCTCCTCGAGATCCCGATTGGTCGCGGCGATGAGCCTGAAATCGATCGTTTTGGGCCTTTGGGCTCCCAGGGGCTCGATTTCCTTTTCCTGCAGGACCCTGAGGAGCTTGGCCTGCAACCCCAGGGGCAGGTCTCCTATCTCGTCAAGAAAAATGGTCCCCTTGTGGGCAAGCTCGAATTTGCCCTGCTTTCCCGATTTGAGCGCTCCCGTGAATGCGCCGGCGCCATAGCCGAACAGCTCGGATTCGAAGAGCTCTGCCGGTATCGAGGCGCAATTGACCCGGATGAAGGGGCGATCCCGCCTGGAGCTCGCCTGGTGGATGGCGTGGGCGAAAATCTCCTTTCCCGTGCCGCTTTCGCCTGCGAGCAGAATGGGAATATCGGAGGGGGCGAGCCTCATGGCGATCTCTTTTGCCCGGTTGAGCTTTACGCTCTCCCCGATGAGGTCCTCAAACGAGTACCTCGCCTGGTAGATCTCCCGAATCTCGACCTCGTACCTTCGAACCGTGCTCTCGAGCTCCCGCATCTTGTGCTTGAGGGCTATGAAGACCTTGAGGTCGTGGAAGATCATCTTGCCGACCGCTCCGATTATCTTGTTGCCCTCTCTTATGGGATAGCGGTTCACGATCACCTTGCACCCCTTCATGTCGAAGGTGTCCCCAAATTCCGGTTTTCCGCTGTGAACCACTTCCGGCAGGCCGCTCTTTGGAACCACATCCCGAATGTGGCGTCCGACTGCCTCCTCGGCCGTAATGCCGTAGAAGGGCTCGTCCGCCTTGCTGAAGTGGCGGATGATTCCCTGATCGTCGATGATCACCGTGCCCTCGTAGGGGTTATCGAGAACCGCCTGCAGCAACCGCGGCGGAACACGAAGGAAATTGTAGCTTTCATCCATGATGCGCTCCTTCAACTTCCAAAGTCTGTAGAATACGATACGCCGTTCCTATTAGACATTCATTCGACATCTTCTGTCAATTGATTAGACATCCAGGATCGATTGAAGGACGGGAACGGCTCCACAGGCCAATGTATCCCATCATGATCCTTCGGCACGCCTCTTGCCTAACCTGTTCATAGCTTAGCTTGCGGGTCAGCATCGCCGGCGGCCGTGTTGCCGGCAATGGTCAACAATTCATGGGAGGAGTAGAGCCATGAATATGAACATGAGTCGATCGCAGCCCTACGAAAAGATGGGAAGTACGTGCCGAACGAGGGCGCCCGTTGAGAAGCGAATCAGGTGGACCGTTCCCAAAGCAGGTCCCTTCGGGGATGACCTGTACAGGGTGGGAGTCCTGCGAAAGAGCCTGGTGGAATCGGCGGCCGAGCTGTGGCGCACCTCCTATCCGGAAGTGTGCGGCTCACCCCATGAATTCCTTCTGGACCCCGATCGGTACGAACCCCTCATTGCCATGCGGGAAACCTGGGAAGAGGATTCGCAGAACAAGGTCTACTGCATGTCCGTTGTGGAAGAAGCCGCCATGGGAAAAGTCGTCGGGGCGACCCTTCTCACCAAGTTCGAGGCAAACCTCCAGGTAGAGTTCTCCCTTGCCGCGACTCACCCCGACTACCGAAGACGCGATCTCAGCGACGAGCTTCGGCGCTTCACTCGAATCATCGCCCTCGACTCCGGTGCGGAGTACTTCACGACATTTTGCGAGACCTGGCACGACATCACCCAGAACTGGTGCATTAAGGGAGGATGGAAGATTGCGGGGATCTTTCCCGGGAACTTCATCCGATGGAACGGTGAGGGTGAGGAGTACCGGGAGTGCACGGTGCATTTCTACAAGTTCGTGGGAAAGGGAGCGGAGTATGTCACCAGGCCGGAGGAATGGCGCCTGGCGCCTGAGGTGAGAGAGGTTTGGGAGGCGCTGGAACAGGTAAACCAAAAGATCGAGGATGTATTCCAGGCCAGGGTGCAGAAGGAGATGATGTGGTCCTATGCTTTGAGTCCGTAACTTCTTCTTTTGCCGCGCGTTGTATTTGGTGATTGCCGTCCGGCACACATGGAAGGGAGGTGGGAAATGCCTTGATAGCCCCTGACGGAGAAGGTTGAGGATGGAGTGAATTCTTAGTTTCGATGCGCTAGAACCTGATTGACCAAATCATTAATTAAATGAAAGGAACTGTCATGGCGACACAGCAGCACTCTTTCGCAAATCCCGCCCCGGCCGGACTGGGGGCACTGGCGATGGCCTGTTTTACCTTTTATGCGATGTTTACTGGGAAAGTCAGTCATGATGCTCTTCCCTTGCTGGCTTGCTGGCTGGTGGGAGGGGCTATCTGCCAGCTCACCTGCGGACTCATAGAGCTCAAGGACCATAACATCTCCGGCGGAAACGTTTTTCTTTTCTTCGGCGCCTTCTTCATGGCCACGGCGGCACTGGGCTGTGCCACCAAGTACGGATTGCTCAAGGCGGGACTCCCCTTCGATACGAAAATCGAGGGATGGGCGTGGTGTGCCAGTGCCGCATGGCTGACCCTTATGACGCCGAGTTATCTGAAGTCCACCAAGGCCCTCTTTTGGGCGGTTGCCCTGATCGATGTGGCACTCTGGTCCATCGTGATTATAGACTTGCAGCTCGGCAATAAAGCGATTTTTGCTCCCATTGTTGCATGGACCCTCCTTATTGCCGGATGTATCGGTCTCTATCTTGCCGCCGCCATCACTATCAATACCGTCTTCGAACGATCTATCTTCCCCGTGCCTGCCCCTCATGTATTGCCGACGGCCTCCGTCAAGCTCCAGACTGCAGCCGAATAACGTTGCCGCGTGGATTGGAGCAGCCCATGTACAAATGATTTCAGGCGAATGCAAACCTCTTTCGAGAGATTCAGCACTCGCTTCAACGGGGTGTTTGCGCGGCAGGAATCGGCCCGTCAGATGGCACAGTACCTTCGCGCCCTTCTACTTACCCGGCGCAGGACCGGTCCCAGACTTGCCGAGACTCTGTCGGAGATGCCGCGTCGGACAAGATGCAGAGGCTTCTCTACCTGGTGAACTGGGATGCCGATGCTGCCAGGGACATCTTGCAGGATCTGGCTGTGGAGAGGCTGGTGGATGGCAGGGGGGGCGCGGTTCTGAAACAGGCGTGCTTTGCCAAGAAGGGGTCCGGCTCTGTCGGCGTCGCGACCCAGTGGAACCCATGGAAAGAAAAAATGGAAAACTGTCAGATCGCGGCTTTACTGGTCCATGTAAGTACCCATACACAAGTTATCGAACATTTTAGTTAGCCTCGTACCTTTGCGTCATTCCGGCATGTTTCCAGCCGGAATCCAGTCTTTGCGCCGGCATGGATTCCGGCTCAAAGACTGCCGGAATGACGTGAAAGAGTTCGAAAACATGTGTTCAGGTACTTAAGTCCGCGAACAGAGGTGATTCTCGATCGCGGCCTGTTTTTGCCGGAGGAATGGATCCAGGACGTCGGGCGACGCCGGAAAGCAAAAGTACCGGCATCGGAGGCGCGAAACTCATGGATCTAAAGGAGCAAGGCGTCATCTGAAACCGGCTCGAGAGAAACGAACAAGTCCGGGGCACCGCGAACAGCCCCGCAATTCCCTCACCGCAAAGCCATCTTTGCGGTGAGTCGTTTTACATGATGAAGGGACGGGCATGCACAAGCTCTTTTCGGCACAGTCGGTTGTTGTGGTTGGAGTCTCCGAATCGGAGGACAATCTCGGGAAAAACATCGTGAGCAACCTGGTCCGCTTCGGCTACCAGGGGGAAATCCATACCGTTGGCCCCCGTGGAGGCGAGGTGCTGGGGCGGCCCATCCACCGGTCGGTTACGGAGTTGCCGGGGCCGGTGGACCTGGCGGTGATCCTCACGCCCGCCCGCTTCATCCCGGAAATCCTGGCCCAGTGCGGTGAAAAAGGCATTGAGCGCGCAGTCATCGAATCGGGTGGATTTCGGGAAATGGGGCCTGAGGGGGCGGCGCTCGAGAAGCAGGTGGTAGAAATCTGCTCCCGGTTTGGCATCCGTTTTGTGGGGCCCAACTGTATCGGCGTGGTCAACACCAAAACGGGACTCTATACGCCCTTTATCGCCCTGCCGACCCCCTACAGGCCGGGCAAGGCGAGCGTGTTCGCCCAAAGCGGAGGCGTGGGCCTTTCTTTTGGAGAGAGGCTGAGCTCTTCGGGCATCGGAGTGAACAAGATCGTGAGCATGGGAAACAAGCTGAGCCTCGATGAGACCGATTTTCTCACCTTCCTTCTAGGCGATCCCGAAACGGAGATCATCTATTTCTACCTCGAGGACTTCAAGCGCGGGCGGGAATTCGTCGAGGCGGCGCGAGGGAGCTCGAAGCCCGTCATCTTACATAAGTCCAACACGAGCCCGCTTAGCCGGGCCATTGCCCAGTCGCACACCGCCGCCCTGGCCGGAGACGACGCGGTGACGGATGCCGTCTGCGGGGAGGCGGGAATCGTGCGTGTCCACTCCGTTGCGGAGGCGATCAACGCCATGCGCGGCTTTTCCATGCCTCTCCTCAAAGGGAAAAATCTTGCCGTCATCTCCCGCTCGGGGGGACATGCGGTGGTTGCGGCCGATGCCTGTGCCCGTCACGGTTTCCATTTACCTTCCCTGGGCGAGCGGCTGCTTGAAATCGTTCGGGAGCGGCTTCGGGCCGGGGTGATCCGACTCGGAAACCCGATGGACCTCGGCGATCTCTACGATCTTCCCTTCTATCTGAAGGTGGTCGAAGGCGCCTTACGCCAGGACGATATCCATGGGGCCATCTTCATCCAGGTCTCCCAGATGCTCACCGAACGTGAAGCTTCCAGGCGCCTGCTCCAGGACCTGTGGAATCTTTCGATCCGATATGGCAAGCCTATCGCCCTTGTCGTGGAAATACCCTTCCAGGAGCGCGTGCATCTTTGGGAGACCCTCGAGTTTCCCTTCTTTCTCGAGCCCGTTGAAGCCGTCGAGGCCCTCTCGATCCAATGGGAGCATACAAATGCCTCGGCAATACGGCTCAATGAGACGATTTCCGCACCGGCCCCCGCTCCCTGGCTCGATGAGGTGAAAGCGTGGCTGCGTACCTTCGAGATCGAAAAGCGTCAACCTCTGCTCCACGAAAGTCTGGACCTCGTCAGCCGAATCGGAGCTCCGGTAGCGAACTGGGCGATGGCCAAAACTCTTTCCGATGCCCTCGGCACCGCCCGGGCCATGGGGTACCCCGTCGTTTTGAAAGCCGTGGCTTCCTCGCTTCTCCATAAATCCGAAAAGGGAGCCGTGGCAGTGGGCGTTTCCGGAGACGAGGAGCTCCGGAGAGATTGGACACGGCTAAGCGGCCTTGCCGGTGATGTTGTGGGGGTGGTGGTGCAGAAGATGGTTTTCTCCTCTCGGGAGCTCATCATTGGAGGAAAGCGAGACCCGTCCTTCGGCCCCGTCGTGCTCACCGGTCTCGGTGGCATAATGGTCGAAGTTTTTAGAGACGTCCGCACGCGGCTTGCTCCGGTCGGGATCGATACCGCGCTGCAAATGCTTCGGGAGTTGTCGGGAGCGCGCATACTCGGGCGGTTTCGAGGCATGCCAGAGGCGGATATCGAGGCGGCGGGCCGAGCTTTGGTGCTGATTTCAGAGCTGATGCATCACTTCCCGCAGATTGGTGAAGTGGATATCAATCCTATCTGCCTGCATGACAAAGGGAACGGGGCCGTGATCCTCGACGCACGTCTGCTGCTGTCCATGAACGGCTGAACCCTTACGAACCCTTGGAATTTCTTGACCCATGAAGCCAAATGTGGTAGTGATAATTAACTGATCGTTTACTAACTTAACTTAATTATGAAATAATGACCTCTGTGGAGGCATTCATGGATCAAAACATTATCCTCTTCAGTCCGCTGGAGCTTGCAGGCCTTCGGCTCAAAAACCGGATCACCATGGCTCCGCTCTTTCTCGGCTACGCCCATGCGGACGGCACGGTGAGCCCGCTTCTGCTCGACCACTACAGGGCGATGGCGATGTCCGGGGCCGCAATGATAGTCGTCGAAAACGCCGCCGTGCATCCTTCCGGCCTTGGATCTCCCTTCGTGCTGAGAGTCGATGCGGATAAGTACCTTTCGGGGCTCTCCACGCTTGCCAAAGCCATTCAGAAGGAAGGGGCGCTGGCTGTCCTTCAGATCAACCACGCCGGCCGGTACGCCTTCACACCCGAGAGGATCGCCCCATCGCCGGTACCCACGGGGGACGCGGTTCCACGGGGGATGACCGTCGAGGAGATCCACCTCATGGCCGAAGCCTATGCTTCCGCCGCACGGCGTGTGAAAGAGGCGGGATTTGACGGTGTCGAGATTCACGGCGGAACCGGCTACCTCCTTGTGCAGTTTCTGTCGCAACGCACCAACCGGCGCACCGATGCATTCGGAGGGAGCCTGGAGAACCGCATGCGCTTTCCCCTGATGGTGGTTGACGCCGTGCGGGCCGCCGTGGGTCCGGACTATCCGGTAGGCTACCGCTTTCTGGCCGATGAATGGCTCCCGGAGGGGCTTCATACCATCGAGACAGCCCCTCTTGCCATGGAGCTCGAACAAAGGCGGCCGGCTTATCTGTCCGTCATGGCCGGTACTTACGACTCCTTCTTTGCCCCCGACTACCTCGAGCAGGAAAAAAAAGAAGGCTACATGGCGCACTTTGCCGGAGCCATCAAGGCAGCCGTTCCGCACACGCCGATCATTGCGGCCGGAAGAATTCAAACCCCCGCGACCGCCGTGAAGATCCTTGAGGAGGGTACGGCGAACCTCATCGGGCTTGCCAGGGTCCTGTTTGCCGATCCCCTGTGGGTGAAGAAAGCGGCCGGTATCGTGAAAGAGTCCATCAATTCCTGCGAGGCCACCTGCTCCCTTTGCATGAAGCGCGTCATGAGTGGAAAGCCGGCCTTCTGCTCGAGGTGGGAAAAAACGGTTCGAGACGCGTTCCTGGCAAGGCTCAATGAGCCCGGCGCCGTCGAAAATGACCAGGATTAGGCTCATACGCAACCGGAAAGGAAACAGCATATGGAATCCAGGATCGCGGGAGCCATCGGCCTCAAGTACAACCCTGTCGCCGTTCTGATGAGTGAAGTAGCTCCGGAGAACGCTCTCCGGTTTAAGAAGGGCAAATGGGGATGCGTCATGTTCATGTTTGCAAATGCCGCCAGAGGCAAAACCGCGGCCTTCGATGCCGAGACCTACGGGTGTTGGGGAGGCGGAGTCGGTCTCGGGTTCGGCAATACATATTTGCACTTCCCTGGCGGGATTGAGTGCTTCGCCCACTTTCTTTCGAGCGGAAACGCCCGGTGGGAAAAAGGCAAGGAAGTCGGCAAGGTCCTGAGCGAATCGGCAGGAAGGGAATTCGCCGAGAACTTCCTCGAGGGTGAGGCTTATGTCAAATCACCGGAGCTGGTGAATCAGTTCCTGAGGGAGCTCCCGATGCGGAAGGTTCCAGCCCCTTATGTCCTGTTCAAGCCACTGAAGGACGTGGACCCGGGGTCGGAAAAACCGGCAACGGTCGTTTTTCTCGCGGACGCGGATCAACTGTCGGCCCTGGTGGTTCTGACCAACTACGGCAGGGACGGCTATGAAAACGTGATCATCCCCTTTGCCGCCGGATGTCAGACCATCGGCATCCTTCCCTTCAAGGAGGCGGAAGAGGGAAGACAGAGGGCAGTGGTAGGTCTAACCGACATCTCGGCCAGGAAGTACGTCCGAGCGCTCCTGGGAGAAAAGTACATGTCCTTCGCCGTGCCCTGGGAAATGTTTCTTGAAATGGAAAAAGATGTGCCGGGAAGCTTCCTTGAGAGGAAAACCTGGCGCTCGCTTATGAAACCCGGTGAGTAATGGATCGAAACTTGAGAGCCTCTCGATTTCTTTGCGCAAGGAAAGACAGGACGGTTATCGCTCCACGCCTCAGAAGATGCCTTGTAGTTGCGTTGGCTGTTGCTCTTGCTGGTGTCATCGGGCTTCCCCTTGTCCTGTCCGCCGCCGGAAGAACACCGATGGAAGTCATTCGGTCCGGTTCGGAGCGCGGGCTCGATATCATCAAGGGTGCACTCTCTGGCGGTGGTCCCAGTCTGAAAGAGCGCCGTGCAGAAATTCTTTGCATCGTAGATGAGTACTTCAACTTCGAAGAGATGGCCCGACGTTCCCTGGGACGCCCCTGGAAGGACCAGTCTCCCGATAACCAGCGGGAGTTTGTCCAGCTCTTCAAGCAGCTTCTCTTCAATGTCTACGTCTCTCGCGTGGAAGCGGCGGCTACCTCGGACACGCGAATCGCTTATGACCAGGAAAAGATCGAGGGTGACTATGCCAATATTGGGACTCGTGTAACCAGCCGGAATCAGCCCGATGTCCTGATCGAATACCGGCTGCGACGGATCGAGAACGGAGAATGGAAAACCTACGATGTAGTCATAGAGGGAATAAGCCTCGTGAACAACTACAGGCAGCAGTTCGGTTCAATCTTGAATAACGAGTCTTTTAAAGAGCTGTTGAACCGGTTGCGCGCGAAGGTTGCGGAACAATAATCGGTTCAAAGAGTGTTTCATCCTTGGCGGAGGGAAATTGATTTTATCCGGGTAATCGAAACCATGAGACTAATTCCAGGAGGTTAGCATGAAAAAGATCGCAACGTGTCTATTGATCCTTTCCCTGATGTTTGGTGTCGTAGGCTGTTCCACCATGTCTGAACTACAGCAACAACCAAATCCCGATGCAAAAAGCAACAGTCCCCACCCAACTTGGAAGCAATAGACCAACTAACGGCATGATCGACGGATCTGACATCTTGACGAAGCATTTGATCTGTGGGGTTTTGCACGGATTTGGGACCAGCTTGAGCGGGAAGTTTATCGAAGGATTGATGTAAAAAATAGATTTTGTGCAGAGAGCAACTCTATCCTCCTCCGCCTCGACCTGTAGACTTGCCTTGGCGAGACCGAGGCAAGTCTACACACGGTCTCATAGATCCTGCTTTTTTCTTTCAAAGCGTTAAGAGCCATCTCCAGGTTTTTGAGTCTTTCCGGCAGCAGCCAGTCCAACCCGGCTTCCGGCCCAATTAATCTCACGCCATACTTCCCAAGGTCTTGCGAAAGCGGCCCAGAGACACACTGAACAACACCGAGCCGATTGCCGTCAGCGCGCCGAATTGCGGCCACACCACATCCATGCCCGAGCCGCGAAAGAGAATCGATTGGGCGAGCATGACAAAATGGGTATTCGGTGCGGCCAGCATGATGAACTGCACCACTTCCGGCATGCTCTCCCGTGGCGTCGATGCGCCGGAAAGCATCTGGAGCGGCAACAGCACCAGCATCAGCAGCAGCCCGAACTGTGGCATCGACCGTGCGATGGTGCCAAGGAAGATTCCCATCGAGGTGGTGGCGAAAAGATGCAGCGCGGTACCGGCCAGGAAGAGCAGCATCGAGCCTTGAACGGGTACCGCCAGCAGCCCCCGGACGACGAAGTTGAGCGAAAAGGCCGAGGCGCAGAGCACGACGAGACCCATGGACCACACTTTTGCCGTCATGATCTCGAAGGGAGTGACGGGCATCACCAGGAGATGCTCTATGGTTCCGTGCTCGCGCTCGCGGATCAGCGCCGCACCGGTGAGCACGATGGAGAGCATGGTGATGTTGTTGATGACCTGCATGACCGCACCAAACCAGAACTTGGTCAGGTTGGGATTGAATCGGATGCGCAACGCCAGGTCGATGGGCGCCACGGTGTTCTCCCTGGAACGTTGAACGAAGGATCGCACCTCGCCGTCGACGATCGCCTGGATGTAGCCGCTGCCGTTGAATGCCTGGGTCATGCGGGTGGCATCGGCATTGAGCTGGAGCGCGGGGCGGCGTCCCGCCAGAACATCACGCTGAAATTCCGGAGGGATATCGACCCCGAAGGTGTAGAGGCCATCATCCATACCGATATCCATCTCCGGCTGGGTGACCAAGACGGGCGGCGTGAAGTAGGGTGGATAGAATGCGCTGATGATGCGCTCCGAAAGCGGTGAACCGTCCTCGTCCACGATGGCGATCGGCGCCTTGTTGAGCGTTTCGGGAATGGCGGTCGCCCTGGTGTAGATGGAAAGCGTGAAGGCATAGGCGATCAGCACCAGCATGATCGGGTCCCTCATCAGGCTGCGCACCTCTTTGATGCCCAGGTACACGATATTTGCCACGGCCATGGTCATCGCTCCTGCTTCTTCAATAATGCGGAGCTCAGAGTCAGCAGCACCGGCACGGCGATGAGCAGTGGAACGAAGGAGCCGTGCAGGTCTGTAAACTCCAAACCCTTGTTGAACACCCCTCGGGATATCGTCAGAAAGTGCGTCGTCGGGTAGATGTGTCCGATGAGCGCACCGGTTCCCTTGAGCGAGGAGACCGGATCGAGGATGCCCGAAAACTCGATGGTCGGCAGCATGGTGAGGACGGCGGTGCCGAAAATGGCGGCAATCTGGGTGCGCATGAAGCTGGAGATGAGCAGGCCCAGGGCCGTAGACGAGCCCACGTACAGCAGTGCGCTGGTGGCAAGCGTGGGGAAGCTGCCTTTGACCGGCACACCGAAGATCGTCACCGCAAGAACTGTCAGGAGCAGGAAGTTCAGCATGGCGAGCGCAACATAGGGCAGCTGCTTGCCCAGCAGGAATTCGAGCCGGGTAACCGGAGTCACGTAAAAATTCACGATGGATCCGAGCTCCTTTTCCCTCACTACCGAAAGCGCGGTCAGAATCGCGGGGATCAGCATCAGCAGAAGGGGGATCACCGCGGGCACCATGGCCGGCAGACTTCTAACGTCGGGGTTGTAGCGGAAACGGATTTCTATGGTCGCAGGAGTCCCAGGCGCCCCGGCGGTGGAATCGTAAGCGGCCCGGGCTGCCAGCCAGTGGGCGTGCATGCCCTGCACGTAGCTGCGCACGGTTTCGGCCCGTTGAGGCATGGCTCCATCGATCCAGGCCCCAACCGCCACGGGCGTGGAGCGTGCGATGTCCCGGGCAAATCCCGGCGGGATCTCGATGGCCAGACTGAGCTCGCCGGAGCGCATGCGCCGCTCCAGATCTTCATAATCGGCAATCGGCGCGCGCTCGGAGAAATAGTGCGATGCGGATAGATTCAACGCATAGTCGCGGCTGGTCGTGGTCTGATCGCGGTCCAGCACTGCGAAGGCAAGCTTCTCCACGTCCAGGTTGATGCCGTAACCCATGATGAACAACAGGATTGCGCTGCCGACGAGGGCCAGGATCGCACGGATCGGGTCGCGGCGCAGCTCCAAAGCCTCGCGCCGGCTGTAGCTCGCCATGCGCCTGAGGGAAAAGTATCCTTGCCCCTCCTGTTCATTGCGCCTGTCCTCTATCGGCCCGGAAATTGCCTCGGCTGCACCGCCTTCGGGCCCCCCCTCGACCGGCCCTTGGCCTTCGGGCGCAACGTCCTCGAGATAGCGGATGAAGGCGTCTTCCAGCGTGCTCGCGCCTCGCCTCTCAATCACCGAGGCGGGGGAATCGCTAACCAGCACCCGGCCCGCGTGCATCAGGGAGATGCGGTCACAGCGCTCGGCTTCGTTCATGAAATGGGTCGAGATAAAGATCGTGACCCCATCTCGGCGTGAGAGCTCGATCAGGATTTGCCAGAAGGCGTCGCGAGCGACGGGGTCCACTCCCGAGGTCGGCTCGTCGAGGATCAGCATCTCCGGCGCGTGGATCATCGCCACTGCCAGCGACAGGCGCTGGCGCTGCCCAAGGGGCAAATTGGCCGGCAATGCGTCCATCGCTCCGCTTAGCCCGAACCGCTCCGCCATTTCGGCGACACGGGCCGGAATCCGGCCGGCGGGAAGGTGAAACAGGCGCGCGTGCAGCTCGAGGTTCTGCCGCACGGTAAGCTCGGAGTAGAGCGAGAAGGACTGGGACATGTAGCCCACTCGGCGGCGCGTTTGAATGTCGTGCGGATCGACCGGATTTCCGAAAAGCCATGCCTGCCCTTCACTGGCCGGCAGCAGACCGGTGAGCATCTTCATCGTCGTGGTCTTCCCGCAGCCGTTTGAGCCGAGAAAACCGAAGATCTCGCCGCGATGAATGCGAAAGCTCACATGCTCGACCGCCGTAAAGTCCCCGAAGCGCATCGTGAGGTCCCTGGCCTCGATTGCGATGTCCTCTTCTTCCCCCCTGACTTGACGCGCCTGGATCTCCACGGGCTGATGGCCCTGGCGTCTTTCTTCCGGCAGCAGAGCGATGAAAGCTTGTTCGAGCGAGCGGGTGTGTGTACGGGCAAGCAGCTCCTGCGGTGAACCGGTAGCCAGCACCCGGCCTGTATCCATCGCCACCAGCCAGTCGAAGCGCAAGGCTTCCTCCATATAGGCCGTGGCAATCAGCACGCTCATACCCGGGCGGCCGGTGCGAATTCGCTCGATGAGCTCCCAGAATTGGCGCCGTGAGAGGGGATCGACCCCCGTGGTGGGCTCGTCGAGGATCAGGAGGTCGGGGTCGTGGATGAGGGCACAGCACAGCCCGAGCTTTTGTTTCATGCCGCCCGAGAGCTTGCCGGCGGGCCGTGCCGCAAAGGGTGCAAGACCGGTTGAGTCCAACAGAACGGAAATCCGCCGTTCCCGTTCGCTGCGGCCGTGGCCGAACAGGCGGGCGAAGAACTCGACGTTTTCTTGCACGGAAAGTGTGGCGAAAAGATTCTTTCCAAGCCCCTGAGGCATGTAGGCCACCCGCGGGCACACCCGGCGCCGGAGCCGCGCATCGGACATGTCGCCGCCCAGCACCTCGATCCGTCCTTTTTGTATCATGCGGGCTCCGGCAACAAGAGAGAGAAGGCTGGACTTACCGGCCCCATCCGGTCCGATCAGGCCTACCATTCTTCCGGCCGGCACGTCGAGCTCGATCGCATCCAGAGTTTGAGCCTTTCCGTAGCGCAGGCTCACCTCCGACATGCGAACAACCGGCGCCCGCTCTTCGCCGCTCTTTGCATCAGCCATCGGCTCTATCCTCACTCATTGCGGTAATTTCACCTGGAGATGGGGCGGCCATTCAGCCCGGGGATCCAGGCGAACATAGGCCATACCGGGCAGTCCGGTCTTGACCCGCGTGATATGGGCGCGAAGCAAATCGGCGGAAATACGGGCCTTGATGCGGAACATGAGCTTTTCGCGCTCGATGGCCGTTTCCACCGTCTTGGGTGTGAACTGAGCCACGTTGGCTACAAAAGAAACCTGCGCGGGAATTACGTACTGGGGTGCCGCGTCCAGCACCAGGCGCACTTCGGAGCCCAACGGAACGCGCCCGGCCGCCGCAGTGGGCAGGAAAAAAGTCATGTAGACATCGCTCAGATCGACCAGGCTCAACACCCGCCCTCCCGCTCCGAGCACCTCACCCGGTTGAGCTATGCGGTACTGCACGCGTCCGTCCCGTGGCGCCTTTAGATCGCTGTCGGCAATGTCGGCGCGGATGCGCTCACAGGTAGCCATTGCAGCCTCGACAGCCGACTCCGCTCCGAGCACTTCCGACTGCGCTGTGGCAATGGCAGCCTCGGTCGCAGCCACCTGCGCCCGCGCGGCAATGACGGCGGCCTCGTAGCTTTGGACGCGGGCCCGGTCGTCATCGGCCTCCTGGTGCGAAACCCCGCCTTCACGGGCCAGCACCGAGGTTCGGCCCGCGCGCTTTCGAGCTGCATCGAGCTCCGCCTGACGCTGGACCACCACGGCCTGAGAGGCCGCTTTTTCGCTCTCGCGCTGAGCGAGACGGCTGCGGGCGGTCGCTACCGCATTCTGTGCCTGCCTCCACTGCGCTTCGGCCTGACGGAGCTGGGCCTGGAGAACCTCGGTATCCATTTGGGCGACGACCTGGCCGGCAGTAACAAAATCTCCCTCATCGACGAGAACCGTCTTGATCCGGCCTGCCAGTTTGGCCGCCACATCGATCTCGGTGGCTTCGATGCGCCCGTTGCCGCCAGCGATCACCCCGCTGTTTCCCTTGCCACTAAAATGAAACTGCCAGGCAAGCAGGACAGCGGCCGAGACGATCACACCGCCCCACGCGGCCTTTATAAACCATGTCCACCTTCGCGTTCCCATCCATGCGCTCCTTGTCGGATGTCAGTATTCCTCGTCGCCCCCCCCGCCCAGCACCGCGTAGAGGCGCACCTGGTTGGTGAGCTTTGAGAGCTGGATGGATATGAGCTGCTGCTGGGCGGCGTAGAGGGAACGCTGCGCATCCAGCACGTTCAGGTAGATGTCGGTCCCCTTCTCGTACCGGGCATTGGAGAGCTTATAGGTTCTCTCGGTGGCATCCAGCAAAGACAATTGAGCCTCCAGTTGGTTTCCCACGGTCCCCTTTGTTGCGAGCGCATCGGCGACATCCCTGAATGCAGACTGAATCACACTCTCGTATTGAGTGATCGCAATCTCCTTATCTACCTTGCTTACCTTGAGTCCGGACCATGTCCTGGCATCAAAGATCGGCAGCACAATCTGAGGCGCATAGTTCCATGCGAGCGAGCCGGATTTGAAAAGCCCGGAGAGATCGCCGCTCGCACTCCCTATGGCAGTAGTCAGCGAAATGCGCGGGAAAAAAGCGGCACGGGCGGCGCCGATATTGGCGTTGGCGGCCTTGAGCGTGTGCTCCGCCTGAACAATATCGGGACGACTCAGAAGCACCTCGGAGGAGATGCCGGGTGAGACATCGGGAAGCGGTGAAACTGTGCTCAGCGCCTCGGGCAGCAGGTCGGCAGGCACGGGGGAGCCCACCAGGAGGTTCAGGGCGTTTTCATCCTGGGCGGCCAGTTCGGTAAACCTCGCCACGTCCACCCGCGCCGTATCCACCCGCGTTTGAACCTGCCTGAGATCCAGCTCGGGTGCGAGTCCGACTTCAAAGCGCCGTTTGATCAGGTTGTAGGCCGCCTGCTGGGTTTCCAGGGTGTATTTGGACAGTTGGAGGTTTTCCCTGTCTGCGGCAAGGGTCAGGTAGGCGTTGGCAACCTCTGAAATGAGCAGGATCTGCGCGCTGCGACGGGCCTGTTCCGTAGAGAAGAACTCCTCCAGCGCTCGCTTGCTCAGGCTACGGATGCGCCCGAAAAAATCAATTTCCCAGGAGCTGATCCCCACGTCGGCGCTGTATTGCTTCAATATCACAGCACCGGACGCTGACCCCGATCCGCCGGAAATATCACCCGGCACGCGCTCCCGGATGTGCATCGCGCTGGCATCAACCGTCGGCAGGAGCTCTGCTCGCTGGACGCGGTACAACGCCCGGGCTCTCTCGACATTCAGGGCGGCCACCCGCAGGTCGCGGTTATTTTCCAAAGCCGTTGCAATGACTTCTTCGAGCCGCTCATCGGTGAAAAATTCCCTCCACTGAAGGTCCGAGGCAAGCGGCTCGCTCCCACCGGCTTGGGCCTCCTTGTATGCCACGCCGCTCGGCCACGCGGCGGGAACCGGGGCTTCGGGCCTTTCATACTTGGGAATCATCGTGCAACCGTTGAGGCAAACAAGCACGCTCACGATCATCAAGGTCTTTTTTGTCATAATCAGTGCCCCTGCTCACTCGCTAGATTCGGATCATGTTCGGTAGTCTGCTTGGCTCGTTTCTTCCCGAGCAGGCTGGATACCAGGACATAGAAAAGGGGAATGAACAGCAGGTCGATGAAGGTCCCCGACATCATTCCACCGACAACGGCGGTTCCAATGGCATTCTGTGCCCCCGCCCCGGCTCCGCCGGTCAACGCGAGGGGAAGAACACCGAAGAAAAAGGCCAGCGAGGTCATCAGTACCGGACGAAGCCGGGTTTTGATCGCACCCAAAGTTGCCTCGACAAGGCCGGCCCCTCGCGCTATGCGCTCCCTCGCAAACTGGATGATGAGGATGGCGTTTTTCGTCGAAAGCCCCAGCGTGGTAAGACACCCAATCTGAAAGTAGACGTCGTTGGGCAGACCACGCAAGGTTGTGGCAATGGTTGCGCCCAAGAGCCCCAGAGGCAGCATCAGCAAATTTGCCAGGGGAATGGTCCAACTCTCGTACAAGGCCGCCACGCACAGGAAAATGACCAGAACGGAAAAGGCGTAGAGCAGAGGCGCCTGGGACTTTGACATCCGTTCCTGGTAAGAGAGTCCGGCCCAGTCAAAGCCAATGCCTTTAGGCAACTTTGATGTGATCTCCTCCATGACCTGCATGGCTTCTCCCGAGCTCCTCCCCGGTGCGGGCTCCCCCCAGATGTTTATCGACGGAAAGCTGTTGAATCGCTCCAAAAGAGGCGGCCCGTAGAACCAGTGGCCGGTGGCGAACGATGAAAAAGGCGTCATCATTCCCGAAGTGTTTCGAATGTAGAGCCGCTCCAGGTCCTTTGGAAGCATGCGGTACGGTGAATCGGCCTGGATGTAGACCCGTTTGACACGGCCGGCCTGAATGAAGTCGTTCACATAGGCTCCGCCGAATGCCGAAGAGATGGTCCTGTGGATGGAGTCGATGGGAACTCCCAGGGCACCCGCCTTTTCCCAATCCACATCGATTCGGTATTGGGAAACATCATCGAGTCCGGCCGGCCGGACACGAACCAGCCTCGGGTCCTTCATGGCCATGCCGAGCAACTGGTTTCGGGCGGCCATCAAAGCTTCATGGCCAAGTCCACCGCGGTCCTGCAACTGAAAGTCAAACCCGCCGGCCCGTCCGAGCTCCATGACCGCCGGAGGCGGAAAGGCAAAAACCCTTGCGTTGCGTATTTTGGAAAACTTCGCCATGGCCCGCTTCACGATGGCATTCACTTTCAGGTCCGCCCGCTGGCGCAGGTCCCAATCCTTGAGGCTGACGAAGCTCAGCCCCACGTTCTGGCCGTTTCCTGCAAATCCCCGGCCCGCTAAGGTGAAACAGGCCGCCACGGCATCCTTCTCATCTTCCAGGAAATACTTTCGCACCTGAGTCATGACCTCCTCGGTCTGCTCGAGAGTCGAGCCGGCGGGCAGCGTTGCCTGGGCAAACATGAGGCCCTGATCCTCCTCCGGGAGATAGGCTGTGGGCAATCGAGTAAACAGATATCCCATGGCAGCAACCAGGATAAGGTAGATGGCCAGGTAGGGAAGCTTCCTGGCGAGCATATGTCCGACTATCTTTTCATACATGTTCCTGCCCCTTCGGAACGTTCTGTCGAACCACCTAAAAAAGGGCCGGAAGAGAAAGAAAGCGGCTTCCGCGGGCTCATGCCCCTTTGGTACGGGCTTGAGGAGCGATGCGCAAAGAACCGGGCTCAGGATCAGGGCCACTACGACGGAGAGGAGCATGGCCGAGACGATGGTCACGGAAAACTGCCGGTAGATGACACCCGTGGAGCCGCCGAAAAACGCCATGGGGCCAAACACCGCCGAGAGCACCAAACTGATACCGACAAGGGCGCTGGTGATCTCTTCCATTGACTTTCGGGTTGCCTCCTTGGGCGAGAGGCCTTCCTCGGCCATGACTCGCTCGACGTTTTCCACCACGACGATGGCGTCGTCCACCAGGAGCCCGATGGCCAACACCATGGCGAACATGGTCAGCATGTTGATGGAGTATCCCAATGCCCCCAAAACCCCGAAGGTCCCCAGGAGCACCACAGGTACCGCCAGGGTGGGTACAAGTGTTGCCCGGATGTTTCCCAGAAAAATGTACATGATCAGGAAGACCAGCAGGACCGCTTCGAAAAGGGTTTTGACCACCTCCTTGATGGCCACCTTCACGAAGGGAGTGGTGTCCATGGGGTAGATGACCTTCATACCGGGAGGAAAGTACTTGGAAAGCTCGTTCATCTTCGCCTTGACGGCATCGGCGGTGGCCAGGGCATTGGCGCCGGGGGCCTGCCGCACGGCCAGGCCGGAGGCGGGCCTTCCGTTATAGAGTGTCAGGCTCCCGTATCTTTCGGTACCCAGCTCCGTTCGGCCCACATCACGAACTCGCACGATGGAGCCATCCGGGTTTGTGCGTACCGGGATGGCGGCGAATTCCTCCGGGGTCTTGAGCAGGTTCTGGACGATGATCGAAGCATTCAACCGCTGGCCTTCCTCCGCCGGAGCACCTCCGAACTGGCCTGCCGAAATTTCGACGTTGTAAGCCTGGAGTGCCCGGATGACGTCTTCCATGGTGAGGTTGTAACCGGTAAGCTTGTCGGGATTGATCCAGACCCGCATGGAATACTGCGTGCTGAAAATTTCCACTTCCCCGACCCCCGGAACTCGCGCCAGCACCTGCTGGATGCTCGACTGACCGTAGTCGGCCAGGTCAAATTCGTCCATGCTGCCGTCTTCCGAGGTCAGCCCGACAATGATGAGATAGTTTCGGGTCGATTTGCTGACCTTGACGCCCTGTTGCTGTACGACATCGGGCAAGCTTGCATAGGCGAGCTGGAGCTTGTTTTGCACCTGTGCCCAGGCGAGATCCGGATCGGTTCCCGGAGCGAAGGTGAGCTCTATTCTCCCGCTCCCCGAAGCATCGCTGGTGCCCGTCATGTAGAGCAGCCTGTCGAATCCGGTCATCTTCTGCTCGATGATCTGGATCACGCTGTCTTCGACGGTTTGCGCGGAGGCGCCTGGGTAGAAGGCGTCGATTGCGATGGATGGAGGAGCGATGGGCGGATACTGGGAGATGGGCAAATTGAAAATCGCCAGACCGCCGGCCACCATGATGATGATGGCAATGACCCAGGCAAAGACCGGACGGTCCAGGAAAAACTTTGATAGCATCGAGGTCCTCCGTTATTTCGATTCCACGACTGTTTGCTTTACGTTCGTTGCTTCGACCGCACCTTTCGGGCTCTCCATGGGAACGGCCTTCACGGCGGCGCCCGGCCGTATGTTCAGCATGCCCTCGACAATCACCTGCTCTCCACCCGAGAGGCCGGAAGAGACGAGCCACTTGTCGCCGATGGCGCGGTTGAGCTTCAGCATCCTCTGCTGGGCCTTTCCCGTCTCATCCACGACCAGCGCATAGGGTTCTCCCTTCGGCGTTCGATTCACCCCTTGCTGGGGAACAAGGATGGCCTGCTCGGCGATACCCTCCTGCACGACGGCTCGCACGAACATTCCCGGCAAGAGCATATGGTCCGGGTTAGGAACGACGATGCGCACCGTGAAAGATCCGGTTGTCGGGTCCACCGTCACGTCGCGAAATTGAAGCATGCCCTCCAGGGGATACGGCGCTCCATCGTCCATGAGAATGCGGACTGATTTCCCGTTTTTCCCATCCGCGCTGAGCTGGCCGGTTTCCATGTTGCGCTTCAAACGCAGGAGCTCGTTGGACGATTGGGTCACATCCACATAAATGGGATCGAGCTGCTGAATGGTTGCAAGCGAGGTGGGCTGATAGGCCGTAACCAGCGCACCGTCGGTCACACTGGATCGCCCGATACGCCCCGAGATGGGTGCCGTGACACGGGTGTAACCCAAGTTGATGCGGGCCGCTTCAACCTGCGTCTTCCAGTATTCGATTTCGGCCTGGGCCTGCTGCACGGCGGCTGTCGCATCGTCGTAATCCTGTCTGCTCACCGCCTTGTCTACCAATAGTTCCTTGTAGCGGTCGGCCTTCGATCGGATCGCCGGCAAATTGGCCTGGGCCTTCCCGAGGGAGGCTTTTGCCGAGTCATGGGCCACCTGGAAGGGAGCGGGATCGATCTGGTAGAGGAGCTCGCCGGCTTTCACATCGGAGCCCTCTTTGAACATCCGCTTCTGTATGATGCCGTTGACCTGCGGCCGGATTTCCGAAACAAGATACGCCGAGGTGCGGCCAGGCAGCTCTGTGTTCAGTTCGATTTTCTGCGCTTCGATGGTCACGGTGGCCGCTTCCGGGACCGGGGCCTGCGCGGCCGGCTGCTGTCCGTGGCTGCTATCACAGCCCGACAGCCAAAGAAGGCTCGATAGAACCATCAATGCCGCAGTCCATTTAAACGCCTGGTAAGTGTTGCCGGATTGCATTGGAGACCTCCTAAATATCTGTCATGAGTATATATTTGGTTCGGAGACACTCGATAGAGTCACGAGTCCGCCAGTCCTTTGAAGAAAATATCCAAAACAGCGTCCGGATCATCCGGATAGGGATAACGCTCGGGCGCATCGAGCCAGAGAAGAAGAAAAGCGTTGACGGTGCTGTCGAGAGCCACGGCCAAATGGTAGGGAGTGGCAATGGGCTTGAACCGTTTGCTCCCGATTCCGCTCTCAAAAATCGAGGCAAGCCGCTCCAGGAGATCGTAATAGCCCTTCCGCACATCCTCATCCAGACCCGCCTTGATGTTGAAGCTCGCCCCCCGGCTCTCGGCAAGGTAGAGGCGAACGAAGGGAAGATTGTCGCGAAAAAGCTCCCCTTTGGTACGGACGAAATTCCTCAGCTTTTCAATCTCGTCGTCCGATTTTTCAGCCGACAGCGCAAAGGCCTCGTGGAACTTCTCGCATTGCTCCAAAACGAGGGCTTTGTATAGATCCTCCTTGTTCTGAAAGAACTTGTAGAGTGTTCCGATGGCGAACTCGGCCTTTGCGGCCACCTCGTGCATCGAAACATTATGGTACCCCTTCTCCGAGAACAGATTGAGGGCGGCCGCAAGTATCTCTTGACGCTGCCGCAATTTCTCTCTCTCCCGTCTGGGGAGCTTGCCGTTTTCCATCGCCTGGCCTCCTGCAAAGCTATTGGTTCGAGAAGTATGAACATGACGTCAAAGTATATAATTTTAATTCATACTTCTCAAGACAAATCTCAACGGAGCTCCAGCCGCAAATGGAGGCGGTTTCGCGAGGAGCTTGCGGGAATTCCGGTCGTTTGGCACCGCCTTCTTCCTCACCGATGGGGCATATGCAAGCCCCCCTTTGCCAGTTCCTTCACGCCTGCCATCGAGAATTGTGTGATGTGATGCGCTAGACTTTCAACGAATGCGTCATGGAATGTAAGGTGGTGAAGCTTTGTAACGATTTGCCGGGCATTATGGTAGAAGACGCATTGCCCGACGATGCTCAAGGAATGCGCATATCGGGTGTTGACCTCGTCAACGTGAAAAGGCATCGTCACGCTCCTCAATCCGAAGCCACCGCTCCACCGCCCCCGGGCTTCCCAGGCTTCTTGAAAAAGAATACGAGGGGAATGCCCAAAAAGGCAACGTAGCCGAGCAGGCGGAAGTTGTCGACGAAGGCATACAGCGTGGACTGTTCCACCAGCAGCCCGTACATGGCCCCGTAAGCCTTCCGGGTTGCCGTAACGACGTCCCCCTGGGAGAGGAAGAGCTGCCGGAGGTGCTCGAGCCATTCCCGGTAAGCGGGATCGTAGGGCGTGAGGTGCGAGACCAGGGTGGCTTGGTGCGTCTGGGCGGCCCGGGCGAGCATGGTGGTAACGATGGCGATTCCGATGCTGCCGCCCATGTTGCGCATGAGGTTGTAGAGGCCCGTCGCGGTCCCCATCCGTTCGTTGGGAAGGCTTCCCATGGCGATGGTCGTGAGGGGCACGAAAATGAATCCCATGGCTGCTCCGATGATGATGTTGGGCAAAACGACGCTCGCCATGGATATGTCGAGATTGATCCTTCCAAGCATGAAACCGGCGGCGGCGAGGGCGAGAAAGCCTCCGACGATCATGAGCCGCCCATCGACCCTTTTTACGAGACGTCCCGCAAGGGTGACCGAAAAGAGCGCTCCCATGCCCCGCGGCGTGATGGCGAGGCCGCTTTGAAGCGCCGGGTAGCCCATGAGCTCCTGCAGAAACAGTGGGAGCATCACGAGCGTTCCGTAAAGGATTATCCCGTAGAGGGTCGCCGTCATGATGCCGATCGAGAAGTTACGATTGGCGAGGATGCGAATATCGACGATGGGGTGCTTCACCCGGATTTCCCAGAGGAAAAAGCCGATCAGGGAAACAATGGAAATCCCCGTGGACCAGCGAATCCAGAGGGCGGAGAACCAGTCGTCCTGCTGCCCTTTGTCGAGGATCAACTGCAACGTTCCAAGACTTATCGCCATGAGGATGAATCCGACGTAATCGATCTTACCGCCTATGCCTCCCCTGACGTAGGGAGGGTCTTCGATAAGGAGCTGGGTCAGCACGACCGCCAGGACGCCCACGGGGAGGTTTATGTAAAAGACCCAGCGCCAGGAGTAGTTATCGGTAAGCCATCCTCCAAGGGTAGGACCAACAATGGGAGCCACGATCACGCCCAGGGCATAGACCGCCATGGCCTCGCCGCGCTGCACCGGAGGAAAACTTTCCAGAAGGACCGCCTGAGAAACCGGGAGCAGCGCCCCACCGCTTGCTCCCTGAACGATCCGGGCCAGGATGAGCAACGGGAGAGAAAAAGCGGCGCCGCAAGCCACCGATGAGACGGTGAAAATAACAATACTTGCCATGAGAAACCGTTTTCTTCCGAAGTAGAGGCTCATCCAGCCCGTTATGGGCAAAACGATCGCATTGGCCACCAGGTAGCTCGTGAGCACCCAGGTGGCCTCCTCACTGCTTGCCGACAGGCTCCCCGCTATCTGGGGAAGCGCGACATTGGCCACCGAAGTA
Organism: Desulforhabdus sp. TSK; assembly: GCF_022836495.1. GTDB lineage: Bacteria > Desulfobacterota > Syntrophobacteria > Syntrophobacterales > Syntrophobacteraceae > Desulforhabdus. The sequence continues at coordinate 24,863 of NZ_BQXM01000040.1, forward strand.
TCCAGGGCGACCATGAAGGTCGGAAGAATCGTCGCTACCGCAATGATCCAGGGGTTGACCGTAGATGACCGTTGTTGCAATGAGCTCATACGCTTCCCTTTTCAGATACCGGATAATCGAGACAGCATCAATCATCCATGGACACCGAAGTCTCCGTGCTCAGAAGATTCGGCCCCTGCTTCATGCAAAACTTTCCCCCTGCCGTCTCCCAGATCCATCCCGAGTAGCCGTACCCCCCGACGGGCTTGGTGACGAAGGCTCCCCGCCATGAGGTGGGCCGGGTCTCGTTGTATGCTACCGTGCCGAATCTGCCGAAAGTGTAGCTATTCACCGGATGGCAATAGTCCTCCTCGCCCTTGAGGGTTTGCGCGACCACCTGCCCATCCCCGCCTCCGAACACGGCGGCACGAAGGCCGTACTTGTGGCTTCTCGCCCTATCGAGGACTTCCCGCTTGGAAGCGAAACTGGAGGTGAAAGCCACCGGGCCGAAGACCTCCTCGCGCATCCCGAGCATTCGATCGGTGGCGTTTTTCACAACGGTGGGGTAAACGAGGTTTCCTTCGTTCCTGCCTCCGACCAGGACTTCAGCCCCCAGCCGCATAGCCTCCGCAAGCTGCTCGCCGATTCGCTTTACGGCGAGGTCGCTTGCCACCGGCGAGACATCGGTGCGCTCGTCGGCGGGGTCTCCCACCTGGAGGCGCTTCACCCGGTCTACGAACATCGCCAAAAACTCATCATAGATGGATTCATGGATGTAGATCCTCTTGGGCGCGGTGCAGGCCTGACCCGAGTACATGAACTTTCCCGCCATGAGGTCGGTTAGCGCAAGCTCCAGGTCCGCGTCCGGAAAGACGATGAAGGGGTCCGAGCCCGGCCCCTCGAAAACGAGCTTCTTTCCTGTCTCTCTGAAGGCATGCTCGTAGGGCAGGATGTTTTCATCGAAGCCGAAGACCACGACAGCGGCCACATCGGACTCTCTCAGGGATTCCTCCATGAAGACCCGGCCCCCGCCCTGGTAGAACGTGACGTCATCACCGAAAATGGGTCGGTAGATGCTTTCGGTGAGCTTCATCACGTCACGCCCCTTGGAAGAGAATTTGACGGTCACACGGTTTCCGACAAGGTAGATGGATAGGATAGCCGTATTGACCCAGGCACTGCCGTTGTAGGAGAGCATGAGGGAAACCCGCGAGCCCGGACCTCCCAGCGGTTTTCTCGCCGACAAAAGTCTTTCCGTCTCCTCGAACATCTTGAGCCTGTCGATGGCAAGCTCCACCATCTGGTCCCTGTGCTCTTTCAGTGCGCCCTCCAGCATGAGGACCTTCTCGAATCTTTCTCAAAAGACATCTTCTTTCTCCTTGCAAATGGTGAAAACAAAGTTCGAACCAGTCCGGTCCGCTTCATACCAGATGTCTCCCCCGTGTCTGCGGATGATCTCCTTTACCAGGTACAGTCCGAGCCCTACGCCTTGAGACGAGTCTTCAGCGCCGATACGGTCGAATTTCGTGAAGAGCTTCTCCCGATGCTCTTCCGAAACGGGCTCTCCCGTGTTGTAGACATTGAGCCGATAGCGGTCGCCCTGGTCCTCATAGCCAAATGCTATCGTGCACCCTTTGCCGCCGTATTGGACGGCATTTCTGAAAAGGTTTCGATACACACTCTTGAGCCATCTCCTTCCGGCATGGAGAGAGACGGCCCCTGCCGGAACACTCCCCAAACGGTTGTCAATCGTGACGCCCGCGGCCTGGATCTCATCGGCGAGCTCTTCCAAAACGGGATCGATGATCTCCTTCCTCAGGTCGAGAGATTCTTTCTGCATCCCGTGAAACCCCTCCACCGCAACGGCCCTGGACAGGCAATCCTCGACGATCCCGTGCAGCCGGACTGCCTGTGACATCAAGCCATTGAGAGTCCTCGCCACCCTCTCCTCCATGGCGCCGAACGAGCCGCGCACAAGGAGCTTCAGGCCGGCCCCCATCGAGATGAGCGGACCTCTCAGATCGTGAGACATGATCATGAGCATGTTCAACATGTGATCGTTCATCTTTAGAATGCGGCTTTCGGACTCTTCGAGAGCTTGCAGACAGTGCCTTCGCTCGGTAACATCCCGCACAAGCCCATCGCAGACGAGCGTCCCGTCGGGCTCCGTCCGAAGCCTCGCCGTAACGGAGCTGGTAAGGTAGCTCCCGTCCTTCCTCTGCATCTCCACCTCGACGTCCTTGATGAATCCCTCCGCTTCTATCCTTTGCCACAGGAGATGCCAGTCCTCGGCATTGCGAAAGAAGGAGGCCATGGAGCATGTCTTGCTCATATCCTCCCTGCACGCATGGTAAAACAGTTCTGCTCCCGCCTCGTTGACCTCGATAAGACGACCGTCTGCAGCCGCAACGAACATTATATGGGGGAAGCTTTCGAAAAAACTTTTGTACCTGGTGGTCTCCGAGCCCGATGTGTCCTCGTTCCCAGGCCGTAACGGATTGCGGGGTATCATTGCGCAAACCTCCTTATGGAAAGATGCCTGACGCTGCTTCCAATTTCGTTACGGCACGATCCAGACGGCGAGACCCTCCCCGCCGCTGAGCACCTTGCTGGTCACTCGGCCCATGAGGAATTCGCGCACAGCCGAGATTCCCCGCCTGCCCATGATAATGGTGCCGTAGCCCTCCTCTCTTGCGACATTGAGAATTTCCGCCGCACGGCTGTGCCCCCCGATCCTGCAGATATTTCCGATTTTTCGGGCATCGACGCCCGCTCTTTCGAGGCACTCCCCGTAAGATTCAAACATGCTCGTGACCCTCTGCTTGAGACTCTCCATCAGTTGCTCTTCGAGCTCTTCTCCCGGCTGAAGAGGAGTAGGTCCGAGAGTGGGCAAAAAACCGCGCACCACATGGCAAAGAGTCACCTCGGCTCCGCCGGCGGCCAGGAAGGGAGCGGCGTATTGGACGGCTTTCCGGGCATTATCCGAAACATCCACGGCAAGCAGTACCTTACGGGACCGAATTTCGCCTCCTACGATCCATACGGGAACGTCGTGGACCCTTTGTACGATTTTGTCCGAAACGCTCCCGAGAAGCATGCTCTCGACTTTGCCAAGCCCCCTTCTTCCCATCACTACGCCGTCGTAGCCCCTCGACGCCTCACAGACGATGTCCCTGGCAATTCCTTCCTTCCATTGGCGCAGCGAGACCCCGACGCGATCTTCGGAAAATCCTTCCCCTAAAAGAACCTCCCTGCAATCTTCGAGAAATCCCTCGGCTTCGCGCCTGCTCTCCAACAGGCACTGGTCGTATCTCTCCTTCATCTGCTGCATGAACTCCTCGTTCATGGGAATTTGCCAGAACACCTCATCCGGCCCCACGGGCAGAATGAAGAGCAGCCGCACCTCGAGGCTAGAACCCGAGCACTGGCGAGCCACATAGGTTACCGCGTCGAGGGCATGCCGGGAGCCGTCAACCGCGATTAGGAGTCTTTTGTGTGTCCGCATCCGATTTTCCTTTTTATTCAATGGACCCCTCCGGGTATACCCGCGGGCCGTCCTCCGTAGTCTCGCATGAAGAGCGTCAGAGGAATCACGACGGCGGTCAACCAGGCAAAGAGCCAGAAGATGTCATTGAACGAGAGCATGTTCGCCTGCCGAAGCAGCTCCCGGTAGATACCGGCCAGAAGAAGGGGTGAAGTGGCGCCGCCCGAATCCGGTCCGGGAATGGCATCGAGAAGACGCGCGGCGTAATCTCGCAGGGCGGGGTTGAACGGTGTCACATTCTCGACGAGAAAGCTCTGGTGGAGCTGTGAGCGTTGAGAGAGCAGCGTGGCGCTCACAGCAACACCAAAGCTTCCCCCGAGGTTTCTCAAGAGGTTGAACACCCCCGAAGCGTTCCCCATTTGCTCCTTCGGGATGTTCACGTAAGTGGAGGCGGCGAGGGGTACGAAAAAGAGACCCATGCCAAATCCCTGTACAATACGGGGCCATGCAATTGAAAAAAAGTCGGCCTGAAGGTTGAGCTTGCTCATGAGATGTAGTGAATAGGCCATGACGGCCAGGCCCAATGCGAGCAGCCCCTTTGGGCTCACCCCCTTTTTCATGAGTGCGCCGGCAACCGGCATGACCAATAGACTGGCCACCCCCCCGGGGCCCAATGCCAGGCCCGCCCAGACCGCCGTATATCCCATGAGGGTCTGGGCATAGAGGGGCAGCAGAATAATCCCCCCGAAAAGACAGAAAAAGCCTGTGAACATGATGATGTTTCCAGCTGCGAACGTGCGGTCTTTGAACACCTTGAGATTCACTACGGGATGCTCGGCCCTCAGCTCGACAAGAACGAAAAGGACCAAAGCAACGGCGGAAACCATGGTCAAAAGGACTATGAAATTCGACTCGAACCAATCCTCCCGCTCGCCCTTGTCGAGAACAATCTGCAGGCATCCCAGGCCGAGGGCGATCAAAAACAGGCCCCATTTGTCGATATGCAGGGCGGCTCGACGGATATAGGGGGGATCGTGGATAAGGAAAGCCGCCAGGAGCACCGCCAGTACGCCAAAGGGCAGGTTGATATAGAAGACCCAGCGCCAGGCCCAGTTGTCCGTAATCCAGCCTCCAACCACGGGACCGAGAATTGGGGCGAACACAACCCCCATGCCGAAGACCGCCATGGCCAGGCCGTGCTCCGCGACCGGAAAGGCTTCGAGCAATATGGCCTGGGAGAGAGGCTGCAGCCCGCCGCCTCCGATTCCTTGCAGGATGCGGGCAATCACCAGGACCTCCAGGGAAGGGGCGGCCCCGCAAAGGAGCGAGCTGAAGGTGAAAAGCACAATGGAAAAGATGAGGTAGCGCTTCCGCCCGAAGACGCTCGAGAGCCATCCCGTGATGGGAATGATGATGGCGTTGGCGACCAGGTAACTCGTGAGCACCCAGGTTACCTCGTCAACCCCGGCGCTGAGGCTTCCCTGTATGTGTGGAAGCGAAACGTTGACAACGCTCGTGTCCATCACCTCGAGAAAGGTCGGCAGGATCACCGTGAGGGCGACAATCCACTTGCTGGTATGAGGCGCCGCACCGGGTGAGGTCATTGGAGCTTGTGACCCCGGGGGCTGTCGATCGAGGTGGCGACCCGAAGCGTCGGCCCGCTCTTGTCGCCCGTAAATATACTCACTTCGAGGGATGCCCCGACGCGCAGCGGGAATTGGGCTGGCGGCGGAGCATTCAGGAGGATCTTCACCGGTATACGCTGCACCACCTTGATCCAGTTGCCCGTTGCATTTTCGGGAGGCAGCAGGGAAAAGGCCGCCCCCGTCCCCGCCCGAATGCCCTCGACCTTGCCCTCGTAGGTGTGCCCGGGATAAATGTCGGCCTTTATCTCGACAGGCTGGCCGATGCGCACGTCTCGAAGCTGAGTCTCCTTGAAATTGGCCTCGACGTAGACTTCCTTCAGGGGAATCACGGCAAGGAGAGGTTGGCCGGGCTGAACCCGCTCGCCCACCTGGATTCTCTTTTGGGCGACATAGCCCGAAATGGGGGCCGCAATGGTGCAATAGGAAAGGTTCAGCTCGGCCGTTTCGAGCTGAGCCCGGGTCTCCGCGAGCTTCGCCCTGAGGGCCGCAAGGTTTTTCTTTTCCATGTCCACCCGAAGCCGGTTTGCCTTGGCCGCGTCCCTCTGGGCCTTGACCCGGTCGATTTCCTGGAGCGCACCTGCAAGGGAGGCCTTGGCGGCCGCTATCTGGGCGGCGGTTGCCTCATACTGCGCCCTGCTCTTCTTGAAGGCCGTACTCGTTTTGTCCCGCTGCTGCTCGGAGCCCGCGCCTTCCTTAAAAAGGTTGGAATAGCGCTCGAAGTCCTTCCCGGCATGGTTGAACTCGGCTTCGGCCGCGACCCGGTTCCGATCGAGCTCATCGATCCGGTGGCGAAGCTCTCTCTCCTTGTCCTGAGTGCCCAGAACCGCCGCTTCGGCGGCAGTGAGCTGGGCGCTCGTCTGGCTGTCCGTGAGGCCGATATTTACCTCGGCCACCTCGATCTCGGCCTGGGTGCGCGCCAGGGCCGCGCTCTGCTTGTCCACCTCCGCCTGAAAGTCCCTCGGATCAAGATGCACGAGGACGGCGCCTGCCACGACCTCGTCGTCATTTTCAACCGAGATGCAACTGATGCTCCCCGCCACGCGGCTGCTCACGGCGGCGTTGTCGGCAACGACGTAGGCATTGTCCGTGGAAACCCGATTGCGCATGAAAAACCACCAGTAGCCAAGGGAAAGCCCCGCTCCGACCAGGCAGACCAAAAGGAGCCAGAAAACCTTGGAATTCTTCTTTCGTTTCTGATTAGCCTCGTTCAATTGTCCCTGGCTGGAATCTACCCTCTCTGCCATACCCGTCCTCCCGTTCGATCCAACCTGCACAGCCTTGAATCGGCTGCCAGTATTTTTCAACAAATGTCACAAACTCTCCCCAACGGCCCGTTCCAGGTCCACCCATGCAAGCTGGTAGCCGTAAAGCGCCTGGAAATAGTTGGTGCGGGCCTGGGCAAGATAGACCTCGGAGTCCAGCACTTCGGTGGAAATAACGACCTGTTGCCGATACTGGAGGGTTGTCATGCGCAGGTTCTCTTCGGCCTGCTTTACGGCCACGCGGGCAGTGGCCAGGTTTCGCGCGGCGACCTGAAGCTGCTCGTAGGAATCCTTGACCTCGATCCGGACCTGTTTCAAAAGATCCTGTTCCCTTTTCTTGAGAGCCTCCCTCCTGTGGCCCCACTGGCTCGCCTCGGCCCGCATCTTGCCTCCTTCGAAGAGGTTCCAGTCCATCCGGATTCCAACGGCCGCGTTGTTGTCGTTTGCAAAGTTGTTCTCCGTGGCAAGGAAATCCTCGCCTTCCCGGTAATAGGTTCCGAAAAGAGAGAGGTGCGGGTAGGCGGAGCTTCGGGCAAGACGCGCTCCCTGCTCTGTTTCGCGGATGGAGGCGGATGTGGCGGAGAGCTCGGGGCGCGCCTTTTCAGCCCGGTTCGAGAGCGCATCGAGAGTGGGCACATCCGCTGCCTTTCCATCCGGTGAAGGAAGCTTGTCCCATTCGGCAAGATCGAGCTCCGTTCCTTCATCGAGTCCAAGAAGGCGGTTCAGCCGGGCGCGCGTGATGAGCAGCTGCTTTGAAGCGGTGGCTTCCCTTTGTTTTGCGTCCGCAAGGGCGACTTCGGCTTTGAGCACATCGTTTTCGGCTGTGAGCCCTTGGCGGAAAAGGGCCTTGGCGTCCCTGAGATGCGCCTCCAGTTGGGCCACACTTTCGGTGACGACTTCGAGGCTCCTTTGGGCGAAGAGGACTTGAAGGAAGACGCCCCGAATGTCACGTTTGAGGTTCAAACGGGTTTCCTCCTTCCTGAAACCCGCCACGTTTCGCTCCTCTTTGGCTATTTCGTATTGCGCCTTGACACCGAAGCCCCGAAAGAGTGGCTGGGTGAGGGTTCCCTCCCAGCGGTTGACATCCCTGGAGCTGACCTCGACCTCATTGCCGGCTGTGCCGGGACTGCCCTGGATCTTGATGACAGGTGTGTCCTTCCAGCGCGTATACTCGTAGGAAGTATCGAGGCGAGGCAGAAAGCCCGCCCGCGCCATGTCCACACCCTTTTTAGCGGCATTGAGGTCCTCGTCGGCTGCCTGGAAGACGGGATTGTGGACAAGGCCAAAGTCCACGGCGCCTTCGATGGTCAGGGGCTGGGGTGGAAGGGCTTGCGGGTCGGGGCTTTCCTGCCCTGAGACGGCAGGACCTGCCGCAAACATCAGAAGGACCGACGCGAAGATCAGTGCGCTCAGGAAGAAGCTTCTCCGGATTCCCCCATGTCTTGCAGAACGCATAGGCTTTTCAATCCTCCATGATCCCTTTACAGAAGAGATCGACGGTTAGGTTCTTGAGATCTTCGATTTCAGCACTCTGGATTCCTGGGTCTTTGTAGATTCCCTGGAGGAGAGTGAGGAAATGGACCATTCCGATGAGAAGGCGGGCCAAAACCTGAGGGTCCATGGTTTTCATGACACCGTCCCTCATGCGTTTCTCGAAGTAAGAGCTCAGGAAGAGGAAGTAATCCTGCAGGGGTTCTTCCACAAACTTGCGGGCAAACTCATGGTCTTCGAGAGCGCTGAAAAGGAGTATGCGCAGGAAGGAATTATCCCTTCTCTGCTCCTGGAGGTAATTTCCCACAATGGTCTCAAGCACCTCCCGGTCTTGCCCGGCCTCGGCGGCCTGTGTCGGAAAATAGAGATGCCTGGTTGTTTCGAGCCTCTTTTCGAGGATCGCATCGTAGAGCACCTCTTTGCTCGGGAAGTGGTTATAGATCATGGCCTCGCTGATTCCGGCCGCCCGAGCAAGCAGGCGCATGGAGGACCCATGGAAGCCGTGTATCGAGAAGACCTCCGTCGCGGTCCGCAGGATCTTTTCTCGCCTTTCGTCGCCCTTGAGCCTGGTTTTCTTTTTTACTTTCTCATTCACGATCCGGCCCTCTGATTTGGGTTCATGGTCATAATTAAGTTAACGATCACTAATTTACCCAAAGACGGAGGTGGTGTAAAGCATTTCGTATGAATGGCAGGTGGAACGAAAAGGTGCTTTTCGGTCAGGATTGGGCTCCGGGGTAACGCCGGGGAGTCGGTTGGCCTGCTAAAACCTGGGTGGGGGGGGCGTCGAAGGCTCAGATCTCATTCATCAGTACCTCGCTCACTTCATCACTCGTGAGGCCTAGATACCTCATGGTGGTCGTGGGGCTGGAATGATTGAACCGCTTGGCCAGGACCTCGAAGCCAACACCATACTTGGTCCTCTGGATGAATCCAAACGTTTTCCTCAGGGTGTGTGCTCCGTAGTTCCCGTGGTTTAGATTGATCGTGGCGGTCCATTTCTTGATCAGTGCATTGACGGCTTGAATCGTGATGGGCTCCCTTGTTTTGCGGCTCGCAAAAAGATAATCGTCATCTCGAGGCCTGACTTTCTCCAGGTAGTTTCGAAGGGCCTTGTGGACGGCCTTGTTGACCATGAGAATATTTTGCTTTCCGGTCTTCACCTCCTTGATCGTGATGTACTCGCCGGGTTTGAGAGATTTCACGTCCTTTACCTTCACGATAAGGAGGTCCCCCGCCCGAAGGCCGTTATTGATTCCCATGGTAAAGAGCAGCAAATCCCTTGGCGTTCTAGACAGAAGCTGTTTAATGGTCTGGATGTCTTCGCTTCGACGGATGGGATCCACCCGGATCTTCTGACCTTTCCTGGGATGGTTGGGGTTTTTGTTTCGTTCCATCATGCGCCTTCTTTGGACAGCAGGTGCTTTAAGGTGTATTTCCGGGGAGAACGGCGCTTGGGATCGGTCTTTTCCCTGATGCGCCGGTTAAAAAAGCGTTCTGCCTCATCGAGTGAGACAAACTCCCACGTCCTTTCGTCCCACACTCTTCCCCTCGCTGCGCTCGCCTTGCGGACTCGATACTTCCCGCAATGCTCCTTGATCCAAATCGAATAGAAAGTTTGCCGCAGAGTGTCGAAAACGACCAGGTGGGCATTTTTGACAACCTTGGGTCCGGATGCTTCGATTGGGATCATGGATGCTGCCTTTTCGAGTCAGATTGGCTCCAAATCCACCTCTGCAAACCTGATGTTAACTTCTAGTATAGATATGACATTATAGTTAATAAAAAAATGCGGAAGGAATCGGATGCGGCTCTTTTGGAACGACGCGTTGCTCACCCCCTTGTCATGCTGCGCAGGCGAAACCGCCGCATGCGCAGTGATTGCGTTGGTGCTCCCGGCTTTGGTGAAATGCCCAGTAGGCGTCAAAGTCGCCGCTTGACCGCAGGGAACGAATCTTGAGCACCGCTTCTGCTCTTTTCAGGCGCCAGCGTGCCCCTGTCCGGTCCATTCGGTCCTTAATCAAATGTCGGCAGGCGCCCTCAATGACACCGGTGGCAATGGGAAGCCCATCCGACAGGTACCGGTCATATTCCAGTATGGGTCGGTATTTTTCAAGGTAATCTGAGCACTTGTCTACGGCCTTGCGTTTGTCGGAGCTCAACTGGTGAAACGTCGCGCCTTGGCGCAATCCGCAGGCCACCTCAGCGGCCTTGCCCTGCAGGATCTTGAGGGCCCGCTCAGCCACCCAGTTTTAGACCTCAACGCTCCCTGCGGCATGGAAACCATAGGCCGCCTTCCAGAGGTATTCCAGAACATGGATGAAATCCAGGATCAGGGACACATCCGGTCGATGCCGATGAATCAAGCCAAGGACAAGATCGAGTTGTTTCTCGCCTCCGTCAACCAGGATCGCCCATGGGCGCTTCTTTTCCGGATCGCGCCGCAGGGCTTCGTCAAACATGTCCTGGATCACATCCTCCTGTTCCTGCTCCACACAGGCCCAGACCCGTTTATGGGTGGCTCGCGGACGGGCAGGCGTATCCTCATTCGGGCACAATCCCATGACCTCCTCGGGGCTGCGCTCGTGAGCCTTGATGTCATAGACGGCTGCAACGGTTGCCATGCGCTTGCGATTGAGCTTCTCTCCGGGATTGAGCCGGGCTCCGGGACGCCGCACGGACTCTTCGGCAGCTTTGCGCGTGGCGGCTCGAAGATCCTCCTTGCGCATGACAATCCCTTTTTGATCGACAGTCATCACCAGAATATCCGACGTCAGCCGGACTTTCTCGGTCTTTCCAGCCGAATAGAACTCATCAAAATCCTGCGCAGCGACAACCGCGATCTCCTCCAGTTGTCGTTTGGGGACCTTTCCGCCTTTTGTTTTGTGAATATTGGCCACCGCTTCATCAAACGAATTCACGGCCGCTTCTTCCGCCACTCGATATCTGAGTCCGTGGGAGTACCGATCCTTGGGCAGATTGAGCTGCGCATCCAACGGAAACATGCTGGGCACTCCAGGGCGACTGTATCCCTTCCGTCTGCTCGTCACCTCTCCGAACAAGGTCATCAATTGCCGCTCACAACTCGGTCTGCAATGAGTCAGTGGAGTACCTTCAGGACTGGTCACATCAGATCTTCGCGGTTCCCGGTTTGTCCGAAGGTCGAGGTAGGCCTGCATGAGGCGCCTCAGCAGTTCGGTCCCCTCTCTAAAAATCAGGGTCTCTATGGGACCGTGCTGCATCTGCCCTGCTGTCTCCCCGATAAGCTGGGAGACCAGAGACTCGAACTGTTCACAAGCCGGACCGAACATCTCGCTTTCCATCGGGTACGCCAGGATCATCAAAGGACCTCCTTGGGTTATGGGTTCCCAACGTACATTCCCATAATGGAGGCCAGATGTCCATAGGCTTGACATTTCAACAATACTTCATGCGCGGGAGGCCGCTCTTTGACCCTCGTTCCAAAAGATCCGCACCCAATTCACATGAAAGGGCTGGCTTATTTGCACATCCTCCTGACTCATCATGGAAAGGAAATATCCTGCTGGGATCTCTACCATAACTTTAGCACATCGAGTGAGGGTACCGATATAGGTCAAGCTTACAACAATAAGCTGGAAGTTGCAGGGAGCACTGAACAGAAAGTCTCGGACAGCAAGGCCATAAATGCGGTCAAAAAGGCGTTGAAGGAACAAACCGAAGATCTGAAGGCCCTGGAATATGACACCTCCTTGAATCCGGAAGAGAAGCTGACCAGAAAGGAAGGTCTCACTTCTCAAATCAACAAGCTGAAGGATTATCTTGATGGCAGCCGTGGTACGTTTTCAACATCAAGTGCTGACCAGGGTAAGAACGTCAATCTGCGAACAAACGTGAAGAGATCCATCGATTCTGTCTTAAGAAAGCTTTCGGCGATTTGTCCTGAGGCTGCCACGTTTTTGAATAAGGAAACCGTTTCAACAGGCTATTCCTGCAGCTATGACCCTAAAACTTCACCGATCCCTCGCTGGACACTATCTCCCCCGTCGAGCAGCTCCAGATATGATCAGAATACCTGAATTTATTACTTTAAAAACATATAGGAGAGAAATGGAATAAGCCGGTCTTGGGAGCTTTCTTTCCAGTCTAATCCTGATCTAATCCTACTTCTGAGCAAAAACAGTGCCCTTCACAGGGCCATTTTCACATAACCATCCCTTCCGGTGGTGAAAGCATGGCCCCTCCGAAAAGGATCAGTCTCTATCCCAGCATGGGGCTGCTTTCGCTCAGCGAGCACCTACCCCACCAACTCCGCTAATTGGTTCGGAATCTAAGACTTCATGGAGTTCTGTTCGGAAGCACATTTGAGCCTGCTCCGGGTACTTGCCTCAAGCTCATTGCTGGACTCAATGCATTTCTCTATTTCCATTGATATTACCAATTGGAAAAATAGGGAATGATCCAGTATATGTTTCAGGTTACCCCCAGCCTACATCAACGGAATGCTGTGCTGCGTGTGAGCATGCAGGGTGGGAGCATTCACCGGACAATTCCATAGCTCAGGGAGGCTTTCTTTATGTCAACACCACACGACGCAATGTGGGAGAAACTCAATCTGGACCTGGACGCTCATGCCGGGCTGCTCCAGGTTCTCGGGAAGTTCTATGGGGACATTTATATGAGCCAGACCGGTCGGCTCAAGGGAATGGAGTACCTCGATTTCGTCCTTTCCGAGGTGCACGGGCTTCGGATAAAGGAACTACAAGATGCCAAGGCTCAGGGGAAGAAGGTGATCGGAACCTTTTGTGTCTTTGTTCCTGAAGAAATAGTGCTGGCGGCCGATGGAGTCCAAGTGGGGCTCTGTGCGGGGGCCGAAGCCGGGAAAGATGCCGCGGAGAAGGTCCTCCCCAGGAATACGTGCGCTCTCATCAAGTCCTTTGTGGGCTTCAAGCTCTCGAGGCTTTGCCCATTCATCGAATCCTGTGACCTTGTAGTGGGGGAAACGACCTGTGACGGCAAGAAGAAAGCCTACGAGATCTTTGCCGATTACGCGCCAGTCTACGTGATGGAAATTCCCCAGATGAAGAATGCCTGCGACCGGGAACTCTGGCGGGCCGAAGTGCTGCGCTTCAAGGATAAGGTCGAGGAGGTTACCGGAAAGAGCATCATGGCCCCCAGACTTCGCGAAGCGATCCGCCTGGTGAACGACAGGCGCAAGGTTCTGCAGAGGCTAAATAGGCTGAGGGCTGCCAGCCCTGTGCCGATTTCGGGCCGAGATGCTCTGCTCATAAATCAGATCAGCTTCTACGATGATCCCGTACGGTTCACCGAAAAGATCGGCCACCTTTGCGATGAGCTTGAAGAGCAGGTTAACTCTGGTAAGGGAATCGTACCGAAGGAGACGCCGCGCCTCATGCTCTCGGGATGTCCCATGGCCGTTCCCAACTGGAAGCTCCCGTATGTGATCGAATCATCGGGTGCGGTCATTATCGGAGAAGAATCGTGCATCGGGACTCGCAACATCAGAGACCTTGTCGATGAGAGTGGAGAGAGCCTGGATGATCTTCTGAACGCCATTGTGGATCGCTACATGCGGATCGATTGTGCCTGCTTTACGCCCAACATGGAGCGAATGGACAACATCGTGAGCATGGCCAGGGACCTCAAGGCAGACGGTGTCATCCACTACGGGCTCTCCTTCTGCCAGCCCTACGCCATTGAGGCCTTCAAGGTCGAAAAGGCGCTCAAGGCCGCCGACATCCCCATGCTTTCCATCGAAACGGATTACAGCATGGAGGACGTCGAGCAGCTCAAGACGCGTGTCGAGGCTTTCGTGGAGATGGTTCGTTGAAAGAGAATATTGCCGGGATCGACATCGGGTCTCGCTCCATCGAGCTGGTCGTATTGAATGGCTGTGGTCCTCCGGTTCATCAGGTTAAGGTGCCAACGACCTTTGATCCGCTCGCTCAATGCAGAAGGCTCATGGGGGAGGTGAGCGCGGGAAGGGTTGTCGCTACAGGATACGGCAGGAAGCTTTTTGCTGATTTTGCAGAGGATATGGACGTTACCACCATAACCGAGATCCAGGCGTATGCACTGGGTGCAAGGTTCCTTTTTCCCGAGGCGCGAACCGTCCTCGACATCGGCGGTCAGGATACAAAGGTCATCTCGCTTCTTACCAACGGAAAGGTAGGCAAGTTCGAGATGAATGACCGCTGTGCCGCGGGGACCGGAAAGTTCCTCGAATTCATGGCAACCGCCCTGCAGGTTCCGCTGGAATCCTTCGGTGAGTATGCCCTCGGGTCTGATAAGCGCATCCAGATCAACAGCATGTGCACAGTCTTTGCCGAAAGTGAGGCTACATCCCTCATGGCTCGGGGAGAAAAGGCGGAAAACATCGCCATGGGGCTCCACCTGGCCATCGTACAGCGAACGCTTGCCATGCTCCGGCGCGTCGGCATGGAATCTCCGCTGGTTTTTGCCGGAGGCGTGGCTCACAACGTGTGCGTGAGGAAGACCATCGAGGAACAGCTCGAAGAGAAGCTGCTCATTCCCGAGAATCCGGACATGGTGGGTGCTCTCGGAGCAGCGCTTTATGGGAAGGGCTTGCAGCCAGGGACACAGTAGAACGGTCTTACCGGGGCATATCAGAGGCAAAAGATTTGAAGCGTCCGCGCGCGCAGGGCCGGAAATACGATAACCAGCATAGCAGACAAAGGTTTATAGGGAGGGGTAGAGTATGGGTTTTTGCGCAAGCGCATCGATGTGGTTGCCATTCTTTCGGTTTTCTTTCTTCTCGGTTTGTTCCAGCCCGCTGCCCTTTGCGGCGCCCTGGACGGGTTTGCGGGGCTTGAAGGGAGCATAAGCATTGCTGGGGGCACGGCACACATACCCGTTATGACCGATGCAGCCAAGGAGATCATGACTTTCAACCCGAAGATCCGGATTACCGTTGAAGGCGGGGGCTCGGGAGCCGGAGTCCAGAAAGTCGGGGAAGGGTTGGTGGATATTGGAAACACAGGCCGGGCTATATCCGAAGAGGAAATCGCCAAGTACGGCCTCAAATCCTTTGCCTTTGCCCTCGATGGAGTCGCTGCCGCGGTTCATCCGCAAAACCCCGTGGAAAACCTCTCCCAGCAGCAGGTGCGGGATATCTTTGCAGGAACCATCACCGGCTGGAAAGACGTCGGGGGAAAGGATGGCTCCATTCACCTTTTCAGTCGTGACGAGGCAAGCGGCACGCGCGAGGTCTTCTGGGAGAAGCTTTTGAAAAAGGGACCGGTCGCCGGAACAGCCAACATCGTTCCCTCTAATGGGGCCATGAAGATCGCCATTTCCCAGGACAAAGACGCCATAGGCTATGTGGGTATCGGGCACGTGGACCAAAGCCTCAAGGCCGTCAATCTTGAATCTGTTGCCGCCACTCAGGAAAACGCCATGAACGGAAGCTATCCCGTGGTTCGAAAGCTCTACATGAATACCAAGGGAGAGCCTTCCAAGCTCATAAAAGCCTTCATCGACTACATCATGAGCCCTGAAGGTTCTGAAATCATCAAAAAGCACGGCTACATTCCGCTAAAGTAGTATGGATCGCTTGCATAGGAATATCGGGATGGGGATGGAGGCGAATCGTGTCGGCCTGATCTCCGAAAGATGGATTCAATGGAGCCTTTCAATCGCCACAGGAATTTCCGCCGTGGCGATTCTTTTCATGCTCGCTCTGCTCGTCTATTTCTGCCTGCCTCTTATCACCTCGGGCGGAATGAGCGCAATTCTGTCATGGGAATGGAAGCCTTTTTCGGGTCATTTCGGAATCCTTCCCATGTGCGTCGGCTCCCTTCTTCTTTCGGTGTTTGCTCTGGGTCTGGCATTTCCAACGGCCATGGGAATCTGCGGCTTTGTGGCCGTCCTTGCCCCGAGGGGCCTCGCCCGTTTCCTTCTGGCTCTGGTCCATTTCATGACGAGCATCCCCACTGTCATCTACGGCTTCGTTTCCGTCTTCCTGCTCGTTCCCCTCGTGAGGGTCTGGCTAAAGGCAGGCACAGGCTTTTCCTTTCTAACGGCGGGGCTCACATTGGGCCTGCTCATCCTTCCAACCATCGTCCTCATATTCCATGCAAGGCTCCAGCAGATCGATCCCACGCTTCGGCTCGCAGCGGAGGCCATGGGGCTCACCCCCGCCCGCCAGTTTCTTCACGTGCTCATTCCCGCATCCTCGCGAGGCCTTGTCGTTGCCGCCATACTGGGATTTGGAAGGGCCGTGGGGGACACCCTGATCTAGCTCATGCTTGCAGGAAACGCTCCGCAGGTCCCGGGCTCTCTTTTTGACTCCGTCCGAACGCTCACGGCACACATCGCCCTGGTTGTCGCAACAGACAGCCAGAGCATGTCCTACAGGTCCGTTTTTGCATCGGGTCTTATCCTCTTTCTGCTCATGGGCGGAGCCAATTTTTTCATCCGAAGACTGGATAACAGCACAGGAAAGAAGCGCCATGAAAAGGACTCTTGATCTGCTCATGACCCCCTACGCCTGGCTCTGTGCCATTGGGGTATTCCTGGCCACCTCGCTTCTCCTGATTTTCCTGCTCAAACGGGGATTGGGCTTCATCGATTCGAAGCTGTTTTTCGGTGATACTCCTTGGCTTTCGGCCATAACGGGAGCGCGGCCGGTGTTTGAAGGCATATGGCCTGCGGTTGTGGGGACTCTCCTTCTGGTCATACTCTCATCGGCCATCGCCATCCCGGTTGGTGTTGCAAGCGGCGTCTATCTCTCCAAATACGCTCCGGAGCGCGCCCGCTCTTTACTGGGATTTGCCGTGGATGTACTGTCCGGCACCCCTTCCATCGTCATGGGGCTTTTTGGGTTCACTATGATTCTTTTCCTTCGTAATACCATAGTCCCGCAGGCAAGACCGTCCCTCTTTCTTGCAACGGTGTGTATCGCGCTGCTCATTTTGCCCTATGTGATCCGTACGACCCAGACGGATCTTGAAGGCATACCGGAGCATCTGCGGCTGCTCGGGCCAGGCCTTGGACTCACCCACTGGCACAAAATATCAGGCACGTCCTGCTGCCCCTCTCAAGCCGGGGAATCCTGAGCGGGGCCATACTCGCCATCGGAAGGGCCTCGGAGGACACGGCTGTTATTCTCCTTACCGGAGTCGTCGCCCGCGCCGGCCTTCCCGCGAGCCTTTGGGACAAGTTCGAGGCGCTCCCCTTTCGCATCTGCTACCTGGCAGCCGAGCATCGAAGCCAAGCGGAGCTCGATCAGGGATTCGGTACGGCTCTCGTCCTCCTTGTCCTGACCGGCTCTCTCTTCCTGGCTGCTTCTTCTCTGCACGCAAGATTCGAGAAGCGATGGAAAACACATTAGCGCCTTCCCCCAGGGCGACAGCTACGATTCGAGACCTCTCAGTTGCTTTCTCGGGAAAGACCGTCTTGAGCTCCGTCAACCTGACCCTTTGCCCGGGAGAGCTCACAGTCATCGTGGGGCCTTCGGGGTCGGGTAAATCCACTCTCCTTCGGGCCATCAACCGGTTGAACGAGCTCTTCCCGGGGTGCCGGACCCGGGGGGATGTCTGGGTCAGTCTCGATGGCCGATGCGGAAACGTCTACGACGGCTTCCTGCCCCTTCCGGAGCTTCGCAGGAAGGCTGGAATGGTTTTTCAGACTCCCGGCGTACGCCCTTTTTCCATCCGAAAGAATCTCGCCATGCCGCTTAAAACCACGCTTGGCATCACCGGGAGTACACTGGCGGAGCGCATCGAATGGGCGCTGCGCGAAGCCTCGCTTTGCGAGGAAGTGAAAGATAGACTCAATGATGGCGCCATAACCCTTTCAGGCGGCCAGCAGCAACGCCTCTGCCTTGCCCGTGCACTGGCCCTGGAACCTCAAATTCTCCTGCTAGACGAACCCACGGCATCCCTTGACTTCAGAGCCACACAGAAGATTGAGCAGCTCTTGAAAAGACTTAAAGAACGTTATACCGTCTTGGCCGTTTCCCATAGCCTCAGCCAGACTCGACGTCTGGCCGACAAGGTCTATGTCCTCCGTGAAGGAGTTGTCGGGCAAGAGATATCCGGAGAGTGCTGGCAAGATCCTAAAGCGTTTGAGAAGCTCATTGAAGATGCCTTCTGAGCTTGGCGCAAGGAGAACGAAGTATGCTTGAAATCCATATCCCGGGAGATGAGCGGCCCATGCATCTTTCCCACCTGGTTCTGGACTATAACGGAACCGTCGCATGCGACGGAGAGATCATTTCAGGAGTCAGAGAGCGCCTTGAGACCCTCTCCGCGCATCTCGAGATTCACATCCTCACGGCGGACACTTTTGGAAGCGTTCATGAAACGCTTGCCGGTATCTCCTGCGGGCTTTCGATCATCCCTCGCGAAGGGCAAGCTCAGGCGAAACTGCGCTACGTTGAGCAGTTGGGTCTCGCAAGTTCCGTCTGTGTTGGAAACGGCCGCAACGACGGACTGATGCTTCGAGAGGCGGTTTTGGGGATAGCGGTGGTGCAAACGGAGGGAGCTGCCATGAGTGCAATTCTGGCAGCCGACGTCGTGACCTCCAATATTCTGGATGCACTGGATCTTTTGCTCCATCCATTGAGGCTCATGGCGACACTTCGGTCATAAATGAGCCCTCTCAGTTCAGGAATCTCGATCGGATGGAGCTTTGTTTCGTGTGTCCCGTGACGGGAAAGGATTACGCCTCGGAAAACTGGCGGATCGTGGGTGAGCTCTACGTGCGCGAGGAGGTGGGGGGGAAGCCGGATGTTTGTGGGAAGGGTGGCAGTGGAGTGTTCCTATTGCGGGAACACCCACTCCTATTCGGTGGAGCAGTTGGTCTGCCCCTGGTCGCAGGCCGGGGGGTAAGTTCATCTATCGAAGGAGGAGGACGTGGAAAGCACGAAGAATGTCTTTGCGACGAAAGCGGGCATCATCGCGGTCGGTGCTGTCATCGGGGTGTTGGCCGCCCTGCTGCAAAAGCTGGGAAACCCCGGCAACATGGGCATTTGCGTGGCCTGCTTCGATCGGGATATCACGGGCGCTTTAGGCATGCACCGGGCGGAGCTGGTGCAGTACCTGAGGCCGGAGATCCTGGGGTTTGTGCTGGGGTCTTTTGCTGCCGCCCTGGCGCTCGGTGAGTTCAAATCCAGGGGAGGTTCGGCGCCCCTGGCAA
>NZ_BQXM01000041.1 GCF_022836495.1 Desulforhabdus sp. TSK
CAGATTATCCGTCAATGATCCATGAATTTCCGAGAGTTTTATCTGCCTATAGAAAAAATGATTGAGAAATGCCTGACTCTATACTTTTCTCAATCTAAAATAAGGACTTATATTTCCGAGAGACCTCGTCATATTCGTGTTGGCACCTTTGAATATTTTGCCGCCCGACAGGACCTGGAAAATTTAAAGCGTCTAACGGAGTACTCGATCCAAAGGCACTACCCCGAAATTCAAAACGATTCCGAGGCTCATCTTCTTTTTTTCCGCAAGGTTGGACGTGCCCAGGTTGAACTTGTGGCAAGTTGGATGGCCCTGGGTTTCATTCACGGCGTGATGAACACGGACAACATGTCCATAGCCGGGGAGACAATCGACTTTGGACCCTGCGCTTTCATGGATCAGTTTCGTTTTGATCAGGTTTTCAGTTCGATCGACCAATTTGGTCGTTATTCTTATTCCAATCAGGCCCAAATCACCCTTTGGAACTTATCCCGACTCGGGAATTGTCTGGTTCTCCTGACCGATAATGGCTCCAAGGAGGTAGCGGAAATGCTGAACAAGGAACTGGACTCTTTGGGTACATTTTTCGAGAAGAGGCTTGCCTCAAAGATGTTAAAGAAACTGGGAATCCTAATGGATGTAGAGCCACAAGACATGGATCTTGTCCGTCGATGGCTCCATTATCTGGAAGCAGAACAGCTTGATTACACCTTAAGTACCTGAGCGTATATTTCTTAACATTTTGTCTTGCTGTCCGTTCGCCCTGAGCCTGTCGAAGGGCACAACCAGACATGCCCTTCGACAGGCTCAGGGCGAACGGTTCGTTTTGTTAGAAAACTTTTGCTTGGGTACTTAAGCTTTCGAAATTTTGCCACTTTGGTAGAAAACGATGACGATTTTAATTTTTTTGAAAGGACCAGCACCTTTCAGGATTTTTATCAGTCATGGCGAAAGAGGGTTAAAAATCAGGACGTGGACACCGAGACGATAAAGAAGGAAATGAACAGGGTGAATCCTGTGTTTATCCCCAGGAACCACAAGATAGAGCAGGTGATTGAAGCCGGGCTGAGGGGGGACTTCAGTCTTTTTCATGAAATGAACGAGGTGCTCGAGAAACCTTATGAAGAGCAGGAAGAGCTCAGTAGCTATAAATTGGCTCCCAGACCGGAGGAAGTTGTCCAGGCCACGTTTTGCGGAACCTAAATACCAGATATTTGGGTTCGGGAGACCACAAGATGCATCGAGTTTCCAAATTTCTGAAGCATAGACCCACACAATAATGTAGCCGATACGTCCATCGTCATTCCGGCTCGACCCGGAATCCAGAAGCCTAACTTTACGTGAGAGCAATTGGCCCGGACCAGGGCGGCAGAGCTTTTTGATACGCCGGAACTTCATGAGCGCTTTGAAATGGATGGGTTCCTCACCGTTTGCGTCGTATTTGCTGAGATCCTTTGGACTTGACACAGCGCTAAAGGTAGGCCATCCTCGTTATGGAAAGTACTTTCAGACTCAGCGGTTGTGGCGGAATGGGCATGTCTTCTCAAATTCTCCCATTTTTTAGGGACTGCCTCCCATTCCGAATTCCGGGAAAATCTCCTTTAAATTTATAGTGTACAGCCAACGATTGTGCTGGAGGAGCTCTGTTTTTTTCTCCCTTGTCGTTGGCGGCATCCCATGGTGGACTTTCGGATGCGTGTTGGCTTCGGTCCTCGAACGCGAGGGGTGTCGGCTTGCGTCGTCCCACGGTTCAGGAACAGAAAACCCGCGATACGCTTTGCAAGGAGGTGTCCATGAAGAATGAGAGATTTCGCAAAGGTTACAGACTTATCCTCGTCCTCATCCTGATGGTCTCTGTCCGATCTGTCACGTTTGCAGCGGGACAGGAAGTGAAGATCGGTGCTGCATTGAGCATGACAGGTGCGGCTGCCGCTTACGGTGCTACACAGAAGAACGGCATTCAGCTCGCCTCCGATGAGATCAATGCGGCAGCTGGAAGCGACGGCATCAAGATCGTCCCTCTTTTCGATGACGACGCCAGCGTGCCGCAACAGGGGATCAACGTTTATAACAAGTTCATCAACGCCGATCGTGTTGCTCTCATCATCGGGCCCACTCTGAGCAACACCGCCCAAGTCACGAACCGCATCGCACAGCAATCCGGCGTTCCCGTCCTTGCCATCAGCAACACCGCCAAGGGCATCACCGACATAGGCGATTACATCTTCAGGGACTCGCTGACGGAAGCCGTCGTCATTCCCAATACCATCCGAGTTGCAAAGGAGAAACTGGGAATCAAGAAGGTTGCGATTCTCTATGGTGATGACGACGCCTTCACCAAGGGCGGCTACGATGCGTTCAAGAACGCGCTGTCTGAAGCCGGCATCGAAATTCTCAGTGAGATGACCTTTGCCAAGGGCGACCGGAATTTCTCGCCCCAACTGACCCAGCTCAAAAGCTTGAACCCGGATGCTATCGTAGTGTCGGCCCTTGTCGAGGAGGCCTCTGGTATCTTGAGTCAAGCTCGCCAGCTTGGCATCCCAGCAACGGTTCCGATCATCGGCGGCAACGGATTCAATTCCCCGGCACTCATCAAGAATGCGGGCGAATCTGCAGAGGGGGTGATAGTGGGGGCAGCCTGGAACATGACTTCAACGAATCCATTGAACAAGCATTTTGTGGATGCCTATACGAACAGGTTCGGGAGCCCGCCCGATCAGTTTGCAGCCCAAGCCTACGCCGGAGTTTACATCGCACTGGAAGCCGTGAAGAAAGCCGGGAGCGCCGACAACCGCAAGGCCATCCGCGAGGCCATGGCTCAGATCAAGGATTTCGATACGGTGCTGGGAAAATTCTCTTTCACTGCAGGACGGGACGCAGACCACACGCCGGTTGTCCAGACGGTGAAGGGCGGCAAGTTTGTGGTCTTCGGCGAATAGAGGTATCACCTCATGCAACCTTGCATCGTGCTGATTCACGGTTCTGAGAAGGGACACGGTGTCTGCTGATGTCTCTTCTCCTCCAGCAGTTGGTCAACGGACTGTTCATCGGGAGCGTATACGGGCTTTTTGCTGTTGGGTATACTCTGGTCTTCGGCGTTCTGGATATCCTCAACATGGCTCACGCGACGGTCTTCACCCTTGGTGGACTGGTTGCTCTATGGCTGGTTGAAGGCAGCGGCATGTCGATCTGGGCAGCTTTCCCTCTCGCCGTCCTTTTCTCCGGTCTGCTCGGGCTTGTTCTCGACCGCGTTGCCTTCGCACCCTTGCGCCAAAGATCCGACACTTACTTTTCAGGTCTCATCTCCAGCATCGCCATGGCGATCATCTTCGAAAGTGCAGCCCTTGGTTTGTTCGGTGCCCATACCGTTCGATTCCCGCCCAACACCATAAAGACGGACATCTGGCGCATCGAAGGGGTCACCATCACGTCGCTGCAGGTGGAGATAGTGCTCGTGGCTTTGATCCTCATGGGAGCCCTGTCCCTGTTTCTCCACCGCACGCGCACCGGCAAGGCCATACGCGCGGTAGCTGAAAGTGAGCGAACAGCGCGCCTGCTCGGCATTCATGTCGATGGAATCATCGCATCCACTTTTTTTGTCTCTTCTGCCTTGGGAGGTGCAGCCGGAATTCTTTTCGGATTGTATTTCGATGCCTTGTCTCCCGATATGGGTCGTTCCATAGAGCTGAAGGGCCTTGCCGTCATCGTGCTGGGTGGGATGGGCAGCATTCCCGGCGCCATTCTGGGCGGGCTGACGTTCGGTCTGAGCGAGGTGCTGACGGTTGCCGTCACAGGAAAGTCCAACCTGCGTGATGCCGTGGCGTTCACCGTGCTCTTCGCCGTGCTTCTCCTGCGACCTGAGGGGCTGCTCGGACGCCGGCGGGCCAGAGAGGTATAGCGCTTATGGCCTTCCTGATGCACTTTTTCGCCGTCTACGGCAATCTGGTGAACTTTATCGGCATCAACGCCCTGATGGCTCTAGGTCTTTACGTAACACTCTCCGCAGGCCAGCTCTCTCTCGGCAACGCGGCTTTCGCCGGCATCGGCGGTTACACTGCAGGAATACTCACCATGCAGTTTCATGCGCCCTATATTCTCTCCATCACTTCGGGCGCCATGCTTTCGGGGATAGTCGCCGTGCTCATCGGACTTCCTGTGCTTCGACTTCGCGGAGTCTTTCTGGCAATGGCTACTCTCAGCTTCGGCGAGGTTGTGCGGATTGCCGCGGTGAACCTCACTATAACGGGAGGAGCCCAAGGGCTGGTTGGAATCCCCAACAAAACCACCACGGGGCTGATTTTCACGGTCCTCGCGCTTACAGGGTACTTTATGGCGAAGCTGCGACAATCCAGGATCGGATGGAGCTTCGAGAGCATTCGCGAGGACGAAGCCGCAGCGGCATCCCTCGGCGTCAACACCACCTTTTACAAGACCGTCGCGTTCACAATAGGAGCGATCATTTCCGGCCTTGCGGGCGGAATGTACGCACACCTCAACTTTATCATCTCCCCGGGCGAATTCGGCTTTTCGGCAGCCGTTCAACTCTTGATCTACAATATCGTTGGCGGGACCCGCATATGGTATGGCCCATTGCTCGGGGCAACGCTCCTGACTGCGCTTCCGGAAGTGCTACGGGGTATTGGTGTTACGGCCGGACCGATCAGAATGTGCGTGAACGGCATTATTCTGCTCCTTGTGATCCTGTTTTTACCCAACGGCCTTATTTCACTGCTCTCCCGGAGCTCCAGCATTGCTGGTCCCCGGCCGTAAGCTCAGCCATAGGGAACCTGTATCCATGTTGCTCGAGATTGTTGGAATCACCAAAACCTTCGGCGGTATCCGCGCTCTCGACGGTGTTTCGTTCTCGGTCGAAAAGGGGGCGATCCACGGGCTGATCGGCCCCAACGGCGCCGGCAAGACAACACTTATCAATGTCCTGAGTGGCACTGCCAAACCAATGGAAGGCCGCATCCTCCTTGAAGGCGCTCTCATTCACTCACTCCCGCCTTATAAAGTGGCGGCACTCGGAATTGCGCGAACCTTCCAAAACATTCGCCTCTTTGCGGGCATGAACTGTGTTGAAAACGTCATTGCCGGGCAGCATCTCAAGGCTAAGAGACAGCTCCTCCCCCGACTGCTCCACCTTCCCTCTGCAAACCGCGAGGAACGGGAATACCGTGATAAGGCTATGGCGTGCCTGAAACGGGTCGGGATCGAACATCGAGCCGCGATCCCCGCCGGGTATCTCTCCTATGGCGAGAGGCGTCGCCTTGAAATCGCCCGCGCTCTGGCATTGGAGCCACGGATTTTGCTCCTCGATGAACCGGTGGCCGGGATGCGCCGAAGGGGTATTGAGCAGGTGGGCGGTTTGATCCGTTCCCTCGCAACCCAGGGAATGACTATCCTGCTGATCGAGCACAATATGAAATTTGTGATGGAGTTGTGTTCAAGAATTACGGTTCTGAACTTCGGCCGTGTAATCACGACGGGCGCTCCAAGCGAGGTAGGTCGGCATCCACAGGTGATTGAGGCCTATCTTGGAGCAGAGGCATAATATGCTTGAAATCCAAGGCTTGACCGTAACGTACGGCCCAGTCGAAGCGGTATCCGGTCTCTCGTTTCACGTAGCGTGCGGGACAGTGGCAACTCTGATTGGGCCGAACGGGGCCGGGAAGACAACCACTCTCAACGCCTTAAGCGGTGTAGTGCGGCCCAGTAGGGGCAAGATTCTTTTCGATGGGCGGGACATCACGCGGATGAGTGCTCACAGACGCGTATCTGCCGGCATTGTGCAAGTTCCCGAGGGGAGGCAGGTGCTTGCGGGCATGAGTGTCCGCGAGAACCTGGAACTGGGCGGATACAGGCGTCCCCGATGCGAAGTGTTGCGTGATATGGAACGAATGGAGGAGCGTTTCCCCATCCTTCGTGATCGTCGCTATGCTCCTGCCGGCTCTCTTTCAGGAGGTGAGCAGCAGATGCTTGCGATCGCCCGCGGATTGATGGCGAAACCGAAGGTGCTGCTCCTTGATGAGCCATCTCTCGGGCTGGCGCCGAAGTTGGTCACAGCCATTTTCAACATCGTTCGGGAACTGCGCGACGAGGGGCAGACCATTCTCCTCGTGGAGCAGAACGCCCGTCAGGCGCTCGTGATATCTTCCTATGGTTATGTCATGGAAAGTGGGAGTCTTGTTCTGGAAGGGCCGGCGGATGAATTGCGTTCGGACCAAAAATTGGCTCAGACCTACCTTGGCCAGACCATATAGCCTCTGGTTGGGACTTCTTCTGCCAAAGTTGTAGTCGGAATGGCTGTGCCTGGCGTCTGTTGCCTCATGATTTCTCTCCCTGGGTGACGGTTTACCATTACTTCTCTACATGGCGTCGTGACGGAACATGGGAGCGAATTCATGACGCCTTACGAGAAAAGCTTTGAGAAACGGAAGGACGTGAAGCCGAACGAACGGCAGCCATCATGGATAGCCAGTCTGCACTCTTTTGGGAGCAATAAAATGAAGGTTCTAGGAATCTGCGGAAGCCCAAGAAAAAACACATTATCAGGGACTTACAGACTCATTCACACGATAGTCAAAGCCACGGGTTGCGATTATGAAGTGATTTCGCTCAAAGGAATGAAAATCTCGGGGTGTATCGCATGTCTGGGCTGCGTTGAGGACAATGTTTGCAGGGTGGAAGATGACTTGACACCCCTTAGGGAGAAAATAATCCAGGCGGATGCCTACGTCATTGGTGCTCCCAATTACTACTCGGGTCTAAATGCTACAACTCATGCCTTCCTTGAACGATGGTTCCAATTTCGTCACCGGGAAGGTAATCTCCTCTGGGGTAAGTTGGGTGTTGCTGTTGGTGTTGGGGGCACCACGGGACAATTTCCGGCTGATGAGATTGAAAAATTCTTCCTCTATAACTTCATCGAGACTGTTTCCAAAGTCATCGGGCGAGGAGCAGCCTCTTGTTATTCTTGTGGATATGGAGAAACATGCAGAGTGGGTATTCCGTATCTCCTTCACGGCGAACAGGTTAAAATTACTCCAGAAACGACTCCCGATGTTATCAAGCTGTCCGATGTCATGAAAGCCGCCGTGAATGCCGGCGAGCTCCTGGGCCAACGTCTCAAGGGAAGTCATGACAGAATGGAAGTCACTCTCAAAATGCAGAAGGTGATGATGAATGGATTTCGGGGTACGGTTTAAGTTGATCATTAGAGGGGGGCTTGCCCACCATCCTGCCCAGTTTTGACTGGAGCGTATAATAACCGACAGCCTCTGTCGCTGCAGGGGGCCGCTCGTAGGATAGAGAGGTAGGTTAGCGGTTGCGTAATTGCGAGCCTCGGCACTTGGCAACTACCTGTTGGTTATTACTGGTTGCGGCCTGCCATGACTCCTCCATCAACGTTCCAGATTGCCCCTGTTACCCAGGCGGCATCGTCGGAGAGCAGGAACACGACGATAGAGGCCACATCCTTGGGGGTTCCAATCCGTCCAATGGGGTGAAAACTGTTGAAGGTCTGCAGGACGTCATGAACCTCCTCGGGCTTTATGAAAGCGGCGTAAATTGGTGTCTCTACCACAGCGGGGGCCACAGCGTTGACACGGATATTCTTGTCTGCCAGTTCCATTGCCAGGTGCTGGGTCAGCGAATGAAGACCTGCTTTAGCCATGGAATAGGCTGAAGAGGGTGTGGCTTTGATGGCCTGATGCGCCCACATCGAACCGATGTTCACAATGGCCCCGCCTCCGTTTGCGATCATGTTCCTCACTACCTGCTGAGTCAGGAAGAACATGCCCCGATTCAACTCCATATAGGCGTCATAATCATTAGCAGTATGCTCCAGGAAGGGTTTTGGAGAAAAAACGCCAGCCGCATTTACCAGGTATTTCAACTCCTTCATCTTCATATCCACATGGCGTATCAATCTTTTGAGATCGTCTTCTTTTGTAATGTCGCTTTGGAACGTGCGTACCCTGCTTAGGTCTCCACATGTCTCGCGCGCACGTTCCAATTTGTCTAGACTACGCCCCACCAGTGTCACAGTAACCCCTGCTTGAACCAGCATCTTCGCGGTTGCCAGCCCCATCCCGCTCCCGCCACCAACGATCAACGCTTCCTTGCCTGTAAAGCTCATAGGTTCCTCCTGCTTGCTCCAAATCGTGGGCCGGTACGCGCACCTTCTCTATTACTCTCACCTGTTCACCAACGCGGTCAAAACGCTAAAACCTCACTCCCTTGGTTTGAAAGAAGTGGCTTTGCTATTCGCTCTATCTATAATGCTTGCAATCAGTACCGCAAGGGTGGCCATGATGATTATCCCATAAAAAGTTCCGACTCCTCCCCTCGAGGCGATGGGTGCTCCGACCTCCTGATCTATCCAATCTTCGGGATGTCCGTTCTAAACGGTTTTTGAAACCTCAACTCGCGCCGACTGGTGTGAAACACCCCCTGAATGCACACCACTTGGCGGTCAGGAAACAAAGTGTTCATGATCTCCCTATCTGACGCTGGGATTCATTCAACACTGACGCGTTTCCTGATCAGGTAAATCCCGTCACGGATGGTGAGGAACAGTTTTTCGGCCCTGTCGTCTGCTTTGACCAATTCGTTGAAGTCTGCCATTGCCTGGCTGTCATCGTCTTTTGGATCGAAGATTCTGCCGTACCAGAGGACGTTATCGGCAAGTATCAAGCCGCCGTTACGCAAAATCCGCATGGATTCCCTGTAATATGCACTGTAGTTTCGCTTGTCGGCGTCGATGAAGACAAGGTCGGTCCTTGCATCCGGCAGGGTCTTCAAGATTTCCAGCGCCTCACCAATGCACAGAGTGATCTTAAAGCCTCTGGAGCTTCGGTCGAAAAAATTCTGCGCGATCTTTGCATGGTGAGAATTATGCTCGATGGTCAGGATTTTCCCGTCATGGGGCAGGACCTCGGCCATGGCAAGAGCCGAATAACCGGTAAAGGTGCCAATTTCGACGACGTGCTTTGCGCTCGACAGTTGAACTGCTAACTGCAGAAACCGGCCTTCAACCCGACCGGTGAGCATACTGGGATAGGGTGTCCTTGTGAGTGTAAAGTGTTCAACCTCCTCAAGGAGCGAGGACATGGGCGACGTATGATCCGCAGCATACTCTTCCGCCTGTTTGGCCACGATATCCATGAAGCAGTAGATGCCGGCGGAATTATTTGCTTGCCCGCCGGATCCTTGAGTAGGTTTTCGACTCATAGGATCACTCCCAGTCAATTCTACAATCCTTCGAGACATGTTAAGTTTCTTTGTCTGACATCCCGACATTACTACTATATCGCATCAAACACCTCACCGTTCATGGTGCCTTCCAGAACCTTCACATACGCACGGGCAACCACTTCGACTGGCGTCCCGATCGATGGGTCCATGTTAAAAGCCTCGAGCGTATCAACCACCCAATTCGGGCTTACGACGTTGATGCGTATGCCCCTGGGCATTTCCAGTGCCGCTGCCCTGACAAAGCCTTCGATCGCTGAGTTCACGAGACTGATCGCAGTTGAACCATTCATGGGTTTGCGGCTCAATATGCCACTCGTAAGCGTGAATGATCCGTTATCCCTTATGTGATCCATACCGAACCGCACCAGGTTTACCTGCCCCATCAGTTTATTGTTCAGGCCGAGAGCAAAGTCCGCATCCGTAAGCAAAGTCATGGGACCAAACTTCGCAAGTCCCGCTGCACTGATCACTGAATCAACTGGTCCAATCGCCTCGAACATCTCTGAAATGGATGCCGTGTCTGCAATATCAACATTGTTAACAGATTTACTGTGGCTGAACGGAATCACCTCGTGGCGGTGACCGATCGCCCGCACAATGGCACTGCCTATTGTTCCCGTGGCACCGATGACAATGACCTTCATATTCTTTGTCCTCCTGAGGTAATGATAAGGACTCTACAAAAATTTGCTCAATCCATGCTCACACAGATGCCAAAGGTAAGTTGTCCCTTTACCGCCGTTGAATTCCGTTTCGACTTTAGATCGATTACATCCTGGAAATGAAAGCTGTCCCGAAGTTCAATCCACCATGGCGTGATGTCCTGCGAATATCGACTCAAGCAATTGTGTTAGTGTGGAATCATGGAGATTCCCCAGGTTTTTCATGAAATATCTGGATCAGGTATTGGAAAGGGAGAGCCGCGTCCTGGGGTTCGAGAAGGCTTTCTGTCAGTGATGGATGGGCGCATCCCTCCCCTCTGGTTCTCGAATTATGACCCGTGCCGCTGACTCCCGGCCGAGAATTCAAAACAGCCGCCGGTCCAGGGACCGGTACTGCACGGCCTCCAGGAGATGGTTGGGGGCGATGGCGCCCTCCCCCGCCAAGTCCGCTATGGTTCTTGCTACCTTGAGAATGCGGTGGTAGGCGCGGGCGCTGAGGCCCAGGCTTTCGATGGCACGTTCCAGGAGCTTCTGCCCTTCCCTGTCCAGGTGACAGAATTTCTTGATGTGCCGAGGTTTCATGAGGGCATTGGAATAGATGGAGTCCTGAGCAAATCGTTCCAGCTGGAGCTTCCTTGCCTGGATGACCCGGTCCCGGATGGTGGCCGAACTTTCCACGGGCTGCGTGGACTGGAGGTCCTTGTAGCGCACGGCCGGGACCTCGATGTGCAAATCGATGCGATCCAGGATGGGGCCGGAAATGCGGCCCCTGTAGCGCTGCACCACGTTGGGAGAACAGGTGCAGGGGCGGCTGGAATCGCCGGAGTAGCCGCAGGGGCATGGGTTCATGGCGGCGATGAGCATGAATCGGGCGGGGTAGGTGAGAGACATGGCGGCGCGCGCGATGGTCACCTGCCCGTCTTCCAGGGGCTGCCGCAGGAGGTCCAGGATGTTGCGCCGGAATTCGGGAAATTCATCCAGGAATAGAACGCCGTTGTGAGCCAGGCTCACCTCCCCCGGCCTGGGAATGTGGCCGCCTCCAATGAGCCCCGCATCCGAGATGGTGTGATGCGGAGAGCGGAACGGTCGCAGCACCATGAGGGGCTGGTTGTGGAGCAGGCCGGCGACACTGAAGATTTTTGAGGTTTCCAGTGCTTCTTCGAAGCTCAGGAGGGGCAGGATGCTTGGCAGACGCTGGGCCAGCATGGTTTTTCCTGCTCCCGGGGGCCCGATCATGAGCACATTGTGCCCCCCTGCCGCGGCGACTTCCAGTCCCCGTTTGGTGTGCTCCTGCCCCTTCACTTCTTCAAAATCCATTTCATTGAGCATTTCGACATTCCAGATCTCCCGGGTATCCACGCGGACGGGCTCGATATCCGACTGGCCATTCAGAAAGCTCACCACCTCCGCAAGATGGCTCATGGGATAAATGGAGAGCTCTTCCGTCACGGAGGCTTCGGCGGCATTGCCTGCGGGAAGGAGCATGGCGCGGTATCCACTGCTGCGTGCCTGGATGGCCATGGGGAGGCTGCCCGTGACCGGCTTGATGCGGCCATCGAGGGAGAGCTCTCCCACGAGGATGACCTCTTCGGCCCTGCCGGGCTTGATGACTCCCATGGCGCCCAGTATTCCGGCGGCGATGGGAAGATCGAACCCCGCTCCTTCCTTCTTCAGATGCGCGGGAGCGAGATTGACTGTGATGCGTTCTGCGGGAAAGGGGTAGCCGCTGTTTTGCAACGCGGTTTTGACGCGGTCCTTGCTTTCGCGAACGATATTGTCGGGAAGGCCCACAGTGGAAAAAGCGGGCAGCCCCGGCGACAGGTCTACCTCGACTTCCACCAGAATGGCTTCGATGCCCAGCAGGCTGCAGGTGTATGTTTTGGAGATCATGGCCGAGACACACGGGATGGTTGGGAGGGTGTCAAGGAACGTTTGAGTCTTGTTTTGTTCATCGGATGTCCTTAAGATTATTTATTCAACACAATCCACAATTGCTGCCGGTGAGGGGGCGCCCGGTAGAAATTTTTCCGGGCGGCTGCAAAGAATATCGTCCCTCGCCTTTTTCGATTTTTGAGGCTCGCTCTGCAATTCCCCCAAGAGGGTGCTGCGGAGTCATGGTGGTGTTTCTCAAGCAGAATGATCGGCATATGAAGTGTTATTATAAAATTCTTGGAGTGACCCATCGGGCGAGTGGCGAGGAGATCAAAAAGGCTTTTAGAATGCTTGCCATGCGGTGGCACCCCGACCGGAACCCGCAGGAGTCTCATGCAGCCCAGAACTTCCGGAGAGTCGTCGAGGCGTATGAGACGCTCATGAACCCGTCCCTGCGACACAAGTACGATAAGTCGCACGGCTACGGTCGATCCGGAAAGAGCCCGCGGCGTACCCCGATGGAGAGCGGGAATGGAGGCAGTGATTCTCTGGGGGAAGTTTTCCAGAGCGCTTTCGGCATCGCTTTTGGCGGAGCGAGTACTCGCAGCGAGAAAGATCTGCGTTTTGACCTTCAGGTCACCCGTGGCGCGGCCATGGAGGGGACCTTCGAGGAGATTTCCTATCATCGCATGGTTTTTTGCGACTCCTGTCGGGGAAGTGGTCGAAGAAGCGTCCTGCAGTTCTGCGAAAAGTGTGAGGGAACGGGAGAAAGGGAAGAACTGTGTACGCTGCAATTGAGAGTACCTCCAGGCAGCAGGGATGGAGCGCGGCTTCGTGTGCCGGGAGGGGGCGACCGGCTGAATCCCGGGAGAGGGTCTGGAGATCTGGTGGTGGTTTTATACGTTGTCTGATTTTTCGTAAGGTTTTGAAATAGTACTTTTAGGCGGAGGCGATATGAGCGACGGACTTGAGGAATTCACCCATCTCGATGCCCAGGGACAGTTGCGGATGGTGGATGTGAGCGAGAAAGAGACGACCTGGAGGGAGGCCCGGGCTGAGGGGAAGGTCTTGCTGGAGGCCCAGACTCTTCAAAGGATTGTCTCCGGGGAGATGCCCAAGGGGAATGTCTTCGAGGCTGCCAGGCTCGCAGGGATCATGGCTGCCAAGAAGACGTGGGACATGATTCCTCTGTGCCATCCACTGCAGCTCACGGGAGTTGAAATTGAATTTTCATCCGATACGGAGCGCAATGAAATCCACATTGCATCGCGTGTTCGGACCAGGGACCGCACCGGCGTCGAAATGGAGGCCCTCGTGGCAGTTTCCGTCGCGGCCCTGACGATCTACGACATGTGCAAAGCCGTAGACCGGGGGATGGAGATCCGGCAGGTCCGGTTGACTCACAAAAGCGGCGGCAAAAGTGGGACCTATGAGCGCCTGTAACGTTCGATTTTTGCTTTACTCTTTCTTGTGAGTGTGTTAGCCAAGAACGTTTTCATATCATAAATAACCTTTCAGGGGGCTATCTATATGGACAAAGAGACGCAGGCGTACTTCAAGGAGAATTTGCTCAAACGACTGGACGAGCTCTATGCTGAAGCCGAACGAACCGTTGCCGGGATGACCGATACGGAAGAGACTTTCCCCGACCCTACGGATCGTGCCACTCTTGAGTCCGATCGGAATTTTATGCTGCGTATCCGCGACCGGGAGCGCAAGCTGATTTTGAAGATTCGCGAGGCTTTGCAGCGCATTGAAGATGGAAGCTTCGGGATATGCGAATCGTGTGGGGATGATATCGGCAAAGAACGCCTGGAAGCCCGTCCTGTGACAACCCTTTGCATTGAGTGCAAGCGGAAGCAGGAAGCAGGAGAGCGGGCACGAGGCGCGTGATCCTTTGATGGACGTCCTCCCGTTACTCCGGAGCCATGCACATACCCCCATGACTTTCGAAGGGGGATTGGGGCTCTTTCAGCGTTCAATCCCCCACAAGAAATTGCCGTCCCATTCAGTCTTTCCTGCTTTCCCCCTGATGCCCCTCCGTTGTCTCAAACACAGTCACTGATAGCTTCCGTTCCCTTCCAGGATTACCTTTTTGCGACGATTTGAGGCCGTGTCGCCTCCCGCATCCGGCGATGACTTTTACTCCGCAATACTGCGTGGCGCTCATGTAAAATCCCCTCGCACGTGCGTTACATCCCCCACCCAGACGGTTTCTTCCCTTCCGTCTTCAAGGCGGAGCTTGAGGGCCCCCTGCGGGTTGAAGCCTGTGACCTTTCCGGCAAGTTCTCCGTCAGTCGTCTGCACGCGAACCATTTTACCCAGGATGATGGAATATTCTTCCATGACTGCCATCAGGGACTCAAAGCCATTCTCCAGGAAAAGATCATACTGGGCTTCGAATTCCTCCAGGAAAGCCATGAGAATTTCCTGCCTGGGCACGGGATGCCCCAGTTCCAGGGCCACCGAAGTCCCCGGATAGCGGAAGGATGCGTCCATGTGCGTCGCGTCGTGATTGACGTTCATCCCGATGCCCACGACGAGGAAACGGGTGAAATCCTGGTCGGATTGCATTTCCGTGAGGATCCCTGCCGCCTTCTTCCCTCGAATGAGGATGTCGTTGGGCCACTTGATTCCGGCGGGGAGAGCGTACAGTCGGCGCAGGATTTTGACATAGGCGAGGGCGGCCACCAGGTTGGCCAGGGCGGCCTCCCTTACGGGAAGCGCCGTGCGCAGCAGGAGGGAAGCATAGATGCCGCACCGCGACGGGGAAAGCCAGGGGCGCTGCAGCCTTCCTCGGCCACGCGTCTGCTCCTCGGCAACGACGACGGTGCCGTGGGGCGCTCCCCGGGCAGCGAGGCGCAGGGCTTCATCGTTGGTGGATGCGATTTGAGGGAAATAATGATACGACCTGCCCATCCAGCGGGTGGTCAGGTGTGGTTCGACTTCCTCGGGAACCAGCAGGTCGGGCACCGACAAGAGGCGATACCCCTCCTTGGGATGGCTCTCGATGTCATAGCCGAGGGTACGAAGGCTCTGGATATGCTTCCAGATTCCCGTGCGGGTGAGGCCCAGCTGCGCGGCCAGCGCGGTTCCCGAACAATAGGAACCTCGGGCATCTTTGAGTTGTTGAAGGACTAGCCGATGAGTGGGTTGGTGAGAGGGTTCCATGGGAGACATGCTTCGAGGCTCCTTTGTGAGAGGCTCAGGGGGCGAAACAGGCGGCTGCCGAAAAGAGCAGCACTTCCACCAGTTCGTTGGTGGCTCCCAGGACGTCGCCGGTGATGCCGCCCAGGGTCTTCCGGGCGAGGCGGCGCAGTGCTGCCACCATCAAAAGGGTGAGGACGGCGTAGACGGGAAAGAAGAAGGGAGTGAGGCAGAGTCCCAAGGCGACGCTCAGGCCGCAGGCGGTGTAGAGATCCCGCGAGCGCATTCCCTCCAGGAAGAGCTTGCCCAGTCCTCCCTGGCGTGCCTTCGGACTTTTGTAGGCGGCGAGCACCATGCCGGTGCGGCTGAGGGCAGGAACCAGCAGAAGGGGCGGCCAAGCGTGCTGCATGAGCAGGGTGTGCAGGGCACTGGCTTTGAAGAGCAGCGCCAGCATGAGGGCCAGGGCGCCGAAGGCTCCGATGCGGCTGTCTTTCATGATTTCCAGCCGGCGCTCGGGAGTGTATCCTCCGCCCAGGCCGTCGGCCAGGTCCGCCAATCCATCCATGTGGAGGGCTCGCGTGAGGCCCGCCAGCAGGGCGGTCATCCATGTGGCCAGCAGAAGAGGCGGGGCCACGGAGAGAAAGGGATAGGACAGGGCGGTCACGATGGCCCCCAGCAGGAAGCCCACGAGGGGGAAGAAGGAAAAGCTTGCCGCCAGGTCTTCCGAAGAGAGGGTTCGGCTGGAGGCTCCGGGGAGACGCAAGACCGTGAGAAAAGAGAGGGCTGTCGCCAGTGGCTGGATCATGTGGGAATTCCTGCAGGATGGTTGATGAGGACGGGATGGCTCAACTGTCGGTCCAAGGGGCGGGGTCATTTGAGGGCGAGGGGGAGGCCGGCCACGACGAGGGTGACTCCAGCACAAAGCGTTGCCATGCGCTGGTTGGTCCATCCCGAGAGGTCACGGAAACGGCGTGCCAGAGGATTTTCGGGAACGATGCCGCCTCCCACCTCATTGGAAACGAAAAAGAGGGGGTAGTCGGCAGTGGGAATCCATCGGGCGAGGGCTTCCACCACCGCTTCGGGGGAGGAAGCGCCTTCCTGCAGGAGGAGATTGCTGAGCCAAAGGGTCAGGCAGTCCACCAAAACCGGCCGATGGTGGCCCTGCAGGGATTGAAGCAGCTGAGGGAGCTCCAGCGGGCATTCGTGCGTCACCCAGTCCCGTCGGCGCCGTTCCTGGTGTTTTTGCACGCGGTGGGCCATTTCTGCGTCCAGCACCTGGGCGGTCGCCACGTAAACGTAAGGGGGAGCCAATCGGGATATGAGGCTTTCGGCATAGGTGCTCTTGCCGCTTCGGGCGCCCCCCAAAATGAGGTGTGGAACACGCGGGACAGGAGGGGCTAAGGACATGGCTCGGGCTCTTTCCGGGCAATGAGCTCTGTGAGGTGGTGACTGACGAGCTTTTCCACCAGGTGGGGGAGGGGTTCTCTCACGGTGCCGACGATGACGATGGGATCCTGGGTGACGGGGAGGAGGATCTTCGTGGCCTGGGCGGAGCCGATGGCCTGGACCATGCCGGGGGTTACTTCCCCCATCATGGAGTGGGCGAGGAGAATGGAGATGGGCCCAATGAGGACATCCACCTGCTGCACGCAGTGGCGGATGGCATTTTCCCCTGTGGCGCCCCGGTTGGCGTGGGCTTTCATCATCTGGGCCGTCGCAATGGCATTGGTGCCCAGCGCCCAGATTTCCACCCGGTTTCCGTGGACTTCAACGATCTTCTTGATGATGGTGGTGCCAATGCCTCCACCCTGGCCGTCGATGACAGCAATGCGGATCAAGAGCAAACCCTCCGTGAGCTAAGCGCGCTCGACACCGATGCGCTCCAGTATTCTTGCCAGTTCGTCTTCCGATTGGAAGGAAATGGTGAGCGTCCCGCGCTGGCCTTTACGGCTCAGGGTGACGGGGGCTTCCAGGTGTGCCTGTAAAGACTCCTGCATCCGGGTCAGGACTGGATCGGGTGGGGTCTTGCCCGTGGACGGGGGCGGCGCGGGTCTGGCGACCAGGGCTTCCGTCTGGCGCACCGAGAGATGCCGTGCCAGGATCAGGTCCCGCAGCTTCCGTTGGGCGTCGGGGGAGGAGAGACCCAGGAGCGCGCGGGCGTGGCCCATGGTGAGTCGCCCATTGAGGATGTCTTCCTGGATGTCGGGGGGGAGTCCGAGGAGTCGCAACAGGTTGGCCACCGTGGAGCGGTTTTTTCCCACCCTCTGGGAAATTTCTTCCTGAGTGAGGTGGAATTCCTCCTGGAGTCGCTGATAGGCCAGGGCTTCTTCAATGCAGTTGAGATCCTGGCGCTGGATGTTCTCGATGAGGGCCAGTTCCAGGGCCTCGGCGGAGCTGGCATCCCGTACGAGGATGGGAACCTCGGTGAGTCCCGCCGTTCTGGCGGCACGCCAGCGCCGTTCACCGGCCAGGATCTGGTATTGTTCGGGAACGTCCGTTCGAACCGCCAGGATGGGCTGGAGGACGCCCTTTTGGCGCACGGAGTCCACCAGTTCTTCCATGGAGGCATCGTCCAGGAGTTGACGCGGCTGGAAAGGATTGGGAACGAGGCGGTCGATGGGGCAGTAAAAGAGCTGCACATCATCCCGTTTGAGCCAGTCGGTGGGGGAGAGAAGTTGGTCCAGTCCGCGGCCGAGGCCGCGTTTCTTTTCGGTCATGATGGGGAGCCTCCTTGTGCACGGATCTCTTCCGCCAGAGCGAGATAGGCCTTGGCTCCAGCGCAGGAGGGTTCGTACAGCAGGGCGGGAAGACCGTGGCTGGGGGCTTCGCTCAGACGGACATTGCGGGGGATGAAGGTTTTGAAGATGCGGAACTGGAGGTGCTTGCGTATTTCGTTGACGACCTGGTGCGCGAGATTGTTGCGGCGGTCGAACATGGTGAGGACGATCCCCTCTACGGTGAGATTGGGGTTGAAACGGGTGCGGATTTTGCGCACCGTTTCCAGGAGGAGGGTGAGCCCCTCCATGGCGAAGTATTCGCACTGCATGGGAATGAGAACGGACTGGCAGGCCGTGAGGCTGTTGACCGTAAGAAGCCCCAGGGACGGGGGGCAGTCCAGGAGAATGTAGGTGAAGGAGTCCTTCAGGGACGGGAGCTTCCTCAGGAGAAGCGTTTCGGCCGACGGGTAGGAAAAAAGCTCCCATTCGGCGGCGGCCAGTTGGGAATTGGAGGGGAGGACGGCGAGATCCAGTTCCGGGAGGAGCGGGCGGTGGATCGGGGGAAGAGCGCTCTCGCTGAGAAGGTACGAATAAAAGGAGGGGGCGTCCGGGGGAAGACGGACTCCAAGGCCGCTGGTGGCGTTCCCCTGGGGATCGCAGTCCACCAGGAGGACTTTTTCTCCGATCTGGGAAAGGCCTGCGGCCAGGTTGACGGCGGTGGTCGTTTTGCCGACTCCGCCCTTTTGATTGGCTATGGCAATAACCTTGGGCATGACTTCCTCACGTTTTCGAGCTGACTAAAATGACAGTGTTTCACGTGGAACATTGAGGGTCCGTATCAGCGCTTCCTGGGGTGTCCCCTCAAGACCAGGCCCCAGGCACGAAAAAAAGGATGATACCGCAGGAGGAGCTCCTCTCCGTCTTCGGTTCTGACCTTGAAGTAGCGCAGGGGCATGCGCGTGGAATCCCGGTAGCCTTCGTACCATCTGTCCAAAATTTGTGCAACCGTGTAGTGCTGCCCACGCCAGTGAAAGGCGACGGGATCCTGAGCCTCCTGATAAGCGTCGCGCGTGTCAACGGTAATCCGCTCTAAATCCATGGGTCATGAATCTGTGTAAAAACAGTTGTTTGAGACTCGATTGCTCTTATCTTAATGAAGTAAAGCTCTATCCGCCGGCAGCCCCGGGCGATGCACCTCCTGCTCAGGCAGGGGGCGCCAGGCAGTCTCAGACTGAATCCTCTGCCCGGATGCCGAGAAAGGTGCCAAGTATACTCACTTCCCAGTGTATTGAAAAACATTTTTTTGAAAGGATGTTTTCCACTCCCTGGATTTTCGTGTAAGGTGAAGCCCCGACCTTTTCGGCTCCTGCGTTGAACCCATGTGTCATGCAGTCGTTGAGCTGGTTCACCAGAGCTTCCCTTCTCATGGGAAGGAATTCAGCGATGAAAGCAGTTCTTGTTATTGATATGCTTAATGATTTTATTGATCCCCGGGGGGCGCTCTACTGTGGAGAGAGTGCGCGCCGCATCATCCTCAGGGTGCGGGATCTGGTGGATTCTTTTGCCGCCGGGCATGGGCTCATCGTCTACCTGAGGGATGCTCACGACCCTCAGGATAAAGAGTTCCAGCTCTTTCCCCCTCACGCCATTGCGGGGACGTGGGGGGGGCAGGTCATTCCGGAGCTGACTCCTCCCCCCGGGGCCCTGGTCCTGGACAAGACCCGGTTCACGGCCTTTTACCGGACGGATCTGGAAAGGGTCCTGGCCGAAGCCCATCCGGAGGAGGTGTGGGTGACCGGGGTCGTGACCTCCATCTGTGTCATGGACACCGTGGGCGATTTGCGAAATCGCGATTATACGCCGGTGGTTCCCGTGGATGCGGTGGCGGATTTCGATCCCCAGTTCCATGAATTCGCCCTCAAGCGCATGGAGCGGGTCTATGGCGCCAAACTGGTCGGGGAGCATGGAGTCGCGGTGGCGATGGACGAAAGACCTTGAGCGGGACTGGCAATGGAAGATGAAAAGCAAGGGGGCGGTCCCTTCCCCGATGGCTCCCTTTGTGCTCAGCGGCCTGGTTCTCCTCTTGAGATGAAGGATGGCAAACGATGAACCCATGGAATCGGTATGCGCCCGAGCTCGTCACGGACCTCTATGAATTCACGATGGCGGAAAGTTACTTTAAGGAAGGAATGTCAGGTGAAGGGACATTCAGTCTTTTCATTCGAGCCTATCCCCATCAGCGGGCCTACTTCGTTGCGGCGGGCCTGGAGCACCTCCTGGAGCTCCTCTCCACCTTTTCCTTTGGAGAAGAATCCCTTCGCTATCTCGCCTCGACGAAAAAATTCACCGATGATTTCCTCCACTACTTGAGTGGCCTTCGCTTCACGGGAACCGTCAGGGCACTTCCCGAGGGGCGCATTTTCTTCACTCAGGAGCCGATCCTGGAAGTCACGGCCCCCCTGGTGGAGGGGCAGCTCGTGGAAACCCTCATACTCAACGTGATCCAGCTGGAAACCCTCCTGGCGGGCAAGGCAGCCCGCTGTGTCCATGCAGCGCGCGGCCGTTCCCTGGTGGATTTTTCCCTGCGGCGCACCCAGGGGGTGGATGCGGGGGTCAAGGCGGCGCGTGCCAGCTACCTGGTGGGGTTTGCGGGCACCAGCAATGTGCTGGCCGGAAAGCTCTACGACATACCCGTTTTTGGAACCATGGCCCATTCCTATATCACCAGCTTCAAAAACGAAATGGAGTCCTTCCTGGCCTTCGCACGGGCCTACCCGGAAAACACGGTCCTCCTCATCGACACCTACGACACTCTTCGGGGAGCCGAGAAAGCCGTGGAAGTCGGCCGGCGTATGGCCGCCCGGGGACAGGTGCTCCGCGGAGTCCGCCTCGACAGCGGCGACCTGGTGGACCTGAGTCGGAAGGTGCGGCGCATCCTCGTGGATGGGGGATTTCCCGACGTGAAGATCCTCGTCAGTGGAAGCCTGGATGAATACATCCTGGAAACCCTGTTGGACGAAGGCGCCGAAGTGGACATGTTTGCCGTGGGTACGCGCATGGGGGTTTCTTCGGATGCCCCCTATTTCGACATCGCCTACAAGCTCGTGGAATACGAGGGCCGACCTATTTTGAAGCTCAGCAGCGGGAAAAAAACATGGGTCGGGAAAAAACAGGCCTACCGGTTTTACGGTGATGACGGCCGTATGCA
This sequence comes from Desulforhabdus sp. TSK, assembly GCF_022836495.1. Lineage (GTDB taxonomy): Bacteria > Desulfobacterota > Syntrophobacteria > Syntrophobacterales > Syntrophobacteraceae > Desulforhabdus. The sequence goes on from NZ_BQXM01000041.1 coordinate 20,865, forward strand.
TGAAGATGTGCTGTGCCTGGAGGAGGAGCCTTCTCCCGGAGGAGAGCCTCTCCTGGAAACAGTCCTTCGGGGTGGAGTTCTGCAGCGCTCCCCTGAATCCCTGGAAATGGTCCGGGGGCGCTTCCGGGAGGAATGGGAAAATCTTCCGGCCATCTATCGCAGCAACTCCCCCACCGATCACTATCCGGTGAAGATCAGCCCTGCACTGCAGGAGCTGGAGAGAAAGACTTCAGAAGAACGGCGCCGCCAGGAAATCGATACGCCGTGGGATGCCGTAAAATAAGGCGTCTATAGAGACTGAGGAGCCTTTTTCCACAGGAACAGCTGCCGGGGGCGGGATGCTCCGGGCAGGGCATAGGAAAAGTTGGCGTGGAAAACCATGGAGGCATCCTGGAGAGAGGACGCAGCAACCGTCGGGAGATTTTCCCCGGGCCCCGCCCACCAGGCAAAAACTCCTCCCGGTGCCAGGATGCGGGAAGCGAGCTCCGTCAGGTGTTCGGGCTGGAGCTTTACAGCCCGCATGGTGATGAGGGTGTATTGCTTCCGGCAGAGGGGATCGGGCTTTTCCGGAAAGGTTTCCCACTTCCCCTGCAGGGCATGAAGGTCCTTGAGGCGCAGTCGTGACAGGAGCACTTTGAGAAAAGCGACCTTTTTGTGATTGGCTTCCAGCAGTACAGTGGTCAGGTCCGGGCAAAGAATCTTGAGGGGGACGCCGGGGAAGCCCGGGCCGGTGCCGATATCCAGGGCCAGGCCTTCACGGGGCAGCCATTGGGCCGGGAGGAGGGAATCCAGAAGGTGCTTGACGCAGATTTCGTAAGGGTCCGTGATGCGCGTGAGATTCACACGCCGATTCCACTCCAGCATGAGGGCAATGTGCTGACAGCACAATTCTGCCTGCTCTTCTGAAAGCTGCAGACCCGCAGCCTCCGCGAGCCGCAGCAACTCTCTCTCGAAAACCTCCGGCGTCATGATCCGGCCTTCCTTCCATTCACCGGAAAACGGGGTTGCACTGGGTTCAGGAGAAGGGGCAAGGCAGTCCTCTCACTTCCCGATGCAAAACTGAGAAAAAATGCGGTCCAGGAGCTCTTCATCGCTCCCCCCCCAGCCCAGAATCGCTTCCAGCTGGCTCCGCGCCGAACGGAGCTCTTCCGCCGCCAATTCCCCGTATCCGCGGGATGCCAGGAGCTCTCCTGCACGCAGAAGCGATTCAACCGCTTGCACCAGGCAGTCCCGATGACGCAGGTTGGACAGCAGGACCGATCGATCGGAATCCAGGGGCTGTTTCAGAAAATGGGTGGCGAGGTGCTCCCGGAGTGTCCCGATGTCCTGAGGGTTGAAGGCGGAAAGCTCCAGGATCCGCGTGGATGCGGGGTAACGTCGTTTCACCTCCTCCACCGCCACGACGGGGGGAAGATCGTGCTTGTTGAGAAGGACCATGTGGGGCCGGGATGCGATGCTCTCGTACACGGTATCGTCTTCCGGTGTCAGGGGTCGGCTCTGGTCCAGGAGCCAAAGGGTCGCATCGGCATCGGCTACGGAATGGAGCGTTCGTTCGATGCCCAGGGATTCGATGGCATCGGGGGCGTGGCGAATGCCGGCGGTATCCAGGATGCGGACCAGGATGCCTGAAAGGACGAAAGCGTCTTCGATGACATCCCGCGTGGTTCCGGGGGTCTCCGTCACGATGGCCCGATCCTTCCCCAGGAGGGCGTTCAGTAGGGAGGATTTCCCCACGTTGGGCTTTCCCACCAGGACGAGGGTGAAGCCTTCCCGCAGCACGCGCCCCCGATCGTACTGGGCGACCATTTCCTGCAGGGGAATGATGAGCCTGTTCTCCAGCTCCTGGATGGGGACCGCAGGGTCTTCCTCCTTCTCATCTTCCAGGTCTTCCGAAAAGTCCATGGATGCCTCCATGGCGGCCTGAAAATGGAGGAGGGTTTCCCTCCACTGGAGGATGCGGTCTCGGAATTCCCCCTGGAGCTGCCGTGTGGCGAGGGAGAGGGACTTTTCGCACCGGGAATGGATGAGGTCGATGACCGCCTCGGCCTGGGAAAGATCGATGCGTCCGCCGAGGAAGGCGCGCCGCGTGAATTCGCCGGGAGAAGCCAGCCGTGCTCCGGCCTGGATCACCAGCCCCAGGACCCGGTCCAGAACGGCATACCCGCTGTGCCCGTTGATTTCCACCACGTCTTCACGGGTGTAGGTGCGGGGTGCGGCCATGTAGCTCAGGATCACCTCGTCCACCCGTTCTCCCGTAGTGGGGTCCAGAATCCAGCCGTGGTAGAGATGATGGGACTGCAGGGCGGGGCGAGCGGTGTCGGGCCGGAAGATCTTCTGCGCGATGGGGAGAGCTTCCGGCCCGCTGATGCGGATGATTCCGATTCCGCCTTCGCCGAGGGGAGTGGCGATGGCGGCGATGGTGTCTTCGTCTGTTCGGTTCAAGTCCATTGTTGGCAGGGTGCTCGGATCAGGCTTCCTGTTCCGTGACGGTGATTTTGTTCTGAGGCTTCTTGCCCCGGCGGACAGGGTAGATGACGACGCGTCGGAGGTTGCCTTCGCCCTTGCTCTTGGTGCGCACGTCATGGTCTTCCTTCAGGGCAAGATGGATGATGCGGCGATCCTGGGAATTCATGGGGCCGGTAGTGAGGGGGCGAAGGGTTCTTTTGACTTTTTCACTCAACTGCAGAGCCAGTTCCGTGAGGCTGCCCTCGCGCTTGGTGCGGTAGTTTTCCGTGTCCACGACGATGGACAGGCTCTCGGTGAATTCCTGCTGGAGGATCTTGGATACGAGATATTGAAGGGCGTTCAGGGTCTTGCCCCGCTTGCCGATGAGGAGGCCGGAGCCGTTGCTGATGATGTTGAGGTAGACGTAGTCTTCTTTGTTTTCCGCTTCCACGACGGTGGGCAGGTCCACATGCTTCAGGATTTCGGTGAGCACCATTTTGGCCCGCTCGGCAACCGCCGTAGCCGGAAGGACCTTTGGGGTGACACGGATCTTTGCCTTCTTTGCGCCCACGATACCGAATATGCCGGACGAACCTTTGGAGATAATCTCGATGTCAAGTTGTTCTCGAGGCAGTTGAAGTTGTTCACAAGCCCTGGCAATGGCTTCCTCGACAGATTTTTCTTCCAGTTCAAGAATGGACATTCTCTCCTCCGTTAATTTCCTCGATCAGGCGAGTTATGAGTCGTTGTAGCGGGGAGGTGGTCATCAGGCATTCTGACGATTGATCATGTACTGCTGCGCGATGGATAAGACGTTGTTTACAAGCCAATATAACACAAGACCCGATGGAAAGTTGATAAAGAAAACAGTAAACATGACCGGCATGATCAACATGATTTGCTCTTGCCGGGGGTCTCCGCTGCTGGGCGTCATCTTCTGCTGGATGAACATGGAGATCCCCATGAGAATGGTCAGGACGGGGAGTCCCCCCAGGTAGGGAATGGGGAAGCCCACATCGAGCCGGTCCGGTGCCGTGAGATCGTTGATCCACCACATGAAAGGCTCGTGGCGAAGCTCCACGGCCCCGTACAGCATGCGGTAGAGGGCAAAAAACACGGGAATCTGCAGGACCATGGGCAGGCATCCCCCCATGGGGTTCACCTTGTGAGTGCGGTAAACTTCCATGAGCTCCTTGTTGAGCTTTTCTTTGTCGTCTTTATATTTTTCACGGATCTGAGCAATCTTGGGCTGGACCTTCTTCATCTTCTGCATGGACTGGTAGCTCTTCTGAGTGAGGGGCCAGAAGACGATCTTGATCATGACCGTGAGGAGGATGATGGCCACGCCGTAGTTGTGAAAATACTTGTACAGCCACTGCAGGACGTAAAAGAGGGGTTTTGCGATGAAGGTAAACCAGCCGTAGTCTACGGCGTGGGACAGGTTATGGCCTGCCTGGTTCAGGCGACTGATTTCCTTCGCACCCATGTACAGTCTGACTTTGAAATTCTTCTTCTCCTGGGGATTGATTTGAAAAGGGTCGCTGAGGAAGACGACTTGAGTGAGCCCCGTATCGGTGCTGAGGACTCGGGGGATGATCTGGTAGCCGGTCTCTTCCAGGGGAACGACCGCCTGAATGAAGTAGTTGTTTTCGTAGGCGACCCAGTCCATTGGGGGGCTCAGGGTAACATTCTTTTTCATCAAATCCTTCAGGGGGTAGGTGGACAGAGAGCCAGCCTGATACGCGGAGAGCTGCGATGCATTGTAAGAGGACTCGTTCTTGAGAGCGGTGTAAGGCTGTACATAGAAGCTGAGGCCCATCTGGTCTGAAAGCACCGCGTTCGAAAGATTTTCGAGCTGGATGTCCAGGTCCACCACATAGGAATCGGGCGTGAAGGTGAAGGTTTTGCTCAACCGGACCTGGTCGGGGATTTCCGTGGAAAGGGAGAGGCTCTGGGGCTTATCCCCCGAGGAGAGGCTGATCTCTTTGGGGGAGCTGCTGGAAAACGGGCGGTTGGAAAGCTGCCAATCCTGGTGCTGAAGCAGGTCCACGGCCAGGGGGAGGTAGCCGCTGGACTGGGCGGGTACCAGCTCCATGGGGGGAGAGTCGGGGCTCAGCTGCTGACGGTATTTCTTCAATTCGAAAGAGCCGATGCGGCCTCCGGGAGCGAAAACCTGCATCTTGTAAAGCTGATCGTTCACCGTCCAGTTGTCGAACTGTTTTCCCAACTGGGTCAGACGCTCCTGGGGCAATTGGGCCGGGGTGACGGGAAGACCGGCGGTAGGGGGGGGGGCCCCTGGCTGCGATTCGGGTGTCGTGGCAGGAGCTGCCTGCTCCTGCTTTTGCTGCGGTGGCGTGTCTGTGCGATAAAGTCCGAAAAAATACTCCCAGAAGAGAAGCACTGCCAAAGATAGAACCAGGGCAACCAACGCTCTTTTTTCCATACAGGGATACTCCGTGCTATTCGAAATTTGAATAGTTGAGTGGCAAAGATCGAGCAGGTTTAGAAGTCAAGAAATGTGCAACGGCCTGTCCGCTTGTCTGTGACAACGGTTTCCCCCCGGCTTGAGTCGTGCTCACCCTGTTGCGGCATGACAGGATCATAACCTCCCGGATGAAACGGATGACACTTGGCCAAACGCTTCAACCCCAGCCAAAAACCTTTGGCCGGGCCATAGACTGAAATGGCTTCATGGGCGTATTGGGAGCATGTGGGAGTGAATCGACAACTGGGGCCCTTCAGGGGGGAGATAAAAAGTTGATAAAAACGGATCAAACCAAGACACATCCAACGGATCATGAACTCCGGCCATCCTGTTTTGCAAAGACGCGAATGAGCTCCCTCGTCACTTCGGTGGACGACAGCCTTTCGGCCCCCTGCCGGGCAATGATGACAATGTCTTTGCCCGGCAAAGGAATAGTCTCTTTGTGCAAGCGAAACCACTCTCGCACCCGGCGCTTGATGCGGTTCCGGTTCACTGCATTCCAGAACCGCTTCTGAACGATGAGGCCCAGGCGGTGATGGGGTAGTCCATTGGTCAAGAAATTCACGCCGAAATGAGGAGTGCGCACCCGTTTACCGGCCCGTTTGACCTGCTGGTACTGATTAAAATCCCGCAGTCTTTCGTGAGGGCGAAAGCAGCATTCAGCCATCCAGCGGTTTCCTCAGAACCCCTGGATGCACGGTTCGGGTGTAACGTGTCATCATGCGATCCGGATCAAGCCGAAAGGCGTTTTCTCCCTTTGGCGCGCCTTCTTTTCAGAACCGCCCGCCCGGATTTGGTCGACATGCGCTCCAGAAAACCGTGGGTTCTCTTTCGTTTGAGATTGCTGGGTTGAAAGGTCCTCTTACTCATGGTGATTCACCTCGTTGTTGAATGAAAATATGGTTCCGATGCTGGAACACCCGCGTTCTTCCAATCTTGCGACTCTTTTCCTTAGATGCAAAGATGAATCCTTAATCGAATCTTTTTCTCTTTGTCAAGCAGCAAAATCTGCAGGAGGTAAAATCCTGCAAAACAATGCCGACGAGATGATGCCGCCACCGCGGAAAGGACTTTCGAGAAAATGGAAGTGGCAAGCGCGGAAAGAGAGGAGGATTGTTCGGGGAAAACAAAAGGAAAACGCCCTGGTGGAAATTTTTCTAGCCGAAATTGAGGGATAGCATGGAAGCATTCTTAGCTGTTGAAGATCGAGCAGGGCCGTGCTATGAATTGAGCCTTTTAAAAATCCGCTTTGAATTTGAAAAGGAGAGAAGGGCTTGATGTTTTTAAATCGCATTCTGGGGTGGTTTTCCAATGACCTGGCCATCGACCTCGGAACAGCCAATACGCTTGTGTATGTGCGCGGCAAGGGGATTGTGCTTTGTGAGCCTTCCGTGGTAGCGGTCCGTAAAGACGAGCAGGGGGCGAATCGGGTCGTGGCGGTGGGAAAGGACGCCAAAATGATGCTGGGGAAAACCCCGGGCAATATTCAGGCCATCCGACCCATGAAGGACGGCGTCATCGCGGATTTCGAGGTGGCTGAGGCCATGCTGAGGTATTTTATCCGGAAGGTCCACAATCGGAGGAGCCTCATCCGGCCGAGAATCATCGTCTGCATTCCGTCGGGAGTGACCCAGGTGGAGCGGCGTGCCGTCAGGGAGTCCGCGGAATCCGCAGGCGCCCGAGAAGTTTACCTCATCGAGGAGCCCATGGCTGCGGCCATTGGTGCAGGTCTGCCCATCACAGAGCCCCTGTGCAACATGGTGGTGGATATTGGGGGAGGGACGACGGAGGTAGCCATCATCTCCCTGGCGGGGATCGTGTACAGCCGATCGGTGCGGGCGGGCGGCGACAAGATGGATCTGGCGGTGCTTCAGCACATCAAGCGCAAATACAACCTGCTCATTGGGGAGCGCACGGCCGAGTTGATCAAGACCACCATTGGAAACGCTTATCCCATGGAACAAGTGGAGACCATGTCCATCAAGGGACGTGATCTGGTGAGCGGCATCCCCAAAACCGTAGAGATCAATTCCGATGAAGTCCGGGAGTCTATCCAGGAACAGATCGACTCCATCGTCGAGATCGTCAAGATTGCACTGGAGCAGATGCCTCCCGAGCTGGCGGGTGATATTGTCGACCGCGGCATCGTCCTGACGGGGGGAGGCGCTCTTCTGAAAGGGCTGGATCAATTGCTGCGCAAAGAAACGGGACTCCCCATCACCATCACGGAGGATCCCTTGTCCACCGTGGTTCTGGGGTCGGGGAAAGCCCTGGAAGAAATAGAGATTTTGAAGGAAGTGCTCACCTGAGGGAAATCCGGGCCGGGGAAGCTGAACCTGAGGATTGCGCATGGATGCACCCCCGTGGAATACCGGGACTTGAATGAGGCTTGGAAATTATGACCGAGTGGTGGCGTCGGTTGCGTGGCGCGTTTTTGATCCTTGTTTTTCTGAGTGTCTTTCTCTATATCTTTTCCCTCAATTTTCGGCCTCCCGAGCGCATGGACGTCCTCCAGCGAATCGTGGTGGAATCGCTGGCGCCTGTCATTGAATATGTAAAGAATTCAACCGGCTTTGTGGAGCATATCGTCAAGGAATACATCTGGCTGCGCCAGATCAACCACGAAAATGAGGCACTGAAGGAACGGGTGGTCGCGCTGGAGCAAAAGCTGGCGGATTACCAGGAGGCTTCCATAGAGAATTTGCGGCTGAGGCGCCTTCTGGATTTCAAGAGCACGATCCACGCGGAGACCATAGCGGCGCAGGTGGTTCTGCATGACTTGACGGGATGGTTCCAGACCCTCATCGTGGACAAGGGGTTTCAGAATCAGGTCGCGCAGGATATGGCCGTAGTAAACGACGAGGGGGTGGTGGGGCGCATATTGGATGTTTCCGATCGTTACGCGCGGGTCCTGCTCATCACCGATACGGGGAGTTCCGTCGATGCCATCGTTCAGAGAAACCGCGTCAGGGGGGTGCTGAGCGGGAAGGATGCCAACGGGTGTGTTCTGAAGTATGTGCGGAGCAATCTCGATGTTCAGGTGGGCGATCTCATCATTTCCTCCGGGAAAGACGGCGTGTTTCCCAAAGGGCTCCGGCTGGGGGTGGTGCAGGGAATTTTCAAGGACCCCGTCGATCTCTTTCAGAAGATCGAAGTGAAGCCCTTGGTGCGCCTCAGTGCTCTGGAAGAGCTGTTGATCATCAAGCGTGACATCAATATGCCCCAAGAAATGACTGAAGAGTGATTTTGCGGGCGGATCCATTGAAGAAGAGCGACAGAGATTGGTATACTTAAAATCGACAACCCGCTGGCGCGATTTTCATTTCTTCAGGGTGACCGCGTACACCTTTTTTCTTTTCCTCCTGCAGGCCCAGTGGGTTTCACGCCTTCCCTACCCCGCCCTGCGCATCGACCTCTTTCTGGCCCTCATGTTCGGGGTGGCGGTGGAATGGCCTCCTCTGGTGAGCCTGCTCTATGGCTGCGTCTGGGGCTTCACGCTGGATGTTTTTTCGGGAAAGTTCTGGGGCTTCCATCTGGGGTCTTACATTGTGGCCATCTGTCTCGTGAACATGGCCATGGAAAAATTGGAATTTCAAAACCCCGTTTATCAAATGAGCTTTGTGGGCTTGTGTGCCCTGGGGCAGTCCGTTGCCCTGGGTCTTTATCTCATGTCTGAGCCCGCGGGGACTCTGTCGGTTATTTCTCTTTGGATGAACCTCGCGGTTCGGGCCTTGATCATGATGCTGTGCTCCCCCCTGGTGCTCTACCCGCTCTGGTACGTGAAAAAAGAGTGGAGATGAAGCAGAAAGGCTGGGCTTGGTGCATTCAAGTCGCTCCGGGGGGGATGCCCGCCGCTTTCGCCCTTTTTCCGTCTGATTGAACGATGGACACACGAAAAAAGAAATCCGAAAATCTGCACCTTGTAAATTGGGAAGCGGCCGAGACGTCGGTCTTCCAAAAGCAGTATTTTCTCCTGGCTGCACTGATGCTGAGCGTCCTCCTCATCTATCTCCTGCGCATGTGGCATCTGCAGATCCTGGAAGGCGGGCGGTATCGTTACCAGTCGGAAAACAACCGGATCAGGCTGGAGGATATTCCCGCTCCCCGGGGCATCATCTACGACAGGAATGGAATTCCCCTCGTGGAGAATCGTCCCGCTTACCACCTGCTGCTCATCCGCGAGGATGTGCAGGATATGGATCAGACGATCCGCGAACTGGCGCAGCTCTGCAACAGGCCGCCCCAGGAGTTTTTCGATGTTCTGGAGGCCGGAAAGGCGACGCCCAAGTTTCTGCCCATTCGGCTTGCGGCCGATCTCGACAGGGATTCTCTGGCCCGCATCGAGGCGCATAAGATCAGGCTGCCCGGTGCGGTCATACAACTGGAGCCCAAGCGGGAATACCGTTGGAACGGTACGGCGGCTCATTTGATCGGGTATCTCAGTGAGATCACCGAAGCCGAGCTGAAATCAGAGCAATACCAGGGGTACTTTGCCGGCGAGGATATCGGCCGATTTGGAGTGGAAGGCGCCTTTGAGCAGTATCTCCATGGAAAGCGCGGCGGGCGCCAGGTGGAAGTGGACGCCATCGGGCGGAGGATGCGCGTCCTGGATGAGGTCCTTCCCATTCCGGGAAGAAATGTGTGGCTCACCATGGATATCGAACTGCAGAAAGTGGCGGAGTCCTGCATGGAGGGCAAGGTGGGTGGGATTGTGGCGCTGGACCCCAACAACGGCGCGGTCCTGGCCATGGCGAGCAATCCCACCTTCGACCAGGAGCAATTCGTCCGTGGATTGACCCGGGAGCAATGGCAGGGGCTGAGCAAAGATCCGCGCCATCCGCTGCTGAATCGTTGCATCGGGTCGGCTTATCCTCCCGGCTCCACCTACAAGCCATTGGTGGCTCTGGCAGGATTGCAGGAGGGGGCCGTGACGCCGGAAACCTCATTCGGCTGTCCGGGCTTTCTTTTTTTCGCCAATCGAAAATACCGCTGCTGGAAAGACCACGGGCATGGCAGCGTGTCGGTGGAGCGGGCGTTGGTGGAGTCCTGCGATGTGTATTTTTATCAGACGGGCCTGCGACTGGGCGTGGACCGTATTGCGCAGTACGCTCATTATTTCGGCCTGGGTGAAAAGACGGGCCTCGGTCTGAGGGGGGAGCATCCCGGCAACATTCCCACCTCCGCCTGGAAAAAGAAGGTGTTCCATGTGCCCTGGCAGAAGGGGGAAACGCTTTCCATCGCCATCGGCCAGGGATTTGATACGACGACACCCCTCCAGATGGCCAATGCCTATGCGGCCGTCGCCAACGGCGGGAAGCTCTGGCAGCCCTTTGTCGTGCGGCGCATCGAGGGGGGCAGCTCCGGCGAGATCGACGAAATGAAAGGGAAGCTCAAGTGGAATATTCCCGTGGATGCGCGGTGCTTTCAGATCGTGCACAAGGGGCTGTATGGTGTTGTCCAGAGTGATCGCGGGACGGCGCATTCGGCCATCAAAGACCGGTCCATCCCCATCGCCGGGAAGACAGGAACGGCCCAGGTGGTCCGGATGGCGGACAATGTCAATCGCAAGCTGGCGGCGCGCATGGCCAAACTGACGGAGAGGGACCACGCCTGGTTTGTGGCCTACGCGCCGGCGGACGATCCCAAGATCGTTGTGTCGGTTCTTGTGGAGCACGGGGAGCATGGGTCCTCGACGGCCGCACCTCTCGCTCAGCGTGTGATTGCAGCCTATCTGAACGGCAATGCGGGGGCGAAGCCTTAGGATGCGCTGGCCTTTCCTGCCATGGTGTGATGTTTCTCTAATCGGTGCTTGAGGACCTGGTGTCATATGATGGATAGGCGTTTGATAGAAAACTTCGACTGGCCTTTGATTTGGGTGCTTCTCTCCATCTGCTGCATCGGCCTGTTGAGTGTGTACAGCGCCCTCTATCCTCAGATTCAGGCAAATCCCACCAATAACCTTTTTATAAAGCAGGTGCTGTGGCTGCTGGTGGGGTTCACGGTAATGTTCTGTACTCTCCTGGTGGATTATCAGCAGCTCAGAGCCATCAGCCTGTGGATTTACATCTTTGTCATACTGCTGCTCCTCCTGGTTTTGGTGGCGGGGCGGGAGGTCAATGGATCCAAAAGGTGGCTCCAGCTGGCAGGTTTTCAGTTTCAGCCGTCGGAATTCATGAAGATTGCCATCGTCCTGCAGCTGTCGAGCTATTTTTCTTCCAACGAAATTTCACCTTATCCCAGCCTCAAAAAATTGTTCCCTCCCGCAGTCATGCTCATGGTTCCCGCTGTGCTCATTTTGGCCGAGCCGGATCTGGGGACTGCCATTTCCGTCAGTGCCATCGCCTGCACCCTGGTTCTATTTATGGGGATCCGGTGGCGTTATATCCTGGGGCTGGTGCTCGGGGTGCTGCCCTGCCTGTGGCCGGTTTGGGAGCATGTACTGAAGCCGTACCAGAAGCAGCGCATCATGATCCTGCTTCGGCCGGACCTGGATCCACTGGGGGCCGGTTATCATATTCGCCAGTCCAAAATCGCCATCGGGTCGGGGATGCTCTGGGGCAAGGGGTTTCTCAACGGGACGCAGAACAAGCTTCGATTTCTGCCGGAAAAGCATACGGATTTCGTTTTTTCGGTCTGGGCCGAGGAATGGGGCTTCCTCGGCTGTATGCTGCTCCTCGTCTTGTTCGCCCTGCTGGTGGTTATTGCCCTTCGAGTGGCGCGCCGATCCAAAGACCGGTATGGATCTCTGCTGGTGGTGGGGATGACCTCCCTCATCCTGTGGCAGGTCCTCATCAACATCGGGATGGTGATCGGGCTGCTGCCCGTGGTGGGAATCACTCTCCCATTTGTGAGCTACGGGGGATCTTCCATCATTACGCTGTGCTTTGCCGTCGGAATCATTGAAAATGTGAGCATGCGTCGCTACACGTTCCATACCCGTTGAGTCGTTCCGGCCGAAGCAGCACAGGACTCCGGCCAATTCTCGTTCAATTGTGATTTTTATTACTTTTCGCTTGCCAACGTTTCCGACTTGTGCTAACAGCTCGCATATGTTGGGCTTCCATGCTGTTGCTGTAGCTGAATAGTATCCGTGTGTCGACGGGCGCTGGATGGCTCAGAATGAGCAGCAGGTCACATAAAGGTTGGTTTGTGCAATAAATTACGAAGACTACAGTGAAGGGAAGGGGAGAGATGATCAACGTTAATGTGACGCTTTTGATCCAGATGGGTAATTTTTTGGTCTTGCTTTTCCTCATGAATCTGGTCCTCTACCGACCGATTCGCCGCATTGTTGCCAAAAGAAAGCAGTTCGTCGAGGAGCAGCAGCAGGGAATCGAGCGCATGGACGCCGAGGTGAAGGCTTCCATCGAGGACTTCAATCAAAAGATTCAAGACGCTCGGCGAATGGGGCGGGAAAAGATTCAGGAGCTGAAGGCCGAGGCCTATGCTCAGGAAAAGGAACTGATGCGCAACGCCGTTGAGCAGGCGGGGAAGCAGCTGCAGGATGTGCGTGCTCGGATTCAGAGTGACATTCAAGGGGCGCGGGATCAGTTGAGCGGTCAGGTGAGGGCTTTTTCTGTTGAGTTGGCACAGAAGATTTTGGGAAGGAGTCTTTAGATGCGCGAGGGTGTGAGGGGGGACGACATGAAGAGCAAGTTTTTGACGGTTCTCCTCGGTGCTGGGTTGCTCCTTGCTCCGACAGGGGTGGCTCTGGCTTCCGGAGGGGGTGGCCATGAGGGTGGTTTGAACTGGTTTGACTTTGCGCTCCGAACATTGAATTTCGCCATTCTTCTGGCTATCCTGATTAAACTTCTCAAGAAGCCGATCGGCAGCTTTTTTACTTCCAGGAAAGATGACATCCGGGCCATGCTGGCCGAGCTGGAAGCCAAGAAGCTGGAGGCCGAGCGGACGGCCGCTCAATACCGCGGGAAGATGGCTGACCTGGAAGGTGAAACGCAGAAGATAGTGTCTGAGCTTATTGCGGAGGGTGAGGCTGAGCGAAAGAAAATTGTTGAATCGGCCGGGCGGCAGGCGCAATACATTCAGCAGCAGGCGCAGATCGCCATTCAGCAGGAACTGAAGGTCGCCAAAGAGAAATTGCAGGAAGAAATCGCTGAGATGTCCGTGGCGGCTGCCGAGGAGATCTTGCGCCAGAATATGCAGGCGGACGACCAGCATCGCTTGGTTCAGGACTTTGTGGCACGAGTGACAGAGGTAAACCGATCCCAGGGAAAACTGATCGAAGTCTAGGGCTTGGGAAGAGCCTCATCCCGTGACGGTGGTGGAGGTGCTCTTCGCGGGGCCTGCGTGTTTAGGGAATGAGATAGTAGCAAGACTTGAAGTCAAGTGTACAGGTTGTGGTGACAGCAACTCTAACCCCTGTGGAAGGCTTACGGTGGAGGCGAAGTGAGAAATTTAGTCATAGCCAAACGGTACGCGAAGGCGTTGTTCAATCTGGCCTTGAGTGAAGGGTGGGTTGGGCAGTATGGACGGGAGTTGGATGGGTTCATGCAGCTCCTTAAGGATCTTCCGGATTTTGCGGACGCCGTTCAAAATCCTCTGTATCCTGAGGCGGTAAGGAAGTCCATGTTTTATGCGGTGGCTGAAAAGGCCGAGATGACGCCCATCATGAAGAGCTTCATCAATCTTCTCATCGAGAAAAAGCGTGTGCAGCACATAGGGGATATCGCGCAATATTACCATAAGCTGATCGACGAACATGAAAATGTCGCACGCGCCCAGCTCAAGGCTGCCAGTGAGCTGGATGAGACGATCATTCAGGAAATCACTCAAACGCTTGAGAACATGACAGGGAAAAAGGTCGTCATAGAGTTTCAATTGGACCCCAGCTTGATCGGGGGGGTTGTTGCTCAGATCGGCGATTTGGTTTTGGATGGGAGTGTACGGCGACAGTTGCTCAACTTTAAAGAATCTTTGAAGAGGGGTGCGTTAGGTTAATGGAAATCAGAGCAGAAGAAATAAGCCAAATTATTCGAGATCAAATCAAGGACTACGAGAAACAGGTCGAGCTCAGTGAGACTGGGCGTGTGCTTTCCGTCGGAGACGGTATCGCGCGTGTCTACGGCGTTGAAAAGTGCATGTCTATGGAATTGCTTGAGTTCCCTACCGAACAAGGACTCATTTACGGTTTGGCCCTCAACCTGGAAGAAGACAATGTGGGTGTCGCCATTCTGGGTGAAGACACGCTCATCAAGGAAGGGGCTGAAGTACGTAGAACGGGGCGCATCGCTGAAGTTCCCGTCGGTGCGGCTGTTCTGGGTCGCGTTGTGGACTCCGTTGGAAATCCTCTCGACGGGCAGGGTCCCATCGAAGCGAAGGAATTCTCCCGTATCGAAGTCATCGCCCCCGGTGTTATCGCCAGGCAGTCCGTGAATGAGCCCATGTATACGGGCCTCAAAGCCGTTGATACCATGACCCCTGTCGGACGTGGGCAGCGCGAACTGATCATCGGTGACCGCCAGATCGGCAAGACGGCCATCGCGGTGGATGCCATCCTCAACCAGAAAGACAGCGGCATCTATTGTATTTATGTGGCCGTAGGTCAGAAAAAGTCTACAGTGGCCCAGGTGGTGGACGTCCTGCGCAAGCACGGTGCCATGGAATACACTACGGTTGTCGTGGCTGGCGCCAGCGACCCTGCAGCTCTCCAGTACGTTGCTCCCTTCGCCGGCTGCGCCATGGGCGAATACTATCGTGACCGCGGCAAGCACGCTCTGATCATTTACGATGATCTTTCCAAGCAGGCAACGGCGTATCGCCAGGTTTCCCTCCTGCTCCGCCGCCCGCCCGCACGCGAAGCCTTCCCCGGCGACATTTTCTACAATCACTCCAGGCTGCTGGAACGGGCTGCCAAGCTCAATAAGGAGCTGGGTGGGGGATCTCTGACGGCCTTGCCCATCATCGAGACTCAGGCAGGCGACGTTTCGGCCTTCATTCCTACGAACGTGATCTCCATCACGGACGGCCAGATTTACCTGGAGCCGAACCTGTTCTTCGCCGGTGTCCGTCCGGCCATCAACGTGGGTCTGTCCGTTTCCCGCGTGGGTGGTGCCGCTCAGACGAAGGCCATGAAGCAGGTTGCAGGCCGGCTGCGCCTGGAGCTCGCCCAGTATCGCGAACTGGAAGCCTTCGCCAAATTCGGTAGCGATCTGGACAAGAGCACCCTGGCCCAGTTGAATCGCGGTATGCGTCTGGTGGAACTGCTGAAGCAGCCCCAGTATCAGCCCATGTCCGCAGAGAAGGAAGTTACCGCTCTTTATGCAGGCACGAGAGGGTTCCTGGACAACATCCCCGTGGAGCAGGTCGGAGCCTACGAGACTCAGATGATTGCCTTCGTGGAGCGCAAGTATCCCGAGATTTTTGCCGAGCTCAAGGAAAAACAGGCGATCGGCGACGATTTAGATGCAAAAATGAAGAAGGCTCTTGAGGAGTTTGCAGAGGTTTTTCAAGGCTGATTGGCGTCCAATTCGATAATCTAGAAAAAGAGAGAGTGTGCTATGGCAACACTGAGGGACATCAAGAGAAAAATCGACGCCGTTAAGAAGACCTCGCAGATCACCAAAGCTATGAACATGGTGGCGGCTGCCAAGCTCCGTGGGGCTCAGCAGAACATGGAGCAGTTCCACCCTTATGCCACCAAATTCAATGAAGTTATATCGCGCCTGGCTTCGGGCGTAGAGGACGATGGTCGGTTCGAGCTTCTGAAGCCTCGCGACGAAGTGAAGAAAATCGAGCTGATCCTGCTGACTCCCGATAGAGGTCTTTGCGGTAGTTTCAACAACAACCTGATTGTCACCGCCGAGAAATTTATCAAAGCCAAACAGGCCGAAGGGATTGAAGTCAGTTTGGTGGCCGTGGGCAAGAAGGGTGCCGACTACTTTCGACGTCGAACTGTTGAAATCAGCAAGCGTGTGACCGGGCTTTTGAACAAACCCAGCTATGATGACGCCGTGGAGCTGGGGAGTAATGCCATCAGCAATTTTGAAAACGGGATCTGCGATGAGGTTTATGTCATCTATAGCAATTTCGTCAGCATCGTGAGGCAGGTCCCCGCCACGTTCAAGCTGCTGCCCATTGCTCCTGAAGCAGCCTCAGGGGGAGAAGGCGCCGGGAATGTAGAATACCTCTTCGAGCCTTCCCATGAAGCGCTTTTGAACGATTTGCTGCCGAACTACGTCTTCATCGAGCTCCTGGAGTTTCTCTATCAGACTGCTGTGGGTGAGCATGCATCGCGAATGGCAGCCATGGAAAATGCAACCAGCAATTGCAAGGAGTTGGTACGTACCCTGTCTCTTGTTTATAATAAAGCGAGACAGGCAGGGATTACGAAGGAGCTCATGGATATCGTCGGCGGCGCTGAAGCCCTGAGAAAATAAGGTGAGCTGGTGCTTCTCTTGAGTTAAGGAGGTTATAAGCCCATGAATATGGGGAAAATCGTACAAGTCATTGGTAACGTGGTTGACGTCGAATTCGAAGAAGGAAAGCTTCCACCGCTGTTGAACGCCCTTTTTGTATCCAATCCCGGTCTGGGTCCTGAAGAGGACAATCTGGTCCTGGAAGTTGCGCAGCACCTGGGTGACAATGTTGTGCGGACCATCGGTATGGACTTGACAGATGGTCTCGTGCGCGGAATGGCGGTGAAAGACTCCGGAAAACCCATCATGATGCCCGTTGGGAACGGCGTTCTCGGGCGCGTCATCAATGTTGTAGGGCGTACCGTGGACGGTCTCGGCACGGTCAATACCGACCAATATATGCCCATCCACCGTGCGGCTCCGGCTTTCACCGAGCAGGACACCTCTGTAAAGGTTCTTGAAACGGGCGTAAAGGTCATCGACCTTCTCGTTCCCTTCCCACGCGGCGGTAAAATGGGCATGTTCGGAGGCGCAGGCGTGGGCAAGACCGTCGTCATGATGGAAATGATTCACAATATCGCCATGCAGCACGGTGGTATTTCCGTGTTCGCCGGCGTGGGCGAGCGTACTCGTGAAGGAAACGATCTCTACCACGAAATGAAGGATTCCGGGGTTCTACCCCGTGCGGCCCTGGTTTATGGCCAGATGACCGAGCCTCCCGGAGCGCGTGCAAGGGTCGCCCTGTCCGCCCTGACTCAGGCTGAGTACTTCCGCGATGTGGAAGGACAGGATGTGCTCCTCTTTGTCGACAACATCTTCCGGTTCACCCAGGCTGGTGCAGAGGTTTCCGCTCTGCTGGGTCGTATGCCTTCAGCCGTGGGTTATCAGCCGACTCTGGGTACGGACCTTGGTGCCCTGCAGGAACGTATTACCTCCACCACGAAGGGATCCATCACCTCCGTTCAGTGCGTCTACGTGCCTGCAGACGACTTGACCGACCCAGCTCCTGCAACGACATTCGCCCACCTGGACGGGACCGTCGTACTTTCGCGGCAGATTGCCGAGCTTGGTATTTATCCTGCTGTGGACCCCCTCGATTCAACATCGAGAATCCTGGATCCCACCGTGCTGGGTGAAACACACTATAGAACGGCACGTGAAGTGCAGCAGATTCTGCAGAAGTACAAGGACCTCCAGGATATTATCGCTATTCTGGGTATGGACGAGCTCTCCGATGAAGACAAGTTGACGGTTGCTCGCGCACGCAAGATTCAGCGCTTCCTTTCCCAGCCCTTCCACGTGGCGGAAACGTTCACGGGTGTTGCCGGGAAGTATGTCAAGATGGAAGACACCATTCGGGGCTTCAACGAGATCTGCACAGGGAAATATGATGACATTCCCGAGCAGGCCTTCTACATGGTGGGATCCATTGAGGAAGCTGTGGAAAAGGCCAAGCAAATGTCTGCATAAGCAAAGAGAATGGTGAGCGTATGGCCAATAAAATACTTTTGGAGATAGTGACCCCCGAAAAGAAAGTGCTGAGCGAAACGGTGGACATTGTCGTCGCTCCGGGGGAAGAAGGGGAATTTGGTGCGCTGCCCAACCACATCCCTTTTGTCAGTAAACTCAAGGTGGGCGAGCTCCGCTTCCGCGTCGGGGCCAACACGCACTCGGTTGCCATCATGGGGGGATATGCCGAGGTTTTGCCAGACCGTGTGACCGTTTTGGCAAGCGCCGCTGAAGTGGCTGGTGAGATTGACGTCATCAGGGCCAAGGCTGCTCGTGAAAGAGCCGAGCGCAGGATGGCCGAGGCGAAGGACCGGTATGCTTTTGTCACCGCACAGGCTGCCCTGCAGCGGGCTATGGCACGTCTGAAGATTGCAGAGCGGCGTTAGTTTCAATTTAACCATGTAAGCGTTATGAAAGCCCCTCCATTGTGGAGGGGCTTTTTTTTTCTTAAAGGTTGTGAGGGGCCCCCTGCCTGACATTCCTTGGGAGCGTCCAGATATCGGATCGTGGAAAAGGAAGGGAAGCATTTTTCAGAAATAGAACCATGAATGCGGCATTTGGACGCTGATGTCTGTACATATGCGTGCCTGTTCATAGATTGAGCTTGACTTGTTTTTGTTTTTTTGAATAAAATGCTACTGAAATGTGAGAGTTAGCATATATTTTATATTTTTGGTGATGCGCGCTTTTAGGCACTCTTCACCCTTTATTGAGGTGAGCAGCTTTGGGCGGTTTCCATCGCAGAGATGGAACTGTTTGATTTTCGGAGGACCACCCGATAGGGTTCCAGCGGGAGTGGCGATTCGAAAGAGGCACTTGGCGGTAAGGATCAGCCGTTCTGATTGCAGCGTGAGAGAGGAGCTACGTGAGAGCCTGTGCGGGCGTTTTTAATGGGAACTGCCTGTATGGTGCTCAATGCTTCCAAAAAGGTGCGATATTCCAGGATGGAAGCCTCCCACGGCGGATGCCGCGGGGCGTATATATCCTGGATCCTTTGAGCGACTCTCAGTAGAGAGCACTTGTTTTGAAATATGGCTTTCGAGCCTCCAATATAAAAGATGTGACCCCTGCTGTGTTTGTGATTGGTAGAACGTTCCTGTTCCAACAGTAACAAATGCGGGAGCCCTCTCTTGCTCCGGTGTGCATGTCAGGAAACTGAACGCCTGAAGGAGCTACGGGGTACCCACCTTATGACATCGGTTCATGGCCGACTATCAACACGGCACGATGCGGGGGCACTCAAGTTTGACTCTCTTCTAATTACCGACGATCCCGACAGCGATCACGAATGTGGGGCTGTCATTTCCGAAGTACTGCACCAGACAACGTCCAGATCGTCATTCCCGCCGGCAAGCTTTGTCCTTTTCACGGCTCAGCGACTGCTCTCTTCCATCAAACCACATGCTCCAGCCATTGCGTTTTATTTCAGGCGTATAGTGTTGTTCTCTTTTCCCCTGCAGAGGGCGACGAGCATCTGCAGGAGAAAAAAGAATGCCAAATCAATGTGTGTGATTCTATGAGGCGTTCGAAAGGAATATTTCACTATGGGATATATGTCGGGTGTATCACTCATTCTGCTGAGCTTGGCGGTGGGAGTGGCACTGGGAATTGCTTTTCGCCAGTACTGGCTGGAAAAGCGCATCCAAGGTCTTCAGGAGCAGGGCGCGAATATACTCAATGAAGCCCGGAAGGAAGCGGAAACCATAAAAAAGGAGGCTATCCTGCAGGCCAAGGACAGCCTCTTTCAGATGAAGACGGAGTTTGAACGGGAGAGCAAAGAGAATCGAAAGGAATTCCAGGCACTCGAGAAGAGAATTCTGCAGAAGGAAGAGAACCTCGACAAAAAATCCGAGGCTTTGGACAAGCGAGAAGCCACCATCGCCAAGCGAGAGAAAGTGATCCTTCAGCAGGAAAATGAAATCGCGGATAGAGAGAAGGAACTGCATTCGCTCGTTGAAGAGCAGAGAAAGAAGCTCGAAGAGTTGTCAGGAGTTTCCAGTCAGGAGGCCAAGGAAATGCTCATTCGGGCCCTGGAGAACGAAGCCCGACACGACGCCGCCCTCCTTGTGAAGAAAATCGAGACGGAGGCGCGGGAGATCGCCGACAAGAAGGCAAAAAACATCATTGCTCTCGCCATCCAGCGCTATGCAGGGGACTATGTGGCCGAAAAGACGGTTTCGGTGGTCAATCTTCCCAACGAAGAAATGAAAGGACGTATCATCGGACGTGAGGGAAGGAATATCCGGGCCATTGAGGCTTCGACAGGGGTCGACCTCATCATCGATGACACACCCGAAGCGGTGATCCTCTCGGGGTTCAACCCCGTGAGGAGAGAGGTCGCACGATTGTCCCTGGAGCGCCTGATTTCCGACGGACGCATCCATCCGGCACGCATCGAAGAGATAGTGGAAAAGGTCAATTCAGAGATCGAAACGACCATCCGGGAATCCGGGGAACAGGCGGCCTTCGACGTGGGGGTGCACGGCATACACGCCGAGCTCATCAAGCTTCTGGGGAAATTGAAATACCGCACCAGCTACGCTCAAAACGTGCTCCAGCATTCGCGTGAAGTGGCTTTCCTGTGCGGACTCATGGCGGCGGAATTGGGGTTGAACGAAAAGCATGCCAAACGTGCGGGGTTGTTGCACGACATAGGCAAGGCCACGGATCATGAGATCGAGGGGCCTCATGCCACCATTGGAGCGGATCTTGCCCGCAGGTACGGAGAGAGTCCGGCCATCGTCCATTCCATTGCTGCGCATCATGAGGATGTCCCTGCGGAAGACATCATGGCGATCCTGGTGCAGGCGGCTGACGCCCTTTCTGGTGCCAGGCCCGGAGCACGCAAGGAGCTTTTGGAGACCTATGTCAAGCGCCTGGAGGGGCTGGAGAAGATCGCGGCCTCCTTCCCCGGAATCACGAAGGCGTATGCCATACAAGCGGGGCGGGAACTGCGCATCATCGTGGAAAGCGCCTCCGTTGGGGATGCGGAAGTGGTCCTGCTGAGCAAGGATATTGCCAAGAAGATTGAGACGGAAATGACGTATCCCGGGCAAATCAAGGTGACGGTCATCCGGGAAACGAGAGCGGTCGAGTACGCCAAGTGATGAGTAGAGTGATGCAGATCGTGGTGGAGGCAACGCCTCCTGGCTGAAAAGACTCTCTGCAGGTCCCCGGGCCGACACGAGCGGCCGGCAGATTTGATTGGACAGCATCCTATCGAGCTCCCTGCCTGAGGATACTGGTTTTTTAATCGAGGAGATTACAGTGCCTGATAAGCGGAATGTTTATGATATCCTTAAAGAAAGAGGTTTTGTAGCTCAGACGACGGAAGAAGAGGACCTGCGAGGGTATCTGTCAAAGCCCGCTTCCTGCTATATCGGCTTCGATCCCACCGCCGACAGCCTTCATATCGGCCACATGGTGCCCATCATGGTACTGGCGCACATGCAGCGGGCCGGCCATCATCCCATTGTCCTGGTGGGGGGAGGAACGGGCATGGTGGGGGATCCCAGTGGGAAGACGGAGATGCGGCAGATCCTCAGCCCGGATCAGATCCAGGCGAATGTCGATGCTCTGAAACGGCAATTGTCGCACTTCATAGATTTCGCCGACGGAAAAGCGAGCCTCGTGAACAACGCGGACTGGCTGCTGAGGTTGGGGTACATTGAATTCCTGCGGGATATCGGAAGGCATTTCAGTGTCAACCGGATGCTGGCGGCGGAGAGCTACAAGCAGCGGCTCGAATCGGGACTCAATTTCATTGAATTCAATTATATGCTTCTGCAGGCGTATGATTTTTATCATCTGGCTGAGCATCATGATTGCTATCTGCAGATGGGGGGCAATGACCAATGGGGCAATATCGTTGCCGGCATTGAGCTCATTCGCCGCAAGGCTTCGAAGACTGCCCACGCCATCACATTCCCCCTGCTGACTACCGCCTCCGGAGCCAAGATGGGGAAAACGGCCTCAGGAGCCGTCTGGTTGAGCCCCGAGCGGACGATCCCCTTCGAGTTCTATCAGTATTGGGTGAATACGGACGACCGGGATGTAGAGCGGTTTCTGAAGCTTTATACCTTCCTGCCGGTGGAGGAAATTCGGGTCGTTGAGGGGCTTGAGGGACAGGATTTGAATCTCTGTAAGACGATGCTGGCCTATGAAGTGACGGCTCAGACCCACGGCCGGGAGGCAGCGTTGAAGGCCTATGAAGCCGCCAGCAGCGTTTTCGGCAGAAGGAGTCTACCCGAGGACCTGCTGCCCTCGAGCACTATTCCCAGGAGTGTCAGGGACGAGATGCAGGGCGTCCCCTCGACGGTCTTGCCGACAGAGCGCCTCGAGGCGGGAATCGCCGCTTTTGAGCTGTTTACGGAAACGGGATTGTGTGAGTCCAAAAGCGCTGCCAGGCGCCTGATCCAGCAGGGGGGTGCTTATGTGAATGACGAACGCATTGAAGCCTTCGACGAAAGCATCGGAATAAAACATGTGACCGGCGAGGGCATCCTGCTTAAGGCCGGGAAGAAGAAAATCCACCGTATTCTTGTGAAAGATTAAGGGAATGGTCCAACAGACACGGAAAAAGGGTGGACGCCTGAAAGCCAGCTGAGGAAAAAAGGGTTTGACAGGTAGCGGGAGTGGGTGTAGAAGGACGGCTTCGCAGCGCGGGAAGGGCCTTGGATCTGGGGGGCCGTCGTGGTGCGGGAAAAAAGTAAAAAAGGTGCTTGACAGAGAAAGAGAGAGTGTGTAGAAAGGCACCTTCGCTTCGGGAAAAAGAGACGGCGGTCGGGGACGGAAAAAAAGTTCTTGAC
>NZ_BQXM01000042.1 GCF_022836495.1 Desulforhabdus sp. TSK
CCCGCCAGACCGCTCCCACGATACATCTCGCCCCTTGACACCCCCCCGCGCCCATGCGACACTGCCCCTAACGACGACTTCCCCCATACCCCGACCTCTTTTCTGCCTTTCGAACCGGAACAGAGATGCTGGGAAGGAAGGGGTGAGCTGCAGCCGTTTCACCGGCAAACGAGGATCATCACTCCCAACAGGCTGGAATCGGATTTTTACCGCTTGCTTCTTCTCCACTCGGAAGGAGACATTTCCAATCCTCCTTCACGCCAGAACCCGGCTTTATTCTCGCGCGCTTTTCGGACCGCTTTGGAAAATCTCGCTGCGTATTTCACATTGGGCGGCAGGCTGTATTGCATGGCCAACCCTTGCTCGACCAACTCTTCGTTCAGCAGGCGGTCGTTCACCCACACATACCCCAACAGCCGTCCGTATCGGTCTCGTGGAACCAGGTCCATTTCGATGGCCACTCTTTTGCGAAGGACTCTCGATCTGACGAAGTCCCTGGCCCGAATCCCCCAGGGGGCCTGCTCTTTTTCCGGACAATCGATCCCGATGAGCCGCACTTTTTCGACCCTTGCCCCCATCCTGACTGTCAGGGTGTCCCCGTCGTATGCAGAGAGGACGGTGGCTGAAAGTGATGCGTTCGGGTCCTTCCTCACCGAATTTTTTTTGTCCGGTACGTCCTGGGATGCGGCTCTATCGCGCAGCCGAGTGCCGACATCCCAGCCATCCAGGGAAATAGCCGGGGCTGGCAGTGGCTGCGGCGGAGGCTCTTTTTGAAAGAATTGCAGGAAGGGAGTCAGCTTCTTCCGGATCTGCTGCATCTCGTAGGGGGACATGAGCTCCGATCGCGCCATGGACTGCGCGTGCCTCGCCTGGAAGGCCGGAATGACGGCGTAGAGCAGGAAAGCCACGCTGAAGGCCAGCACCCATTCCCCCGTAGTACCGTTTCGAAGGCGGCCGTAAAAAAGGGTCAGCCGCTTTCCCGTTGTCCCGTCCCAGAGCGGCACTCCCATGGGGTTGAAGGCATCCAGCCCCAGGTGAGCAACCAGGGCCGACAGAAAAAATGGAAAGAGCGGTGTCCACCAGGCAGTCATCATGCCCAGTAGCCAGAGAATCAGGCTGTGGGAGATGGTGCGGTGAGGAATGACCCTCTTGCTGACCCGTTCCACCAAATCCGGGGCCAGACTTCCCGCAACACAAGCCGGCAGGGGGTAGTCGCTTCCCAAAGCCAGAGCCACTCCACAAATGCCATGAGAAAGCCAGGTCATCCCTTCATCCTCGATTTCACTCCAATGAAGACATACCGAGCTGCAGCGGCAATGAAGAGCATCTCCTTGTAGCCGTACAGCGCGAGAAAAATGATGAATCCCCCCATGAGCAGGTACGTGCAGTCGAACGTCGTCTTGCCGCTGCCGAGAGTGACGAGTCTCGGGGACGAAAGGATGCCGATGACTTTCGTGTGAATCATGTTGTAATCCATGGTCACCAGGATGATGGACCGGGACCTGGCGATGAGCTCTTTGACCGTGTCGAGCTTGGAGTCCGTGATCTTGTCGGCGTTGGTAATGATGAGGTAGTAGTGGGGCGGCAGAATCCGTTCGATGATGGCTTCCAGGCGTCGATCCGTGTTGGTGATTCGGGTGGGCAGCTGCTTCGTGTATTCCCGAAGCCACCGGGTGCGGGATTCGTTGGCATCCACGAAGACGCAGGGAAGATCGTCCCGCTCCAGATTGTTCCGAAGCTGAGAAACGAACTTCGCCTTACCCGCTCCCGGTCCCCCTTCGACCACCACTACATCGCCGGGCTTTACCGTGAAGGCGTCACGATGCTTCATGGCCCGGCGAATACACAGGCGAAGGGACCTGGACTTCTCACCTTGACGCTGGATGAAGGACCAAATCTTAACCATAGTGCAAATCGAAATCTCTACGATCCCTCATCCCCATAGTCAGTCTCATGGGAAAGGATGCAAAGGTGGGGATGATCCGGCAGGAGATTTCGGTCATATCCCCTGCAGGATCGCTTTCAGCTTTTCCCTGTGCTCACCGTCTACGAGCGACAGAACGGATTCCAAAGCTGCCTGCAGTTCCGGCCGTTTGGATTCCAGCCCCTGGATGCGGGTTTTAATCTCTATGGTTTTGGAAATGGCGGCTTTGGTGTCTTCCAGACCGGCCTCCACCCGCTTTTGGATCCAGTCCAGCTCGTTTCTGAAGTCTTGAAGGATGGTCTCTTCCCTTGTGATCCAGGAGCGAAGGGCCTGGTATTTGGCGATGGCCGCGGCCGCTTCGGTCCTCATGGAACGCAGGGTAGCGAAGTACTTGACCCGACTGTCCAGGGCTTCCTTGGGGCAAATGAGAGGAAGGGTCGCCGAAATGGTGAAGTCGAAAGTCGACCTGGCCTGGTTTCCTGAGCTTTCGAGAGTGGCATCGTCTTCGGAAAGCAGGGCCGTCTGCCCATATCGTCCCCGGGTCGTGGCTTTCACGCTGATCTGGTTGTACCAGCGACTCTGGGCCTGGAACTGCTGCAGCTCCGGGGAATGCTCCACGATGTACTGCACCGGGTCCATCCCCCACGCTGGCACACTCAGGCATGCAAGCCAAAAGGCAACGAGAAATTTTTTCATGGCTGCTCCTCGGGTCGAATGTCGATGAGTACGAGTTGGGTCTGCAGAGCGATCAGGCGGTTGAGGGACGCTTCATGCTCGGGGGTATTCACCGTGAAGGAGAGCACCACCTTGGCCGTCCGTTCTCCGTTGGTTTGAGTCGACTGGACCTGTTTGATTTCCGCCAGCAGGTTTTGAATCATGAGCTTTCTCCTTTTTCACCCACGAGGGGCATTCCGGTCTCTTCCGGCAGTACGTGTTGCAGAAGGACACGTAAGCGATATCCCCGTCGGGGCATGGGATTTTAGTTTTCCTTGCCATTGGCGCTCCTCGATGAACCAGTGACCGAGGTTCACTGCATCGGCGATGTTGTGATCGGTGACCTTCCGTTGAAGGATGTCGGACGCTTTCATGCGACTGAGCCCCTTCAGCCGATCCCGGCCCAGGGAGGAGGCGCCGAGAGACCTCTGCCAGGTGCCGGGCTGGACCACGTGGGCCGTTTTCCCCAGCACTTTCCACTGGGCCTGGATCTCCCCCCGGGCGACGATCAGCGTGAGCAGGGACGGCCATCGCTTGATCGCTTCCCGAGGCGGCAGGTTGGCCGGCAGGTACTGGCCTTCGATGACGAGAAGGTCCGATTGCCTGGCCAGGCAGGCGACCTGCCTCAGCCAGAGCCCACCGGGCTCGACGGCGATTTTTCCCACCCAGAGAACTTCTCGTCCGACGAAAAGAGCAAATGACGGCGTGTTTGAATCGGGGTCACATGAGCAAATCGTTTCATCTGAAAAATGCCATAGGCGGCTTTGCATCGAGTCCTCCCGCAGGTGGTGCGCCACTGGGCAAGGTTCTGGTTACAGATCGGGCAGGTATTCCCGTTTTTCAGCATGACGTCCAAAGGGCTCCCCGTATTTCCGCCGAGTGCACCGGTGGCACCGGACCTGCTGCATGGCGTTGGTGAGAAAGGTCGTGCGGCAGGAAAAATTCCTGCACCGGCGGGCATACCACCTTCCGGCCGCTCTCCGGTTGAGAGCTTCCGCGCGACAGGCTTCACACACGTAGTAGGTTTTGCGCGCTTCGAGGCGGGTCCCGTGTACCGGGCACCGCTGGGGCGGCAGGTTCTCCGGGAGCAGCTTCGACGCATGCGCCACCCTCTGCTTGCGGGCTTTTTTCTTCGGGAAAAGAGACATGATTTTCCTCCAGGTACTTGATGGCCAGGGCTTCCAGGGTCTCGGGCCTGAACGAATGGATTCTCACGAGCGGGTTTTTCCGCTTCACTTCTTCCACGATCCGCTGACGTTCTTCTGGGCGAAGGGAGGCGAAACGTTCCGACGCCTGCCGGTAACGCTCTTCGGCTTCCCGTTCCTCCCTCTCCCGCGCTTCCAGCGCTTTTCTCACCTCCTTTTCGCGTTCTTCCTGTGCGGCCAGGTCTTCCACCATGCTTTTTCCCCAGTCGCGGTTCAGGGACTGCCCCAGGTATGCCCGGTAATCCTGCTTCGCATGGCTGTTAGCGTAGAGAATATTTCTTCGAACGTAGGCAGGGCCTTTGTCTTCAAGGAAATCCCGGACCTTTTCCCGCAGATATTCCTTACGGTGGCTCGGTGGAATCAGCTCCAGGAGCTGACTCAGCGAATCCTCCGGCTGAGGCGGCGTCTTGTCTTTTTCCCCCAAAGAAACGACGACAACGGATGCGAGCGGGGCGGGCGGAGTGACCGGTGCCTTGCAGGCACTCTGTTTGTAGTAGTCGTTTTCTGTATTCTGTAGTCTGTATTCTGGGGGCGTTTCCGGAACGGGTGGGTAACGTTTCTGAAACGTTTTATCGATCCCTTGAGCAACACCTCCCGAATGCTTTTCCTCTGTGCCGGAATCCTCCTCGTTCGAGGCGGGATGAGGCTTTGCAGCCGGCATTTCCACGGCGTTTCGTTGTTTCTCCCGGTGCCGCCGCACCCGTTCGGTGGATGATTTGCCTTCGAATTGCCGTTTGTCCCACTTGGCGATTCTGAAAACGGTGCCTTCTTGAAACAGCATGCCGTAAAATTGAAACGTTTCAATCGCCCGTGTAACGTCTTCGACCGGTACCGCCGCCTCGTCGGCGATGTCTGAAATTTCCGCCGGCAGCGTTTCAGCCAACAGAAGGTACCCCGGCCGTGGAGAGCGCCGTGCAATGCACAGGCAGGCAATCCAGGTCCAGCGATGTTCTGCCGGAAGGCGCCTCAATTTGGGATCGCGCGTGATTTCCGTGTAGAGTCGTAGCCATTCCATGGGGGGGGACCTTCCGGGTAGAAGGGACGAAGCTCCGCCATACTCGGGGCGCCGTGCTCCTCCAAACGAACGATTCCGGAAAAGTACGAAGCGCAGCGCCATCAGGTGCCGAGTACACCGTGTTACTCATTGGTTACGTGAAACAAACCCAAAGCGTTCCGGTTCACTCCAGGTAATCGCCGAGACCAACCTGCTCGAAGCGATCTCGAATCCGGCCGATTTCTCGATGCAGGGTGGTGGATGGAATCTTGAGCCGCCTGCCCACCTCCCTGGCGCTGAGCCCTGAAGGCCCCAGGCCATGGCAGATTTTTTGCTGACGCGGGGTTAATTTTCGAACCGTACGCTTTAGATCGATCCCCAGATGGAGGAGATCTGCGGAATCCATGGAGAGCGAAGGACTTTCCCGGACGACACAGTCGGACGAGGGAATGAGGCCGTCGTCTTCAGGAGGGAATTCGACGCAGCAATGAGAGACCTTCCTCTTGTCCGCATTCTTTTCACGGACAAGATCCATGAGGCGGTTTCGAATCACAGAAGCCATGAACCCCCTCCGGGACACCTCCTTGAGCGGGTCATAAGATTTTCGATTGAGATACCAATGGATCAAGCATTCCTGCTGCAGATCATCCTTGTCCTCCTTCCTCAGGCATTCCCAGCTTCTCCCAAACTTTGAAATCAAACTTCCGACCAACGCCAGCTCCCATTCCTCGAACAAGTCCCCATACTCGCAACTCACAGGACACCTCCACATTGCTCCTGGAGGTGTCCCGAAGAGTTGAAGGCGAGCTTACGGAGGATTGGGTCCGCCGAAAATCACGGAGGTCTCACGGAGGGTGGAAAACCGATGGGAAATGCCGGGACAGTTTTGGGCACTGTTTCGTAGAGATTGAATGAAAGCGCTTGTGTTTCGGATGATTCAGGAAGGGTTAAAGCGAGGAAAACTAAGGCAGGGTAAGACGATAAATTTTATAGAAGGACAAGCAAGAGTTTGTAGGGTCCACTTGCGAGACCGGTTCGGAACTCGTGGAGAATAAAAGAGACTTGGCTGAGCCAAAGAAAGGGCTTTCATGGGAGCGTTTGAACGAAAATACCTGTCGCCAAAAGAGATCTCAGAAAAGTTCGGAATCCCCCAGGGGACACTCACGCAGTGGCGCCACCTCGGCAAGGGACCCGCTTACTTCAAACTGGGCCGGAAGGTGCGGTACGCACTGGATGATTTCGAGGAGTGGTTAAAGAATCAGCGGATTCTGACAACCGATGCTCTTGAACTGTCCTCTCGAATCCGTTGATGGCTTCCCTGTCGGAGGACAAGACAACTAAAGAGGTCCTGTTCTCTGGCTGAAGATTTTCTGATGTTTCAATGCAGAGCAGCCTTTTCCTTCACAAGAAAGCCCCGGATTTTCGTGTTGAAAAAGGGCGCTTCCTATTAAGGCTGTCACATTTCGGTCTCTTCGTTGTACAGAACGACACCCTCCTCACTCGCCCGTCTTATCATTGCATCGGTGAACCCTTTCTTGCTGAAGAGACAGAAGAGTTCTCTTCTCTCCTTCGTCCCCCATACCACTTGGCTTGCCTTCTGCCTCAATGCTTCATAGATATCGATCCCTACCGGCTTTTCACTCCATTTGACTTCGCCAAGGACGATGGAGTCCAAATCCCGATTCACTGCAACGACATCTATTTCTTCGTTCCGATCCCACCATCTTCCCACGGCGGAAAACGGGAAGAAGCGGTCCATATTTCTCCAGAGTGTTTCCATGGCTGCTTTCTCGTATACACTGGAAAGATGCTGAGGAAGCGCTTTGTTGATACTTGCCAGGACCCCTTCGACTCTGCCCATTTCAAGCTCTCCGCGTCTTGGAAACACGAACTTGAACCAGAAGTGGAAGAATTCATCGGTGATCCGATAAAGCCCCTTCTTGCTCTTAAGAGGCTTTTCTTCCGTCACCGGCAACTCGCGCTCAACAATCTTCAGATCTCCCAAAACGCCGAGGTATTTGTTGGCAACGGGCTGGCTTATTCCTGTAGCGTTCACGATTTCCGACAATTTCCGTTTGCCCTGGGCAATGGCCTGCAGCAGTGCAAAGTAGTAGCGTGGCTCCCGAAGCTCTTCACGCAGGATGAATTCCACTTCATCGTAGAGCATCGCCCCTTTGTTGAGAACGTGATCCTTCAGATTTTGAGAGAAATCTTTCTTGGAGCTCAACTGAAGCCAGTATGCCGGGATGCCGCCGGCAACGGAAAAATGGGCAAGCCTATCCTCATAGGGTTTTCCCTGCCTGAACTGACTCGCCGCGGCAACACTCAGAGGATCAACACGCCATTGCCCAGTTCTTCTGCCATACAACGGCGAGCGGTAGCCCAATACCTCGTTTTCCATCATGGCCATGCTGGAGCCCAGAAGGAGAACATAGACCTTGGTCCCCGACCAGTATTCGTCCCATGCCTTCTGAAAAAGGCCGGCGATGGCCGGATTCGACCACATCAGGTAGGGAAATTCATCGATGGCGAGCACGAACCGCTCATTCTTCGACCTGACGTAGGCGAAGCTCTCTTCCCATCCTGCAAAGCCGCGGGTTTCCAGAAGCGGCTCCTGGAAAAACCGGCCGAGCGCCTGCGAGAAACGGAACAACTGCTCCTTCTCGTTGGTGCTTTCAGCAAGGAAATAGACGTGAGGTTTGTCGCTGATGAACTGCTTCACCAATTCGGTTTTACCAACTCGCCGTTTGCCCCAGAGTATAATGAACTGACTTTGCGGCTCCATCCACTTCTCTTCCAGGAACCCCAGCTCCCTTTCCCTGTCAATGAATGCCATATCGCCTCCATGGATATACTTTAGAGTATTATACTTATCAGTATATAATATTTAGGCGATTCAATTTCAATGCTTTTACTCCACTGCTGTCTCCGGCAGGACCATCTTGATCGGCGCTTTCATTTTTCCAGCGCTCTTGAATCTTTCTTGGGGTACTTTTCATCCAGGCCTTTTGGATGATGACGGCCAAAGATGCTGGAAGCCCCGTCGATCTCTGTTCTATCGAGACAAGCTCGTCCGCCAGCTCGATCAGCAAAGGATATCTCTCTTTTTTCAGACCGGCTGCTTCTTTGTATAAGCGTCAATGTCGTTATGATCAGCGTTTCCAGAATCGCAGATATAGCAGTTTTCCTATGCTCAAAGAAAAGAGGCTGGTGGTATAATGTCAAAATTATCACTCCTCACCACCCAAAAGGAGAATCACGCATGGCAAATCACAAGATTGAAGATGTTGAAGGCATCGGTGCTGTAATAGGAGAAAAGTTCCGTTCTGCGGGAGTTAAGGACACAGATTCGCTTCTCGCAAACACACGTACGCCCAGACAGCGAAAGGAGCTTGCAGAGAAAACTGGATTGGCTGAAGCGGAGATCTTGAAATTCGCAAATATGGTGGATCTTTATCGGATAAAGGGTGTCGGTTCCGAATATTCGGAGTTGCTCGAAGCTGCGGGTGTAGACACGGTGCCCGAGCTCGCACGACGAAATGCAGCCAACCTCACTCAAACGATGTCGGCAGTGAATAAAGAAAAGAAGCTTACTCGCCGAGAGCCTGCGGAATCCGAAGTGTCGAAATGGATCGAACAGGCCAAATCACTGCCTCGGATGCTCGAGTATTGATTCCCACCTGAACAATCGCCCCGCCGCACCGGCGCCGCAGAAACGGTGCCGGCGGTGTTGAGCAACATCGTACGTGCCTTGCAGAGACACCTTACTGGCTGGCAACTTCAACATCGTCAGTTTTTATGTTTATCAAACATTTATTTTATCCTGGTCTCACGGCAGCTGCAAACCGTCAGATGTTGCGTTACGCTCTTGATGATTTTGAAGAGTAGCTGAAGCATCGGAAGGTTCGGACAGGCGATGCGCTTGAAGTGTCCTCTCGATCCCGCCCATGGCGATCCTCTCGGAGGGCAAGTGGATTATAGAGGTTCCGTTCCCTGGTTCAAAATGCTCAAGTATTCCGAATAGGCAAAGAGTCTCCCTCGTTTCCGCCCGGTTATTTCCCGCACAATCCCCAACTGCTGAAGGACGTGAAAAGACTGTGTAACGGTTGGGACGGTAAGTGCGAGGGCCTTCGCTGCCGAGGGGATCGATAGAAGCGGCTTTGCCTTTATCAGTTGATGGGCTCGAAGGGTGGTGCCGGTCGCCTTCCCAAGCCGCTCAATTTGTTCACGATCCTTGTCGAAAAGCTTCAGAATGAGTCTTGAGGACTGGGTCGCTTGATCGGATGTCTCCATCACTCCCGTGAGAAAGAACTTCAGCCAGCCTTCCCAGTCACCGTCACACCTAACTTTCTGCAGCCAGTCATAGTATT
Source organism: Desulforhabdus sp. TSK (assembly GCF_022836495.1). GTDB lineage: Bacteria > Desulfobacterota > Syntrophobacteria > Syntrophobacterales > Syntrophobacteraceae > Desulforhabdus. The sequence continues at coordinate 9,208 of NZ_BQXM01000042.1, forward strand.
CCTGTCGGTGTGCCTTGAAATACAGGCTCAAGTACAGCACGGGTTCGGTCAAGGCGCCTTCGGCACACAGCAGAAAAGTGATCAGCAAGCGACCCAGGCGACCGTTGCCGTCCAAGAAGGGATGAATCGTCTCGAACTGGACATGCGCCAGGGCAGCTTTGATAAGCACGGGCGTGGATACTGGGTCGTTATGAAGGAACTTTTCGAGAGCTCCCAAGCATTCCATCAGGAGTTCGGGAGGCGGTGGGACGAAGGTTGCGTTTCCGGGGCGGGAGCCACCAACCCAGTTTTGCGATCGGCGAAACTCCCCCGGCCCTTTATTGCTTCCACGACCTTTAGAAAGCAAAACCTCGTGGATCTCCCTGATGAGTCGTAAAGAGAGAGGAAACCCATCGCGCATACGATCCAGACCGTAGGTCATCGCCGCGACATAACTGGAAACCTCCTGAACATCATCCAGGGGTACACCGGGAGCTTCATCGTTCTCGAACAACAGAAGATCGTTAAAGGAGGACTGGGTGCCCTCGATTTGACTCGATAGCAGGGCCTCTTTTCTCACATAAAAGTACAACAGAAGAGAGGTATCCGGTAGCAGTAGCGTCAGACCGTCCAACCGACCCAATGCCCGATTTGCTTTTTCCATCAGGTCATGATGCTCGCTATCTAAATCGAGAGGGGGAGAGGGAGGCAGCGGATCTGGTAGATACACCCGGTAACTTTCTCCCGCCGTCGAGCAGGTACGATAGACGCCTGTTTGCCGCTTCATATACAAATCCTTCCATGAGAGGATAGAAAACTCTCCGATGTTCCCCACACTCCGATTATTTTCTCCGACAATCAGCCACGCAAGCTCAGCCTGCTATTGCGTGAATCTCGGAGAGAAAGCTGGTTAGCCGCTTACTAAAGAAACATTTACTTAGCCGGAACATTAATAAAATATAACATCGAAAAATTTATTAACGAAGAAACCGGAGTGTTCACGGTGAGAAATATTACGGCAACGCCTTATTCGAAGCTCGTTTGAAAGATCTCCGTGCTATGGATGCGATTGAGGAGACCCGGAAGCATCACTGGATACAGATTCAGACAATCGATGCTCCTGAACTGTTTTTTCAATCCCATTGATGGCCTCTCTCTTGTGGTCGGGAATGAGGTGGCTGTACCGCATGGTCATTCGGATGTCCTTGTGCCGCATGAGCTCCCGAATGGTAAAGAGTGGAGTGCCGCGCAGCGCCAGCCAGGAGGCAAAAGTGTGTCGCAGGGTGTGAAAAGTCACCTTCTGAAGAGGATCGACAATCCCTTCGTTGAGCCCAGCACTCTCGACAGCTTTGAAAAAGGCCTTGCTGACCTCCTTGATATGCTCTTTTCCTCCACCCCGAACTTTGAAGACGGGATCGTCGGGATTGCCCTCTCCTATCTGATCGAAAAGCCTTTTGACTGAATCGGTCATATAGACCTTCTCTTGTCCCCCACCCTTGCCCGTCACATGGATAATTCCGTTTTTGCAATCCACATCGTGCCATTTCAAACCAAAGATCTCACCCGCCCGCAAGCCCGTGTAGAGAGAAAGAAAAGCGATGTTGCGAGTTTGAGGAGAACGCTTTTCCAACTCCGCCATCAATCTTTCGGCTTCTTCAACCGTCAGAAAGCGTTGTCTTTCGTTGTTCAATTTAGGGAGCTTGATGGCGCTGACGGGATTTCTCCCCTCCCAGAGCTCCCAGGCAATGGCTTTGTTGAACAATTGCCGCACCAGAACCAGGCAGTGTTTAATGGTTGCGGCGGCCTTCCCTTCTCGATGCAAATCGTCCTTCATGCGCTCCAGATCCAATGGAGCAACCTGATCGAGTGTTTTTCCGGAGAAGCGGCCTTGCAAGTGAATGCGGTAGGTGCAGCGGTCATGGCGAGGATCGCTCTTGTTCGCCTGGAGCCACGTGTCGTAACGATCCCATAGCTCACTGAAAAGAACCCCCTTCTTCTTGCGTTCGCGGGGCAGTTCTTCTCCGTGGCGGATCAGGCGCAGACGCTCCCCGCGAAGCTGAGACGCCAGGGCGGCAGTGTATCCTTCGGAGCCCCAACCCACTTTGTCATAGATAAATTTCCCGGAAGCGTCTCGATAGGTGATATAAAAGCAACGGTCCGGTTTGCCGTGGTGTCTTCTCTGATCGGACTCTCTGTAATAGACACCCACGAACTTCTGAACGCGGAACATGTCCTTGGGCATTTCTAGCTCCCTTCTAGCCAGAAGCGTGATTTAGATCGATTCATTTAACCGAATGTCATTTTAAATCTGTTGTAATTATTGTATTTTTACTTCAGATAAGCAAGTGGAATATATCAATCTTGAGATTTGTAATCAGCAGGTTGCGGGTTCAAATCCCATCGCCAGCTCCAGGAAATTCGAGGGGTTACGATCACAATCGTTAACCCCTTTTTCTGTTGATGGCGAATTTATCCCCATTTTGTCCCCATTTTTTAGGCCATGGAGAAGACAGCCTCTCATGGCCCACGTGGATGACGAAAAAGGGTGGCATTGCTTTGACCGAGACTGAGTTCGCCAGATTTGCAGTGTATACTGCGAACGGATTAATCCTGGACTTTTTTGAGCCTGGTGTGTAACGTCCTCCTGGAAGAAACCCTTAAGAAGGGAGCACACCATGATTCAAGTCCAGTTCAGCCCCGAGATCATCGATAGTTTGGACTATGAGCGATACCATCATCCGAGCCCACAGGTTCAAAAGAAGATGGAAGTGCTCTATCTGAAGAGCACTGGGATGTCGCACAAGGAGATCCGTCGGCTTTGCCGGATCTCGAAAACCACTTTGGCAGCTTATCTGAAGCAGTACCAGGATTGTGGCCTGGAAGGGCTTAAGGTATTACGCTACAAGGGGCAGCCCAATAGACTTCTCGAGCATAAGCCCACTCTTGAGGCCTACTTCAAAGATCATTTGCCTCGTACGATAGCAGAGGCACAGGCTGTCATCGAGCAGTTAACCGGAATCAAGCGCTCTCCCACTCAGATCAGAGCATTTCTCAGACGCATCGGGATGAAGTGACGCAAAATGGGGGCGATCCCGGGCAGGGCCGCAGATCCGGACAAGCAGGAAGAGCAGGAGAGCTTCAGGCAAAGAGAGCTTGAGCCCCGATTGGCCGAGGCCAGAGAAGGAAAGCGAGTCATGCTGTTTATGGACGCCGCTCATTTCGTGCATGGAGCCTTTCTGGGGATGGTGTGGTGTTTTGCCAGAGTCTTCATCCCCTCTCCATCGGGGCGTAAGCGCTTCAACGTTCTCGGCGCCCTCAATGCCGTCTCGAAAGAAGTCCTCACTCTCACCAATGAAACCTACATCAATGCGCAAAGCGTATGCCTGCTCCTGCTCCAGATTGTTCTGTACTATGGATCAAAGCCCATCACCATCGTCTTGGATAATGCCAGATACCAGAAGTGTGCCCTTGTACAGTGCTTTGCCGCCGACCTGGGAATAGAACTCCTCTTTCTGCCATCCTACTCTCCACAGCTCAATTTGATTGAACGCTACTGGCGGTTTCTGCGTAAGAAATGCCTTTACTCCCGGTTCTACCCCGATTTCAAGAAATTCAGGACAGCGATTCAACGGTGCATCACGTTTGCGCCTTATGAGTATCCCGACGATTTGGAATCCTTGCTGACATGGAAATTTCAGTCATTCAAGAAAGTCCATATCTCAGCCGCGTAGAGTATAGAGCAAGCGTCGTTTACAGTAACTTCAAGTCATACTCAGACATGGACTTGGTTGAGAAAGTGGCTAAAACACCCCAAATTCAAAGCCTTCTTTTTTTGAATAATCGCAATAATCCGCTGCCAAAACGGAATCGCTCAACAAGAGTACCTCAATCCGCCAGTTAGCCAACCAGGAGGTGTTAGTGCTGCTTTCGTCTACCCACGGTCATGTAGGCAACAACATCCCATCTATAAATCTCTAACGATAGAACATTTGCATTTTGAAACGACACCCGCCAAGCCGAGGAATCTCCTGATTGACAATGTGTTGACACAGGAGCATAAAAATTCGGTCGGATGGACAGAAAATCCCCTTTCATAACCTTCGAAGTGAGTGATTGATGCAGAAGACAGTCTTTGCTCCTGGTGCCAGGGTGGTGATCCGAGACGCTGAGTGGTTGGTCCGGAAGGTGGATCGGACTTCTACGGGAGGCCAGGCCCTCTCGGTGGTCGGTCTTTCCGAGCTGGTGAGAGACAAGGAAGCTATCTTCCTGGATGAAATCGACAAGAACATTCAGGTCATGGACCCAGCCGACACCGAACTGGTTCCGGATGGCTCCAACTATTACCGGGACTCGCTCCTCTACATGGAGAGCCTGCTCCGGCAAACCCCGCCAACGGACGAAAACCTCTACATCGGCCATCAGGCAGCCATGGATGTCGTCCCTTATCAGCTTGACCCCGCCATTCAGGCATTGAAGCAGCCCCGCCAACGAATTTTGATTGCCGATGCCGTTGGGCTCGGGAAAACCATCGAAGTGGGGATTCTGCTGACTGAACTGATCAAGCGAGGCCGTGGGAAACGAATTCTCGTTCTGACCGTCAAGAGCATGCTCACTCAGTTTCAGAAGGAGCTTTGGAGCCGTTTTACCATCCCTCTTACCCGGTTGGATTCGATTGGGATTCAACGGATTCGCTCCCGCATTCCGACCAACCACAATCCTTTCTTCTACTTCGATAAATCGATCATCTCAATTGACACCCTGAAGCAGGATATCGAATACCGAACCTACCTGGAAAGCTGCACCTGGGACATCATCGTGATCGATGAAGCACACAATGTGGCCGAACGGGGCACGAATTCCCTACGATCCAGGCTGGCAAAGCTTCTCTCTTCTCGTTCCGATACCCTAATCATGCTCTCTGCCACTCCCCACGACGGCAAACCGAAGGCGTTCGCCAGCCTCATGAACATGCTCAATCCGACCGCCATCGCTGATCCTGAAAAATACGGCCCTGAGGACATCAAGGGACTCTTCGTCCGGCGATTCAAAAAAGACATCAAGGACCAGGTGAAGCAGTCCTTCAAAGAGCGGAAGATCAGCAAGGCAAAGTGCCAGGCAACGACCCTTGAGGAGGAGGTTTTCGACACCTTTGCCGAATTGAGCTTCACCAAAATCGACCAACGTCGGACGGCCGGAAAGCTCTTCAAGACGACTCTGGAAAAGGCCCTGTTTTCAAGTCCGGCGGCATGCCTCCAGACCGTCAAGAACCGTATCAATCGACTGAAGAATGAAAACGATCCGGCATTTGACGGCGATATAGCCTCTCTTGAGGAATTGGCAGAGGTCTTGGGCAAGGTCGGCGCAGGTGATTTCAGCAAGTACCAGAAGCTCTTGATGGTTATTCAGGACAAAAAAAGTGGACTCGGCTGGGACGGGAAAGATCCTCTGGACAGACTGGTTGTCTTCTCTGAAAGGATTGAGACTCTAAAGTTTCTCCAAGAGAACCTGAAACGTGATCTCAAATTGAAGGAGAATCAGATCACCATCCTCCATGGTGGGCTGTCCGATATCGAGCAACAGGACATCGTTGATTCCTTCGGGAAGGAAGAAGCCCCGATCCGGTTGCTCCTGGCTTCCGATGTTGCATCCGAAGGCATCAACCTCCATTTCCTCTCTCATAAGATGATTCATTTCGACATCCCCTGGTCCCTCATGGTCTTCCAGCAGCGCAACGGTCGTATCGACCGATATGGACAGGAGCGGGAACCGACCATCGTCTATCTCATGACCGAGAGCCGGAATGAAGATATTCGGGGAGATACCAGGATCTTGGATCTTCTCATCGATAAGGATGACCAGGCAGTTAAGAACATCGGTGACCCGTCGGCTCTCATGGGAGTTTACGACATCGAGCTTGAAGAAAACATAACGGCCAAGGCCATCGAGGATAACCTCACGACCCAGGATTTTGAATCCAGGCTGCAGGCGGCCGCCGTTGATCCCCTGGCAATCCTTTGGGGAGAAGAAGAGGTCCCGACCGGACAGACAACGGATGAAGCAAAGATGCTCATGCCGTCCCTCTTCCCGGATGATTTTACCTACCTCAGGGAAGCCGTGGAATATGTCAGGCGGGTTCAGCCTATTCAGGCCGAATTCGATGACAATCAGAAAAGCGCCAATATCACTGCCCCCTCTGAACTGGAAAACCGATTCAAATTCATGCCGCGAGAGATCTGGCCGGAGGATGGGCGGTTTGTTCTTTCTGCCGACCGCAATGAGATCATGAAGGAAATCAAACGGAGTCGGAAAGAGGAAAAGGTATGGCCCCGAATTCACCTCCTCTGGGAGCAACACCCCGTGATGAATTGGGTAAACGATAAGGTCACGGCAGCCTTCGGCCGCAATCAGGCTCCTGTCCTATCCCTGAACGGAGGCCTCCAGCCGGGCGAATCGATCTTCATCATGTCAGGACTCGTTCCGAACCGGAAAGGTCATCCCCTTGTCCATCGGTGGTTCGGCATTCAGTTCATCAACGACGCGTTCGTTTCTATCATCGATATGGAAGATGTGCTGAAAAGGACCGGAATCCACCGGAAGCAATACCCGAATAAAGGGGTGGAAGTTGACACCTTATCGCTAAAGAAGCTGATTCCCCTGGCAGTCGAGAAGGCCTACGAGTGGATGAAGGTTCGACGTGACGAGTTCGAGGAGGTCATCAACGAAAAACTCGATGTGCAGTACAAGGAACTTGAACGGCTCAAAGGCAGAAAGTACGTGCAGCTTGAATTCCGGTTTTCACAGAACAGGTCCGCAACTCAGATTGTTCTGGATCGAAAGGAAAAGGAACGGCGGGAGATCGAGCGGATCTTCGATGAATATCTGGACTGGATTCAAGAGACGATGAGCACGGAGAAGTTCCCGTACATCCGTGTGGTTTCCGTCTTGAAGGGAGGCAGGTAGATGGCTCTCGATCTCACCGGAATCAGCAATGAAAACGAATTCTACACCCAGCACTACCTGAGCGTGATCCTTGAAAATGATCTGAAAAACCTCTTCGCCACCTGGAGCAAGCGTGAAGAAGAAGAGAACATACAGCCGCCCTACAACAAACTCGAAAAACTGGCCCGGCGGTATTTCACGTTTAGAAGCCAGCTTGAGAAATTGAGAAACTCTGAGAACATCCTGGAAGCCCAGCATGAGTTCTTCCCGATGCTCTTGGAAGCTCTTGGCTACCCCTATGCCCCCGTGGTGAAGGAACTGGATACCGGCGAGCTTTTACCCCTGATCTGTGAGATCAAAAAGAAGAGCGGCGTTCCGGACCTGTGGGCCATTGAGACCATCTGCCGGCCGGATGAATCCGTTGACCCCCTCGACCTCTGTATTGCCCAATGTCAGTACTCCGGGATTGAATCCGACAAGATGGTGCTGCAGGACTGCCTGGCCGACCTGATCACCAAGAAGATTTTTACCCAAACAGAGCCCCCCAGGTGGATCATGCTCATGAGCCACTTCAATGTGGTCCTCCTGGATCGATCCAAATGGAATGAGAAGAGATTCCTCCGATTCGATCTACCGGAAATCCTCGGGCGAAGAGAAGTATCAACCCTTCGTGCCGTGGCGGCGCTCCTTTCCATGGATAGCACCCGCCCGCAGGACGGGATCTGTCTGCTCGATACCCTGGATGAGAACTCCCACAAGCATGCCTTTTCCGTTTCCGAAGATCTGAAGTATGCCGTTCGTGAGGCCGTGGAACTTATTGGAAACGAGGCCGTCCATTACCTACGGAACGTGCTCAAGGAAGGGATCTACGGGAAGAAATACTCGGACAAGCTGACCAGGGAGTGTCTCCGATACCTCTACCGTCTTCTTTTTCTCTTCTATGTCGAAGCTCGGCCGGATCTTGGCTATGCACAAATGAAAAGTGAGGAGTACCGAACCGGGTATAGTCTTGAATCCTTGAGGGACCTGGAATTGGTCCCGCTCACAACCGCTGAGTCCAGAAACGGCTTTTTCATCCATGAGTCTCTTCAAATCCTTTTCAATTTAGTCTTCAGCGGGTTCAGCCCGCAGCAGCTGGCGACAACCGCAGGCAAACCCATCTTTCGCATGCAACCACTCAAGAGTCATCTCTTTGATCCGGCGAACACTCCTCTCTTGAGCCGAGTCAGATTCCGAAGCTTCGTATTGCAGCGAGTTTTGGAGCTGCTGTCCCTCTCCAGGCCAAAAGGAAACAGGGAACGACGGGGCAGAATCAGCTATGCCCAGCTCGGAATCAACCAACTCGGGGCCGTCTATGAGGGTCTGCTCTCCTACAGCGGATTCTTTGCCGAAACCGATCTCTATGAAGTCAAGAAGGCCGATGCGATATACAACGAGTTGGATACTGCCTACTTCGTGAAGGCAGAGAACCTCTCCAAGTATGAGGAGAACGAGAAAGTTTTCCATGATGACGGCACCCTGAAGATGTACCCGAAGGGGACCTTCATCTATCGATTGGCTGGACGAAACCGCGAGAAGTCCGCGTCCTATTACACTCCCGAAGTCCTCACCCAGTGCCTCGTGAAATATGCCCTCAAGGAACTGCTCCAAGACAAGAAGGCGGACGACATCCTGCAACTGACCGTCTGTGAGCCGGCCATGGGAAGCGGCGCGTTCTTGAACGAAGTGATCAACCAGTTGTCCGAAGCGTATCTCAAGCTCAAACAGCAGGAAACGGGGCAGGTCATCGCCCATGATGCCTATACAAAAGAGAAACAGAAGGTCAAAGCCCATATTGCCGCCAATAACGTTTACGGGGTGGACCTCAATCCGACGGCTGTGGAACTGGCTGAAGTCTCCCTCTGGCTCAACACGATCCATGAGGGCTCCACCGTGCCCTGGTTCGGGATGCGGCTGGCTACGGGCAACTCGTTGATCGGCGCGAGAAGGCAGGTCTTTTCGGCCGATTTGCTGGAGAAGAACAGAAAGGGAAAGCAGACGTGGCTGGATGTTGTTCCTGAGAGGGTTCCCCTGAGCGAGAGCCGACCAGCCAAAACGGTCTACCATTTTCTGCTGCCGGACAGCGGCATGGCCAGTTACACCGACAAGGTGGTCAAATCCATGGCCGAAGAGGAGCTGAAGAAGATCAAGGCTTGGCGAAGCAGCTTCATTCGACCCTGGTCGGAAAGTGAGATTCAAACCCTTGCACGGTTGTCCCAGGCCGTGGACAGGCTTTGGCAGAGGTGCGTGGAGGACCGCCAGGCAGTCCGGAGTGAGACGAGGGAAAGCCTCCCCGTGTTTGGACAAAATGGGGCGGCAGGTCCAAAGACTCCCCTGAGCATCCAGACGAAGGACAAGATTTTCGGTGAAAAGATACTATCCCAGGGGATTCGCCATTCCAGTGCCTACCGGCGACTGAAAATGGTCATGGATTATTGGTGTGCTCTCTGGTTTTGGCCCATGGAGAAAGCGGACCTCCTGCCGAGCCGGGATGAGTACCTGATGGAGGTGTCCGCCATCCTGGAAGGGAGCGTCTACGATCCCGTTCCCATGGACGGAAACCAGGTTCGGATGTTCCCGGCGGGGGAGCAGCGACCAAAGCAGCTCAAGACGACAAATCAGTATGGGTTTGTCGATCTGGACAGCCTCTGTAGAGAGTTTGAGCGGCTGAAGCTTGTCTCAAGCCTGGCCGAACAATACCGGTTTCACCACTGGGAGCTGGAATTTGCGGACTTGTTTGCCGAGCGCGCGGGGTTCGATTTGATTGTGGGAAACCCGCCCTGGATCAAAGTGGAATGGAATGAGGGGGGCGTCATGGGCGACGCCGAGCCGCTGTTCGTGCTCCGGTCGTTCACTGCGCCCCAGCTTGCCGTGCTCAGGAAGGAGACCTTGGGGCGTCATGACCTTCGAAGCAGCTATTTGTCTACATTCGAAGAGGCCGAAGGAGCACAGAACTTTCTGAATGCCGTGCAGAGCTATCCATCGTTGGCGGGAATGAAAGCCAATCTGTACAAGTGTTTCCTCCCCCAGGCCTGGATGGTTGGAAGGGATACGGGTGTTTCGGCTTTTCTCCATCCTGAAGGGATCTACGACGATCCCAAAGGAGGGGCATTGAGAGAGGCTGTCTATCCCAGGCTCCGGTATCATTTCCAGTTCCAGAACCAGTTGATGTTGTTCCCGATTGGACACCGCGAACGCTACAGTATCAATGTATATACGAAACCGGGCGAAGAGACTTTCCATACAGTTGCAAACCTCTTTCATCCCAGCACTATTGACAACTGTTTCGAACATACCGGGTTTGGCCCAACTCCTGGCGTCAAGAATCGGGATGATAAATGGGACATGACGGGGCACGCAAATCGGATCGTTTCAGTCGATTCCAATCATTTGGCTCTTTTTGCAAGACTTTATGATTCCGAAGGCACTCCACCCCGACAGGCGCGCTTGCCTGCCGTACACTCCAGGGAACTGGTGAGCGTCCTTCGAAAATTTGCCGACCAGCCAAAACGCCTTGGTGACCTGCAGGGCGAGTATTACTCAACTCAACACTGGAATGAGACTAATTCAGTGACCGACGGAACCATCCGGCGTGAAACGCGCTTCCCGAAATCCATCGACGAATGGGTGCTCTCAGGGCCTCATTTTTTCGTGGGCATCCCTTTGTACAAGACACCACGTAGGGTTTGCACTGAAAAAGCCCATTACGACGTTCTCGATCTGACCGAGATCCCGGACGATTACCTCCCCCGGACCAACTATGTTCCCGGGTGCGATGCCAGTCAATACCAGAGGCGAACCCCGAAGGTGCCTTGGGGGGAAAAGCAGCGCGTGTCGAGCTATTATCGGTTCATCAATCGGGAGATGCTTAGCCAATCCGGCGAACGAACGCTGCTTTCCAGCGTTTTTCCACCCGGAGTAGGGCATGTGCATACCTGTCTCGCAACTTGCTTTAAGAACACTATGCAATTGCTGGACTTTTTCTCCCTGTCGATTTCGATTCCGGTTGACTTCAGGGTCAAGACAACGGGCATGGGGCACGCGAACGTTTCTCTCATCAGCCAGTTGCCCATGCCCGACGAGCACAGTCCCTACCGGGAACAACTCCATCTACGCGCAATGATGCTTCTCTCCCTCACGATTCATTATACCGAGCTGTGGACAGGGGCTTTCAAACAAGAATTCCACCTCGACCGCTGGACCAAAAGGGACCCCCGCCTCGACAATGCCAAATTCGCCAATCTCACACCGGAGTGGACCCGTCATTGCGCCCTCCGCACCGACTACGAGCGCCGTCAAGCCTTGGTAGAAATCGATGTCCTCACGGCCATGGCCCTGGGGCTCACCCTGGAAGAGCTGAAAACCATTTACCGGGTCCAGTTTCCCGTCCTTCGGCAGTATGAAGCGGACACATGGTATGATAAAAATGGTCGCATTGTATTCACAGCAAGCAAGGGTCTGCCTGGCGTCGGCTTTTCCCGCCCCGATTGGGAGCCCATCAAGAACATGAGGAGCGGGAGCGTTTCGCGAAGCATCATGGACGACACCCTCCCCGGCGGACCCAGGGAGCGAACCATCGTCTACGAGGCTCCCTTCGACCGATGCAACCGGGAGGAGGACTATGAAATCGCATGGGCTGAGCTCGAGAGACGATTCCGGTTGTCTGGGTTATCATGAGAGCAAGACCGTGCGACAGATTGGGGAGCTATCCGTCGCATGAGGCGGATCGACCTGATCATAATTTCCCAAGGAGGTAATGACATGATTTCCAAGGACGATCTCATATCCGAGGCGATTTCCCTTCCCGTGGAAATCCGAATTGAACTGGTGGAAAAACTCCTGCAGAGTCTAAACTCCTCTCAAACTGAGATTGATGAACTATGGGCCATCGAGGCAGAAAGGAGAGTGGCACAAATCGAAACTGGAGATGTCAAGACGGTGCCGGGTGACGAAGTATTCGAAAGGCTGCTTAAAAGGCTGAAGAAATGAGGTACCGTTTTGCCCCTGAAGCAGAGGCCGAGCTTAACGAGGCAGTTAACTACTATGAAGAGTGTCAGGATGGTCTTGGTCTGGCGTTTGCGGGCGAAGTTCATGCCGCAATCGAGAATATATGTCGGTTCCCACTGGCCTGGTCCCCTTTTTCAAAGAACACGCGCAGGTGCCTTCTCAAGCGTTTTCCCTACGGAGTAGTCTATCAGCCGAAAGATGATCAGATAATCGTCATAGCGGTCATGCATCTGAACCGGAAGCCCAATTACTGGCGTCGAAGAACAACTTAGGGAATGAGTCGTTTCCAAAATACCCATTAACCACAGAGGCACAGAGATCACAGAGAAGACTCCAGAGGAAATATAATGAAAAATTCAGCTTTTCTCTGTGTCTAAGCCCGAACCGCTCCAACTCGAACGGGTGGAAGGAGTAGAAATCATGGGGAGTGAAGTTGATCAAACAGCCTACCTTCTTCGGTCGGAAGCGAATAAGGAGCGGCTCTTGAGGGCAATCGAGAATGTCGAAAAAAAAGAGAACATGGAAGCAAGAGAAATACTTGAACAGGCACTGAAATTGACGCCTCAGGAACGTTTCCTGGTGGTTGAGGAACTGCTGAGAAGTCTCGATGAGCTGGACCAAGAGCTGAATGCCCTCTGGATCGAAGAGGCAGAGAAGAGGCTTCGAGCGTATCGTGATGGAAGGCTGAAGGGAATTCCCATGGATTCGAGCGAAGAATGATCCCATCCGTTCTTTCCAACCAGGTTCAACGTGGCATCGAAGACTTTCTCAAGACCACTTTCCCTATCTCAAATCCGTTTTTCGAGGAGATTGTCGACCGGCTCATCGACAGCCGGGAGGAGCTGTTCAAAGGCCCATACCTCTCGCTGAAGCTTCCCTTTCGACAGGGAAACACCGATACCGAATTCTTCCAGGATATTCCTCTTGGTGTTGCACCCTATCTCCATCAGGAAAAGGCTTTCCGGCGACTCAGTGGAGAAGAAGCCAAATCCACCCTGGTGGCCACGGGAACCGGGTCCGGCAAGACGGAGTGCTTCCTCTATCCAGTCCTCGACTACTGCTACCGTCATTGGGGAGAGCCGGGCATCAAGGCCATCATCATTTATCCCATGAACGCCCTCGCGACGGACCAGGCAAAACGTCTGGCAAGGACGATCCATGGGAATCCAAATCTTCGAGAGAAGATCCGTGCGGGACTTTTCATCGGGCAGAAGGAAGAAAACGCCGCCGCGACAATGACAGCAGACAGGGTGATCACCAACAAGGATACCCTGCGACTGAATCCCCCCGACATTCTCCTCACAAACTACAAGATGCTCGACTATCTGCTGATCCGACCAAGAGATTTTACTTTGTGGCAGTCCAATGGCCCGGAAACCCTGAAGTACCTGGTCGTCGATGAACTGCATACCTTCGATGGGGCTCAAGGGACCGATCTTGCCTGTTTGATTCGGCGATTGAAGGAGCGGTTGAAGACTCCGGAAAAGTATCTCTGCTGTGTTGGGACCTCCGCCACTCTGGGCGGCAAGGAAAGCTACAAGGACCTTCAAGAATACAGCAGTGAGGTTTTCGGGGAAGAATTCGATGGCGACTCAGTGGTTGCGGAATCTCTTCTGACCCCGGGTGAGCTCTTCAAAGACTCCTTCATTACCCTGATTGCTGTCGTCCCTCAGGAAGAAGCAGAAAGGTTGAGACCGGACTCGTTTTCCGATTTTGCATCCTACATTCAGACGCAGCATGAGCTGTGGCTCGGAGAGCGGATCGAGAATCCAACGGAAGAGCAATGGAAAATCGATCTATCGGAGAAGCTGAAGCAGCATGCCTTCTTCCGAAATCTCCTGATGATCCTTGAGAAAAGGAGCGGCATCGCGCCACTCCCGGAAATCATCGCGGAGCTGGACAGGGTGATTCCCGAGTTTCAAGGAGGCACTCAGGAATACAAACAGAATGTGCTCGGAAGCCTCCTGGCCCTCATCTCCTGCGCCAGGGTCAAACCGGCCGACAGGCTTCTACCGTTCCTCAACGTCAGACTTCAGCTGTGGGCCAGGGAGTTGAGGCGAATCGTTGCCGAGGTAAGTCCTGAGCCGAGGCTGAGATTCTCAGACGATCTCAATGATGAACAGTCACGAATTCACCTTCCGGTTGTTCACTGCCGGGAGTGCGGTGCCATGGGATGGGCGGGGACCAAGAGAGAACAAGACACTTCAATGAACCCCGACCTTCAGCACTTTTACCTTTCGTTTTTTCATTACAGCCCGACCCTCACCTATCTTTTCCCCAAGGACAAGCGAGTGGTGCAGCTCGGCCAGCAGGAGTTTGGCAAATGGATCTGCGGCCACTGTCTTCATTTGAGCCAAGGAGACCAAATCTCTGCGTGCCCGGTTTGCGGCAAGAAGGATCGTTTAATTCTGGTCCTCATCGTCAACACCAGAATCAAAAAAAATGAAACGGTTCAAGGAACCCACAACTGCCCTTTTTGCGACAGCTACGACAGCCTTACCATCATCGGCTCCAGGGCTGCAAGCCTCACAAGTGTTGCCATAAGCCAGATTTACTCCTCCACCTTCAATGATGACAAGAAGCTCCTCACCTTTTCCGACTCCGTTCAGGATGCCTCCCACCGGGCTGCTTTTTTCTCCGCAAGAACCTATCGATTCAATTTCCGGAGCGCTCTGCAGAAGTTCATCGATCAGGAACCTGGCGAGCTTTCTCTGGATCAAGTCCCAGCCAGGTTCTCTGAATACTGGCTGAAGGAAAGAGGCGAGAGCGATTTCATCAGTACGTTCCTCGCGCCGGATATGGCCTGGTCCGAAGATTACGAATCATTGGTCAAGAGCGGTAAGATACCGGATGGAAGCACTCTTCTCGATGACGTTTTACGACGGATCGATTGGGAGATCACCAGTGAATATGGATTCAACTGCCGAATCGGAAGAACCCTTGAAAAGACGGACTCCTCGATAGGCAGTATCAAGATCGAGAAGCTCAAGGAAGCATCTGATTCACTGCTTGAACAGCTCCAAAATGAACTCGGGTGTCTGCGCGAACTGGATGGAAGGACGCTTCTCCGGTTCCTTCTTGGCTTCATAACCCAGCTCAGAACAAAGGGAGGGGTGTTTCATCCGGCTCTGAGATCCTACGTGGACAATTGGGGCGGGTACTATTCAATCAACATCATCCCCCACATGCCGAATTTCGGGAAACACTCCCGCACCCCTGCTTTCCTAACGACTAAGGGCGGCACCCGATTCGATACCCTCATCAGCAAGGGGAGAGGAAGGACCTGGTATGAAGACTGGGTGGCGAAAAACTTCTGCCGGCTCTATCCCCTCGTTGGGATGTACTCGGAAAGGATCTATGAACTGGTCATCCCTGCACTCTCAAAGCTTGGAATTCTTGAAGAGGTGAAGATCCAGGGGCATGCCGTTTGGGGAATCAACCGTTCCGCCGTTTTCGTCGGAAGGAATGTGAAACAGTACAGGTGTGATACCTGCGGCCATAGTGTCTCGGCAACTGAAGACGGCTCGGAATGGTGGAGGGGGTGCTCCTGCCTGAGGTTCGAATGCCAGGGCCGCTATAAGGAGGAGCCCGACACCGAAGACTATTACGGCAAGCTTTACTCCACGGGGGATGTTCAGCGGATTTTTGCCGAGGAGCATACGGGCTTATTGGAGAGGGGAACGAGGGAGCTTCTGGAGAAACGTTTCATCAACGGCGAGAATCCATGGGACCCGAATCTTCTCTCCTGCACACCAACCCTTGAGATGGGTATCGATATCGGCGACCTCTCATCGGTGATCCTTTGCTCGGTTCCACCATCCCAATCGAATTACCTGCAAAGAATCGGGCGAGCAGGAAGACGGGATGGCAACTCCTTTGCCATGACTGTCGCCAATGCCAGGCCTCATGATCTCTACTTCTACGATCAGCCGCAGGAAATGATTGCCGGACGAGTGGAGCCTCCAGGCTGTTTCCTAAATGCCCCCGCAGTCCTTGAGAGGCAATTTACGGCCTTTTGTTTCGACAGGTGGATTGAAACCGGAGCATCCGGCGTCGCTCTCCCATACAAGTTGGGACAAGTGCTTACGAACCTCAATAAGAAAAACAACAAGAGTCTCTTCCCTTTTAACCTTCTCGATTTCAGTGAAAACAATAGAACGGTCCTTTTCGAGCGATTCGTACAGATTTTTCAGGGGTCTCTGACAGAAGAGTCCGTGGAAAATCTCAGGGCCTTTGTCGAGGGTGCCGAGGGAGAGCAGAATCTAAGATACCGGATCTTGAACGGTCTAAACGAGATCGATAAGGAAAAACGCGCCCTTCAAGACCGGGTGAAGAAGCTCAACTATCGAATCAAGCAAAAGGAAAACGATCCGGTAAAGGACAAGAACTACGAGTCGGACCTTGACGATTTGAGACTTGAGAAGGCCGCCATCAACGGCATCATCCGCTCTATCGTCGAGAAGGACACGTTCAATTTCTTCACCGACGAGGGGTTGCTTCCAAACTATGCCTTCCCACAGGCGGGAGTGATCCTTCGATCCGTCATCTACCGAAGAAAGAAGAACGTGGATGGTCCAGGGAAGTATCAAACCAAAGTATTTGAATACGAACGACCGGCTGTGAGCGCCATCCACGAACTGGCTCCCGCCAACAGGTTCTACGCCGAGGGTCGGAAGGTCACTGTTGATCAGATCAATATGGCCACATCCGAGGTAGAAGACTGGCGGTTTTGCAATAATTGCACGTACCATGAACTGGCAGTTTCAGGGGAAGAAAAGCCTGCCTGCCCGAAATGCGGAAGCCCTCTTTGGGCTGATGACGGGCAGAAGCGCCGCATGATCCGTATGCGCCAGGTGATTGCAACAACTTCCGACAAAGAGAGCCGCAACCAGGATGACAGTGATGATCGAGAGCCTGAGTTCTACAACAAACACATGCTCTTTGATGCCGATGAGAAGTTCATCGAGAAAGCCTTCAAGATCGACTGGGAAGATTTCCCCTTCGGGTTCGAGTATCTGGACAGAGCGACCTTTCGAGAAGTAAATTTCGGAAACAAGGAGACGGTGGGGGAGAACATCGATATTGCCGGTCACCAGGTTCCGAAAAGGGGGTTTGCAATCTGTCGCGAATGCGGCAAGGTCCAGGGAAATGGGAAGAAGATAGAGCATGCGGTGACCTGCAAGTACAAGCTTCGAAGCTCTGAGAAAAACGTTTTTGACTGTCTCTACATGTACCGGGAATTCACTTCGGAGGCCATCCGAATCCTGCTTCCCATGACGAGCTTTGCCGGTTCAGAGCAGAAGCTTCACTCCTTCATTGCTGCCCTGTTTCTCGGATTGAAGAAAGTCTTTCGAGGGAGCATCGATCATCTTCAAACCACCGTCTATGACGATCCAGTGGCCGGAACGTCCCACAAGAGGAAGTACCTTGTTCTCTATGACGTAGTTCCCGGAGGAACGGGATACCTCAAGCAGTTGATCAGGACCGAAAAGCCGCTCATGAATGTCTTCGAAGCCGCATTGGAGGTTTTGAGATCCTGCTCATGTCAGCAGAATCCGGAGAAAGATGGATGCTACCGGTGTCTTTTTGCATACCGGATGAGCTTCGACATGGCGGATATCTCCCGGAACACGGCCATTCAGGTTTTAACGGAGATCGTCAAGGGAAAGGATGCTCTTGTTGAAACGGAGTCGCTGAGCAAGATATCGGTGAATGCCTTGTTTGACAGCGAGCTTGAGGCCCGTTTTGTCGAGGCCGTAAGGAGGGTCAAATTTCACGATGAGCCTGTTTCCTTTAAACAGGATATCGTGAATGGAAAGCCGGGATGGTATCTCAAGATCAACGGCAATGGTTACTACATCGAGCCCCAGGTGAGTGTCGGACCTGAAAGCGGGGTCCTGGTGCCAAGCAAGATCGATTTCGTTTTTCATCCTGAAAGGCAGAAAGATAGCAGGCCTTCTATCGCGGTTTTCACCGATGGATTCTCGTTCCATGCCGATGGTGCCGCTCTCAAGAACAGGGTCGGTAAGGATCTAGCTCAGAGAATGGCCCTCGTTCGGAGCGGGAAATATCTCGTCTTCTCCCTGTCGTGGAACGATATCGAAAATCAGTTCAAGCCGCAACAAGCCTACTTCACCAACTTCACCCAGCCCAACGGTCCCGTTCTCGGAAAGCTCCTTGATGCCTTCGATACCACATTTGGCGTGAAGAATCTTTCGGATATGCACCTGGCCACAGGTTTCGAGATGCTGATCCAGTTCCTGGCCATCCCGGATTTTGAAATGTGGAGACTCTATTCTTTGATCCACGCCATGATCCACATCGATTCGAAGAAGCTGGGAACCTTTGATGCCATTGAGTCTGTCCGGGAGATCCTTAAGAAGGATGCAGCATGGCATGAAATTCAACTGAGCCTGGAACACGATCCAAACGGCTCATATTGTTTTGGCATCAACCAGAAGAATCACGAGGACAATAAGCCGATGCTCAAAATGCTTGTCTGCATCGGCAAGGACGACATGCAGGGCCGCAGGTTTCAAAAGCTCGAAGTGACATGCCGTTTCCACGATGACGACGAGATTGCCTTGGGTCCGAACTTCAAGGCAGCCTGGAATGGATTCATCAGGCTTTTCAACGTCTACCAGTTCGCGCCACTGATCCTTTTCCTTACTTCGAGAGGCATTTCGGATGGTGAGTTTTCGTGCTTTCTCACGGAACAAGAGCCGTCCCAACCGAGTCCCGCCCCAGATTTTGAATCGGAACAACTCAAGTTGCTCAAGTCTGTAACAGATCCATCGATTCATCCATTTCTTTCATTGATTGAAGCAAACGGGATTAGCCTCCCGGAACCGGGATTTGAATTGTGCGATGAGAAGGGGGCGGTAATCGCGACAGCAGAGCTGGGCTGGCCCCCTGTTAAGATTGCCTTTTTGCTTGCCGAAGAAATGGAATTCAAGCCCCTCTATACGGAAAGGGGATGGCAAGTCGCATCTGTCGCCGAAGTGGTTCTCGATCCGACGAGCACCGTTGAGATGTTTTCATAGATCGAAACACTATGGGAGAAGTCTGGAGCAACACGACAACCCCATGTAGTCTGAAAAACAGGGGATGAGACCCTGAGTAGTGGACAGGAGAGGATATGCAACAAGGGATCAATGATATAAAGGTTGCCATTTCTTCGGACTTCTTGAAAGCCTTCTCCCTGATTCCTCACAAACAGCAGTCAAAGGTGAGGGAATTTGTGGAGAAGTTTCGGATGAACCCGGCTGCAGCTGCTATCAACTATGAAAAAATCCAGCAGTGTAAAGATCCAAATCTCCGGAGCGTCCGAATCGACAACACGTACCGTGGAATTGTCCTGAAACCCGAAATCGGTAATGTATTCCTGCTCCTGTGGGTGGATCATCATGACAAAGCCTATCAATGGGCTGAAAATAAGGTCTTCAGCATTCACCCAGAGACCGGAAGTCTTCAGGTGGTTGATATTCAACAGGTGGCGGCCCGTCATTCTATCGTCGGTGCTGCCGGGGAAGAGAGAGGCCTTTTCCATGACCTCAAGGACAAGCACCTCTTGCAGCTTGGCGTTCCTGATGCCTTTGTGCCACTCGTTCGCGGCATCATGAACGAAGACGACCTTGACCAAAATGAGGCCGTCTTACCTCAAGAAGCATACGAAGCACTTTTTCTCTATGCCGCCGGTTATTCCTTTGAGGATGTTCTGAGGGAAGTGGAAAAGCACGGAGTCGAGAAAGAAGTCGATACCGGCGACTTCGTCAAAGCCCTTGAGAATCCCGATACGATGAGGCGTTTTCATGTCGTCGAGGACGCACTGGAGCTTGCCGAAATCCTGAATGCTCCTTTAGAGCAATGGCGGGTTTTCCTCCATCCGTCTCAAAGAAAGATAGTCGAAAAGAACGCCAAAGGCCCGGTTCGTGTGCTGGGTGGTGCCGGAACCGGCAAGACCGTTTGCGCCATGCACAGAGCCAAGCACCTGGCTCAGAATGTTTTTAAAGCCGAAGGTGATCGGATTCTTTTCACGACTTTCACCAGAAATCTCGCCGCCGATATCCGTGAAAATCTAAGGAAGATCTGCCCGGTTGACGTTCTCAAGCGAATCGAAGTGGTGAACCTCGATGCATGGGTCACTCAATTTCTCAAGAAGAACGGCTACGAGCACACCATCGTCTACGAGGACGATACTAGGGATTGCTGGACCAATGCGCTCAATGTTGCACCTAAAAGCCTGGACCTCCCGGAGGCTTTCTACCGGGACGAGTGGGAGCAGATCATCCAGACTCAGGGGATCTCGTCTGGCGACGATTACATGAAAGCATCCAGACTCGGCCGAGGGAGGAAGCTCAATCGTGTCGAACGAAAAGCCATCTGGCCCGTCTTCGAAGAGTACCGGGCACAGCTCAATGAAAAGGGATACAAAGAAGCCATCGATGCTATTCGGGATGCTCGCGTGATCCTACAGAGCAAAGGCTCAGTACTCCCTTACAAAGCTGTCATTGTTGATGAAGGCCAGGATATGGGTGCGGAAGCCTTCAAGCTGATCCGACAGATGATTCCTACCGATGGGAGCACGAACGATATCTTCATCGTGGGCGATGGCCATCAGAGGATCTACAGGCACAAGGTGGTATTGGGACAATGTGGGATCAACATCAAGGGCCGCAGTCACAAACTGAAGATCAACTACCGAACCACTGATGAGACAAGAAAGTGGGCCGTCAAGCTTCTTGAGGGTCGGAAAATCGATGATCTGGATGCTGGTGTGGATGACCAGAAGGGATACAAGGCCCTGCTTCACGGCAGTCCTCCCCAGGTGGTGAACCTGCCATCCATGGCGGAGGAGACCGATTTCATTGTGAAGCATTTGAAACAGCTAGAATCGGAGGGCGTTCCGATCAATTCAGTTTGCCTGGTCTGCCGAATACACGGTCTGCTAGCGCAATACGAGGCAGCTTTACAATCTGCAGGGTTTACTACCTACCTCATCAAGAGGAGTGCGGCCGAAAACCGCAGTACACCGGGACTTCGGCTAGCTACCATGCATCGAGTCAAAGGGCTCGAATTTGATCACCTCGTTATTGCGGGAGTCAATGAAGGGATCGTGCCCCTGCAAATGGTTCTAGAGGGTCAGGACAATCCTTTGGCCGTCGAGCAGAACGAACTGAGAGAACGGGCTTTGCTCTATGTTTCTGCGACCAGGGCTAAGAAAAACGTGCTGGTTACGAGCTTTGGAAAGAAGAGCCGGTTCTTGTGATTTTACTTCAGATATTTTGTTAAGCTCGGCAATAACGAGGATAAAGTGGAAATGTCGAATTCTTAAAGTCCTCACGAGTGCCCAGTTGTTTCCAAAATCATCTGCCGACTCATCCTAATGAGTTCGCGAACAAACTGCCTGGCCTCGATTGCCTCGCGGGAATACCGCCCATGCTTGAAAGCGTTCTTGTTACCCTTGGGCGCCCCCGTGCTTTTTCCGCCGTGAAGACGGCAACGCCCGTTCTTCATCGCCGGATTCTTGCAGTTCCCACCGCTCCGGGTTTTCGCTCCACACTTTTTCGCCTTCTGGAAGGTCCAAAGTAACTCCGCCGGTTCTGTCTTCGATTCGCCCGGTACACGGGCTTGATCCATATTTTTCATCTGTGCCCCCCTCCCTCTGGAGTTGATTGTGGCTGACAGTCCCAACTATTGCCTGTGCCCCACTGTGAATGTGAACATGCTCGACCCGGACGGTCTGCTCTGCCTTTTTCCTGTATTTCGTGAGGGCCTCCATCTGTAGGGTAAAGGTTCGAAGCAACCGGTTGCTGACGTTCTGCATTTCTCGAACTATAGCCAAATTTTGGTTGCTTAACGCCAGATTGAGAAACTTCATGGCCTGGTTATGCACAGCCACCATCTGTGAAGCAAGCATGCCCTCGATTTCATCCTTCGGGGCTATTCCAAGCATGCCGGCAGCAACAGCGTTCGCCATTTGCTCCATGTTTTCCTTGTCTGAAGTCCTGGCGCTGGCAAGAACAGACTGGTGTATCAGTAATTGGCCCAATGATGGATCGGTTGTTCCCGCTGTTTCGTAAATCTTGAGCCAAGTCTCATTGTTTTCGGGATCATCGATCAATGCCAATGTGATTCCATCGTCATCATCCTTTTTCGCATCATATTTGAGGGGCTTTGGCGCCGTCTTACACTCGGAAATATATTTTTGAATTCTTTCGATCTCCGCTTCAGTGTATTCTGTCTTTTCTGTTTCTGTGGGCTGGTCTGATTGTCGCGTTTTGGTTTGCATGTTATCTCACTCTCCTCAACAACCCGTATGGCAATTCTGACGCGAAAATGAACCCTAACCAGTTCTGCACCGTCGCTCAGCCCCACAGGGGAGCATCCCGCCATCTTTTCAGGATTTGGATTGCTCAAAATGCTGAAACGGCTGGGCAACTCCAATTAGTTAAAAACTCACAGCTTTGTGGGCTTGTCCTCGCAAAGAATGAAATGCACATCCGTTTTGTGCTCGGTTTTGAAACCGACATTGCTTGGCTGAAACATTTCGGCAGACTCCATGCGGGGAAGCAGGAAAAGACTCGATCCAGTGCAGACAGGTTTCACAAAAAAGTTGAGGGCACTTTTCCCCAACCAGAGAAATGACCTCATTCCCGTGCTCCTCAATGCTCTCCTCGATGCTATACGCATCCGGGTCGGATCGATCAGGAGCAGCAAGATTCTTCCTTTCACCTTCGATTTGTGTATCCTCTCGAATCCTTGTTTCAGGCTGGTAATTTGGTTCACTTGGTTCGATATCCGCCAGTACTGCAAAGGCTTCAGCAGGATCATCCTGAGGCATCTCGCTCAAACCAGCCTTGATCCATAACCGGACATCGACGCCGACTTTCCACATTTCACCAGGGTCTTTTCCACGAACTGGCGGCCAGCGCCTTGCTTTGCTGAAATGCTTTCTCCACCAATGCCAAGCCTCATTGGCTCCGGCATCGTCGACATCCAATGCGACAAGTATGTCCTGAACGCCTTCAAGTACATTCGAAGCTTCCTCATCGGGTCTGGCTTGCGCCGATCCAAGCGCCATAACGGTCACAAGGTCTTTTGCTTCCTGCCAGATCAGCAGAGCGTCAAGATCACTTTCCACCACCACAACGACTTTTCCTTTGCCACCAGGTATCACGAGCGCCCCCTTGTTTGAACCTGGAAGGTCTGAATAGCGCGAACCATTGTATGGAACTGCACGGCGTGTTCTCAGTCGCAGTATTTTGCCATTCTGGAGTTTGGGAATAACAAGGCCGGTAGGCAGAACGAGTTTTTTCGGGCGATCATTTTCTTTCAACTTGGTGGGCAACCCCCACACTTCCCGTTTCGGGTACCAGTCTTGTGGATTCCAGCCTAAACGGAATGTTTTTATAGTCTCATCAATGAGTCCCCTCTGTTCTTTCAACCACCCTAAAGATTCCGTCCCAACATCAGACCAGAGATTGGTTTCAGCATATAAAACAAAAGATTCAGCTTTGTTTTGCCATAATGCTGGAGGGTTCGATATCGGCCGCGGTTTCCGCTGCCCGCCGTTTCTATTGTTTTTATAGAGGTTGGCGCCGGGCACAATCTTGCATCCATCATTGACCATGCCAAGTCTCTTACATGCGTCCCGAAAGGATAGCCCATGGAACTCCCGCAGATATTGAATGAGGTCACCACTCTTACCACAGCGGCGGCACCACCACTTCCCCCCCTGGCCTTGCTCCGGCCAGGAACGAAAGCGGTCCTTGCCACCACAACCAGGACAGGGGGAAGAATACTCGCCGCCATTGGTGTTTGAGACATTTTTTACTGTTATTCCATCAAGTTGTAATTGATAAAGGATATTCATTTCCTCAGCACTCGTCGTCTTGTTTGGGTGACGGGAGTGACACGAGTGACGCATATTCCCACATTTTTCTGTATTGGTTTTCTCTCACTCTCTTTTGAATATACAGAGCAGGAAAACTCATCAGGGGTAATGTCGAAACACGCGTCACTCGTGTCACTCACAGCACCTATTATTTTAAAGCAATGCCCGCGATCATGCGTGTACCTAAGGTTCCCCTGGTGAGTTCTGCCCCCAGGCGCACCAACCGAGTAGTGAAGTTCTTCCTGTTCAGAAGTTTTTTAACCCCCGCATCACTTGCCCATCTCTCGTATCTGGAATAGATCTGCTGAGACGCAACCTGCAGGCCCGATCTAATTTCGCAATTCTCCTCTACAAATTGGGCCACCTGATCACAGTCGAGTCGCCATTCTTTTTTCGCTTCTTCTGACGACGGCTTCCGGGTAAATTCCCCCCGCAGGAATACTTCACCAATGGCCTGGAGCGCGAGATTGAGGATTCCGGGCAGTTCAAGTTTCAGTTTTGACTTGAGATGCCTATCCTGCTCCGGTTCACTGAACTTACCGTTGAAGGTGATGATGATTGCCCGCCTAAAAAGGGCGTCTGAAAAATCCCTCGTGTGTGGCATGTGGTTGGTTCCGAAGATGCAGGTACAAAATGGTGTAAAATCGAAAGGCGGCTTATGTTTGTGCTCGGCCGTGGTCAACTCCCCGGAAACGATTGCTTTAAGCTGTGCATCCGCGATTTCGTGTCCTTCTGCGATTTCCGTGACCAGATTTACGAGTTTCCCGTGAAGATGCGCTCGCTGAAAACGGTTTTCGAACTGACTGGGCTGTACTGCAGAGACATGTCTACCCCCCACCAGCGCTGCGATAGTTTCCATAAGAACGGACTTGCCGTTCGCGCCAGGGCCGATGAGGAGGAAGAATTTTTCGTATTCGCAAGATGACAATAGACAGTATCCTATCATCTCACAAATCAATCTCGCCTTGAGCACCCGGTCAGCGTCTTTGATAAAGACTTCCCGAAGAAACTGCTCAAACCGAGGAGCCTTGGCTAATGGATCATAACGTATTGGTAATTGAGTGGTTCTATAATGATCGCGACGATGCGACTGCAATTCCCAGTTTTTTCCATTCCAATGGATTTCGCCGTTCAAAACGTTTATAGCATTCTTGGCGGCATCGAATTCATGGCCTGCCCGAAATACCTCTGTTTTCGTCAAGTCTAGGATCGAATCGACTTTATTTCGAGTCAGTTCAAGACTTGTTGCCAATTCATGAATTCTCTTCTTCATCTGACGGGGGTCCAGGAGTTTCCAAATCCCGGATTCATCCCACAGCCAGGTGCCGTATGGAGTATCGATGATATTCTGAGCACCGTAAGATTCGACAACCGCGCGGGCAACGGGAAGATGGTCATCCTCACTGCTTACTGCCATTTCTATGAGTTGATTGATCTTCTTGGCGTCTTCAACAAGGGATGCAACGGAAACGCCGGCTTTTTTCGCGATCGATTTTCTAAGACTCAGGACATGGGTATCTGGCAGACCACTCTGAGTCACGTCCCGGGCAATAGTTCCTGTCAGCTCTTCGAAATCGGAAGTACCTTCTATCCGTTCGATCAATTCAGACCGCTTAAACTTGGGCTTTGAGTCCTTCGTGGCAAGTTCTTCAAATGGGGCGAATTTCGTTTGCTCCATCTCTATGATTTTAGCTGCTTCCACCCGGATCGCTGTCATCCTGTCAGGATCATCAGGTGCGATAGCTTTCTCGGCACAATTCGGATCTTTGAGAGAACAATCGAGAGGGGTTTCCAGATTGCCTATGCTGTCGCTACTGCTGTCCTGACTCAATTGGGAGTTGTTCATGTCCATGCACCCGCGCTCACTCAGACAATCGATTCAACAGCCAAGCGATCAATTCGTCTCTGTCGTATGCGGCTAGCCGACCAAATTTTAGAAGAGTTGGTCCCTCGCCCTTGGAGTCCAGGTTCGCCATCGTGCGAGGATGCAAAAGCCCCCCGCTGAAACGGTCCACATCGAGTCGCGCGACAAGGGGACTTGGCCAGGAACATTTCAATTTTTCAATGAGTTCCTCAATATTTGTTTTGGGCATAAAACCTCCTTTGTTTTAGATGCATCACGAATGTGCACCAACGGTAACTCGGGAAGGTTATTTGCGAAAGATCGCCACTAGGCTACAAACGGGGGGTGTTTAGGCTAAGCGAAGGGGGTAGGACAAGAAAAGTTCATGGTTGGGATATGGCGCGCCCTGCGACCCATGAGGATCGGATTCCTCGCTGCGATTATGCCCACAGTTTTGCAGGAGAGGGATAGAAGACTTTACTGTTGAGATCCCCAGGTTCTTTGAAATTCGGCATCTCGCAGGCAACGTCTTTCAGCAGCGAGATGCAAAATGCATTCTTCGGCACTTGATGTCTACCAAGGCAATAAATTCAACATATTGATATCATATCTATTATGGCTATCTTTCAGATCAGTTTCCACATTCTGGCAAGAAGTGTGGAATATCCATGAAGGCTCTTAAACCTATTCTGGATCGTCACAAAAGAAGCTTCAAGACTCGCCTCAGAATGTCTTCGCCTATTCCTAAATTCTTGACTAAATTTAGCGAACGGATAGGATACAAATTTCAAATGAGGGAAACTGGTGATGCCCGAGAGTCGCAGTTTGATATCTGAGGCGCCGTCCACTGACTCCTACGAGAAGCCTTCTGATGTACTTAACCCGGCACAACTCCGGTTAATAGAGGCTGTGCATCGCGGGTTTCTCTACCAACATCTTTACGCTGTTGGGTGCCTACTGAGATTGGCGAATGTTGGAGGGCTCTCTGTAAGTGTTGAGCGGGATGAGGACATCGAGATCGCACTAGAGGGGAGCTCTCTATACCTCCAGATCAAAACGCGAACAGAAGCGCTGAATCGTGGAGACATAAAAGGCGCGTTACAAAGATTCGAAGAAATCAGAAGTACACACAAGTCTGATCTCAGAAGCGGGACGCCACAGTTTCAGATAATTGCAAATGTTCCTCCAAACGCCTCACTCATGGCAGATTTGAGCACTCCTGTCTGGCCTGCCGATGTGAAGATCAGATGGCCAGATAGCCCCGCATGCGTTGGGGACGACTGGTTACCACCGGCTTGGCCGGATTTGCCCGCCGCAATCGCATGGTGCTTCGAAGCGGCCCGCACTGTCCCATTTGCTGCTGTTTCGCCAGAGACGCTCGTATGGAAACTGGCGGCGCGGATTCATTTTGCGGCCACAGGTAACGACCAGGAACGCCCCTCTCACAGTTTCAATAAAGCAGACCTGCCCGCTTTATTCGAGCAAATTGTTGAACAGTTACAGGACTTCCCGTCCGTACCGGAAAACTACCGGCCTCAGGCGAATGAGCCTAACCTCGATTCTCCGACGCGGATACGCTTCATTACTGGCCTCTCAGGAGCGGGAAAAACTGCGTGGGCGGCGCAGGTCGCCCGACACTGTGCATCCCTCACAGCGTACTTCGATGTGGCTGATCTCCCTGGACCAGCTGTCGCCAGCTCCTTGGCCCGCGAACTTGTCGCGAGGTTCCTGGGTGGGCGCGGAGGAGTCGTTGGTGAGGTGTTGTTGCCTTCTGCTTCTGGTTTTGAAATGCTTCGAGCGCTGGACCGTCGCATTGAAGTTAGCCCTACCCCAATAGTAGTAATCGACAACGCTCACCGTATCTCAGGGCGCGACCTTTTCGATATTACGGAAGCATGCACTCGCGTCCGATTTGTATTCCTGAATCAACCATGGCCTGGGCTCGCCGAGATAGAAGCCCTTTTTAATAAGAGGGCGGAATCGCTTGCGGGATGGGATACTGATTCCATCGCTGCCGAATTCTCGGAAGCTG
The DNA here is from genome assembly GCF_022836495.1 of Desulforhabdus sp. TSK. Lineage (GTDB taxonomy): Bacteria > Desulfobacterota > Syntrophobacteria > Syntrophobacterales > Syntrophobacteraceae > Desulforhabdus. The sequence continues at coordinate 36,943 of NZ_BQXM01000042.1, forward strand.
GTTGCAGGATAGACCCCGCCACTGCAGAGCGTTGGCGTGTAATGACTGGTGGTATGCCACTGTTCGTCAGAAACGCAGCTCGGCTTGCCTTTGACCTCTATATGGGGAATGCGGTAGGATTTGCTGATGATATACAAAAGGACGCGCATTCGACGGTCACTACCCAGGAGGTGATTTTAACACGATTGCTGGATACGCTTTCCCCGGATGCGAGAATGGCTTTAGCGGCTCTTAGTCTATCGATTGCCCCACTTACCCGCGAGGAGGCCGACGCAGTCTTGGCGGCGCTTGAGGCACCATCGAGGCCTTGGGGTCGGTCCCTTCGTGAACTCACAACCTGCGGAGGACTTCAGTTATTCGCTGATGGTCGCCTTAAGGTGCATGATGCGCTTCGCATTCTCGGCCGTGCATTACAATCCAATCTTCCATCAGGTGCACTGCTGAAGAGCCAGAAAAAATTACGTGACCTTCTTTCCATATCATTACAGAAACATCTTGATATCATCCGTTTTGGTATCTGGTTGCGGCTTTTACCAGCGACAGGTGACTTCGAGACCCTTGTAAATGTCGCGACATTCGAATATTTCCATGAATTTGGCGACCCGACCGACCTGAAGTCGGTGCTGGAAGCAGCAGTGGAATCCGACGAATTAGACGAACAAGGTAGATTCTGGACATTAGATGCGCTGGCTTTTTGGGACTGGCATGCCGGAATCCGTGGTGAGACCTTCTCTGCGCGTTTGGATCAAATGGCATCGTTGATCACAAAGGGGAGATTGGGGGACCGCGAGCAACAGGCTCTCATAATGAAGCAGATGACCAGTGCGGCAATAAAAGGCAATGCGGACGATGTTGAAGTCGCATTCGAGCAAGCACAGGAACTCTGCAATAACGATCCGCTGCTTATGCGCATTGTTCGTTATAACCATGCAAATGCATTGTTCGAATTAGGTCGCTATAGTGATGTCGAGAGAGAAGCAAAAACTCTTTATCTGGAATACTATAGCGTCCTCGGTCTCGATTGGTCCGATGTTGTTGGGGTTAATCCTCCGCAAATCATTAAGGCGCTTGGGGGCAAACTGGATGCGAATCATCAGGACGACTTGAAACATCTTGCCGACTGTCTAGACCTCTATGCCATGTCACGACGCAAGCGCGGACTTTATTCGGGGCTCGCAAACCTCCATGCTTTAAAATTTTATGTAATGAGTGGTGCTTACCGTTCAGCGGTAAGGACAGGCCAAGAGGCTGTCGACGATTTCCTTACGATTCAACGTGATCCCGAATTTGCACGTGAATTCATGGAATGTCACCTCCTGCCGCTTGTACGCGAATATGGTCTGACTGCCAACATGGTGCCAGTATGTGCCCAATATGCCATCATTCTAGCATATTGCGGCGAGAGCAAGTTGGCCCGTGAAGAGATTAAACGACTTCAGCCATTCGCTTCGTCTTTGAACCCACATGCCCAACACGAATTGCAGAATCAGATGGAACTCGTTGACGCAATCAATCATGGTCTAATCGAGATTCCGCGTCCAGCATCGGGGGAATCCATTCCAGAACGTCACGCACCGCGTAAAATTACCAAGGTGGGCCGCAATGACCCATGTCCATGTGGTAGTGGGAAGAAATATAAGAAGTGCTGCTTAGGCTAAGAATATCAATATCTCTCCTATATCGATTATTCATGGGATCGGTCAGGCCTTTGCCATATGATGATCATATTCCGCCATCCCTTCCCATTAGGTTCACTCACTCTTGCGGACTCCCTTGCTGCCAAAGAGGCGATCTGGGTATCTTCTGTTTGCTGCCTCGCGAAATCTGCTCAATAGTTCATTCCTCAAAATTTTCCGTGACTCAGAATCCAGAGCATTAAAATAGTCTCGGCTCATAGAAAAATCCGTCATCTCAACGTGTGTGCCCTCATCACCCTCATCCCAAAGGTTGCACACACTTTGAAATGCCTCCTCCAACTGTGGTTCCATGTAGGCAATGATGAGTTTTTCAGGAGTGACATTCTTATCATGCTTCCTGGAATCAAGGGTCGCCCTTGCACAATCCATAAGGGGCTTTTTAGAATTCTTGTGCTTTCTCCTGAGCGCCCCCACAAGTTCAGACATCTTCTCTGCTTGCCGCTCCGATCTCGTTGCACGATGCTGACCGGCAACCTCCTTGTGATGAACAGCCTTGAATAAAGACATCACCCCATCTTCATCCATCCATCGTAACGCCAAGAGTTGACCATGCCATAGCCCAATCAATTGTGCTCCCAATACGGCGGACGGTGGGAAATCTTGTGCCTGTGACGTTCTGATAGATCCTAGCTGGCGGACAGCGATGCCACTTATATTGGAAGCACAAAAAAGACGGTAAAGTGCCTTGATTTGGCCAATTTTGCTTTTACTGTCTTTCTTATAGTTAGCTTCAAGACGTGCCATCTCTCTCAATAGAACGGCAGGAACTTCCTCTGGTCTCAGCTGAATGTCACCATCAGGAGAAGGTACCAGTTTTTGAAGAATTGACCAGTTCTCAGCGACTATCCCATTCGCCTCTTCAAGAGCAGATTCAAATAAGCGTTTGACAGTCTCGAACCGATCTTGTTGCTTCAGGTCATCAACGTTGCTCACAGCCTGAGCCTCCTCTGCTCGCTTCTTTCTGGTGAAATCCAGGCAGAGCCTGCCATGAGTCAAATACCTCCGGCAAAGCCGAGGGTTTACCCTCGATTAATTACCAGCCTCTGAGGATCTCATTGTACCGTCCTGGACCTTGATGGGAGAAGGAAAGGATAATATTTTGCGAGATCTTATGCCGTTTCGCTTTGGTCCATGGGTAATGGGGTTACCTTCTGCCAGTCACCGGGGGTGTTTTCGGCCAACCACAGATCAACGGTCTGTTGGAGATTGAGCCAGAGTTGCGGGGTCGTATTGAACGCACGGGAAAGACGCAAGGCCATGTCCGGCGATACGGAACCGCGTTCATTCAAAATCTTGGAAAGCGTCTTGCGTGAAATGCCAAGCCGCAGGGCCAACTCGGTTACCGTGAGGTTCAGGGGTTCCATATAGTGCGTCCTGATGATAAAGCCGGGAGAAGAAGGACGTCGAGTCATTTTGGGTGGCATGCCAGCCTCCTAATGGTAGTCCTGATAGTTGACAATGTAGGCATCCCCATCCTCAAAACAAAATGTCAGGCGCCAGTTACCGGATACTTTCAAAGACCAGTGTCCTTTCAGTTCGCCCTTGAGCGGATGCAGGCCTGAGCCGGGAAAGTTCATATCTTCCACATCAGCGGCACTGTGCAGACGGTCGAGCAAACCCGCCAATCTTGCAGCGTGTTTTGCCTGTATGCCCTTGGTCGTTCCAGTGTAAAAGAATTCTTCAAGCCCTTTATGGACAAAACTTTTGATCACACCATCATCCTGTAACCCATGCAGTTACGCTAGTCAACTTGACTATCACCGGCTCCTGCCACTTGGTGTTTTCTGCGGGGAATGGAAATGATTTCCGCCTTTGCTTTATTCAACTGCGCCACAGCATCCTTCATAGCGTTGGGCGACAGGTGGCTGTAGCGTTCGGTCATGGCCAAGCTCTTATGCCCCATGAGTTCCTTGATCACCACCAGGCTGGTTCCATTTTCTGCATGCCATGAGGCATAGGTATGTCTGAGGCTGTGAAAGACCAGTTTGTCACGCTGATCCGTGACGTGCTCGTTGAATCCAAGATTCTCGACAACCTTATCAAACGTGCGGGAAACTTCCGTGATAGGATCTCCTTTCCTACCTGTAAAAACCAACGCCGATGGACTATAGGCCCCTCTTTCTTTCGCACGTTCCAATCGTTCGCTGAGTATTGTTGCACCCCCTTCGAGCAGGTAGGCCACACGACTTTCTCCATTCTTGGTGTCTCTCAAAAACAATGTACCCTTTTCCACATCTACATCTTTCCATTGCAGCGCAAAAACCTCTCCAGCTCTCGCGCCACTATATAACGAGACAGCTGCAATATCATGCAACTGTCGGCTGTGTGTTCTGAGTTCACCTAAAAGCCTGTCTGCCTCGTCGTGGCTCAAATATCGTATACGACGGTTATTGATCGACGGCGCACGAACATAAGCAGTGGGCAGGGTACCTTCAAAATGCCCTGTGGCCAGTGCCTTGTTGAATACCTGGCGAATCACGGCAAGAGCGTATTGGATAGTCCTGGGAGACCGCCCTGCATCGATCATCTTCTTCTTGATCCGTTCGATGTCCATGGCGGACACCAGAAGAAGCGCCTTATCCCCAATATGGGGTTCAATCCAAAGCTGGTAGAGACCGTGCTCTACGTCAACCGTACGTGCTTTCTTGTCCGTCCGGGCAATGGGAAGGTAGGTGTCCCGGTAGAACTGAGAGACGGTCAATCGAGAGAGCAATTCCGCTTCTTGACGGGCTTTCTCCTCTTCCTCTTTTTGTCGCTTAAGCTCCCGTTGTTCCTGAAGCCGTTTTGCCCCCTCGTGGTTCTTGGCGGCTTCCTGCAATTCGGTGAGTTTCGCAAAGGCTTTGGCTTCCGTCCATCCGGCACTTGCCCAACCCAGAGGTTCTTCCTGGCGCTTCCCTTCGTACTGGTACCTAATGGTGTAATAGCGGTCAGCCTTGACACCATGTTTCCTGGTGGGATGTTCACGATATCTCACGCCTTTAAATTTGGTCGGTTGCCATTTATAAGCCATTTGCATTTTCTCCTCTATATTTGTCCCCACTTTCTTCTGCCAGAGTCTTTCACTTCTGCCTGTCCATTTGATTTTATCAGCAGGTCGCAAGGACATATTCTTGTCCCCATTTTGTCCCCACTTTTTGAGTGAAAAACGATGATTCAGAGTGATGACGAGTGAAATAATAATAGACAAATATAGAGTGATGTCAATCAATTAATGATATTATGTGAAAATTTGTGAAGTAAATATAATCAGATTTGTAATCAGCAGGTTGCGGGTTCAAATCCCATCGCCAGCTCCAGGAAAATCAACAGGTTAGCCCAATTTGGGCTAACCTGTCGTGTTTTTTGGCGGTTATTTTGCCAAAATTTTGCCAAAATCGTTCTTACCTCCTTTTACTCATCGTTCCCGTTGCTCTCGAAAAGATCGTCAAGTTTCGAGCCGTTCACAGTGCCGTTGGCATTTTCGATGAATCTGGCATAGTGCTGGTGGATCATCTGTGTATTGGCATGCCCCATGACCCTAGCAATCCACGACAGATCCTCACCACGGCTGATAGCCAGCGTTGCAAACGTATGCCTTGCCTGCTTGATTGATCGGTATTGAATTTCAGCCCTTTTCAACGATTTAACCCACACTTGATTGCGAAAATTGCTGAGGTCAACCTGACAGCCCGTGGGAGAGCAGAAAAAGTACTTGCAGCTGAACCGGTCATGGATTTCCTTCTGCGCCTTCAAAGCGTTGAACATCGCGCGGGTGAGCTTGAACGACCGTCTACTGTATTTGTTCTTCGTTCTCCCCTCTATACGTTTCCCTTCCACATCGAGCGTTATGGCTCTCCGGATTGTGATAGTTCCCTCTTCCCAATTAATGTTCTGTGGTTTCAGGGCTATTTGCTCCCCTGGTCTGAGACCCGCGCTTACAGCAAAATCGAAATACGGTTTCCAGTGGTCTGGTAGTTCACATCGAATTCTACGAATTTCATCAATGCTGAACGGAGCGATCACATCAAGGTCTTCGTCCTGATCTTCGTCTTGATCGCACAGGACAATTTGCTACCGGACACATTTTTCGCTGGACAGCCTCCTGTAAAATCAGTATCTTAGACTAAAACTGTTGAAATTGATGAGAGAAAGGAGTCTGTGATGTCTGATAGCAAAAAATGTTCACCGCTGTTCGCCGAGCATTGACTGTAATCTGCTCAGCCCAAGAGTCCGGTAATGGTGGCAGGATACTCAATCTC
>NZ_BQXM01000043.1 GCF_022836495.1 Desulforhabdus sp. TSK
CAACGGGACCTACGACAGAGTGATCGAGTTGTATCGAGAGCGCCATCCCATCACTGCTGTCCGCCCAGGGAAGAAACGGGGCTCACTTGGCGGGGATACCGACCTGTAAAAAACGGGGAATGCGCCCTTTTGAGATGCACGAGAGGGAGAATGCCCATGGTCTGGGGGGCGGCGGCATGGGCGGCGCTGGTCTGTTTCGCATTTCTTTCAGGCGGCTCTGTAGGGGTAGCCATCAGGTAATAGGTTTTGTGGCCGTAGGCTTCTTCGATGACGTTCTTCCATCCGGAGAGATGATAAAGGCCCCCTTTGGGATGTTCGTGTACGTAGGCATCCCAGAGGCGCCGGTCGTTTTCTTGAAGGAGTTTGATTTGCATTTCTTATTGCGGTGGGCCTTTAAATCAACAAGTTGTTGTGTTCGATAAACTGCTTGAAGGATGAAAAGGGAATCTTTTCCAAAAGACCGATCAGCTTCGATTCGGTGCTGTGGAGGTTGAGGTAGTGGCGAAACCTCGATCGGGGCGAGAGACCGGCCACACGGGGCTGGGCGGGATCGATCTCCCAGGGATGGATGAAGAAGACGGCCGGGAGGTTTTCTTTTACGTTCAAACGTCGGAGAGCCCACTGCGTTATTACACCGGGCAGCAGCCTGAAATATCCACCCCCTCCGATGGGAATGTTCTGACCGAACAGTTTGGCTGTGGATACCGGGAACTCTAGCAGGAATCTTGCACGAAGGGAATCCGAGCCTTTGGGCTTGCAGCTTGCGCCATTCAAGGGAAAAAATTCGTAACCCTGCCCGCCATTCAGGTGGATCGCGAAGGGTGAACGCGGCGCGCTGGGAATCCCGTAGCGGTCATGATGCACTGGAAAGATGCTGGAGTCGTAAACGTAGCCCTCATCGGCCAGTATTTCCAGTGCCCACAGGGTTTGCCGGGTGATGGAATAGCTGGGAGCCCGGTAGCCGAGGACTCTCTCCCCGGCCAGGTCTTCCAGGATGGCCTTCGATTTGCGGATGTCTTCGCGAAACTCTGCAGGGGACAGGGTAGTGACCATGCGATGATCGTAGCCATGGCTCGCGATTTCATGCCCCCGGGCTTGAATCTCTCGGATCAGGTGGGGATAGCGCTCGGCAATCCAGCCCAGGCAGAAGAAGGTGGCGCAGATGCGTTTGGCCGACGATGTGTGGGGGGCTGGGGGGCATAGACCTTCGCTGACGCGTCTGCGGTCGAAAGCGACGGCGTTATCTAAGATTTCCAATATACGATGCGTGTTGCGCTCGATGCGGCAGTCGATTTCGGCCCATTTGCTCCTGCTGATTTTTTCTTCCAGGGCGGTCACCATGAAATAGTCTTCAAGGTCTACCGAAAAAATATTCAGGGGGCGTGGAGGTATCATAGATTGATGCATTGTTTTAAACCACGAAGGACACGAAGAGCACGAAGAGTGGGGGGAGTGGCGAGAACTTGATTTCTCCTTCGTGTCCTTCGTGGTCTTCGTGGTTTGTCAAAAAGGATAACATGAAAAATTTACATTCTCTCGTAGATAAACCGGGGAATGTAGTATCGGCGCTTGTTGAGCACGATTCCGAGCACATTTCCGCCCACGCGCTCTATTCTCTCTTTGAGATTCTTCACGAGAGCAGAGGGCGTCTTTTCGGCTTCCACCACGATGACTACGCCGCTTACTTTTGGGGCGATGGCCAGTCCGTCCGGCGAGACGGTCAGGGGCGGGGAGTCGATAAGGATGAGATCGAAACGCTCCCAAACACTTCTCCAGAAGCCATTCAGTGTATGGGCATCGAAAATCGAGGGAGTTGCCGCCCGTGAGTTGGAGGATGGCCCTATATAGAGATCCATATTTTGCGCTTTGTGGAGGACACTTGTAATGAGAGTGTCATCGTTGACCGCTTCCTGCCAGCCGCGATCGTAGTGAATGTTGAAATAGTGGTGCTGTGTGGGGGTATGCCGGTCTGCATCGAGGAGAAGGACCGATTTACCGATTTTGGTGGCCGTAAGCTGAGCGAGCTCACGGATGAGGGTCGAGGTTCCCTCTCCCTTACGTGCACTGATGAACTGCAAAATCTTTTTCGACGCGTCGGGCAGAGCGGTTTCGACGGCCTTATAGAGGCAGAGCATCTCCTCTTCCATATGACACTCTTCAGGACCGATGGACGGGGCATGAGGAGGATGCTGCAGCGCCTGCTGCGGCAATGGCAAGCAGCCCTGCTTTTGCCTGCTGGCCTGCTTCAATGCTTCATATATTTTACTCATGAGTCGGGGACCTCCTGAGGCATCTTGCCGGAGCGAGACGAAGGTTTTGGCCGTACGGGTCGAATGCTTTCTGGGTTTGGCATCAGTTCTTGTACGAAACTGTCGTTAGAACAGGCAGGCCGAGTAGCTTTTCTGCCTGTGCAGGCGATGAGATGGTGCGGTCCAGAAACACCAGGAGGAACACAAGGGCAATTCCTGCAGCGAGGCCCAGTGGAACTGACGCAGCAACAAAGACCTTCCAGCTGTAGTTTTTGTATTTTACCGGTACGGCGGGTGGGACTGCGGACTGAAGCACCTGGATGCTGGTCATTTCCTGGCGGTTCAAGTCATCGGAGATGCGCGCCTCTTCAACTTTATTCACGTAGATCTGGTAGTATTTTTCGTTAAGAGTCACCTGACGCTGCAGTTCCCGCCATTTGTTCTCCTGTGCATCGAGATCTTGGACCTTTTTCTGTAAATCGGTCAGCTCCTGCTTGAGATCGCTGATCCTTATTTCCAGGGAGCTCAATTCGGCCAGCGTCGTGATCCTTTCTTTCGCGAGCTGTTCTCTCAGGTTGAAGCTGGAAGGATCTTCCAGTACGGGGGTGTTCTCAGGGCCATTGGCCTCGGCCTTTTGCCTTTCTTTGGCCAGGGTTTCTTCGACCTGTTTGATTTCATTGCGAGTGTTCACGATGACCTGGCTTTTTTCAGTGTACTTTGTCAGGAGCTCCGATTCCTTGAGCTTGAGCTGGGTGAGCTTCGCATTCAGAGTTTCAACGACGTTTGCGGGATTGGGCCCTGTGGAAACTTCAATCTTCAAACCGCCCCCCTTGGACTTCGGAAGCTTTTTGATCTGCTCCTCAAGGGTGGAAAGTTTTTGCTGCAGTTCCTTCGTCTGAGTTTCAGCAGCCCTGACGGCACCTTCGAGGTTGCCGCGATGCCCGCGCAGGAGGCTCAGCTCGCTGTCGAAATCAAAGATGTGATACTTTTGCCGGAAGGCTTCCAGATTGTCTTCCGATTCTTTCACTTTTTGCCGGTACTCCGCCGCCTTTTTATCTAGAAAAAATGTTGACTTGGGGTCTGCGAGGACGCTCATGCGCTTTTGTTGGTAAAAATCCACAAGCAGGTTCACCACACGTGCCGCAAGTTCGGGATCTTCATCCCGGTATTGGATTTCGATCAGGTTGGCATTGCGACCGGCCTGGACAGACAAGTTTCGAGTCAGGTCGAGAATGGCTGCTTCCTGGAGGGACATATTCGCTGGTGGCTGCTTCACCAACTTGGGAAAAAGTTTTTCCATGCCGACGGATGCAATGATGCGTTCTTTCAATTCTCTGCTTTGTAGGATCGTCCTTTCGGCTGAAAAAATGTCTGAACGACCAAAAGCGAGGGGCGTCTTGCCTCCCGGTTCAGGGCTCACATCTGAGTATTCCCTGCCATACCTTGCCATCAAAATTGCTGAGGCCTCGTAGACTGGAGAAAAGAAACGCTGTTTGATGAAGTAGGCACCGGGAGAGGACAGCACGCACAATAGAAAAACGATCAGCATCTTGTATTTGTGCTTAAAGAGCGGACTTACGTAAGTTTTGAGGTTCAGGCTGTGGAAATTTAATGTTTTTACCGAAGGGTGCGGGTTATCCATCTTCAATATCGGCATTGAACCCGAGCGGGGTACGGGTAGCTCATGATGGGGCTTCTTCGTTGGTTCCATTTACTCACCTTTGAGAATACTGATAGGGCTTGCCTTACCGCGCGCCCTGCCCCAGCAGAACGACGCCGATGGTTTTGAGGAAAATCTTGAGATCCAGTAGAATGGACATGTTTTTGATGTAGTAGAGATCATATTCTAATTTGTGCACCGCATCCTCCACGGAGGCCCCGTAGGGGTAGTTCACCTGCGCCCAGCCCGTGACACCGGGAGGGACCGAGTGCCGAACCGCATAGTAAGGAATGACCGTTTCCAGTTTTTTCACGAAATTGGAGCGTTCCGGACGGGGACCGATGAGGCTCATTTCTCCCTTGAATACATTCCAGAGCTGCGGAATTTCATCGATGCGGAAGAGGCGTATCCAGCGTCCTACACGAGTCACCCGCGCATCTCCCTTAACAGCCCATTGTGCTCCTTGTGCTTCGGCATCTTCAACCATGGAACGAAACTTGACCACCGAAAAAATCCTTCCGCCTTTTCCTACGCGATCCTGGCGATAAAAAACCGGGCCCCTGGAGTCCAGGCAGATCGCCACGGCGGTCAGGGCCATCAGGGGAGCAAGGCAGAGAAGCATGAGGCTGGAGAGGCCAAAATCGATGAGACGCTTGATCCTTTGTACGTACTCCTTGGAAAGGAGGTAAAAGCCGTCTGCAAAAAGAAGCCATTCATCCTCGATGTAATTGACGGGAACCCTGCCCGTAAGCCGTTCATAAAGCGTGGGCATCTCCAGGACTTCCATGCCCCGGAGACGTGCGTCCAGCACCATCCGGATGGGGCGCGCCTGGTTCTTTCGCGGTGTCGCAAGGATGGCCGCCTTGGCCCGAACCTGCTCCGCGATTTGTTGAAGCTGGTCAGGAGTGCCGAGAATGGGCAGCGATCCCAAAATCTTACCTACCTTCTTCGGATCGTCGTCTAAAATGCCTCTCACCTGGTAAGGGGAGAGGGGACTGCTCAAAAGCCTGCAGATGGCCGTGCTGCAAGATCCGGAACCGAGGATCAATGCGCCCGCCTTCGTGACGTTCGCCTGGAACAGCCCCCCGTAAAGCATCCTCCATCCAGCGATCATGACAACGAGAAAAAGCATCTGAATTCCCAGGATGCCTCGCCCATATTGCCAGTCCGGCACGATGTAGAAGAGAAACCCATAAAGGCAGGTACCCAGCACTACCGCCACGGTCGTACGCAGAATCGTCTCGTGAGATTTAAACGGTCTGGCCACATTATACATGTCGAATATGTAAAGAGTCATGGGGTAAACGAGCAGCACCAGGTATCTCAGGCCGGATGCCACCAGGAGGTCCGAAAAGTGCTGCAGGCGGACCCAATTGGCGACGAGAATCGAGAGCAAAATGAGGAAGGCATCTCCCGCCAGCAGAATCCAGCGCTCCTTGATGAATCCGAGGCAAATCCTTTCCTTGCAAGGTGCTGCTTCTTCGTCTCCTCCATGAGCGAAAGTGTCTTCCGGACTCATTTCTTCCTGGAGACCCGGCTGGGCCGACGGCATGGGGGCGGGCACCAGTCGCAAATGGGACGAAGAAGGTAAAATCGATTCTTGAGGTTCTGCCGGTAAGGACTGAAACGAAATGCTGATTTTGTTGAGTTGATCCAACTTCAGTGCAGCAGAAAAGCTCTTGTAAATCTTGCGGGAAATTTGATCTCTGACGAAGGTTCCGTCCACCTGGCGGAGCTCCGTAAAAGCAACTCCCAGGGTGTGTCTATAGCGTACCCATCCCTTCAGATCCGTATTCCTCGTGGTACGATTCAGCTCTCGGACGATCTGGGTGATGATTTCATTTTCGTCGGAAGCGCTGGTGATTTCTTCGAACTCTATGAGCATCAAGAGAAATGGTCTTGCGGATCGTTTGGTGCGTTTGCCCTCGATGGCGACCATCTCATTGAAATATTCTTCACGGTATATCCCCCAATCCGGGTCCGTCAGGGCTTTATTCGGAGACGCCTCGGGAGGGCTCTTCTTTTGAGGAAGGAGTGCATTGATCATGGTGAGAAAATGCATGGCAACCTCTGGCGCTAATTGGTTATCACACTGTAGTAGAGGAGAAACTCCTGGGGTAGCACAAGGATGGTGCGGCGGAGATACAGATCGACCCAGGTGGCTGCGTTGCCGATGGGGGACTTGGGCACAAAAACAATGTCGTAGGGAGCCAGGACAATGTCCTGCCGCATGTCCGTGCCATCGATGACGGTTCTCAGGTTGACGGGGATGGCCATGGGCTTGTAGTCATTGTCGCGCCGAATGACAACCACCTCATTGGTCCGCGCCGTATCTCTCAAACCGCCTGAAAAGGCGATGGACTGAAGTACCGTGAACGGGCCCACAAGCTCGACGACGCCGGGTTTGTTCACTTCGCCGTCTACATAGACCTTTTGTGCTGTGAAAGAGCGAACGATGACCGTCAGCACAGGGTTGGCCAGCTCATCGGTGTATTTTTGCTTGAGCTCTTCGGTCAATTCAGCAGGGGTGCGGCCCGCCGCCATGACCTCTTCGATGAGCTGCAGCGATATTTTGCCGTCGGGGCGGACCACCAACTGCTCGTTTAACTCAGGATTGTAAAAAAACTTGATGTCCAGCTGGTCGCCCGTGTTGATGCGGTATTCGGCTGCTGGTTTATGTGAGAAGGTAGCTGCGGGACTGCCGACGGGAGTTGGGTTTTTGACGACTGGGCCGGTGGAGCATGCAGTCAAAAGGAGAATGAGAAGCATTGCCTGAAAAATGGAAGTCTTTTTCATGAGCTGCCTGTCTTTGAGCGGTTAGGTTTGGGATCGTAGCCGGAGAGGCCTTACAGCTCTGATTCATCGCCTCAAAGGAGCCCTATGAAGGCGGCGGCGCCTCCATGGTTTTGAGAGAATCAGGGCAGGCTACCGCCATTAACTGTACACTCTGACCTGTACAATTTGAATTGTCTTATGTGCTGGGGCAGCCTCGGTGCTCCTAGAGGCTGTCTCGAATGTGCCTGCGCCCCGTGTTCTCAAACAAAAAGCGCGCGGGAAGGATGCATGAGCTCGCAGGGCGGGGAGTGCCATTCCCCTCCATACGCATTCCCTATACTCTGCAAGGGAGAGACATTGACTTTACAACTCTGTAGGAGCGGCTTCCAGCCGCGACTCTTTCAAGAGCCTTTACTGTCACGGCTGGAAGCCGTTCCTACAAAAAAGTCCATGTCGATGCTGTTGGCAGTTTAATAAAGATTTTCGCCTGTGCCGCCCTTATGAGCTCATATTTTCGCGATGTACTGCACGGGCAGTTCAATCTTTGCTTTCAGCTCCAGGGTGTTCAACAGAACCATAACTCTCTCGTTGGGTTTCAGCTCGAAAAGAACTTCACCGTCCAGCCCCATAAAAGGGCCCTCTTGAATGCGTATTTTGTCTCCACGATTCAGTCTGGGCTGGTCCAGAACGATGAACCCATCCCGTGTGCGGTCCTGGAGAAACTGAATGATGTCGGGGGAAACCACGTAAGGCTCGCCGGCTCGATTCCCCACGAGCTGCCTGACGCCACGGGTATAGCGCACCAGGTGGAAGTGCCGTTCGGGCTCCAGCAGGGAAAATATGTACGAGGGAAAAAGATGCTCCTGCACTTCCTGCCATCTGGATCGCGCAAACCGCTTCCTGAGGATTTTTGGGTTGAATACCTCGATCCCTTGCCGCGTCGTGAGGGTAGCGGACACATCGTCTTCGTGGCCGCGTTTTACATAGATGCAATACCAATCCATCGCTTCCGACTTTCCCCTCTGATGAATGTATTACTGATCTGCCGCTGTAGCGACGTTAAAGTCCAAGTCGGCCTGCTGTCGGGTGAACTTGAACAAAATGTGCCGGATCTTGGAAAAAGCCTCTACTTGGTGCAGACGCAGGGCAGAGTTCTTTCTTGTCTTTGCGAATGACTTGTAATCCAAGAATTTCACTTTTCAAGCGCTGCTTCCTTACTGAAATTTAGAGAAGGAGTGTATTGCATCGTGGAGCGATCGTGTTGCGATTGTTCAATTTCGGAAATAATAATCAAATGGCATTTGAAAGGCAAGTTGGACGAATTTTGAAAAAGTGGAAAATGGCATTCGGCTGAAGGCAAAAAGGGCCAACCTACGATGTTGGCCCCTTGAATTTTCTGGCACGCCTGAAGGGATTCGAACCCCTGACCTACGGATTAGAAGTCCGTTGCTCTATCCAGCTGAGCTACAGGCGCACGGCGATGATTTGCCGGCGGATACGTTCCGCCGATGTGCTGTATGCGTTCCTAAATAGTCGTTTTGCTCGCCTTTTGTCAATACTGTTCTCGTATACCCCGTGAGGTGCAAACCTTTGGATTCCATAGCTCCAGCTCCCTGTTTTTTGTAGGAGCGGCATCCTGCCGCGACCAGCTCACCGTCGCGGCAGGATGCCGCTCCTACAAGGAAGTTTTCAACCTTTGATGCCTGAAGCACCGACTGTGGCCTTGCCTGGGGTCTGAAATTTTTGTTTTGCCTTCTGGAAAGAAACCTCTATAAAAATTCTTAAGAATCTTCACGGACCTGACGGACAGCATGGAACGAAACCCTCCATCGAAGAAAGGAAAACAGCCACTATGACTCCTACAACGCGATGGGCCGCCCTGGCCGCCGGAGTTTTTCTCCTCCTTTACGGCTTGAGACTGCTTTACCTGGAGGGGGACGTGGTGCTGGTCATCATCAGTGCCCTGATTGTCGCTTTCAGTGTCTTCGGCATCATTAAGGACAGGCAGAAGAAAGAGTGAGGGAATGGGCTTGACGCGGTGGAACAAATCATCTAACTTTCGTCGTCTTGAAAGGTTGGCGGAATCTGGATGAATATTGGCTCCCGTGATGACGGGGCCAAACTCACTTAATTGTACGAAGCAAGAGGGATTGCAACGGGTATGGAAGATCTCAGTGTGGTCATGCGGGAACGGATACAGAAGGCTGAAGCATTGGAACAAGAAGGGGTAACACTCTACCCCAACGGCTACGAAGTCCCGCATCACATCAAAGATCTGGTGGAAGCTTCGCAGGGCAGGAGCGCCCAGGAGCTCGAAGCCGCCCAGTCCGTCTCCTACACCATCGCCGGGCGCATCATCGCCATTCGTTCTTTCGGCAAATCCATCTTCATGCATCTGGTGGATGCTGACGGGAAGCTGCAGCTGTATCTGCAGCAGAACCACCTGGGCAAGGAGCTTTACGCCCTGGCGAAAAAGCTCGACATCGGCGACATCGTGCGCGTTTCGGGCCCCCTTTTCCTGACGCGGACGGAAGAGCTGACCCTCGCCGTCAAGGGCCTGGTCCTTCTCAACAAGAACCTGCGGCCCCTGCCGGAAAAATACCACGGCCTCAAGGACGTGGAAGTCCGCTACCGTCAGCGCTACGTCGATCTCATCGTCAATGAAGATGTGCGGGAGACCTTTAGAAAGCGCGCCAGGATCGTTCAAACCATTCGTGAATTCCTGAGCGTACGGGGCTTCCTGGAAGTGGAAACGCCCATGATGCAGGCGGTGCCGGGGGGCGCCACGGCCAAGCCCTTCAAAACCCACCACAACGCCCTCGACATGGACCTTTACCTGCGCATCGCCCCGGAGCTCTACCTCAAGCGCCTGCTGGTGGGCGGCTTCGAGCGGGTCTTCGAGCTCAACCGGAATTTCCGGAACGAAGGCATTTCCACGCAGCACAATCCCGAATTCACCATGGTGGAATTCTACCAGGCCTATGCGACTTACCAGGACCTCATGACCCTGACGGAGGAGCTTTTTGTCGCCGTTGCGGAGGCCGTGAACGGAGGCAGCCTCCAGGTGGAATACCAGGGCCAGGTCATCGACCTGACCCCTCCCTGGAAACGCTACAGCCTCATGGACGCCGTCGTGGAACTGGGGCGCGTCCCCCGTTCCTCCCTGGAAGACCCCAAGGAGATCGTCCAGGTGGCCAAATCCCTGGGCGTTCCCGTCGAGCGCTTCGAGGGGCATGGAAAACTGCTCACGAAGATTTTCGACGAAGTCGTGGAGCCGCAGCTCACCCAGCCGACCTTCATCAGCCACTACCCCCTGGAGGTTTCTCCCCTTTCGCGCAAAAACGATGCCGACCCCACCGTCACCGACCGTTTCGAGCTGTTCATGGTCGGCCGGGAAATGGCCAATGCCTTTTCCGAGCTGAACGATCCCCGGGACCAGCGGGAGCGTTTTTCGGCCCAGCTCGAGGCGCGGCGGGCCGGAGACGAAGAGGCGCATTACATGGACGACGATTACCTCCGTGCCCTGGAGTACGGGATGCCCCCGGCAGCCGGTGAAGGCATCGGCATCGACCGGATGGTGATGCTTTTCACCGATTCTCCGTCCATCAGGGACGTGATTCTTTTTCCTCATCTGAGGCCGGAAAAGAAGATCTGATATCCTCATGAATTTTGAACTCTTCGTCAGTCTGCGCTACCTGCTGGCCAAGCGCCGCCAGACTTTTATATCCCTCATTACACTCATTTCCATCGCCGGTGTGGCCGTGGGGGTGACCGCCCTCATCGTCGTGCTGGCGGTCATGAACGGCTTCCAGGAAGATCTTCGCACCCGCATCCTCGGAGTGACCTCCCACGTGGTCGTGGGCAGCTTCAAAGGCGCCATCACAGACTACCGTGCCGTCAACGCCCAAATCGAGAAAGAGCCGGGCGTGGTGGCCGCGACTCCCTTTGTTTATACCCAGGTCATGATCAGCTCCGGCAAAAATGTGGCCGGGGCCATCCTTCGCGGGATCGACCCCCAGACAGCCTACAAGGTGATCAACATCCAGGACAACATGATCCGGGGAAGCCTGGGAGACCTGCGCGCTCCCTCGGCGGGCTCGGACGAAACCGGCGCCGTGCAGCCGGGAATCATCCTGGGAAACGAACTGGCCAACAACCTGGGGGTCCGCCACGGGGACTGGGTGACGATCATCTCCCCGGCGGGACGCCTGACTCCCATGGGGCAGGTTCCCAAGAGCAAGCTTTTCCAGGTGGTGGGGATCATCCAGGCGGGCATGTACGAATACGACAATACACTCGCCTACATCCACCTGGAAACGGCGCAGCAGTTCCTGGGCATCGGCGATGTGGTGACAGGCATTGAAGTCAAGGTGAAAGACATCTACAATGCGCGTGAAATTGCGGACGGGCTCCGGTCGCGCTTGAAGGATTCCTTCTGGGTGCGGGACTGGATGCAGATGAACCAGAATCTTTTTTCGGCCCTGAAGCTGGAAAAGGCGGTGATGTTCATCATACTCACCCTGATCATCCTGGTGGCGGCGTTCAACATCGTGAGCTCTCTCATCATGCTCGTGATGGAAAAAACCCGCGATATCGCCATCCTGAAAGCCATGGGGGCCACGACGGCCAGCATCCGCAAAATTTTCGTGCTGGAGGGGCTTCTCATCGGGGTTTCGGGGACGATTCTGGGGCTCCTGGGGGGCTTCGGCCTGTGCACGATCTTGAAAAAATACCAGTTCATCGAGCTGCCGCGCGATGTATACTATTTTTCGACCCTGCCCGTGAAGCTGGAAGGAACGGATGTGGCGCTGATCGCACTCTCCGCCATCGCCATCAGCCTGACGGCGACGCTTTATCCTTCGCGCCAGGCGGCGAAGCTGGACCCGTCGGAAGCTCTGCGCTATGAATAATGAAACACATGCCGTGGAAGTCCACATGCTGGGGGTCGCCAAGGTCTTCGGCAGCGGGGCGCAGGCCATCGAGCTCTTCAAGGACCTGGATCTGGTCATTCGGAAAGGGGAGCGCATCGCCATCGTGGGGGCTTCTGGAGCCGGGAAATCGACCCTGCTGCACATGATCGGGACGCTGGAAAAGCCCACGACTGGGAAGGTTCTTTACGGAGGCAGGGATATTTTTCTGTCGCAGGAAAAGGATCTGGCTCGGTTCAGGAATCGCCATATCGGCTTCGTTTTTCAATTCCATTACCTGCTTCCCGAGTTCAGTGCCCTGGAAAATGTGATGATGCCCGGCCTCATTGCCGGCCTGCCCAGGGGGGAAATCCAGTCCCAATCCCTGGCGCTGCTGGATCGGCTGGGGCTGTCGCATCGCCTGCAGCATCGCGTGGGCGAGCTTTCCGGCGGGGAGCAGCAGCGGGTGGCGGTGGCGCGCGCTTTGTTGCTGCGGCCGAGCCTTTTCCTGGCGGACGAGCCCAGCGGCAACCTGGACAGCCGCACGGGGCGCACCCTGCATGAGCTCCTGGTGACGCTCAACGAGGAGCTGGGGCTGACCATGGTCATCGTGACGCACAACATGGAGCTGGCGTCCATGATGCACCGGACGCTGCGGTTAGTGGACGGGCAGCTGCGGGAAGAGTGAGCATTGGGACGCTGAGGACGCTGATGGGCGCTGAAGACGCAGAAGGGCAAGAATGTCGTTTCATGGGTGACAGCTTCAGGACGATGTTTTTCAGCGGGGGAATGTACTGAATGAGGGGGGAGAACTTCATGCGCAAGTTGTGGGTGATTCTGTGTCTTGTAGGGATGAGCTCCGTCGCGTGGGCTCAGGAGAGCTCCCCGAGAGTCTCTGTATTGCCTTTCGCCATCCATAGCCGGCAAGATACCGTGAAGACTCAAAAGACCGTCATGGAGCTGCTCGTGCGCCGGCTGGAGGCCGAAGGGGTCAAGACGGTGGATCCCCAGGATGTGGAAAAAAGCGTGCGTCCGGGAGAAGCGGTTCAGAACGAGGAGCAGGCCCGCGCGCTTGGGCGGAGACTCGGGGCGGATTACGTCGTGACCGGCAGCCTGAACGAAATCGGAAACAGCATCAGCCTGGATGCGCGGCTGGTGGATGTCTCCGCCCGCAAGAAGACGGAAGCACTCTTTGCCGAAGAGAAGGGCATGGAAAATCTCGCCGCGGCCGCCAACCAGATCGTCCAGCAAATGGCCGTGCACCTCCTTGCCCGTGCTGTTATTTCCGAGGTGGTCATCCAGGGCAACGAACGCATCGAAGCGGAAGCCATCAAATCGAATGTCAAGAGCAAGAAGGGAGAGCTCCTGCGTTCCGAGCAGGTGGCTGAAGACATCAAAGCCATTTACAAAATGGGCTACTTTGAAAAGGTGGATGCCAATGTGACCGACACCTCGACGGGAAAGCTCCTGACCTTCGTCGTGCTGGAAAATCCCACCATCCAGGAAGTGCGCATCAAAGGAAACAACAAAATCAAGGAAAAGGATATCCTGGCGGCCATCTCCACCCGGCAGTACACGGTTTTGCAAAAGAACGTGATTGCCGAGGACGTGCAGAAAATTCTCAAGTTGTACAGCCAGAAGGGGTACTTCAACGCTGAAGTCAAACCCCGGACCGAATTTCCCAAGGATCCACGGAAGGCGACGGTGGTTTTCGATATCGACGAAAACAAGAAAGTCTACATCCAGGAGATCGCTTTCACGGGGAACAAGAGCTTCTCTTCCCGCAAGCTCCGCAGCACCATGCAGGTGAAGGAAAAGAGCCTTCTCTCCCTGGTGACGGACCGTGGGATCCTGCAAAAGGATATTCTCGAAACCGATGTGGACCGCCTGACGGTCTTCTACCATGATAAAGGGTTCATGGATGCCAAGGTGGGGACTCCGGAGATCACCCGCCGCGACGATGGGTTTTACATCAACATTCCCGTGGACGAAGGGGAGCGCTACAAAGTCACATCCGTCAAGCTCCAGGGGGATTTGATCCAGGATGAGGCCAAGATCCAGGAGAAGCTCAAGTCCAAGCCCGAGGAATATTTCAGTCGCGAGAAGCTGCGGGAGGATATCGATGTCCTCAACAAGAGCTACATGAACGAGGGCTATGCGTATGTACAGGTTGAGCCCAATGTGCAGCGCCACTCCGAGGAACAGACATCGGACATTACCTATAACGTGAAAAAAGGGGACCTGATCCACATTGGAAGGATTTATGTCACCGGAAACACCAAAACCCGGGACAAAGTGATCCGGCGAGAATTGCAGCTGGCGGAAGGCGACACCTTCAGCTCCGAGAAGATGGAACAGAGCATCACCAAGCTCAAAAAGCTCGATTTCTTTGAAGAGGTCGAGATTGCCCCTTCCAAAGGGGACCAGGCCGATATCATGAACCTTACCGTCAAGGTGAAGGAAAAGCTTACGGGAGCGATCAGCGTCGGCGGCGGCTTTGCGTCGGATGACGGTCTCTTCGCCAGCAGTGAGATCATCCAGCGCAACCTTTTCGGAAGAGGGCAAACCCTGGGGGTGAAGGGCTATTTCGGCCAGGATGCGCAGCGCTATGTGGCCAGTTTTACAGAGCCATGGCTTTTCGACAGGCATATCATCGCGGGGATAGACGTCTACAACTGGTTGAGGGAATACAACGATTTCACGAAGGATGCGACGGGTGTCAGGCTTCGAACCGGCTATCCCTTCGGAAACTACAGCCGGCTGAATGTTTACTACACCCTTGAAAATGCGGATGTCACCGATGTAGATGAAGATGCATCCGCCTACATCAAGTCGCAGGAGGGGAAGCTGCTCAAAAGCAGTATCACCGTTGGAATGGAACGGGATACGACGGATCATCCCTTCATGCCCACGAGGGGAAGTATCAATGCCGTTTCCTCGGAGTTTTCCTCGCAATACCTTGGCAGTGACACGGATTTTATCAAGTCCGAGGTCAAGTCGGGCTGGTATTTCCCCATCTATTGGAAACTGGTGGGGTTCGTGAAAGGGGAGTTCGGCTACATTGACGATACGGATCCCGACAAACCGGTTCCCGTTTACGAAAATTTCTTTCTGGGTGGCATCAACTCCCTTCGTGCCTTCAAATGGGGCGATGTGGGCCCCAAGGATGAGCAGGGGGAAATCATCGGTGGAAGGACCTATGGTTTGGCGACTGTCGAGATGCTTTTCCCGCTGATTGAAAAGCTTGGAATAAGGGGAGTCGGGTTCTTTGACGCCGGTAACGTGTACACGGACATTGAAGACTTCAGTGTGTCGGATTTCAGAACGGATGCCGGTGCGGGCATTCGATGGAGCTCGCCTTTTGGACCGCTCCGCATCGAATGGGGTTACAATCTGGATCCCGAGCCGGGCGAGGACAGATCGCGTTGGCAGTTTTCAGCAGGTGCATTTTTCTAAGGAGCAGATCAGATGAAAAAGAACGTTTCAGGATGGTGGGTTTTGCTGGTGCTTGGAGCTTTTGTGTTGTCGTCCTCAGCGGTGTGGGCTGCCTCACCCAAAATAGGCTATTTCGAGCTGCCGACCATCATGCAGCAGTCGCGCTGGGGCAAGCAGGCCAACGAGGATTTCAAGCGGGAAGGTGACAAGATCAAGGCCGATGTGGACTCCAAGGTGCAGGCCTTCAAGAGCGCCAAGGAAGAGTTCGACAAGAAAAAAGATGTCATGGATGAAAAGACCAGGGCGAAGAAGCTGAAAGATCTCCAGACGCTGCAGCAGGAAGGGGAAAGGCTTCTCATGGAATCCAACGCCAAGATGAGCAAGCTTTCCAACGAAATGACCGGCCCCTTGGTGGACAAGGTGCTGGAGATCGTCAAGAGGATTGGTCGGGAAGACAAATACGATTACATCTTTGAGCGGGAAAAGGCCGGCATCGTCTTCGCCGATGAGAAGGAAAACCTGACCCGGCGTGTGATCGACGAGCTGGATAAATCTCCGCGCAAGTAAGCGAATCCTTAACGATTTGCATACTGTTCGGCGGCATTCTGTCAAGGAAGGGTTGGTGCCCACCAGCCCTTCCTTGACGTTTTTCCTCTGACCGTTCCTTCTGGAATGAGACGCATGACAGACCAAGACCAAACGAATCCCGGGAAGTCTTTTTCCCTGGGGGAGCTGGGAGAGTACCTGGGAGCTGCCGTCAAGGGAGATCCCGGAATCCGCATCCAGGGGATCGGGCCCCTGGAAGACGCTCTTCCAGGGCAGCTGAGCTTCATTTCGCATGAAAAGTACCTGCCCTTTGCAGCCGAAACCCGGGCATCCGCCCTCATCGTTCCTCCCAACCTTGCATCCATCGATCGGCCCCTGCTGGTGTGCGAACGCGCGTACCTGGCCCTGGCGCGGGCAGCCCAGCTGTTTGCATCACCGCCCTTCCTGGCCGCCGGCATCCATTCCACCGCGTGTCTTGGAGAGAACGTCCAACTGGGCGACGATGTGCGGGTGGGGGCGCTGGCCCAGATCGGCGCAGATTCGCGCATTGGGAACGGAACGCGCATCTATGGGGGGGCTTATCTCGGTTTCGGAGTAAGCGTGGGGGACGATTGCCTGATTTATCCCGGAGTCACCATTCTGGATGGCTGCTGCATCGGAAACAGGGTCATCATCCACAGCGGCACCGTTGTTGGAGGCGATGGCTTCGGCTTCGCCCAGGATGAGGAGGGTCGCCATGTGAAGATCCCCCAGGCAGGGATTGTGCAGATCGATGACGACGTGGAAATCGGGGCCAACTGCACCATCGACCGGGCCACCTTTGGACGAACGTGGATACAGCGCGGGACAAAGATCGACAACCTGGTCATGGTGGCGCACAATGTCGTGGTGGGTGAATATTCCATCGTGGTGTCACAGGTGGGAATCTCCGGGAGCACCCGGGTGGGGAAGCACGTGATCCTCGCGGGGCAGGCCGGGATCGTGGGACACATCGAAATTGGAGATGGCGCGCGCGTGGGGGCCCAGTCCGGTGTAGGCCACTCCGTCAAGGCGGGCGAAGATGTGTCGGGCAGCCCGGCATTCCCACACAAGGAATGGCTCAAGAGCACGGTGAACCTTCGCCGCCTTCCTCAGATGCGAGAAGAGCTCAAGAACCTGGCCAAAAGGATTGCTCAACTCGAGGAATTATACCGCGAACGGGTAAAATCTTGACTTTCGTAGGAGCGGCTTCCAGCCGCGATTCCATTGGGAGCCAACTGGTGCAATCGCGGCTGGAAGCCGCTCCTACGGGATCATCAATAAGTCAGGCTCTCATCCGTTTGGAGTATATTACATAGGGAATGATCATGGAAATTATGGAAATTTTGGAGGTTCTGCCCCACCGGTACCCCTTTTTGCTGGTGGACCGCGTGCTGGAAAACAATTCGGAAGAATTGACGGCCCTCAAGAATGTGAGCATCAACGAGCCGTTCTTCCAGGGCCATTTTCCCTTCCAGCCCATCATGCCGGGGGTGCTCATCATCGAAGCCCTGGCCCAGGCCGGGGGGATCCTCGCGTTCACCCACTTACCCGAGCTCAAATCCAACGCGGTCTACTTCATGGGGATGGACAAGGTCAGGTTCCGCAAACCCGTTCGACCCGGAGACCAGTTGATTTTGAAGCTGAAAATACTCAAACGGCGGGGGCCAGTCTTCAAGATGCAGGGAAATGCCTATGTCGATGACCAACTGGTGGCCGAGGCGGAACTGATGGCGACGGTCGATACAGGGAAATCCGGGAATAACGACTGATAATTCTAGACGGCTTTAGCGCTTGCAAGGAGAGAAGTACACTATGGAAATTCACCCCACTGCCATTGTGTCCCCTCAGGCCCGGTTGGCGGACGAAGTGACGGTAGGCGCCTTCAGTCTCATCGGGCCCAACGTCACCATCGGTTCCGGTACCGTCGTGGGGCCTCACGCAGTGATCGACGGATGGACAACGATCGGGGAGCGCAATCAAATTTCCCCGTTTGTTTCCATCGGATTTCCTCCGCAGGATCTCAGCTACGGAGGCGAAGAAACTCAGGTGATCATCGGGGATGGAAACACCTTCCGGGAAAATGTAACCGTTCATCGCGGGACGAAAACCGGCAAAGGGCGCACCAGCATCGGCAATAACAACTATTTCATGGCCTATGCCCACGTCGCTCACGACTGCACCATCGGCAACCAGGTGGTCATGGCCAATGCCGCCACTTTGGGAGGGCACGTCCAGGTGGATGATCATGCCATCCTGGGAGGCTTGGTGGCCATCCACCAGTTTGTGCGCATCGGGACCTACGCCTTCATCGGCGGCAAGTCCGGTCTGCGGATGGACATGCCGCCTTACATGCTCGCTTTTGGTGCTCCCGCGAAGCTGTACGGTCCGAATCTTGTGGGGCTGCGCCGCAGCAAGTTCTCCAGCAGCGCCATCCATGCCCTCAAAAAGAGCTATAAGATCCTTTTTCGCTCCGGTCTCAGCCTGAACGAAGCTATCGAGAGAGTTCGCTCGGAAGTGGAGTCTCTACCGGAAGTCGATGTACTGGTGGATTTCATGGTGGAGCATTCCAAGAGGGGAGTGACCAAGTTTACGGTATGAGCGATCAGGGAAGGACAGGTCAGCCAGTCGCATACAGCCGGGTCGGGCTCATTGCGGGGAGTGGGCAATTCCCGCTCCTGTTTGCCCATGCAGCGAGCCAGGCGGGCGTGGAAGTCGTGGCCGTGGGATTCGACGGCGAAACGGACCCCATGCTGAGCAAATACGTTATGGAATTCCATCTTTTGAAGCTCGGCCAGCTGAATCGCATGATCAAAGCCTTCAAAAATGCGGGCATCACCCACGCCGCCATGGCCGGGGCCATCAACAAGACAAAGCTTTATGCGCGCATTCGCCCCGACTGGCGAGCAGTCAAGCTTCTGAACCGCCTCATCACCAAGAAGGACGATTTCCTCCTGAGAGCCCTCGCCGAGGAGCTGGAGTCCGAAGGGATTCACATAGAGTCCTCGACCCTTTTCCTGCCGTCCCTCCTGGCTCCCGAAGGCATCCTGACCCGGCGCAAGCCCAACCGGCGTGAGCTCAACGACATCAATTTCGGGTGGCAGATGGCCAAGGCTATCGGTCACCTGGACATCGGGCAGTGCCTGGTGGTGAAAAACCTGGCTGTGCTTGCGGTGGAGGGCATCGACGGCACGGATGCCACGATCCTTCGCGGCGGCCGCTTGTGCCGGGGTGGGGCTGTCGTCGTGAAGGTGAGCAAGCCCATCCAGGACCTGAGGTTCGATGTTCCGGCCGTGGGATATGAGACCATCGAGACCATGAAGCGTGTGGGCGCACGCGTGCTGGTGGTGGAAGCGGGCAGGACCCTGGTTTTCGACCTGGACAAAATGATCGATTCAGCGGATGCAGCCGGCATCACCTTCATGGTGCGAAAAGACAGCGGTGATGCGGCCGCGAAAGACGAGGGGCGTGAGGCGCCGCGGATCTCTCCCCGCGATGCCATCGCCCTGGGCCAGGTTCCTGTCCCGAAAAGCGGGTCCGACGTGCTCATCCGCCGGCCACGACCGGACGCACTGCGAGTGGGGGTGATCGGCGTAGGGTACCTGGGACGTTTTCATGCGCAGAAATATGCGCGTCTTGCCGAAGCAGACCTGGTTGCCGTCGCCGATATCAATGCATCTCAGGCCCGGAGAGTGGCCGACGAAGTGGAAACAGAGGCGGTGGCGGACTATCGATCCCTCCTGGGTCGAGTGGATGCCGTCAGCATTGTAACGCCAACGGTTCATCACTACGATGTGGCCAGAGAGTTTCTCTCCGCAGGTGTTCACGTCCTGCTGGAAAAGCCCATGACCCAGACCCTCGAACAGGGGGAAGAGCTCGTGCGGATGGCCCGGGAAAAGGGCTGCATCCTCCAGGTGGGCCACCTGGAACGTTTCAACTCTGCTTTTTCGGCCCTCTACCCACGCCTGGACAACCCCATGTTCCTGGAAGCCCATCGCCTGGCCCTATTCAACGAGCGGGGCTTGGAGGTGGACGTCATCCTGGACCTCATGATCCATGACATCGATATCGCGCTCCACATCATTCAATCGCCCCTCCAAACCATCCGGGCAGCGGGTGTGGCGGTCTTGACGCAGCTTCCGGATATCGCCAGCGTACGTCTCGAATTTTCCAACGGCGCCGTAGCCAATCTCACCGCCAGCCGCATGTCTCTCAAGAATATGCGCAAGCTCCGGGTCTTTCAGGAAAACTGCTATCTTTCGGCGGATTACGCCGACAAGAGGGCTTACGCCGTCTACAAAGAGAAAGAATCCGATGACGCTGGGTATCCGCAGCTTTCGGTCGAAGAGCTCGAAATCCAGGAAACGGACGCGTTGGAGGAAGAAATCAGCTCCTTTTTGAAGTCGGTTCGAACGGGTGAAAGGCCCTTCGTGGATGGGCGGCAGGGACTGCGGGCCCTGGCCGTGGCATTGGACATTTCCCACCAGATCGAAGAGCAGATGGGCGGAAGGGGATCGTCACGGGGAAGGCTGCCATCGAAATATTTCTGAGTGCCGGTGAGGCCTCGGGAGATCTTCATGCCTCGGGGCTGGTCCGTGCCATCAAAGCCCGTGAGCCGGACGCCTCCGTAACCTGCCTGGGAGGGGCTCATCTGAAGGAGGCCGGCGCTTCCATCCTGGTGGACAATCGAGATGTCTCTGTCGTGGGAATCTCGGAAGTCCTGCACCACGGGCGGAAGATTTATGGGGCCTGGCGAAAGATCAAGGGGTATCTTCAGGGGAACCGCCCAAACCTCCTGATCCTCATCGATTTTCCCGACTTCAATTTTCTTTTGGCACGTCTCGCCAAGGGGCTGGGGATTCCCGTATTGTATTTTATCAGCCCTCAGGTTTGGGCCTGGCGCTCGGGGCGCGTGCGTACCCTGAAGCGTTTTGTGGATGAGATGGCCGTTATCCTTCCTTTTGAACAGGAGTTTTTCCAACGCTTCGGGATGACGGTGCATTTCGTGGGACATCCCCTGCTGGACCGGATCGAGGAAGCCCCATCTCGGGACGAGGCTGCAAGCCGCTATGGACTTGGGAAAAACGGCTTTCTCGTGGGGCTCCTCCCGGGCAGCCGACAGTCTGAAATCCGTTCACTGCTGCCGGAACTGCTCGCTGCCGCAGCTCTTATCCGGGATGGGGTGCCCGACGTGAGTTTCGTCTTGCCGGTTGCCCCCACGGTGGCTGTGGCCGAGGTGGAGAGCCGCGTGGCGCAGAGCGGAGTGCCGGTGCAGGTCGTGGCTGGAGACACGTATGGGGTCTTGCGCGCCTGCGACCTGGTGCTGACGGCTTCCGGGACGGTGACGCTGGAATCCGCCATGCTGGGAACCCCCATGGTCATCGTGTATAAGGTCTCAAGTCTCAGCTATCACCTGGGACGTCACCTCATCAAAGTGAAGTATGCCGGACTTCCCAACCTCATTGCAGGGCAGCGGATTGTGCCCGAGTGCCTGCAGCATGAGGCGCGAGCCGAGCGCATTGCAGCCGAGGCCATGGATCTGCTGCTCCACCCGCAAAAGCTGGAGAAGCAAAAGCGGGGACTGGCGCAGATTCGTCAGCGCCTGGGTGCGCCTGGGGTGGCCCATCGCGTGGCGGAGCTTGCCCTCGCCATGTGCTCGAAATAGGAAGTGCTCCTGATGCCGCCTGCCGTCTCCCTCCCCTCACCGGAATCTCCCCTCAGAAAGCATTTCTGGTATTATGCCTACAACTTCTGCTGGATACTCTGTTGGCCCCTCCTGGCCTTATACTACAACCTGAGAGCCCGAACAGACGGCAAGTATCGCGCTATCCTTCGCTTCCGCCTGGGACTGGACACACCGACTTTTTCCTCAACCCCGCCAAGGGTGTGGTTTCATGCCCTTTCGGTAGGAGAGACCCTGTCCGTCGTGCCCCTGGTGGAAGCCCTCCAGGAAGAAAGACCCGATCTTCACATCGTTTTTTCCACTGCGACGGAGACGGGGCTGAAGATGGCACGCACACGCCTGGGATCTACCGTGGAGGATTTCTTCACCCTGCCCCACGATTTCCCATGGAGCATGAGGACCCTGGTGGACCGGGTCCAGCCCGGCCTTTTTGTCCTGGTGGAAACAGACCTGTGGCCCAATTGCGTCGATGCCCTGAAGCATCGCGGCGTGCCGGCCGTTCTCGTGAACGGACGCATTTCCCCCGGATCCTTCGCTCGCCTCAGGCGGCTGTCTCCCGTGCTGAGTCCGCTCTACCAATCGCTGGACATGGTATTTGTCCAATCCTCACAAGACAGGGAGCGGTATCGAGCCCTGGGGGTCTGCCAGGAATGCATTCAGGCCCTGGGAAATCTCAAGTTTGATTCCATTTTGAAAAATCCTCCTGCGTCGGAGCTTTCCCGCCTGAGGGAGAGCTCGGGGATCAGCGGCGACCGGCTTGTGTGGATTGGGGGCAGCACCCACGAAGGGGAGGAAGAGGCACTCCTGGAGATCCACACACACCTGCGCGAGCGCCACCGGGACTTGCTCCTGGTTCTGGCTCCCCGCCGCATCGAACGCGCTTCCCAATTGGTGGAATTGTGCCGGAAGCATGGCTGCTCGGTGGGGCGGCGCTCCCTGGGGGAGACCGCGCGGGAGAAGTCCGTTTATTTGCTGGATACCCTGGGAGAACTGAGCCTCTTCTACCATTTGGCGGATGCGGCTGTCATCGGAGGAAGCCTGGTTCCTTTCGGTGGACACAACCCGCTGGAGGCGGTGGCCTGCCTCAAGCCGACATTCTGGGGACCACACCTCTTCAATTTTCGAGAAATTGAAAGCAGCCTCCTCCAGGCGGGCTGTGGACGAAAAGTGGATACACCTTCAGGGCTCCAGACTGCCCTGGCCGCATGCCTGGAGAATGAAGCCATCCAGGCGAAAATGAAGGCTTCGGCCCAGCGCTTCCTGTCTACACACACCGGCTGCAGCCGACAGATCGCCCGCCTGCTGGTGGAGCGATTTTTTTCAGCGTAGTCTGCGCCTGTCAGCGTTTTCAGCGTCCCTCAATGATCTTCGTGCCAATCGTGCCGTGCCGCACCCGCCTCAAAATTTTGTAGGGGAGAGAGAAATGAATCCGCATAGAGAGTTTTTGAATCGAGAAGACTGTATTTTACTGCTGGTGGATATCCAGAAAGTCATGCTGGATCCTTGTGAAGGGAAGGATCGGCTCGTGAAGAATGCGGGAGGCCTGATCGCTGCGGCGGAGCTTTTCAAAATCCCGGTTATTTTTTCTGAGCACAACTCCGAGAAGCTGGGGGCATTCCTGCCCGAACTGACAGGGAAAGTTTCCTCACCGACCATTTTGAACAAGCTCGAGTTCAGTTGTTTTCAAAATGAGGGCCTGGCGCGGGCAATGGCGAGAACGGGGCGCAGGACCCTCCTGCTGGCAGGCCTCGAAACGCATGTCTGTATTTTTCATACGGGGGCTGACGCCTTGCGGTTGGGATACACGGTGCATGTTGCAGTGGATGCCGTTGCGTCGCGAAGCGGACTCAATCGAGAGGTGGGACTGCGGCGCCTGGAACAGGCTGGAGCCGTCATCAGCTCCACGGAAATGATGGTTTATGAGTTGCTGGAGCGCTGCGGGACCGAGGAATTTCGAGCGGCACTTCCCCTGCTGAAGATCCTCTGATTTTCGAGGGTGGAAGGTTGTGCGTCAAAGGCACACGGTAATGGATGCTCCAGGTTTGTAGGAGCGGCTTCCAGCCGCGACCCCATGCCTGTTCGCGGCAGGATGCCGCTCCTACAGAAGACAAGCTTTCAATGCCTGGTCGTAACTCGCAGGAAATCTCGCGCTCAGGCGTAGAGCCCTTTGATGTTGCGGTGCAGTTCGCGGGTTTTTTCCATGCGGACCCGGTCCCTGTCGAGGCAGATGGCCTCCAGTTCCTGCTGGAGGGGGATCATTTGGGATGCATCATGGGGTGTCCCGGCCCTGTGGGCGTCGATCATGGCCCGATAGATGGATATCATCCGGCTGACGAGGCTGACGGCATACTCCCTTCCCTGAACCTTGAGGGTGGTGAGGCCGATGTCCATGTAATCCCACAGCTCCCTCCCATTGATGACGAAAGCCACATTGGGGTGAAGGCGGATGCGTTCGTTGATGGCTTCGATTTCTCCACGTGAACGTCCCCGCTGGCTCAAGACTTTACGTCGCTGTTCGTCCGTCAGCAGGCACAGGCGGAAGCAACTGCCGCTTCTGTCAGGCCATCCCTCGTATTCCACAATTTTGTTTCCGTCCTCGTCGACATGAGTTCGCCGAATATAGGAATCACTGATGAGCTCGTGAAAGGCGCAGTTGCCGACGCCGCCGACGCAGCGATTGCCGTGCACGAGCACCTCCGCTCCCAAGCCCTCGGCGTCTGCGGCCTCCTTGAAGGCCCTGACTTTCTCGACGGTGTTGATTTCGGTGCCGGCGACGATTTGGCTCGCTCCATACGCTTTGTACTGTGCCATTTGGGACCGTGTCTGAATGTTGCAGCCGACGCTGGCGTGAATGAGGAGCTCAGGGAAGTTGTGCTTCACCATCTGCATGACCGCGGGGGTTTTGACGATGACCCCTTCAGCACCCCAGGCGGCGTACCTGGCGATTTTGCCCAGGAGGATCATCTGTCTGTCCTCGGGAATCTCGGCATTGAGGGCGATACGGACCTTTCCCCCGAAGGATCGGGCGATCTCGACGGATTCCTTGATCTGTGAGTCCTCCATCTCCCAGGCGCATTTGCGGCGGCTGAAGCCCTTGGAGCCGACATAAACCGAATCGGCACCCTGGGCAAAAACACCTTCAACCATCTCCAAACTCCCACCAGGCGCCAGAAGTTCATTCACGGGGACCCTCCTCATACGCTCTATCGTCCTTTCTTTCATAGCGGTTTATAGCTCAGTGAACCATATAGGTTTCAAGTATAGACAAAAACCGACTGAAATTCAATTCCAGGTCAAGACCGCAATGGATCTCCTACCGGCTGTCTCAACGTCTTGAGGTTTCAAGGCTTTGTTTGTTGTAGGAGCATCGAATCGAAAGATCTGAAGGACATTGGTCAGAACGAGCCGGCAAAAATCCCTCAAAAAGCGGAAAGACATTGGCGAACGTTCGACCAGGGGAATCGAGCCCCAGGGCACTGGGTGTTGGCGCCGTCCACATCTCTGTGGCCCTTCACGTTGCAGGCGGGTATCTTGTAATACGTGCAAAGCGTTTGGAGGAGGTAAGCCAGGGAATCCAGTTGAGCGGGGGTTGGACAGTCCTGGGTGAAATTGCCCACCAGGGCGATGCCGATCCCACCTTCATTCATACCGTTCGCCTTGCAATGGGCGCCACGCTGCTGCTTGATCCAGCGGGGAGCGACCTCGATTTGACCGTCTCCCTTTCCCAGGCTTCCGTTGTCGATGAGAAAATGATAACCCAGCCCGTTCCAGAAGCCCCGATCCTGATGGTTTCGATCGATGAGTGAGGCCTTGCCGATGTCTGTGGCAGTGTGATGGAGGATGATGTATTTCCACTTCGAACTGGGGTAGAGGGAAATGACATGCCGCATGACTTTGGCACCGGGAATGGTCAGCTTTTGCCCAATGCTGATGGAATCAGAGGGCTTCAGGTGGTTGGCCTGGTAAATGGATTCCTCTGAAACGCCATACATTCTTGAAATGCGCCAGATGGTTTCCAGGGGACCCACCTCATGGACTACCGTTTTACGGGAATCCAGGCTGGTGAGAGGTCTCTCCACCACACACACCCCTGAGGAGCTTTTGGGAACATAGCCGGGTGAAGAGGGGGCAGGCGCCCGGGGCGCTGCAGAGGGAATCCCGGCCGAAGGGGAGGACGGCCTCGATGGGTAGGTGCTCATGGGCGGTTTGCGTGAGTGAGTGGGAGAATAAGAATCTTCGGGAGGCGGGGGAGCATAATAGGTTTTGCCTCCGCAGGCATGCACGGTGAGCACTACGATCACCATGAGCAGCAATCGTGCGAGCTCTCGAATGAATATGGAAAAAGGCAATTTCTGCATGCGATCACTGTAAGTGAGGAGAAAGTTTGATTGATCAGTTCAAGCCAATAATAATGGCCTGCAGGGTTTTTGCAAGGATGAAATTCTGGTGAGTGTTCGGCTGCCGGGGGAGGGGAATGCCCCGTGGATCGGTTGGGAACGGGACGGCGGACAAAAAAGCGCGGGACAGATGCCTTGCCTGGACTCCGTCCCGCACTCTGGCTTTTGAAGGATGCTCGTGAAAGAGGTGGGTGGCGGGGGAGCTTTTCGCCCTCAGGCGACTTTTTGCTCCTTGTGCAGGATTTCCCCCCGCACGCTGATGACAACCTCCTTTATGGGAATTTCCTTACCGGCCGCTTCCATCCCCTTCCGAACGATGGCGGGGAGAGCGGAGCAGCAGGGGACCTCCATTTCGACGACGGTGACGCTTTGGATGTTGGCGACACGGAAGATTTCCGCGAATCTCTTGATGTATTCCTCTGCATTATCGAATTTCGGGCAACCCAGCATGACGGCTTTCCCCTGGAGGAAGTCGCGATGAAAGTTTGGGTAGGCCACAGGAGTACAATCCGCGACAACCAGGAGATCGGCCCCCTGCAGAAATGGGGCAGTGGGGGGCACGAGTCGGACCTGTACCGGCCAGTGGGAAAGGGCCGACGAGGTTTCTTCCTGAAACCTGGGGCGGTTGACGTCCTGGCAGGAGACGTTGAAGGTCTGGATCTGGCTCGACGGACACCCACACGCCAGGGATGGTTTTGCAGCCTGCTGCTGTTTTTCTTTTTGTGCCAGGTAATGCTCCACCGCTTCGGGATCGAAGTCTTCGGCTTCACGTTCAATGATCTTCAGAGCTCCCTGGGGACACTCTCCCAGGCAGGCGCCCAGTCCGTCACAGTAGGAATCCTTGACGATTTTCGCCTTGCCGTCGATGATCTCAATGGCTCCCTCCGCACAGGCAAGCACACATTGTCCGCAACCGTCGCAGCGTTCTTCATTTATCTCTATGATTTTTCTTATGATCTTCATTCTCTAACTCCCCGTGGATATTCTGTGTCCATTATTTCGAGAGGACCTCTCGGGCGATCTTCTTGCCCGTTTCCGTCAGGAAACTTTTCTCGATCACCTGGGTCAGGCGCTCAGGGGCCATGGGCGCTTCGTTGTGGCTTTCCAGGAGGTTGACAATGAGGTCCGCATCGTAAAGGCATTTGAAATTGGTCGTTTCCGTGTCCCTGGGATGATGGTGATGTCCCACGATGTCGCATACCTCTTCCGTCAAATCTTCCCGTGCCTCCAAACGCGTCAGAATGTCGCGGGCGATGGGAGGGCCCTCTTCTTCCTGGTAGCGTGCGGCGGTGCTGTTGTATTTGCGCTCGGCTTCCTTGATGCCGATGTCATGCAGGTAAGCTGCGGTGAGCACCACGGCGGGCTCACCCTGCTCTTCCTTCACAATGCGCTCGGCATATTGAGCCACCTTGCCGGCGTGGCCGATACGCTTGAAGTCCTGCTTGAAATAACGTTTCATCTCCAATGCCACGCGATCTTTGAGGAGATTCTCCCGCTGGGCGAGCAGTTCGGGGGGCAGGTTCCCGAGGCATTGGGCTGCAAATTTACAGTAGGAAGCACATCCGAAATCCATTTTTGGGTTCGCGAATTTGTGTCCGCAGTTTCTGCACTTGCGGGTGGCTTCGTCTTTGAAAAATTCCACTGCGTGGCCACACTGGGGGCATTCCGCCTCAAAAATGGCTCCCGGTTCCCAGTAACGGCTATCTTGTCCAGGACATTTCATCTCTTTTTCTCCTCATCACCGCCCAGTTTCTGCCGGCTTACGCTGTCTGCGTCCGGGTGGGGCCCGCAGGCCCCACCCGTCATACTTTCAATTCAATGTCACATGTTCATGCTGTCCCCACTCATACGGAATCAGCCCAGAATGGTCTTGAGATCCTGGTCCACCGTGGAGATGGGTTTGATGTCGAAATTCTTCACCAGGACATCCAGCACGTTGGGGGTTACGAATGCGGGGAGAGACGGCCCCAGGCGAATATCCTTGATCCCCAGGTAGAGCAGTGTCAACAGGATGGCCACGGCCTTTTGTTCATACCAGGAAAGGATCATGGAAAGGGGCAGTTCATTCACTCCCACGTTGAAGGCCTTGGAGAGAGCCACGGCCACCTGGATGGCGGAGTAGGCATCGTTGCACTGTCCGACATCCAGAAGGCGGGGCAGACCGCCGATGGTGCCGAGGTCCTTATCGAAGAAACGGAACTTCCCGCAGGCCAGAGTCAAAACCACACAGTCCTTGGGGATTTTTTCCACAAATTCCGTGTAGTAGTTGCGGCCCGGCTTGGCGCCGTCGCAGCCGGCCACCAGGAAGAAGTGCCGGATGTCCTTGTTCTTGACGGCTTCGATGACCTTGTCCGCCACACCCAGGATAGTGTTTCGACCGAATCCTACCATGACTTCCTTGCCGGGGGCATCCTCCTGGAAACCGGGAAGCGCCAGGGCGCGGTCGATGACGGGCGAAAAATCCTTGTAGGTGACATGGGGAACCCCCGGCCATTCCACCAGTCCGGTGGTGAAGATGTTGGGCATGTAGGATTCCTGCGGCTTTTGAATGCAGTTGGTGGTCATGAGGATCGCCCCGGGGAACTGAGCGAACTCTTTCTGCTGGTTCTGCCACGCCGTTCCGTAATGTCCATAAAAATGGGGATACTTCTTCAATTCCGGATAGCCGTGGGTGGGAAGCATTTCACCGTGCGTATAGATGAAGATCCCTTTGCCCTCGGTCTGCTTCAGCAGCTCCGCCAGATCTTTCAGATCATGGCCGGAGACGAGGATCGCTTTGCCTTTCTTGTGGCCCAGGGGGACCTTGGTGGGCACCGGGTGGCCGTAGGTACCGGTATTGCCGAAATCCAGGAGCTCCATGGTCCTCAGGTTCACTTCACCGCACTTGAGCACGAGGCCGATCCAGTCATTGAGGCCCAGGTCCTTGTTCAAAGGGGCTGCGAGCCCTTCCTGCAGGAAAGCGTAGACCGTATTGTCCTCCTGCCCGAGGATCTGTGCGTGATCGGCATAGGCTGCAACGCCCTTCAAGCCGAAAAGCAAAATGTGCTGCAGGGAGAGGATATCGGCGTCAATGGTGGGGTCCGATTTGAGGCCGACCTTCTCAGCCTGAGCCAGGAGTCCCTCCATGTTCGCGGCCGGCTGAAAAACCGCAGCGTCCTGGGGGAAGTCACCTTTGCCGCCGGCGGCCTTCACCTTGCCCTTCAGGGCATCCCGCTTCTGAACGGTGCGTCCGATCAGTTTGACGAGGCTCTCGCCGTCGAAGTTGACGTTCGTCAGGGTGGAGAAAAGGGCTTCGCAGGTGAATACGTCGGCTTCATGGTCTTCCACGCCCACTTTGCGGCCTTCTACCGCAACGAGGGAAAGGCCTCTCAGAGCGTAAACCAGAAGGTCCTGCAGAGCCGCTACTTCGGGTTGCTTGCCACATACGCCGATCTTGGTGCATCCTTCGCCCTTTGCCGCCTGCTCACATTGATAACAAAACATGGTATTGTTCCTCTCTATTTGTCATTAGTTAAGTGAAAATTTTAATCACCCTTTGAACGTTCGCTTTACTCTTGAGCGTATTCTAGGGGGGCTTTCTCAAAAGGACCTTGATTCAAGTCAAGGAATCCCATTTTTTCCACGGGAGGCCTCGATTTGCCTGATGTAGCCGTATTTTCTTGCACAAAGTTCATTGAGGCATTCCCGAAATTATTATAACCTTTTGTTGTTCCGCCTTCGTGTGGGTAAACATAAGCCATCCGGGTTTTCCGGGCTTTGACTTGAGTCAATGGGATGCGAAATTTTTGACCGAGAAGGAGAGGTGTACATGGAGCTGGTAAAACACGTAGCTGAAATCCCCCTTTTCCAGGGACTGCCGGACGTACAGCTCCGTGCCTTGGTCGATATTTGTGTGGATCAGGAATGCAAAAAGGGGAAAATGCTCTTTTCGGAGGGATCGGAGGCCACCGGGTTTTATGTCATCCTTTCGGGAAAGGTGAAGATCTTCAAGCTGTCATTGGAGGGCAAAGAACAGATCCTCCATATTTTCGGAAAGGGAGATTTCTTTGGAGAAGTACCCGTCTTTGCGGGGGGCAAGTACCCGGCCCATGCGGTGACGCTGGAAGCTTCGCGACTCCTTTTTTTCCCGAGGCAGGCTTTCATGGAACTGCTGCGGAAGGAACCCTCCCTGGCGACCAACATGCTGGCCATCCTTGCCCACCGGTTGCGGCGTTTCACGCACCTCATCGAAGATCTGTCCCTCAAGGAAGTTCCCGGAAGGCTGGCGGCGTACCTCCTGTATTTGAGCGACCGGAATAAATCCTCGGACAACTTCGACCTGGACATCACCAAAGGGCAGCTGGCAAGCCTCCTGGGGACCATCCCGGAAACCCTGTCCCGCATTTTCGCCAAAATGAGCCAGCAGGAGTACATCCAGGTGGAAGGGCGCAGGATCCACCTGCTGGATCGGAGCGCCCTGGAAGGTCTTGCGGTGGGAGAAAAATTCGAGGGCTGAAGAGGCATTCCAGC
The DNA here is from genome assembly GCF_022836495.1 of Desulforhabdus sp. TSK. GTDB lineage: Bacteria > Desulfobacterota > Syntrophobacteria > Syntrophobacterales > Syntrophobacteraceae > Desulforhabdus. The sequence goes on from NZ_BQXM01000043.1 coordinate 30,180, forward strand.
AGTCCGTCAGGTTTTCTTGATTTCCATCCCTGCGCTGAAGGCTGCCGCCAGTTCCTTCCCGAGGTTATGATAGGTCTTTTTCGAGCCGGGGCAGAAGACGATGGGATCGATCTTTTGGACATCCGGCTGGCCGTCGGTGAGACACGCTTCCGAGGCATGGACCTCTTCGATCTGGCCGATGAGGAAGGCATGGCTTCCAAGGTTGAGGATGTGGACGACTTTGCATTCCAGGTTCAAAGGGCACTGCTGGATGAGAGGAGCGTCTTTGAGCTTCCCGTAAAAGACCTGGAACTTGCACTGGGTCGTCTTGTCTTCCTTGGTGCCGGAAACGATGCCGCAGTAATCTGTTTCTTTGACCAGGTCGGCAGAGGGAACATTGATGGAAAATGTGCCGCATTCCTTGATTCCCTTGAGGGTGTAGCGGTGGTGCTGCAGGGCGACGCTCACCATGGGGGGATTGCTGTTGGCGATGCCGCTCCAGGCCGCCGTCATGAAATTGGGCCTTCCGTCGACGTTGGAGCCGATCAGAAAGGCAGGCAGGGGGTAGAGCAGAGTCTGTGGACCGAGTGCAACTTTTTTCATGTGGAAATCCTCCTTTGCTATACTCGTTTTGGTTAAGAAGTTACATTTTCAGGTCGCTCCATGCTCTTTGTAGGAGCGGCTTCCAGCCGCGACCGACTCACGTCGCGGCTGGAAGCCGCTCCTACAAAAACGAGGCTTTTCATCCTCAATAGGTATAAATGGAAAAAGCCGTGCTGAATGCCTCATTCCGACGCTGGGCCTTGAAAGGTGCGTCAGTCGTACCGAAGGGCGGAGGAAATCCTCTCCTCAGGTGCAGGTTAAGCTATTGTATGATTGAAATGAAGTCAAGGAGGCTGCTGAGTGGGCATGTCGCGCTTCGAGGGCGTGAATCTCCCAGCTTCCAAAAGTGAAGATTTACTCCTTGACACTCCCAGGGGACCATGCTAAAAGCGAGCTTCTGTTTGGGTGGTGATCACATTTTGGGCCGTTAACTCAGCAGGTAGAGTATCTGCCTTTTAAGCAGAGAGTCGCCGGTTCGAATCCAGCACGGCCCACCAAACAAAAGACTTGACAAGTGGGGAAGCTTTCGATAAAAGCATCCTCACTTTTGAGGTCCCCATCGTCTAGCCCGGTCCAGGACACCGGCCTTTCACGCCGGCAACACCGGTTCAAATCCGGTTGGGGACGCCAAATACAGCAAGGGTTTGCGGAAGTGTCACGCAGACCCTTTTTCTTTTGGGTGGGAATTTATTTTTGACGCATCCGAACTGAGCAACTCAACCGTCCCTCTCAGATCCTCCGAAAGCCTCTTCACGTAGCGTTCCGTTGTGCTCAAGGCACCGTGGCGCAGTATCCCCTGGATCAACTTCATGGGCACTCCCCGGCTTTGGATTTTCCCAGCCGTGTGGGAAAACATTGGAGACCAGTGTCTGGTTGTGAGAATCTTCCGGCAGTATCTTGGGGCGGGTGTCTGTTTTCATGATTGGCGGTCTTCCAGGAATAAATTCCCCCTTCTTCCGAAGGGGGAATTTTTATCGTACGAGCCAAAGGAGAAATTTCATTCGAGGAGCTACTTGCTGCGCTTGCCCTGCTGGTAGCCCTGCTGATAGGCATTCTCTTCGGCTTCTTTATGCTTTCCATACAGGTAGCCGCCCGTGAGCCCTGCAGCACCGCCGATGACGGCCCCCATGCCCGCATCCCCCGCGATGGCTCCAATTACGGCCCCACCTGCGGCACCCATCGCTCCTCCACTCAGAGTCCTCTGCTGGGTGTCGGACATTCCTGCGCATCCGCCGAGGGCGAGGGTGAGCACCAATACACATGTCATCACGATCTTCATCATGGCTTACTCCTTTCTATGCGCAGAATCAGGGTTTGCAGGGCCATTTTTCCATCAGGAAACGAAATTCACTGTCCACAGCAGGTTCTCCCATGTATTGGGGATTCGCCTTGGCCCATTCCAGGAACATGGCTATGGTCTGATTTCGTGTCGGCTCGGGATCTGGGGGGCATAAGAGCTGTTTCCCTTCGGGCCCTGCATTTTCTGCCGTATGGTAGTGGAAGGCTCCCACCAGGTAGCCGTGGCAAAAGTGGATGGCTTCTTTCTGCCGGGGATCGCCGGCTGAAGCCGTACACAGGTTGATGAGATTTTGAGTGGTCGCCACTTTGAAGTCCTCGTCCGTTACGGCGCCGGCGAGGCTGGGCATCAAGAGGACCACCGCGAGGAGTAAACTGGCCAGCTTTCGGTTCATGATCATCTTCCTCCTTTTTTGAGAGAGCACACCGATTGGAAGGCCCCATGCCTGTTGCAACCAGTGTGTCCGGTCATCCATCGAAAGAGACGTTTTGCCGTTGGGTCGGGCAACGCACTCGCTTCACTTTTTGCTGGAAAAGTGCATCGGATCAAAGATGGGAATCGATTCCATCGTATTGCAACACTGCTGAAATGTTAAGGATGTCCGGTGCAACTGTCAAAGGATCTACGTTCCAGTTGCTCCGCGAGGCGACGGCCTTCGTCCTCGTTGACGAACGCGAGGAGTGCCCCGCCGCACAGGAAAAGGATGCTGATGGAAAGAATGGAATAGCGGGCATTTCCCGTCAGTACCCCCACCCATCCCATGAGGAGGGGACCAATGACGGCGGCAAATTTGCCCAGAAGATTGTAAAAGCCGAAGAACTCGGCAGACTGGTTTTTGGGAATGATACGTGTGTAAAAGGAGCGACTCAAAGATTGGACTCCTCCCTGGACCAGACCGATGACGGCTGCAATCAGGTAAAATTCCCATGCTTCCTGCATGAAAAATCCCCAGAGGGTCACTCCGAGGTAGACGGTGATCCCCATAAAAATTCCCGTTTTGGCGCCCAGTTTTTCTCCGATCCAGCCGAATGCCATGGCTGCGGGGAATCCCACGAACTGTGTGATGAGAAGAGCCGTGATGAGGTCCTTGGAGGCAAAGCCCAGGGACATGCCATAGTCCACTGCCATGCGGACAATGGTGTCCAGACCGTCGATATAAAGCCAGTAGCCCAGGAGAAACAGGCATACGACACGCAGTCGGCGCACCTTTTTGAAAGTCGTTTTCAGCTGCTGAAAACCGGCCGACACTGGATTTCGCCGGGGGCCGGGGGTGTTGTTTTTCGGCTCCGGGACGAAAACCAGCAGGGGAATGGAGAAGATGGCCCACCAAACGGCCACGGAGATGAAAGAGAGACGCACCGCCTCGCTCGCATCGTTCAACCCAAAGGTCCGAGGGGTGAGGGTCATGGTGATGTTGAGAGCGAACAGCAGCCCTCCGCCAAGATATCCCAAGGCAAAGCCAAGGGCCGAGACGGAATCCATCTGCTCCTTCGGAGCGACATTGACGATCAGGGCGTCATAAAAGATATTTCCACCCGAGAAGCCGATTGTGGCAAATATGTACAAGGCAATGGCCGCTTCCCAGTTTCCCCTGGCCACGAAGGGGAGGGCGCCGGTCATGACAATGCCCATGGCGGCGAAGTAGAGCAGGAATTTCTTGCGGACACTGCCTTGGTCGGCGATTGCTCCCAGAATGGGAGCCAGGAAAGCGACGATGATGCTTGCGGTTGAATTGGCTGCACCCAACTGGAAGGTGCTGACTGTCGCGGCGGTCCCTGCGCTCCAGTACTGTTTGAAGAAAAGAGGGAAAAAACCCGCCATGACTGTTGTGGCGAAGGCGGAGTTGGCCCAGTCGTAGAATGCCCACGAAAAGATCCGTTTTCTGTCCGAAATGGTTTCCATGCATGCCTTTCTCTTTCTGTCGCCGCCACTCTATCATTTTTCTTGCCGGGATGTGGACTTAAAATTGACAGAGGGTGTGGGAAAGGTGTAAATATCTTGTAGTATTCTTAGATACTTGACTTATTCCATCCCCGAGGGGCCTGCCGGGGCTCCTCACGCAAGAGTGCTGATCTAAAGACAGAGGGAATCGAGCCTGCAAAAAGGAGAGACACCATGATCGTGGTCGAGTCTTACAAGGGCTTATCTGCCGGCGAGCAGAGCGTAGAGGTTGTGGAACGAAAAGGGAAAGGCCACCCCGACACCATTTGCGATTCCATCATGGAATCCATATCCATTGCGCTCTCGCAGGAATATTTGAAGGAATGCGGCACCATTTTGCATCACAACATCGACAAGGGAATGCTTGCTGCGGGGAAGACGGCACAGAGGTTTGGAGGGGGCCGGGTGGTCCATCCCATGACTTTGATCATTGGAGACCGTGCGACTTTTAAGGCAGGGGGCAAGGCCATTCCCGTCAAAGATATCGCTGTGGACGCCGCCAAGCAGTGGATCGGGAAAAACCTGCGCTTTGTGGATCCAGAAAAGCACCTCAAATATAAGGTGCTGCTGGCTGAAGGGTCGGAAGAGCTCACGGATATCTTTTCCCGGCCGGGGGAAATTAAAGGAGCCAATGACACTTCGGCGGCAGTGGGTTTTTATCCGCTTTCCCGCCTGGAATGGGTTGTTATGAGGCTGGAAAACTATCTCAATTCCGAAGACTTTAAAAGCGAATTTGCTGAAACCGGGGAAGATGTCAAGGTCATGGGACTGAGAAGGGGGAAAGGGCTGCAGCTGACCGTGGCAATGCCTCTCATAGCGCGGTACGTTCTTTCCGAAGGGGCTTATTTCCAGAGAAAAGCCAGAATTTACAAGGAGATGCAATCGTTTCTGGAAAATTGCGACGATCTGAGATTGAAGGATTATGCCCTCTATTACAACCACTTGGATCAGGAAGGGAGAGGCCTCGGCGGTGTTTATCTGAGCGAGCTGGGGACTTCAGCGGAGGATGCCGATTCCGGCCAGGTGGGGCGCGGCAACCGGGTGAACGGACTCATTTCCCTGACGCGTCCCTTGGGAACGGAGGCGGCAGCCGGCAAAAATCCTGTCTCTCACGTGGGGAAAATATACAATGTACTCGCCCACAAAATGGCCCGGGAGATCTACGAGTCCGTGGAAGGCATCAAGGAGGTGCATACACTGTTGTTGAGCCGTATCGGCATGCCCATCAACCGGCCCGTCATCGCCACCGCCCACTTGAAGCTGAAGCCGGGCAGGAAGTTCCGGGAAATCGCCTCCGCCGTTCGTGATGTCATTGCAGGGGAGTTGGAGCAGATGGGGACGTTCTGCCTCGATTTGGCCTCAGGGAAATACCCGGTGTGTTGAAATCTCCCGCGGGACGCAGCCAAACGGCAGCGGTCCACTCAAGTCTGCCCCTGAAAGGGTCAGACGGAAAGTAATGTGCAATTTCATACCAAACTTTTTCAGACCTGCTATGATCTTTAAAAGAAAATGCTTCCTGGGGATGTGCGTTAAAAACGAATGAAAGCACGGAGTCTGCGGCTGCCAGCCGAGGGCGCCTGGAAAGACTTCTGTGAATTGCCTGAAAGGGAAGGATCATGATGCCTGAGAACAAGGTTCTCTATAAAGGAAGTCTCCTGACCGAGCACGATATCTACCTGTTCAAGGAAGGGAATCATTTCAAGCTTTTCGAGAAGATGGGAGCCCACCTCGTGAAGGTGGACGGGGCGGAGGGAACGCATTTTGCCTTGTGGGCCCCCAATGCGGAAGCTGTGTCGGTGATAGGCGATTTCAACGGATGGGACAGAGATTCACATTCTCTGCAGGTGCGGAGCGACGGTTCGGGGATCTGGGAGGGGTTCATTCCAGGTCTTGGAAACGGCACGATTTACAAGTATCACATCCGATCCAGGGAAAATGGATATCGGGTGGACAAGGGGGACCCCTTTGCATTCCACTGGGAAACCCCGCCCAAAACGGCCTCCATTGTGTGGGATATTCAGTACGAATGGGGTGACGACGCTTGGATGAAAAAGCGCGCTGCCGCCAATGCCCTCAACGCGCCCCATTCCGTTTATGAAGTGCACCTGGGCTCCTGGAGGCGCGTGCCTGAAGAGGGGGACCGCTCCCTGTCCTACCGGGAAATGGCCGACCACCTGGTGGCCTATGTCAAGGACATGGGGTTTACCCATGTGGAGCTCCTGCCCGTCATGGAACATCCTTTTTATGGATCGTGGGGCTATCAAACGGTGGGCTATTTCGCGCCGACGTCCCGGTATGGGACCCCGCAGGATTTGATGTATCTCATCGATCGGCTCCATCAAAACGACATCGGTGTGGTGCTCGACTGGGTGCCTTCGCATTTTCCCAGCGACGAGCACGGATTGTCCTATTTCGACGGGACTTATCTTTATGAGCATGCCGATCCCAAGAAGGGGTACCACCCGGAATGGAACAGCTATATTTTCAATCATGGCCGCTATGAAGTCCGCTCGTTCCTCATCAGCAGTGCTCTCTTCTGGCTCGATAGATACAGGGCCGACGGCCTCAGAGTGGATGCCGTTGCGTCCATGCTCTACCTGGATTACGCCCGCACCGAGGGAGAATGGCTTCCCAACGCATACGGCGGCAAAGAGAATCTGGATGCCATTTCCTTCATTCGAAGGCTCAATGAAGTGCTTTACGAGCATCATCCCGATGTGCAGACGATCGCTGAAGAATCCACCGCCTGGCCCATGGTTTCCCGTCCGGCGTATCTGGGAGGGCTCGGCTTCGGCATGAAGTGGAACATGGGCTGGATGCACGACACGTTGAGCTACTTTTCCCAGGATCCCGTATTCCGTAAATTCCACCACAATCAGCTGACCTTCAGCATCTGGTATGCGTTCTTCGAAAATTTCATTCTCCCTCTCTCACACGATGAGGTCGTTTATGGGAAGGGGTCTCTTTTACGAAAAATGCCCGGCGACGACTGGCAAAAGTTTGCCAATCTGCGGTTGCTGTTCGGGTACATGTACAGCCATCCAGGAAAGAAGCTCCTTTTCATGGGGGGCGAATTCGGCCAGTGGGATGAATGGTATCACGAGAAAAGCCTCGACTGGAATCTCCTGGATCTGCCGCCTCATGTGGGGATGCAGCGCTGGGTCCAGGATCTCAATCGTGCTTACAGGAATGAGCCGGCGCTGCACGCCTTGGATTTCAGCTACGATGGCTTTGAGTGGATCGACTTTCATGACGCCGATTCCAGCATCATCAGTTTCATTCGAAAGGACAGGGCGTCCGGGGATATCATCCTGGTGGCGGCCAATTTTACTCCCGTACCCCGCACAGTGTACCGGGTAGGGGTGCCCCGCGGCGGCATGTGGCATGAGTTGTTGAACAGTGATGCGGAGGCCTATGGAGGGAGCGGCATGGGAAACCTGGGGGGAGTCGAAGCCTTTTCGCTTCCCTGCCATGGCAGAGATCAATCCGTTACGCTCGTCCTTCCTCCTCTGGGAGTCGTGCTCCTCAAGAGCGAGGGGACGAAGGCTACGCATTAGAAATTGAAAACTCCATTTTTGTAGGAGCGGCATCCTGCCGCGACAGGTTCACCGTCGCGGCAGGATGCCGCTCCTACAAAGAGCATGGAGCCATCAAATGGAAAGTTTTGCACCTCATCGAGTATAGATTTCCTTAGGGTCGGGAACACGCCGAGGATGAAACATGACAACAAGACGGAGCGGAATCTTGCTTCACATTACCTCCCTTCCTTCTGCTTTCGGTATAGGGGATCTGGGCTGCGAGGCCTACACGTTTGCCGATTTTCTGGAGGCGTCGCGGCAGAGCATCTGGCAGGTGCTGCCTCTCAATCCTTCCGCCATGATTTATGGCAACTCCCCTTACAGCAGCTGTTCCGTGTTTGCGGGGAATCCTCTCTTCATCAGTCCGGAGCAGTTGGTGGAGGAAGGATGGCTCCCACCGGATGCTTTGGAGAATCGGCCGGCATTCCGGGAGGATCGAGTGGAGTATCAACCCGCTGCGGAGCACAAGCATCGTCTCTTGCGCGCGGCTTTCGAAAATTTCAGGGACAGTGGACTGGGGAGTCATGAATTCGACCGGTTCTGTATTGAAAACGGGTCCTGGCTGGATAGCTTCGCTCTTTTTACCTCCCTGAAGGAAGAATCCAGGGGAGTGGCCTGGAACGAGTGGCCGCCGGAGTTGAGGGACAGGGAGGAGGGGGCTCTGGCCCATTGGCGGCTGAGGCTGGCCGATCGGATCCTTCAGGAGAAATTTTACCAGTATTTATTTTTCAGGCAGTGGTTTGCACTGAAGAAGTATTGCAATGAGAAGGGAATTCAGATCATCGGGGATATGCCCATCTATACGAGTTATGACAGTGCCGATGTCTGGTCTCATCCCGATTTGTTCAAGCTCGACGGTGAAAAGAAGCCCTGTTTTGTTGCCGGCGTTCCCCCGGACTATTTCAGCGACACGGGCCAGCTTTGGGGCAACCCGGTTTATGACTGGGACCGGCTCAGGGAGACACGCTACGCGTGGTGGGTGAAACGGATCGAGCACAATGCCCGCCTGTTCGATATGATCCGGTTGGATCATTTCAGGGGCTTTGTGCAATACTGGGAAATCCCTCACGGTGAAAAGACGGCCGTCAATGGCCAATGGGTCCCCGTTCCAGTTCGCGACTTCTTCGATACCCTTCTGAGGCGTTTTGCTTTTCTGCCCATTATCGCGGAAGATCTGGGAATCATCACCTCAGATGTGCGGGAAGTCATGGCCGCCTATGACTTCCCCGGGATGAAGCTCCTCCAGTTCGCCTTTGGAGAGGACTTGCCGGTCAATGCCTATGCGCCCCACAATCACACCCCCCACGGCATTGTTTACACCGGTACCCACGACAACAACACCACTCGGGGGTGGTTCAGCAGGGAGCTCGGGGAAAGGGAAAAAGAACGTTTCTTTAATTATATCGGTAAGGTCGTATCGGAGGAGGATGTTCACTGGGAAATGGTGCGTCTTGCCATGCGCTCTGTGGCCCACACGGCCATTATCCCCATGCAGGATGTTCTGGGATTGGGGGAAGCCGCGAGGATGAACCTTCCTTCAGTAACTTACGGAAACTGGGAATGGCGCTTGACTTCCGGGCAGATGACCGAGGATCAGGCCGTGCGTCTCGGGGAGATGAGCGCGCTTTACGGCAGGGCGTGAGAGGCATCCAAAAGCGAGTTGACCCTTGCAGACTTTCGGGATACATAGGTGTGGCGGGAGTGAATTACCTCAAGTATCGTCGCCGAAGGGAAAAGGTCAACATGATCATCAACAAGAATATCCTTGAAAAGACCTGCAAGGATATGATCGAAACTATTTTGTTTTGCCTCAGTGACGCCACGAAAGGCACGATTTATCTGGTCTCCCCCATGCCCGAGCTCCAGGCGGTGCGGGTCACATCGGGAAAGCGCCTGGACGGAAGCGATCAGATCCAGTGGGGGTTGCCCGAAGCATCGGATTATAATTTTCCTGGAAAAACCTGGGAGCAGTACCGGGATCGTCCCGGCCACGTCATGGAGGCCATGGGATGGTGCGTGGAAAGGCAGAAGAGCTGGACAGCCGACGATCCTTATGAAGATGGCCGCAGTGTCAGGAAGCAGCTCAGTGGAGAGATTGAAGATTTTCATCACATGGAGCCGGTGCTGGTTCGAAAGTCGTATCTTTAGGGCGCATTCCCCGTTTTTTACGAACTGTAAGAAGAAGTGGCCTCTCGATGAGCACCACCGTCCAGTTCTTTGCTGGCAAGATCTGGTTCGCTGATACCGTACAATTAGTGCTGGATAACAGGGAG